>CP013997.1:1346959-2020439 GCA_001534745.1 Pseudomonas monteilii
ACAGCCGCTCGCCCGACACCGGGTGGGTGAACGCCAGCATGCTGGCATGCAGGCACAGGCGTTCATGGGCGGCCAGGGCTTCGGGGTTGGCGTAGAGGCGGTCGCCCAGCAGCGGGTGGCCGATCGACAGCATGTGCACGCGCAGCTGGTGCGAGCGTCCGGTGACCGGCGTCAGTTCGACGCGGCAATGATCGACATGCCGTTCGAGCACGCGCCAGAAGGTCAGGGCGCGCTTGCCCAATTCGTGATCGACCACGTGACGCGGCTTGGTCGGCGGATCGTACCGCAGGGGCAGATCGATGCTGCCGCTGTCGCGGTCCGGTTGCCCCCAGCACAGGGCCGTGTAGGCCTTTTCCGTTTCCCGGTCGTGGAACTGTCGGGACAGCTCGCGGTGGCTGTCGGCGTCGCGGGCCAGCAGGATGATGCCCGAGGTCTCCCAGTCCAGCCGGTGCACGATCAGCGCGTCCGGATAGCCGTTTTCCTGCAGGCGGGTGATCAGGCAGTCCTTGTTGTCGTCGGCACGGCCGGGCACCGACAGCAGCAACGTCGGCTTGTTGACCACCAGCACGGCGGCATCTTCATGAAGGATCTGGACGTTCGACAACGGCATTGCGGGTTCTCTGCAAAACGCAACGGCGACGGCAGGCACGGCAGTGGAACTGCCGGCCTGACCGTCGCCGTGCACGTGACCCGGGGCGATCAACGCTCCGGGAGGGTGATGTTCAACTCGAGGATGGAGCAGTTGCCTTGGTCTTCCAGAGCGACCTGCACATCGTCGTTGCCAATGTTCACATACTTGCGGATCACCTCGACCAGTTCCTTCTGCAAGGCCGGGAGGTAGTCCGGGGTGCTGCGCTGTCCGCGCTCGTGCGCCACGATGATCTGTAGACGCTCTTTCGCCACCGACGCGCTGCTCTGTTTCTGTCTGCCACGAAAGAAGTCAAAAAGGTTCATGGTTTATTTGCTCCCGAAAATGCGCTCGAAGAATCCCTTCTTCTGTACGTCGATGAAGCGCATTGGCTTCTCTTTGCCCAGCAGGCGGTCGACGGCGTCGCTGTAGGCCTGACCGGCATCGCTCTGGTCGTCGAGGATGACCGGGATGCCCTGGTTGGAGGCCTTGAGCACCGCCTGGGATTCGGGGATCACGCCCTTGAGCTTGATCGAGAGGATCTCCTCGACGTCGGCGATGCTGAGCATCTCGCCTTTCTCGACGCGCTCAGGGTGGTAGCGGGTGATGAGCAGGTGTTCCTTTATCGGCTCTTCGCCGTTCTCGGCGCGGCGCGATTTGCTGGCCAGGATACCCAGCATGCGGTCGGAGTCGCGGACCGACGAGACTTCCGGGTTGGTCACCACGATGGCTTCGTCGGCGAAGTACATGGCCAGGTGCGCACCCTTTTCGATGCCGGCAGGGGAGTCGCAGACCACGTAGTCGAAGGATTCCTTCAGCTCGTTCAGTACCTTCTCGACGCCTTCCTGGGTCAGCGCGTCCTTGTCGCGGGTCTGGCTGGCCGCCAGCACGAACAGGTTCTCCAGGCGCTTGTCCTTGATCAGGGCCTGCTGCAGGCCGGCTTCGCCGTTGACCACGTTGACGAAGTCATACACCACGCGGCGCTCGCAGCCCATGATCAGGTCCAGGTTACGCAGGCCGACGTCGAAGTCGACGATGACCGTCTTGTAGCCGCGCAGCGCGAGCCCGGTGCCGATGGCGGCGCTGGTGGTGGTTTTGCCCACGCCCCCCTTGCCGGAAGTAACGACGAGAATCTTGGCCAAGGTGTTTCACCCCTAGATGAACGGGACAGCAGTCCCTGCAAATACACAAAAACGGCAACATGAAAAGAAGTTGCACTAAAAATGACGGCAAGTATCCGTCAAAGGCGGGTGATGTTCAACACATCGCCAGACAGGCTGACCTGGACACCGAACCCCCAGAGCGGGTCGCGGCGCAGCTCTTCGCACACGCGGTATTGACCCGCGATCGACAGCAGTTCGGCGGTCATCTGCTGGCAGAAAATCCGTGCGCGGGTGTTGCCCTTGACGCCGGCCAGGGCCCGACCCCGCATCGCGCCGTACACATGGATGTTGCCGTCGGCAAGAAGTTCCGCACCCGGGCTGACCGAAGAGGTCACGATCAGGTCGCCGCCCTGGGCGTAGATCTGCTGGCCTCCGCGCACCGGGGAGCTGACGATGCGCGTCGGGCGCACCTCCGGCTCGCTGGGCGGCGGAGGCGGTGGCGGGGCAGGCTCGGGTGGCTTGACTTCCGGCTCGGGCTCCAGGGGGCGCTCCCGTGCACCCGAAGGGGGCAGCACGGGCAGGTCGATGGCGATCGCCGCAGCGATGTCCTCGATCCGGTTGGCGCGAATGGCCAGGGTGCGCAGGCCATGGTGGCGGCAGATGCGCATCAGGGCAGGCAGGTCGAGGGGGCCGCAGGCGATCGGCAGTTTGTCCAGCGCCAGCACCAAGGGTGTGTTGCTGAAGAAATTCGGGGCCTGCGCGACTTTCGCCGCCAACTGCCGGTCGAGCGCGTCGAGGTCGTTGTGGGCGAGCTCCAGCACAGTGATGGCAAGCATGCTGCCCTTGAGCTGGAACACGGGTACGGCGTCGGGTGTCTGGTTTGGGCTCATGGTCTGCATAGACGGCTTGTTACGAAAAAAGTGCCCTGACTTATAACGAGAACGCCCGTTGGCCGCAACTCGCGACGATCCGTTGTAGAATGCCCGGCCTTTGTCTGACCGGATGCTTCAATGGAACGCCCGCGTTTTCGTCTTCAGTTCTTCCATCCGCGCTTCTGGGGTCTCTGGCTGGGCCTGGGGCTGCTCTGGCTGATCGTGCAGCTGCCCTATCGTGCCTTGCTGGGGCTGGGCCGCGTGCTGGGCGCGGTGATGTACCGTGTCGCCGGCCCGCGTCGGCGCATCGCGGCGCGCAACCTGGAGCTGTGCTTTCCCGAGCTGTCCGAGGCGCAGCGCAAACGATTGCTCAAGGAAAACTTCGCCTCCACGGGCATCGCCTTCTTCGAGATGGCCATGAGCTGGTGGTGGCCCAAGGCCCGGCTGGCGCGCCTGGCCCATATCGAAGGGTTGGAGCACCTGCGCGACGCTGAGCGCGACGGGCAGGGCGCCATCCTGATGGCCGTGCACTTCACCACCCTGGAAATCGGCGCGGCGCTGTTGGGTCAGGCGCACACCATCGATGGCATGTACCGCGAACACGGCAACGCGCTGTTCGACTATGTCCAGCGGCGTGGTCGCGAGCGGCACAACCTCGATGCCCTGGCGGTCGAGCGAGACGACGTGCGCGGCATGCTCAAGCTGCTGCGCAGCGGGCGGGCCATCTGGTATGCGCCGGACCAGGACTACGGCACCAAGCAGAGCGTGTTCGTCCCGCTGTTCGGCATTCCGGCGGCCACGGTCACGGCCACCACCAAGTTCGCGCGCCTGGGTCGGGCGCGGGTGATTCCCTTCACCCAGCGTCGGCTCGAGGATGGCAGCGGGTATCGGTTGGTGGTGCATCCGCCGCTGGAGGACTTCCCAGGGGAGAGCGAGGAGGCCGACTGCCTGCGGATCAACCAATGGGTGGAAGGGGTGTTGCGTGAGTGCCCCGAGCAGTACCTGTGGGCGCATCGACGGTTCAAGTCACGGCCGGAAGGGGCGCCACGGTTGTATGAGCGCAAGCGATAACAGGCGGGCGGATGAAGTTGTACATTCGCCTGTTGCCTGGCAGATCCAAGTCGGCTGATTTCATGGGCCCGTAGGGCCCAGAGGAAACACGACAGCCGCCTCAGGCCAGGTTCTTCTGCAAGCTGGCTCGCAGCTCGAGCAAGTCTTCCTGCAACTGACGCAATCGCTCCTGGCTGCGCCCGCTGGCCCCGAGGATGTCACCGGGTACATGGCGCGCGTCCTCGCGCAGCTGGCGGCCCTTGTCGGTCAGTTGCACCTGCACCACCCGCTCGTCCTCGCGGCTGCGGTTGCGCTTGAGCAGGCCTTCGCTCTCCAGGCGCTTGAGCAGCGGCGTCAGCGAGCCGGGGTCGGTCAACAAGCGTTGGCTGATTTCACCCACCGTCATGCCATCGTGTTCCCACAGCACCAGCATGGCCAGGTACTGGGGGTAGGTCAGGCCCAATGTCTGCAACAGGGGTTTGTACACCTTGGTCATCAGCAACGAGGTGGAATGCAGGGCGAAACAGACCTGGCTGTCCAGCAACAGCTCATCGCTGGGGGATCGGATATCGGCGTTCATGCATGTCCTTCACTGCTAAGTGGATATCAATCTGGCATGCGCGCAATGCGTTAGGTTCATTGTCGATGCAGCCCACTGCGCAAGGCCAGGTCCCAGGGCGGGATCGGGCTGAAGCGGTGCTTGAGAAATTCGAGCAGCAATCGGCTGCGAGAGTTCGTTTCATGTTCGAGGCGCAAGGCATAGATGCCGCTGGCTTCCGGTGAGGGCAGGCCGTTTTCGCAGAACAACGGCATCAGTTCGCCGCGCATCAGGTGCTCGCTGGTCAACCAGGTAGGCAGGTGCGCGATGCCCAGCCCGGCCAGCGCGCCACACAGCAGCGCCTCGGCATTGTTGGCCGTCATGCGCACGCGGCGTGGCCGATACAGGCGGGTGCTGTCGCCTTCCTTGAAGCGCCAGGCGAAGGGCGGCGCCAGACCGTCCCAGTCCAGGCCGTCGTGCTCGGGCAGTTCGGCCGGTGTGGAAGGGATGCCGCGTCGGGCCAGGTAGGCTGGGCTGGCGCAGGCGATGCGGACCATCGAAGCCAGTGGGGTGGCGACGCGCCGCGTATCGGCCAGGGGACCGGCGCGCAGCACCAGGTCGAATTCGCCCAGCAGGCTGCCTTGCAGGTCGACGAAGCTGTCGATCAGCTGCAGCTGAACGTCCAGCCCAGGGTAGGCGACCAGAAAATCGGCGATGGCCGGCGCCAGGTGGCGGCGGCCCAGGGCGGCGGGCGCATTGAGTCGGATCAGCCCCTCGGGCGACTCGCTGAGCGACACGGCTTCGGCACGGGCCAGGCGCCACTCTTCGAGGATGCGCCGCGCGCGCTCGGCGAACGCCCGGCCCGACGGCGTCGCCTCGATCCGGTGCGTGCTGCGCACGAACAGGCGGCTGCCCACGGCGTTTTCCAGGCTGTCCATGCGCCGCGCCACTGCCGAAGGCGTCAACGGATGACGCCGTGCAGCGGCCGAGAAGCTCCCGGTTTCCAGTACGTCCAGGAACAGAGCGAACTGGGCGGACAACACGTCGGGCGTCATGGAAAAACCTTTTTGACTGTGCGAAATGTGCACAGCCATTGTGCGGGGTTGTGCGTTTCCGTGCAAAGCGCGACCCGTTAGCATGACAGCCTACTGGGTGAAGACAAAAAAGTGAGTCAGGATGGAAACGGTGATGTTCGTGGCGCTGGGCGCCGCCCTGGGGACCATGGGGGGCTTGTTCGGCATCGGTGGTGGGTTGATCGCCATTCCGGCGTTGGCCGTCCTGTTCGGGCTCGATCAGCAGATGGCGCAAGGCACGGCCTTGGTGATGGTGGTGCCGAACGTCATGCTCGCTCTGTGGCGTTACCACCAGCGCAATCGCATCGAATGGCGCCATGCCTTGCCCCTGTCGGTGTGCAGCCTGGTGTTCGCCTGGCTGGGCTCGATCTGGGCGGTAGGGCTCGATGCCCATGTCATGCGCCTGGGGTTCGTCGGTTTTCTGGTGGCGCTGGCACTCTGGAACGGGGTGCGCCTGCTCATGCGTCGCGCGGTGGCCAGCGACCGTCTGCGGCACCCTTGGCCTTGGCTGGGTGTGCTGGGGGCCTTCGCCGGAAGCATGGGTGGGCTGTTCGGCGTGGGCGGCGCGGTGGTAGCGACGCCGGTGCTGACCAGCGTCTTCGGCACCACGCAAGTGGTCGCCCAGGGTCTGTCCCTGGCGCTGGCCGTGCCGAGCACGTCCATCACCCTGCTGACCTATGGCGTGCACCACAGCGTCGACTGGAGCATCGGCCTGCCCTTGGCCGTGGGCGGGCTGCTGAGCATCAGCTGGGGCGTGAAGCTCGCCCATGCCCTGCCCGAAAAAGTCCTGCGTGGCCTGTTCTGCGGGTTTCTCGTGGTGTGTGCGGTGTTGCTGGCGTTCGAGGTGTGAGCCGCAAGCCGCCAGCCGCCAGCTATAAGTTGCAAGCTGCAAGCTGCAAGCTGCAAGCTGCAAGCCGTGGCAGGGCTGAACACTTGGCGATTGATTGAACGGCATCAGGGCTGAAGTTGATGCCGAACGTCAGTGCAACGCCTCTCAGCTTGTAGCTTGTAGCTTGTAGCTTGTAGCTTGTAGCTTGTAGCTTGTAGCTTGTAGCTTGCCACTCACCGCTTGAGACTGCTCTTCAACGTGTCGGCAATCATGAACGCCAGCTCCAGCGACTGATCGGCGTTCAGACGCGGGTCGCAGTGGGTATGGTAGCGATCCGACAGGCCGGCTTCGGTGATCGGCCGGGCACCGCCGATGCACTCGGTCACGTTCTGGCCGGTCATCTCGATGTGAATGCCGCCGGCATGGGTGCCTTCGGCGCGATGCACGTCGAAGAAGTGCCGGACCTCCGCCAGGATCTGCGCGAAGTCGCGGGTCTTGTAGCCGCTGCTGGCCTTGATGGTGTTGCCGTGCATCGGGTCGCAGCTCCACAGCACCTGGCGGCCTTCGCGGGTGACCGTCTGCAGCAACCGGGGGAAATGCTCGGCCACCTTGTCCGCGCCCATGCGCACGATCAGGTTGAGGCGGCCCGGGTCGTTGTCGGGGTTGAGCACATCGATCAGCCGGAGCAGCTCCTGCGGGTCCATGCTCGGGCCCACCTTGACCCCGATGGGGTTGTGCACGCCGCGCAGGAACTCCACGTGAGCCCCGTCGAGCTGGCGTGTACGGTCGCCGATCCACAGCATGTGCGCCGAGCAGTCGTAGGGGTCGCCGGTCAGGCTGTCGTGGCGCACGAACGCTTGCTCGTAGTTGAGCAGAAGCGCTTCATGCGCGGTGAAGAAGCTGGTCTCGCGCAGCTGCGGCGCGCTGTCCAGGCCGCAGGCACGCATGAAGGCCAGGGTCTCGTCGATGCGATCGGCCAGTTGATGGTACTTGGTGGCCAACGCCGAGTTGGCGATGAAGTCCAGGTTCCAGCGGTGCACCTGGTGCAGGTCGGCAAAGCCACCCTGGGCGAAGGCGCGCAGCAGGTTCAGGCTGGCGGTGGCCTGGTGGTAGGCCTGCAGCAGGCGCTCAGGGTCCGGCACGCGGCTGACGGGGTCGAAGCCGATGCCATTGACGATGTCGCCCCGGTACGCCGGCAGGGTGACGCCCTCGAGGGTTTCGTCATTGGCCGAGCGCGGTTTGGCGAACTGGCCCGCCATGCGACCGACCTTGACCACCGGCAGGCCGGCGGCAAAGGTCATGACGATCGCCATCTGCAGCAGCACCTTGAAGGTGTCGCGGATCTTCGCGGCAGAAAACTCCGCGAAGCTTTCGGCGCAGTCGCCCCCTTGCAGCAGGAAGGCCCGGCCCTGGGTCACCTCGGCAAACTGACGGCGCAGTTCCCGCGCTTCGCCTGCGAACACCAGGGGCGGGTAGCTGGCCAGGGTCTGCTCGACCCGGCCCAGGTGGGCGGCGTCAGGGTAGATCGGCTGCTGCTGGATCGGCAAGGCGCGCCAGCTGTCGGGGCTCCACGGTCTGTTCATCAGGGCTCTCGGGCAAGGGAAAAGGGCGATGGCCCATGGTAGCAGGTGCGCGTTGGGTTGTTGCGCCCTCGGCATTGACGGACAATGCCCGCTTTTGCGCACGTGGACGGGGCAATGACGAACGAGCGGCAAGAGCGGCTGCTGGAGCGGGTCGAGGATGCCTTCGGCGTCATCAGTGTGCTCGAGGTGGACGAGTACCGATTTCTGGAATTCGGCGATGCCATCGAGCAGAGCTGTGTGTTCACCGCCGACCCGGCCTGGCTCGAGTACGACTACACGCGGGCCATGCTGCTGGGGGCGCTGTGCCATGAGGCGCCGGACAGCGCGCTGTTCCTGGGGCTGGGCGCCGGCACCCTGACCCAGGCCTGCCTGAAATTCCTGCCGCTGGAAGACGTCGAGGCCATCGAACTGCGTCCTGACGTGCCGCGCCTGGCCATGCAGTACCTGGGGCTGGACGATGACCCGCGCCTTTATGTGCGCATCGGCGATGCCATGGCCTTGTTGCCGGACGCCGAATGCGCGGACCTGATCTTCGTCGACCTGTATACCGATCACGGCCCCGGCGTCGCGCACCTGGCCTGGAATTTCCTGCAGGACTGCCAGCGCAAGCTCAATCCGGGCGGTTGGCTGGTGATCAACCAGTGGGCCAACGACGACGGCAAGCCGCTGGGCGCTGCCTTGCTGCGGGGGCTCTACCACCGGCATTACTGGGAGCTGCCGGTCAAGGAGGGCAATGTGGTGCTGCTGGTGCCCGCCGACCTCGACCAGACGCTCGACCTGCCCGCCCTGCGCCAGCGCGCCCAGGCGTTGGCCCCTCGTCTGGGGTATGACCTGGAGCCGCTGATCCGGGTGGTGCGTCCGGCCACCTGAGCGATGGACTAAACGATTCAGCCGCCAGCAATGCCTGGCGCACGACTTGACCGGTCGGTAAAAAAAATCTCACCGCGAATCGCCGATTCGGGTATAGTACGCGCCGGTCTTTCAGCGGGCCCCCGTTGCAGGTGGTGCAAATCCTCCGAATTCAGCTACGGCTGCGCGTCCGCTCGTCGGACTTTCCCAAGATGTTCCCTTTTCAATCGTCTTCGCAAATCCCCGCCGCCAGAGCTGCCTGGGTGACCTTAGGGTCTTTCAAGGCATGTGCAGCTTTGGAGCATGGGTCTTTGCGGATGCACCTCTAGAGGCAGACCCATGACCCAGGAAACCGGCGGATTCGCCGCTCTCGATCTCAATCCCAGCATCGTTGCCGCCGTACTGGCCACCGGCTATGAAGAGCCGTCCGCCATTCAGCAGCAATCGATCCCGATCATTCTCGCCGGTCACGACATGATCGGCCAGGCGCAGACCGGCACCGGCAAGACCGCTGCCTTCGCCCTGCCCATCCTGAATCGTATCGACACGAGCAAGCGCGAACCGCAAGCCCTGATCCTGGCGCCAACCCGTGAGTTGGCGCTGCAAGTAGCTACAGCCTTCGAAACCTACGCCAAGCAGATGCCGGGCGTGAACGTGGTGGCCGTGTACGGCGGCGCCCCGATGGGCCCGCAGCTGCGTGCCATCCGCAACGGCGCCCAGATCGTCGTCGCCACCCCCGGTCGCCTGTGCGACCACCTGCGCCGTGACGAGAAGGTCCTGTCGACCGTGCGTCACCTGGTCCTCGACGAAGCCGACGAGATGCTCAAGCTCGGCTTCATGGACGACCTGGAAGTGATCTTCGCCGCACTGCCGGAAACCCGTCAGACCGTACTGTTCTCGGCCACGCTGCCGTCGTCGATCCGCTCGATCGCCGAACGTCACCTGCGCGAGCCCAAGCACGTCAAGATCCAGAGCAAGACCCAGACCGTCACCGCGATCGACCAGGCCCACCTGATGGTGCACGCCGACCAGAAGATCCCGGCCGTGCTGCGCCTGTTGGAAGTGGAAGAGTTCGACGCGCTGATCGCCTTCGTGCGCACCAAGCAAGCCACCCTGGACCTGGCCAGCGCGCTGGAAGCCAAGGGCTACAAGGCCGCTGCCCTAAACGGCGACATCGCCCAGAACCAGCGTGAGCGCGTCATCGACTCGCTCAAGGACGGTCGCCTGGACATCGTCGTCGCCACCGACGTCGCCGCCCGTGGTCTGGACGTTCCGCGCATCACCCACGTGTTCAACGTCGACATGCCGTACGACCCCGAGTCCTACGTGCACCGTATCGGCCGTACCGGCCGTGCCGGTCGTGAAGGCCGTGCCCTGCTGCTGGTCACGCCGCGCGAGCGTCGCATGCTGCAGGTGATCGAGCGTGTCACCGGCCAGAAAGTCGCCGAAGCGCGTCTGCCCAATGCCCAGGCCGTGCTGGACGCCCGCATCAAGAAGCTGACCAACAGCCTCGCACCGCTGGTGGCCGATTCCGAAGCCAGCCATGGCGAGCTGCTCGACCGCCTGACCACCGACCTGGGCTGCAGCCCACGTGCCCTGGCCGCGGCCCTGCTGCGCAAGGCCACCAATGGTCAGGCCCTGGACCTGGCCAGCGTCGAGCGTGACCAGCCGCTGGTGCCGTCGCACACCCCGCGCGAGCGTACCGGTGAGCGCAGCGACCGTGGCGAGCGCGGTGACCGCGAGCGTCGCGCGCCGCTGCCACTGGCCGAAGGCCGTGTCCGTTGCCGTACCGCCCTGGGTGCCCGTGACGGCATCGCCGCCAAGAACCTGCTGGGCGCGATCCTCAACGAAGGTGGCCTGGCCCGTGATGCGATCGGTCGCATCCAGGTGCGTGACAGCTTCAGCCTGGTCGAGCTGCCGGAAGACGGCCTCGAGAAGCTGCTGACCAAGCTCAAGGACACCCGTGTCGCCGGCAAACAGCTCAAGCTGCGTCGCTATCGCGAAGATTGATGCACAGGTGATGTAGAAAACCCCGGTTCGAGGCAGCTCGAACCGGGGTTTTTTTATGGCGGGCGTTCAAGCAGGTAGGCTGGATTTGCATGCAGTCAGGGCGCCAGGTGACGGATTGGCACAACCCTATGAGAGCGGGCTTGCCTGCTATGCAGGCAGTGATGGGGCGGACGCCATCGCGGGCAAGCCCGCCCTTATAGGGCATAAAGTATCTTTCTGATTTTAAATGAAAAATTCCAGAATTTTTGTGGGCCCTGCAGGCCCAATCGCGGCACAGGGGCCGCTCCTACACCCGTAGTCACACCGCAATGAGGCAGAGTGTTGCGATCACCTGTAGGAGCGGCCCCTGTGCCGCGATGGGCCGCAAAGCGGCCCCAGAAATCAATCGGAGATAAAGCCTCTGAGCCATGCCAGCTATCGTCATGTTCTCTGCGCGACAGCACGCCGCCAAGGCGGCGGGCGGACTCCCACAGGACCGCGATGCTTTGCCTTATCGCAGTGTGGCTATGGGGTGTTGAAGCGCTCCATAAGTCGATTGACCATAAAGCCTCCGGACGCGGCAGGCGAAAGCTCAAGGTCACGAAACCGCAGGCAAAAAAAGAGGCGACCGAAGTCGCCCCTGTAGGGTAACGCTGAGCTCAGCCGCGACGACGCAGCGCCTCGATGCGCTCCTCGAGCGGCGGGTGGCTCATCAGCAGGCCGGCCAGGCCATGTTTGAGGCCGCCGTTGATGCCGAAGGCCTTGAGGGTGTCGGGCATCTGCGCCGGCATGCCTTGCTCCGAACGCAGGCGTTGCAGGGCGCTGATCATGGCACCGGTGCCGGCCAGTCGTGCACCGGCGTCATCGGCACGGTATTCGCGACGGCGCGAGAACCACATCACGATGATGCTGGCGAGAATGCCCAGCACCAGCTCGGCGACGATGGTCGCCACGTAATAGGCGATGCCCTGGCCTTCTTCGTTCTTGAAGATCACCTTGTCGACGAAGTTGCCGATGATCCGGGCGAAGAACATCACAAAGGTGTTGACCACACCCTGCACCAGCGCCAGCGTGACCATGTCGCCATTGGCGACGTGACCGATCTCGTGTGCCAGCACCGCACGCACCTCGTCGGGCGAGAAGCGTTCGAGCAGGCCCTGGCTGACCGCGACCAGCGCGTCGTTGCGGTTCCAGCCGGTGGCGAAGGCGTTGGCCTCGTAGGCCGGGAAGATGCCGACCTCGGGCATCTTGATGCCCGCTTCGCGCGACAGCTCCTCGACGGTCTGCAGCAGCCATTGCTCATGACGCGTACGGGGCTGGGTGATGATCTGGGTGCCGGTGCTCATCTTGGCCATCCACTTGGAGATGAGCAGCGAGATGATCGAGCCGGCGAAGCCGAACACGGCACAGAAGACCAGCAGTTGGCCAAGGTCGAGGTCGACCCCGTTGGCGGCCATGAACCCGTCGAAGCCGAACAGGCTCAGGGTAATGCTTGCAACCAGCACCACCGCAAGGTTGGTGGCTACAAACAACAAGATGCGCATCATGGTTGTCACGTTCTCCTGACGGATGAAATATTGCTCACTGCCGGGGTATATAAGGCGCAAGGCGCGCGGATTCAACCGGGGGACTATTTCAAACTGTGTAGGGCGAGGGCTGAGCGAGGTGTCGACACGTGTTGTAGGACGTGTCTGACTTCAAGGCGGGACATGACGATCGTGACACCCGATGCCGAAAGGGCCGTCCAAGCAGGCTCGGACGGCCTCCTCGAGGCTACTGGCGGTAGGTGCGCAGGAACTGGCCGATCCGGCCGATGGCCTGCTCCAGGTCGTCCACCCGTGGCAAGGTCACTACACGGAAGTGGTCGGGCCATGGCCAGTTGAAGGCCGTGCCCTGGACCACCAGCAGGCGTTCGGACAGCAGCAGGTCGAGCACGAACTTCTCGTCGTTGAAGATCGGGCAGACCTTGGGGTCGATGCGCGGGAAGGCGTACAACGCGCCCATGGGCTTGACGCAGCTGACGCCGGGGATGTCGTTGAGCAGTTCCCAGGCGCGGTTGCGCTGCTCGAGCAGACGGCCGGGCGGCAGCACCAGGTCGTTGATGCTCTGGTAGCCGCCGAGGGCCGTCTGGATCGCGTGCTGGGCCGGTACGTTGGCGCACAGACGCATGTTGGCCAGCATGTCGATGCCTTCGATGTAGCTCTGGGCATGGTGCTTGGGCCCGGAGATGATCAGCCAGCCGGAACGGAAGCCCGCGACCCGGTAGGACTTCGACAGGCCGTTGAAGGTCAGGCAGAGCAGGTCCGGTGCCAGGGACGCGGTGCTGACGTGCACGGCCTCGTCGTACAGGATCTTGTCGTAGATCTCGTCGGAGAACACCACCAGGTTGTGCTGGCGGGCCAGTTCGAGCATGCCCAGCAGCAGTTCGCGGGAATAGACCGCGCCGGTGGGGTTGTTCGGGTTGATGATCACCAGGGCCTTGGTGTTCGGGGTGATCTTGGCCTTGATGTCGTCCAGGTCCGGGAACCAGTCGGCCTGCTCGTCGCACAGGTAGTGCACCGGCTTGCCGCCGGCCAGGCTGACGGCAGCGGTCCACAGCGGATAGTCCGGCGCCGGGATCAGCACTTCGTCGCCATTGTTCAGCAGCGCCTGCATGGACATGACGATCAGCTCGGACACGCCGTTGCCCAGGTAGATGTCCTCGATGCCGACGCCGTCGATGTCCTTCTGCTGGCAGTACTGCATCACCGCCTTACGCGCGCTGAACAGGCCCTTCGAATCGCTGTAGCCCTGGGCGGTGGGCAGGTTGCGGATCACATCCTGGAGGATTTCCTCGGGCGCCTCGAAACCAAAGGGCGCCGGGTTGCCGATGTTCAGCTTGAGGATGCGATGGCCTTCCTCTTCCAGGCGTTTGGCGTGCTTGAGCACCGGGCCGCGAATGTCGTAGCAGACATTGGCGAGCTTGTTCGATTTGCTGAACTGCATGTTGGAAATCCCGAATGGAGAGGTCGCAGCGGCCCGCCGACGAATAGACCGAAAAAAGGCGGAGCGTGTGTGACTGGCTGATGTCAGACACAGAGCACACTAATATACGTGCCCCCCGCGCCAGCGAAAAGACGGCGCGATGCAAATTCAAGCCTGCCGAGGTGCTGTATGCAGAAGATCGAAAAGACATTGGAAGAGTGGCGCGCGATGCTCGACCCCGCGCAGTACGAGGTCTGCCGCCTGAAAGGTACCGAGCGGCCCTTCACCGGCAAGTACAACGACGAAAAGCGCGCAGGCACCTATCAGTGCATCTGCTGCGGCGCGCCGCTGTTCGATTCTTCGACCAAGTTCGACTCAGGCTGCGGCTGGCCGAGCTTCTACGCACCGATTGGCCAGGAAGCGATGATCGAGATGCGCGACATCTCCCACGGCATGATCCGCACCGAGGTCACCTGCGCGCGCTGCGACGCTCACTTGGGGCACGTGTTCCCCGATGGTCCGCCACCGACTGGGCTGCGCTACTGCATCAACTCGGTCTGCCTGGAGTTCAAGCCTCGTGACTGAACGCAGACTAGGGGTGCGTGACGAACTGCTGGGCATTGCCTGCATGACCTTGAACGGTGAGCAGAAGTGCCTGGCCGACTTTTCCGCCAAGGCCGTGCTGGTGGTCAACACCGCCAGCCAATGCGGCTTCACGCCGCAGTACGAAGGGCTCGAGGCGCTGTGGCAGAGCTACCAGGCCCGTGGGCTGGTGATCGCGGGCTTCCCGTGCAACCAGTTCGGCCAGCAGGAGCCCGGCGATGCGCGCTCGATCGCGCACTTCTGCCAGCGCACGTTCGGCGTGAGCTTTCCGATGTTCCGCAAGGTCGAGGTCAACGGCCCCCGTGCGCACCCGCTGTTCGTGGCGCTCAAGCGCCGTGCGCCAGGCCTGTTGGGCACCGAATCGATCAAGTGGAACTTCACCAAGTTCCTGCTCGACCCGGCCACTGGCCAGGTGGTGCGTTTCGGGCCACTGACCAAGCCCAAGGCGCTGGAAGCGGCGATCGAGGCGGTACTTACCGGGCAGGTGGCACCAGCCAACGCTCGATCAGCGTGAGCAGGTTCTCGCGACGGAAGGGCTTGGCCAGGTAATCGTTCATGCCGGCGGCCAGGCAGCGGTCACGCTCGTCGGGCATGGCATTGGCGGTCAGCGCGATGATCGGCAGGTCGGCCCAGCGCGGCATCTGACGGATGCGACGGCTGGCTTCGTAGCCATCCATCACCGGCATGTTGCAGTCCATCAGCACCATGTCGAACCGCTGCTGCTCGAGCAATTGCAAGGCTTCGGCACCCTGCGTGGCCACCTGCACCTGGCAGCCCAGACGCGTCAGCATGCCTTGGGCGACCATCTGATTGACCGGGTTGTCCTCGACCAGCAGGATGCGTGCGCAGGGCCCCGGCGCGTTCGCGGTCTGTCCTGGCACGATCTGGCCGGTCTCGCTGCCGGGCAGGGCGCGGCGCAGCATCTGGTACAAGGTGGCACGGCTGACGGGGCGGGCCAGTTGCTGCAGCGGAGAAAGGCGGGCCAGCTGAGGCCCGCGCAGAAATTCGCCATAGGCCGTGACCAGCAGGATCGGTGCCGTGAAGGCCGGACGCAGCGTGTCGAGCAGGGCGCGGTCGTTGATGATCAGCACGTCCGCCGAGGCTTGCGTGCGTTCATCGAAGCCATCGTGCTGGACGTAGTCCAGGCCCCAGGCCGGCAGGATCGCCGCTAGCCACTCGGCCAGCCCGCTGCTGCGGTCGCACACGGCAGCCACGCGGCCCTTCAGCCGCCCAGGCGTGCCGGCATCGGTCTGCACCGGCAGGGGCAGCTCAATGCTGAAGCGACTGCCAAAGCCCATGCGCGACTCGATGTGCAGGTGGCCCTGCATCGCGCTGCACAGGTTGCGCGCCAGGGTAAGGCCCAGGCCGGTACCGCCATACTGCCGCGTGATGCCATCGCCGGCCTGCACGAACGGTAGGAAGATTCGCTCCTGGGCCTGCTCGGGGATGCCGATGCCCGTGTCGCAGACCTCGAGCCGGACGCAGCCGACACCCCGACTCAGGCGCACGTCGACCCGCCCGAACCGGGTGAATTTCAGGGCATTGGCCAGCAGGTTGCTGACGATCTGCCGCACGCGGGTGGGGTCGCCCAGCACAGTGCCAGGGAAGTCCGGCGCCACCAGGCAAGTCAATTCCACACTGGCGGCGGCGTTTTGCGACAGCAGGCTGGCAGTGTCCTCGACCAAGGTGCCCATGTCGAAGGGAATGCACTCGAGCGTGAGCTGACCGGCGTCGAACTTCGACAGGTCGAGGATATCGTTGAGCAGCTCCACCAGCACCTTGCCCGACTCATGGGCGATGGACAGCTGCTGGCGTTGCTCTCCAGGGTCGGGGCTGTCCAGCGCCAGCGCGATCATGCCAAGCATGCCGTTGAGCGGCGTGCGGATCTCATGGCTCATGTTGGCCAGGAACGCCGCGCGGGCCTGGGCCATGTCCAGGGCCTGGTGGCGCGCCTGTTCCAGTTCCAGGTTGGACTGGCTCAGGCGGGCGTTGCTGGCCTCCAGGGCCTGGGTGCGGGCCGAGACGATGTTTTCGAGTTCGCCCAGGTACTCGGTCAAGCGGTTTTCGGCGGTGCGGCGCTGCTGGATCTCGGTCGCCATGCTGACGAACTGGCGGTTGGCGACCTTGACCAGTACGCCGATCTCGTCGGTCTCGTGGCCGGGCGGGTAGGTCAGCTTGGCCTGGTCGGGTTGGCGTGGGTCGGCTCGGCTCAGCGCGTTGATCACCCGTACCAAGGGCTGGGTGAGCATGGTGTAGAACAACGCCAGCAGGATCACGGTCAGGACCAGGCTGCGCGCGAAGCCGTTGACCAGGGTGATCCCGGCACGGTTCAGGAAGCGGCTGCCGAAGGCGAAGGTGTCCACGTCCAGGTGCAGGGTGCCGAGGTGATCGCCGGGCATGTGCGCCAGGTACAGCGGATCGGTGAACTGCCGGTAGGCCCCGAACAGAAAGTCGCTGATCGGCCGGTAAGGGCTCTGCAGGCGCGCCCGTCGCTCGTCGGCCAGCACCGTGTCAGTGTTGTCGATCAACCGTGCGCGCAATACCGCCGGGGAGCGCAGCAGCCCGGCCGCCAGCTCGTGGGCCAGTTCCGTGTCGATGTTGTAGGCGATTCGCGAGGCCGGGTTGTGGCTGATTTGCAGCAGTGCGTCTATTTCACGGTTGATGGAGGCGTCTTCGCTGGCATAATCGATGCCGATCTGGATGAGGCTGAGCAAGGTTCCAAGAACGAAGCCCGCAAGGACCGTCAGGCGGGCCTGCTTGTAGGACAGACGATGGGTGAACTTGATATCCATGGGTTCTCGAACCAGTTGTACGTTCCCTGCGCTGCGCAAGCATAGCCGACTCGACGTGTCCCGAACCGTCCATCCTGCCGTTGATCTGACATGAGGAGTGGTCATGGACCCCCGCTTGAGTGCTTTCCTGGAGCGTGCCGAAACGGTACTGGCACGCCTCGAACCCCTGTTGCCCGCGCCGCGCCCCAGCATCGACTGGAACCGCTGCCTGGCCGCACGCTGGCAGCGCGATGCGCGCAGCGGCTACCTGATGCCGCTGGAGGTCAGCCTGGACATCCGCCTGAGCGACCTGATCGGGGTCGACAAGCAGCGTGAACAGCTGGGTCGCAACACCCACCAGTTCATCACGGGTCTGCCGGCCAACCATGCGCTGCTCTGGGGTTCGCGCGGCACCGGCAAGTCCTCGCTGGTGCGCGCCTTGCTGGCCGAGCATGCCGAGGCCGGGTTGCGCCTGATCGAGATCGAGCGCGATCACCTGGCCGACCTGCCGCGGGTGGTCGAACAACTGCAAGCGCTGCCCCAGCGTTTCATCCTGTTCTGCGACGACCTGTCGTTCGAGGCAGGCGAGGGCGACTACCGGGTGCTCAAGAGCGTGCTCGACGGCTCGCTGGAGCAGGCGCCGGACAATGTGCTGCTGTACGCCACCTCCAACCGTCGCCACCTGGTGCCCGAGAAGCAGAGTGACAACGAGCATTGGAAGATGATTGACGGCGAGCTGCACCCCAACGAGGCGGTGGAAGACAAGATCGCCTTGTCGGACCGCTTCGGTCTGTGGCTGTCGTTCTATCCCTTCAGCCAGGCGCATTACCTGGATGTGGTGGCGCACTGGATCGACCAACTGGCCGGTGCGGCCGGCCTGACCTGGCAGCGCGACGAAGCGCTGGAAACCGAAGCTGTGCGCTGGGCGACCGGGCGCGGCAACCGTAATGGCCGCTGTGCCTATCAGTTCGCCCGCTATTGGGTCGGGCTGCACTTGCTGGAGCAACACCCATGATCGACCTCAATGCCAATGGCCAAGGCCTGGATGGTTACGACCTGCTGGTCGCCCAGGTACGTGCCCTATTCGCCGACGAGCGCGACTTCATCGCCAACGCGGCCCAGCTGTCGGCGTTTCTCTACCACCAAGTGGAAGACCTCAACTGGGCCGGCTTCTACCTGGTGCGCGACGAGCAACTGGTACTCGGCCCGTTCCAGGGGCAGGTCGCCTGCGTGCGCATTCCCTTCGGCAAGGGGGTCTGCGGTGCGGCGGCCGCCACGCGGCAGACCCAGCGCGTCGAGGACGTGCATGCCTTCCCGGGGCACATCGCCTGCGACAGCGCGTCCAACAGCGAGCTGGTGATCCCGCTGGTCAAGGCAGGGCGCCTGATCGGCGTGCTGGACCTGGACAGCCCACGCCTGGCGCGTTTTGGCGTCGAGGACCAGCAGGGGCTGGAACGGTTGGTGGCAGCGTTTCTCGAGCTGACCGACTGCTGAGTGCGCAGTGAGTCATGGCGGGCGACCTGTCGATGCCTGCCATGACGACGTTGCTTTGGCGCCTGGGTTCAGTGCCGCCAGAACGCGGGCATGCACAGCACCAGCACGGTGATGATCTCCAGACGCCCCAGCAGCATCCCGCCGGCCAGGATCCACTTGGCCGCATCCGGCAGGGTCGAGAAATTGCCCGCCGGGCCGATGACCTCGCCCAGCCCCGGCCCGACCCCCGACACGGTGCTCGCCGCGCCCGTCAGCGCCGTCATCCAGTCCAGGCCCAGCAGCGACAGCGACAGCGCGATCAGGCAGATGGTGATGGCGAAGAAGAACGAGAACGTCAGGATCGAACGCACGATCTCTTCGTCGAGCCGATGGCCGTTGTACTTCTGCTTGATCACGGCGCGAGGATGGATCAGCTGGTTGAGGTTGGCCTTGAGCAGGATGTAGGCCACCTGGAAGCGGAAGATCTTGATCCCGCCGGCGGTGGAGCCGGAGCAGCCGCCGATGAAGCCGAGGTAGAAGAAGAACATCAGCGAGAAGTTGCCCCACAGGCTGTAGTCGCCCAGCGCGAAGCCCGTGGTGGTCACCACCGAGGTGACGTTCAGCGCCACATGGCGCAAGGCGTCCGTCCAGGGCAGGTTGGTGGTCAGCCAGTACCAGGTGCCCAGCACGATCCAGGTGGCGACCAGCAGCACCAGCAGGCCTTGCACCTGCTGGTCGCGCACCAGCGCGCCCCGGTTGCCGCGCAAGGTGGCCACGTACAGGGTGAAGGGCAGGCTGCCCAGGATCATCACCACCACGGCGACCCAGTGCACCGCCGGGATGTCCCATTTGGCCAGCGACAGGTCCGAGGTGGAGAAGCCCCCGGTGGAGATGGCCGACATGGCGTGGTTGATTGCGTCGAACAGGCTCATGCCCGCCCACCAGAACGCCAGGCTGCCGAGCACGGTGATGCCCACGTAGACCAGCACGATGGACTTGGCGACCATGTGCGAGCGCGGCATGACCTTCTCCGACCGGTCGGACGACTCGGTCTGGAACAGGCGCATGCCACCGATGCGCAGCAGCGGCAGGATCGCCACGGCCATGGCGATGAAGCCGATGCCGCCGAGCCAGTGCAGCATGGACCGCCACATGAGGATCCCCGGCGACATGTCGTCCAGCCCGCTGAGGACGGTGGAGCCCGTGGCGGTGATGCCGGACATGCTTTCGAAGAAGGCGTTGGTGTAGCTGATGTGCTGGGTGAACAGGAACGGCAGCGCGGCGAACACGCACACCACCACCCAGCTGCAGACCGTGAGCAGGTACATGTCCCGCGGACGCAGGTGCACCTGCTCAGGCCGGCCCTGCGCCAGCATGGCCAGACCGGCCACCAGGGTGATCAGGCTGGCCCAGCCGAAGGAGGGCAGGTCATCGGTACGGTCGAAGATCAGCAAGGTCGCCATGGGCACGAGCATGCTCACGGCCAGGGTCACCAGGAAGATGCCGATGATGAACGCGATGATCCGGAGGGTCGGCAACGCCATGTCGTGGGCTCAGAGTCGAAAACGAAGGGGCGCCATTTTCGGGGGAGTGGGTGCGGGCTGCAAGGGGCAAGCTTTGAGCTGCACGCTTCGAGCGACAAGCTACAAGCGGACGGTAGTGCGGCACTTCAGGTGTGGGCAGGACGTTGAGGCGACGCCGACGCTCTGACTTGCAGCTTGCAGCTTGCAGCTTGCAGCTTGCAGCTTGAGAATGCCCCTCATCTTTCCATGACCAGGAGAAAGCCGATGGAGGCTCTCGATGCATTGCTCAACCGCGTGTCGGTGGCGCGTCTGACCGAACCGGCGCCCAATGCCGCACAACGCGAAGCGCTGTTTCAGGCCGCCCTGCGCGCGCCGGACCATGGCCAACTGCGGCCGTGGCGCTTCCTGACCATCGAAGGCACGGCGCGCGAACGACTGGGCGAGCTGTATGCCGAAGCGGTGCAGCTCAAGGGCGATGCCAGCCAGGCAGCCTTGGACAAGGCCCGCGCCATGCCGCTGCGGGCACCGTTGATCATCGTGGTGATCGCGTGCCTGAAGGAACACCCCAAAGTGCCGCTTGTGGAACAACGCCTGGCAGCCGGCTGTGCAGCCCATGGCATCTTGCTTGCCGCCCATGCGCAAGGGATCGGGGCGTTGTGGCGAACCGGGGACATGGCGTTCGACGCCCATGTGGCCCAGGGGCTGGGTGTGCAAGACAATGAGGAGCTGCTGGGCTATCTGTACGTCGGTACGCCGGCGAACGAACCACGGACGGCGCCAGTGTTGGCGACCGAGGACTTCGTCGCTTCGTGGGGGTGACGTTCAGGGGAGGGTGACGCGTGGCGCAGTCTGCGCCGTTTCGTACACCTTGCGCCATAGGGATCGCTGGTTCTATGGGCCCTGCGGGCCCAATCGCGGCACGGGGGCCGCTCCTACACCCGTAGTGACACCGCGGCGATGCAGGTCATTGCAGTCCCTGTGTGAGCAGGCCTGCGATAGCGGTAGTCAAGCCAACCCCATGGCTGACAGGTCGAACGCTGGCCTGTCAGCCCTGAAGCGGATGAACAGGCCCTATCGCTGGCAAGCCAGCTCCCACAGGTGCCCATTTCAAGCAGGCAGTTGTACAGTGGCAAAGCCCATTTCAAGCAAGCAGCCCCATGCCGGCAAAGCCGCCTGTGGGAGCGGGCTTGCCCGCGATAACGGTGGTAACGCCAACCCATGCTGACGGGTCGAACGCTGGCCTGTCAGCCCTGAAGCGGATGAACAGGCCCTATCGCTGGCAAGCCAGCTCCCACAGGTGCCCATTTCAAGCAGGCAGTTGTGCAGTGGCAAAGCCCATTTCAAGCAAGCAGCCCCATGCCGGCTAAGCCGCCTGTGGGAGCGGGCTTGCCCGCGATAGCGGTAGTCATATCCAACCCTGCGGTGGGGCTACGGGTGTAGGAGCGGCCCCTGTGCCGCGATGGGCCGCAAAGCGGCCCTAGAAATCGATCAGAGATAAAGCCTCTGAGCCATGCCAGCTATTGCCATGTTCTCTACGCGACAGCACGGCGCCAAGTCGGCGGGCCGACTCCCACAAACACGATCAGCGTGTGAGTGTAGGCATCACCTCCCGGTCAACCCGCCACCACCGGCTCGACCGGCAGCACCAACCGTGCCTCGAAGCCCCCTTGCGCATGGTTCGACAGCTCGAGCACCCCACCATGGCGCTCCACCGCCTTGCGCGCGATGGCCAGCCCCAGCCCATGACCGGCAGCCGTCTGGCCCGGCGCCCGGAAGAAGGGTTCCCCTAACTGCGCCAGGTGTTCCGGCGCGATACCCGGCCCGTGGTCGCGCACACTGACCACGACGCCACGCGCCTCCTGCTCGGCCATTAGCTCGATGGGCTTGCCCTCGGGATTGAAGCGCAAGGCATTGCGCACCAGGTTGTCCACCGCGCGCTCGATCAGCGTCGGCCAGCCCTGCACGCTCACCTGGGGGGCGACCGTCCAGCGGATGTCCTGTTCCGGCGCCGCCAGCTGGGCATCCTTGCACACGCTGCCGAGCAACGCCGGCAGGTCGACCGGTTCGGGATGCGCCTGCTCGGCGTCGACCCGCGCCAGCTCGAGGATCTCGCTGATCAAGTCTTCCAGGCGATCGCACTCGCGCGTCAGGCGTGGCCAGAGCGCTGCACGCTGTTGCGGTTCGGCACGCTCGGCCAAGGCCAGGGCTACACGCAGACGCGCCAGGGGCGAGCGCAGCTCGTGCGAGACGTCCCGGAGCAATTGCCGTTGACTGCCGATCAGGCTTTGCAGGCGAGCGCCCATCTTGTTGAAGTCGGTCGCCAGTACGCCGAATTCGTCACGGCGATCGGCCAGCCGGGCCAGGCTGTTCTGCTGGTAGCTGGTCTGGCCTAGGTCATGCACCGCACCGCGCAGGCGGCTCAGGGGGCGGGTGATCGACAGCGTCACCAGCAGGCTGAACAAGGTCAGCACCACCAACGCAATGCCCAGGGCACTCAAGGGCCAGAGCAGGCTGTCCCGGTGCCAGGCATCGAGTTCGGGGTGGGGGATGCGGTAGATCAGCAGGTAGGTCTGGCCGCTGCGTGGGCTGGTGTATTCCTCGGTCAGCCGACGCCAGGGCAGGGGACGCGCGTCATTGGTCTGGCGCGCTTCGAAGTCGGCGGCGCGCCGTGGGAAGGTACCGGGGACCACGGCCTGGCCGCTTTCGTCGAGCACTTGCACATCGACCTTGTAGCGTTGCTTGCGCTGTTCCAGAAAGCGCTGCGCAGGCTCCAGGCCTTCCTGCTCGTAATGTTGCGCCCACTGGCTGGCCAGGGTGTTCAGCCCGGGATGCCGACTGAGGATCCAGGCATCCTGGTTGAGCATGTGGCCCAGCAGGATCGACAGCCCCGCGACCAGGGTGATGGCCAGCCAGAAGCTGGCCAGGATTCGCCAGAACAATGAGCGCACGCTCGCACCTCCGCACACGAAAAAAACCCGACCCGCCAAGCGGCGGGTCGGGCGGTCAGCGACAGCTTACTGGGCCTTCTTGGCTTTTTCAGCTTTCCAGGTCTGGAATTCCTGCCACTCGGCCTTGCGGGCGGCGCGTTCCTTTTCCATGTCGTCGAACTTCTTCTGCTGTTCCGGCTTGAGCAGCGCGCGGATGGCGCTCTGGCTCTTCTCGCGGTTGGCCTTGATGTCGTCCTGCATGGCCTTCTTGTCCGCGGCGGACAGCTTGTCCAGGTAACGGTCGGTGATGTCGTGGCGTGCCTTCATCTGATCGCGCATCAGGGTGTCCACTTGGTGGCGCTGTTCCGGCGTCAGGTCGAGCTGGGCGAACGGTGCACCGCCGCGGTGGGGCGGGCCGTCATGACGTGGGCCACCGTCTGGCATGGCCATGGCCACGGTCGGCAGCGCGGCGGCGAACAGCAGGGCGGTCAGGGTCTTGCGCATGGTGTCTCTCCTCTCATGGGCCGGCGATTACCGGATGAGCCCAGTGTAGGGAAGATAAGGTCAAGGGCGGTCAGGGGTCGGTAAAGGATTGGTAAAGCGGGGGGGTGAGCTGCAAGCGACAAGCTACAAGCTACAAGCGGACGGTAGGGCGGCACGTCAGGTGTCAGCAGGACGTTGAGGCGACGCTGACGCTCTGGCTTGCAGCTTGCCGCTTGCCGCTCAAGGGCTGTAGTAATACCCGCGACTGCGCAGGGCGACAACGCGCGGTCGGCCGTCGGCATGGGGGCCGACCTTCTTGCGCAGGTTGCTGACGTGCATGTCCAGGCTGCGGTCGTAGAGCGTCAACTTGCGCCCCAGGGCCAGCTGCGCCAGTTCCTGCTTGTCCAGCGGCTCGCCCGGTTGGCGCAGCAGGGCTTCGAGGATCCGGCTCTCGGACAGGGTCAAGGTCATCTCCCGGCCCTCGATGGCCACGACGCCGCGAACCGGGCTGAAGGCCAGGTCACCGATCTCCAGTTGCGTGGTCGGAGCGGCGGGGTGGCTGCGGCGCAATACGGCCCGCAGGCGCGCCGTCAGCTCACGCGGGTCGCAGGGCTTGGCCAGGTAGTCGTCGGCGCCCAGCTCCAGGCCGAGAATGCGATCCAGAGGCTCGCCCCGTGCCGAAAGCATGAGCACCGGCAGCTCGGCATGCTCGGTACGCAACTGCTTGAGCAGTTCCAGGCCGCTGCCATCGGGCAACATGACGTCCAGCACCACGGCCGCCGGTGCTCGCTCGGCCAGGGCCTGGCGCGCGCTGTGCCCGTCGTGGCAGGCACGTACCTCGAAGCCTTCCTGGCTCAGCCAGCTGCCCAGCAGCTCGCAGAGCTCCTGGTCATCGTCAATCAGTAACAGCTCACTCATGACTCACTCGAAACGAAGGGCGGCCACAGGCAGCCGCCAAGAAAGATCAGGGCAACACGTGCTTGAAAGGCTTGACCAGGACCTGGTCATAGACGCCCGCCGCCACGTAAGGGTCGGCATCGGCCCAGGCCTGGGCTGCGGCCAGCGAATCGAACTCGGCGACCACCAGGCTGCCGGTGAAACCGGCTGGGCCCGGGTCGTTGCTGTCGATGGCCGGGTGCGGCCCGGCCAGCATCAGGCGGCCTTCGTCCTTGAGCTGTTGCAGGCGCTCGAGGTGGGCAGGGCGCACGCTCAGGCGCTTTTCCAAAGAGCTTTCGACGTCGCTGGCGATGATGGCGTAGAGCATGTCAGTCCTTGTTCTGGGTGGAGGAAGGCGGGGTGGGCGTGTCGTTGTCGCGCAGGTGGCGCGACAGGTAGAGCCCCTGGGCGACCATGAACAGAACGGTCAGGCCCAGGCTGCCGAAGACCTTGAAGTCGACCCAGAAACGTTCGAAGGTGAAGGCCACGAACAGGTTGGCCGCGCCGCAGAACACGAAGAACACGACCCAGGCCAGGTTCAGCCGCACCCAGATCGGGTTCGGCAGGTTCAGGGCATGGCCCATGATGCGCTTGACCAGCACGCGATCGCCGACGAAATGGCTGCCCAGGAACGCCAGGGCGAACAGCCAGTTGACCACCGGCGCCTTCCACTTCAGGAAGGTCTCGCTGTGGAAGGCCAGGGTCAGTCCGCCGAACACCAGGCAGGCCACGAGGGTGAGCCACTGGCCCTTCTCGAGCCTGCGCTGGCGCAGGAACAGCAGGCCGTACACCACCACGGAGCTGAGAATCAGCACCTTGGTCGCGCTGTAGATGCCGCCGAGTTCGAACCCATGGCCGCCGACGTCGACCAGGCGAGGGTCGAGCTTGTAGACGATGAAGAACAGCAGCAGCGGTATGAAATCGATGAATTGTTTCACGGTGGCAGCCAGAAGCGAGAGGTGGCGGCATAATAACAAACATCGAATACGACGAAAGCGTTCCCCTATGAATGTTGATCTGCACTGCCACAGCACGGCTTCCGATGGCGCCCTCACGCCCACGGCGTTGGTCGCGCGGGCGCACGAGCACGGCGTGCGCACGCTGGCGCTGACCGACCACGACACCCTCGACGGCCTGGTGGAGGCCCGGCAAGCCTGCCAGGCCCGCGGCATGCAGTGGGTCAGTGGCGTGGAACTGTCCTGTACCTGGGGTGGCGCGACCATCCATGTGCTGGGCTACGATTTCGCCCTGGATGCGCCCCCGCTGCTCGAGGCCGTGCAGGCCTTGCACAAGGGCCGCTGGCTGCGCGCCGAAGAGATCGACCGACGGCTGGCGGCCAAGGGCATGCCCGGTGCCCTGGACGGTGCACGCGCCCTGCAGCAGGCGCTGGGCGACAGCGACAATGCCCCGGCCCGGCCGCACTTCGCCGAGTTCCTGGTCCAGGCCGGGCACGTCAAGGACCGTGGCGAGGCGTTTCGCAAGTGGCTGGGGGCCGGCAAGCTGGGCGACGTCAAGCTGCATTGGCCGACCCTGGATGAAACCGTCGCGACCCTGCGCCGGTCCAACGCATGGGTCAGCCTGGCGCACCCGATGCACTACGACCTGACGCGCAGCAAGCGTCGCCGTCTGATCGCCGACTATCTGCAGGCCGGCGGTCAGGCGCTGGAAGTGGTCAACGGGATGATGCCGGCCGAGCAGGTCGGCACGCTGTCCATCCTCACCCGCGAGTTCGGTCTGCTGGCAAGCGCTGGCAGCGACTTCCACGGCCCCGGCGCCTGGGGCGAGATCGGCGCCTATCGGCCAGTGCCCGAGGACCTGCCACCGTTGTGGCGTCGATTCCGACATGAACAGCCAACTGCGCTATGAACAGGACAACGACGTGAGCCAATTTTTCCAGATCCATCCGGAAAACCCTCAGCCGCGGTTGATCCGCCAGGCTGTGGAGATCATCCGCAAGGGCGGCGTGGTGGTGTACCCGACCGATTCGGCGTACGCCCTGGGCTGCCAGATCGGCGACAAGGCGGCGATCGAGCGGGTCCGACGCCTGCGCCAGCTCGACAAGAACCACAACTTCACCCTGATGTGCTGCGACATGTCCCAGCTGGGCCTGTACGCCAAGGTCGACACTCGGCTGTTCCGTCTGCTCAAGGCCCACGTGCCAGGCCCCTACACCTTCATCCTCAACGGCACCCGTGAAGTGCCGCGCCTGCTGCTGCACGAAAAGCGCCGTACCATCGGCCTGCGCGTCCCGGACCATGCGATCACCCTGGCCCTGCTGGCCGAGCTGGGCGAACCACTGATGAGCGTGAGCCTGATCCTGCCCGGTGATGACGAGCCCATGACCGATCCCTACGAGATCCGTCAGCGCCTGGAGCACCACGTCGACCTGATCATCGACGGCGGTTTCGGTGACCTGAAGGCCTCCACCGTGATCAGCCTGGTCGACGACGAGCCGGAAGTGCTCCGTGTGGGTTGCGGCGACCCCGAACCCTTCCTCGCGCCCGCATGAGCGAGGTGCCTGAACACGCGAGCGAGGCAGAACAGGCGCCCCGCCCGGCGCCCGCGCCGCTGGTCTATGGCCAGGCGCTCACCGAGCTGCCGGTCGACCTGTACATCCCGCCCGATGCGCTGGAAATCTTCCTGGACGCCTTCGAGGGACCGCTCGACCTGCTGCTGTACCTGATCCGCAAGCAGAACATCGACATCCTCGACATCCCGGTGGCCGAGATCACGCGCCAGTACATGGGCTATGTCGAGCTGATGAAGAGCGTGCGCCTGGAGCTGGCCGCCGAATACCTGGTGATGGCCGCCATGCTCGCCGAGATCAAGTCGCGCATGCTGCTGCCCCGGGCGGTCGTGGCCGAGGAAGAGGAGGGCGATCCGCGTGCCGAACTGATCCGCCGCCTGCAGGAATACGAGCGGTTCAAGACGGCGGCCGAGGACCTGGACCGCCTGAGCCGGGTCGGGCGCGACATCGTCGTGCCGCGCCTGGAGGCGCCGCAGGCCAAGGTGCGCAAGGTGCTGCCCCAGGTGCTGCTGGAAGAGGTGCTGCTGTCGATGGCCGAGGTCATGCGCCGCAACGACCTGTTCGAAAGCCACCAGATCAGCCGCGAGACGCTGTCCACGCGCGAGCGCATGACCGAGGTGCTCGAACGCCTCAAGGGCCAGGGTTTCGTGCCCTTCGCCACGCTGTTCGGCGCGGCCGAGGGCAAGCTGGGGGTGGTGGTGACGTTCATGGCGGTGCTCGAGCTGGTGAAGGAATCCTTGGTCGAACTCGTGCAGAATGAGCCTTTTGCCCCCATTCACGTGCGCGTGCGCGCCGAGTGACCCACGAGCCAAGTCCTGCCCCATGAACCTCAATGAACCGCGCGACCTGGCGTCGCTGATCGAAGCCTTCCTGCTCGCCTCGGGCAAGCCGCAGTCGCTCGAGCGCCTGTACGAACTGTTCGAAGAAGCCGAACGACCGGCCCCGGCCGTGTTCAGGAAAGCCCTGGACGTGCTGGGCAAGTCCTGTGCGGGCCGGGCCTTCGAACTCAAGGAGGTGGCTTCCGGCTACCGCCTGCAGATCCGTGAGACGTACGGCCCCTGGGTCGGCCGCCTCTGGGAGGAGCGGCCGCAGCGCTATTCGCGTGCCTTGCTCGAGACCCTGGCGCTGATCGCCTACCGCCAGCCGGTGACGCGCGGCGAGATCGAAGAAGTGCGCGGTGTGGCGGTGAACAGCAACATCACCCGCACCTTGCTCGAGCGCGAGTGGATCCGCGTGGTCGGGCACCGCGACGTGCCCGGCCGACCGGCCATGTTCGCCACCACCAAGGCGTTTCTCGACCACTTCAACCTCAAGAGCCTCGACGAGCTGCCCGCGCTGGCCGAGTTGCGCGAGATGGAGCCGGAACCGGCCTTCGACGATGACGACGCCCCGGTGCCGATCCACCTGCAGGCGCTGGCCGATGCCAGCCTGGGTGATGACCCAGAGGTCGAGGAGGACGCCCCGGAAGAAACCAGCTTCCGCTCGCTGCTGGTGGAACTCGATGCCATGGAAGACGGGCTGAAGACCGACTTCGACGACCTGCAGCTGCCGGGCGAAGATGAAACCGAGCAGGCCGAGGCCGTGCCTGGCGAGGCGCCGGACCCCGTGGAGACGCCGCCTCGCGACTAGGCTGCCGCCACCGGGCGGAAAGTGCAGGGGCGTGCCTGAAAAGTGACCACCCGACTCGTGCATGCGGGACGCGAAGGGCGTATGATGCGCGCCCGCTCGACGCGATCGACGTCGACACTGGTTTGACTGCATACACCGGGAGGTGCCCAGAATGAACGATAACGACCTGCAAGAAACCCCACTGACCCCACCGGCTGGCGAGAAGCTGCAAAAGGTACTGGCGCGCATCGGCGTCGGTTCGCGCCGTGACGTCGAGGCCTGGATCGGCCAAGGCCGCATCAAGGTCAACGGCGTGGTGGCCACCCTGGGCCAGCGCGTCGACCTGCACGACGCCATCGCCGTCGACGGCAAGCTGATCAAGCGTGAAGAGTCCGCCGAATCGGTTCGCCGGGTCATCATGTACAACAAGCCCGATGGCGAGATCTGCACCCGTGACGACCCGGAAGGCCGCCCGACCGTGTTCGATCGCCTGCCGCGCCCCAAAGAGGGCCGCTGGATCAACATCGGCCGTCTGGACATCAACACCACCGGCTTGCTGCTGTTCACCACCGATGGCGAACTGGCCAACCGCCTGATGCACCCGTCCTACGAGATGGACCGCGAGTACGCGGTGCGTGTCCGGGGCGAGGTCGATGACGACATGGTCAAGCGCCTCACCGACGGCGTGATGCTCGAAGACG
Organism: Pseudomonas monteilii; assembly: GCA_001534745.1. Taxonomy (NCBI): domain Bacteria; kingdom Pseudomonadati; phylum Pseudomonadota; class Gammaproteobacteria; order Pseudomonadales; family Pseudomonadaceae; genus Pseudomonas; species Pseudomonas alabamensis. Next base: position 1,375,990 of record CP013997.1, read on the forward strand.
GACCGGCCAAGTTCACCGACATCCAGAAGGCGCCGGGCGGCGAAGGCTTCAACCACTGGTTCCACTGCGTGGTGATGGAAGGTCGCAACCGGGAAGTCCGCCGTCTGTGGGAATCCCAGGGCGTGGTGGTGAGCCGCCTCAAGCGCGTGCGCTTCGGCCCGGTATTCCTCAATTCGGACCTGCCGATGGGGCGCTGGCGCGAAATGACCCAGGGCGAGATCGACATCCTCGCGGCCGAAGTCGGGTTGCAGCCCGTGGCGCTGCCGGCCCTGAACCTCAAAGCCAAGGACAAGCTCGAGCGCCTGCAGCGCAAGTCCACCCGGCCCATGGGCCGCAACGAGCGCGTGCGTTCCCTGCGCCCGGCCCAGGATGCCAGCCCGGCAGCCGAGCGCCCGGCGCGCCAGCCGCGTGAGGAAGCGCCCCGCAAGGGCGGTCGTGGCAGCAGCACCGTGGCCGAGCGCCCGAGCGACATGCGCAAGCGTCCGGGGCGTCCGGACGGTGGCCGCACCGACGGCGGCAAGCCTTCGGGTGGTGGTCGCAGCGACGGTGGCAAGCCTTCGGGTGGCGGTCGCGGCAAACCGCGCGGCTGAGTCATGCCGGGCAGTCGGGGCCACATCGTGGCCCCCTCGCGGGCAAGCCCGCTCCCACAGGGTGGGTGCACGTCCCTGCCTGTGGGCAGGCTGCAGGGGCCTTTGTGGGAGCAACCGTCTTTTCTACTCCGTGCATGTCTGACTGCATGCGGCGTCTGGCAGGCCCCTATCGCTGGCAAGCCAGCTCCCACCCAGACCTCTACAGCCGTCAATGCAGGCATGGCTGCGCAAGCAGCTTGTGGGAGCGGGCTTGCCCGCGATAGCGTCCTGTCCCTCGCCGCGCCTTGAGCAGTCAGCCCTCATGGCAGAAGCGCCTCTCCTGCGCCAAACACTTCCCCTGACCACCGCAATCTCGACGAAACGTCTGATTTTCATCGAGAAAATACCTACCGCGTTGACGCTCTCGGTAACCTGGGGGTATACAATGCGCCGCGTTTTACCTGTGACCTCCCTCGCATATCGCGCTTTCCCGTCACCCTCGTCTTCATGTCGCCCGGTCCTGGCCTGGGCCAGTCGGCAGGCTCGGGAACCCAAGGTGCCTCACCTTGCCCATTCCGCCACGCCCTGCGCGCGGTGGGTCCGATTTCGTCACAGCTAGCAACAGGCAGGTGACCTCGTTCATGAGTGGACCACACACATCCTCCGGCGAATTCAAGCGCGGCTTGAAGAATCGCCACATCCAGCTCATCGCCCTGGGCGGCGCCATCGGCACGGGCCTGTTCCTCGGCTCGGCCGGCGTGATGAAATCCGCCGGGCCGTCGATGATCCTCGGCTATGCCCTGTGCGGCTTCATCGCCTTCATGATCATGCGCCAGCTGGGTGAAATGATCGTCGAGGAGCCGGTGGCCGGTTCCTTCAGTCATTTCGCCCATCAGTACTGGGGCGGTTTCGCCGGTTTCCTGTCGGGCTGGAACTGCTGGGTGCTGTACATCCTGGTGGGCATGTCCGAGCTGTCCGCGGTCGGCAAGTACGTGCACTACTGGTGGCCGGAGATCCCGACCTGGGTGACGGCCGCGGCGTTCTTCGTGCTGATCAACGCGATCAACCTGACCAACGTCAAGGTCTTCGGCGAGACCGAATTCTGGTTCGCCATCATCAAGGTCATGGCCATCGTCGGCATGATCGCCCTGGGCAGCTACCTGCTGGTCAGCGGCAACGGCGGGCCCGACGCCTCGGTCAGCAACCTGTGGAGCCATGGCGGGTTCTTCCCCAATGGCATCAGCGGGCTGGTGATGGCCCTGGCGATCATCATGTTCTCGTTCGGCGGGCTGGAGATGCTCGGGTTCACGGCGGCCGAAGCCGATCAGCCGAAGACGGTGATCCCCAAGGCGATCAACCAGGTCATCTACCGGATCCTGATCTTCTACATCGGCGCCCTGGTGATCCTGCTGTCGCTGACGCCCTGGGACGGTCTGGTCAAGAGCATCGACGCCGCAGGCGGCAGCTATGGCAGCAGCCCGTTCGTGCAGGTGTTCTCGCTGCTGGGCAGCGACGCGGCGGCGCACCTGCTCAACTTCGTCGTGCTCACCGCCGCGCTGTCGGTGTACAACAGCGGCACCTACTGCAACGCCCGCATGCTGTACGGCATGGCCGAGCAGGGTGACGCGCCGGCCGGGCTGGCCCGGGTTGACCGGCGCGGTGTGCCGGTACGGGCAATCCTGGTGTCGGCTGCCGTCACGGTGGTGGCGGTGCTGCTCAACTACCTGATGCCGCAGAATGCCCTGGAGCTGCTGATGTCGCTGGTGGTCGCGGCGCTGGTGATCAACTGGGCGATGATCAGCTACTCGCACCTCAAGTTCCGTCAGCACCTGAACCGCACCGGCCAGACGCCGCTGTTCAAGGCACTGTGGTACCCCTACGGCAACTACCTGTGCCTGGCCTTCGTGGTACTCATCCTGGGCATCATGCTGCAGATCCCGGGCATCAACGTGTCGGTGTACGCGATCCCGGTGTGGCTGGGGGTGATGTTCGTGTTGTACTGGCTCAAGACGCGCCGCTGAGGGAAAGGGCCCGCGGGCCCAGGCTTCAGATCTGCCCCAGCAGCCACCCGCGAAACGCCCGCAACGAGGGTAACCCTTCGTTGCGCGGCGGGTAGATCAGGTAATAGCTGCGCTGACTGGCAAACGCCGCTCCCGCGCTGATCAGCTCCCCGCTGGCCAGTTCGTCCTCCACCAGCACCCTCGGCACCAATCCCACCCCGATCCCGGCGCGCACGGCCTGGATCAAGTGCGACGTTAGTTCGAAACTCGGCCCCAGGCGCATGCTGCGGTGGGGCAGGGCATGGTGCGAGAACCATTCGCCCCAGGCATGGGGGTTGTTGGCCACGTTGAGCAGCAGGTGCTCGCTGATGCGCGTCGGCGTCCAGGTGTCCTCGGTCGCTCGGGCCGAAGGCGGCAGGATCACCACCAGTTCCTCGGCCTGCAAACGGTGGCAGACCAGCCCGGGCAGGTCATGGTGGGCGACGCCGATCGCCGCGTCGATCTCGCTGGTCTCGAAATCGATCGTCTCGATGCGTGAATGGATGTGCACCAGCATGCCCGGGTGCGCCGCGTAGAACGCGTGCAGCCGTGGCAGCAGCCATTTCGAGCCGAAGGTGGGCAGGGTGGCCAGCCGCAACGTGCCGACGCCCGACTGATAGGCCAGGGCCTGCAGGGTCGCGCTGCGGATGCGCCCGAGCGCCTCGTTCAATTCACGCTGGTACAGGCGCCCGACATCCGTCATTTGCACATGGCGGCCTTCGCGACGAAACAGGGTCAGGCCCAGTTGATGCTCCAGGGCTTGCACCTGGCGGCTGACCGCGCTCTGGGTCAGCGACAGCTCCACTGCTGCACGGGTAAAGCTTTCATGCCGGGCCGCCGCCTCGAAGGCCAGCAGCAGTGACATGGACGGTGTCAGGTGGCGGTAATTCATTCATGGAAGTCATCGATAGCGGCAGGATTATCCGTTTGCCCCGGTCGCGAAACTACAGGAACATGGGTCCATTCGTCACCTGGGCTGGATCGATCCATGCCGACGTGACACCAACGAGAGCAGGCGCCCGCCAGTTGCCGCCTGCCATGTGACCGTGAATTCGCCGATAAAGAGGCCATCCATCGATGATCGCCCCATTGCAGCCCCAGCCTTCCGCCGCCCGCTACACGGACTTCCTCGAGGCCCTGCGCGGCAGTGGCTTCCGTGGGCAGATCAGTGCCGATTACGGCACCCGTACGGTGCTCGCCACCGACAACTCGATCTACCAGCGCCTGCCCCAGGCCGCCGTGTTCCCGGTGGATGCCGACGACGTAGCCCGCATCGCCACGCTCATGGGCGAAGCGCGCTTTCGCCAGGTCGTGCTCACACCCCGCGGCGGTGGCACGGGCACCAACGGCCAGTCGCTGACCGACGGGATCGTCGTCGACCTGTCGCGGCACATGAACACGATTCTCGAGATCAACGTCGAGCAGCGCTGGGTCAGGGTCCAGGCGGGCGTGGTCAAGGACCAGCTCAACGCTGCCCTCAAGCCCCATGGCTTGTTCTTCGCCCCTGAGCTGTCCACCTCCAACCGCGCGACCATCGGCGGCATGATCAACACCGATGCCAGCGGCCAGGGCAGCTGCACCTACGGCAAGACCCGCGACCATGTGCTGGAGCTGCACAGCGTGCTGCTGGGCGGCGAGCGGCTGCACAGTCTGCCGATCGACGACGCGGCCCTCGACCAGGCCTGCGCCGCGCCGGGGCGCGTGGGCGAGGTCTACCGCACGGCCCGTGACATCCAGCAGCACCAGGCCGAGCTGATCGAGCGCACCTTTCCGACACTCAACCGCTGCCTGACCGGTTATGACCTGGCGCACCTGCGCGACGAACAGGGGCGCTTCAACCTCAACAGTGTGCTGTGCGGCGCCGAGGGGTCGCTCGGCTATGTGGTCGAGGCCAAGCTCAACGTTCTGCCGATCCCGCGCTATGCGGTGCTGGTCAACGTGCGCTACGCCAGCTTCATGGAAGCCCTGCGCGATGCCAACGCCCTGATGGCGCTCAAGCCGCTGTCGATCGAGACGGTCGATTCCAAGGTGCTGAAGCTGGCCATGCAGGACATCGTCTGGGACAGCGTCGCCGAGTACTTCCCCACCGACGCCGAGCGTCCGACCCTGGGCATCAACCTGGTGGAGTTCTGCGGGGACGCGCCGGATGAGGTCAACGCCCGGGTCCTGGCCTTCATCGAACACCTGCGGGCCGACACCAGCGTCGAGCGCCTCGGCCACACCTTGGCCGAGGGCGCGGCGGCCGTGAGCCGGGTCTATGCCATGCGCAAACGCTCGGTCGGGCTACTGGGCAACGTCGAAGGCGAGGTCCGGCCCCAGCCGTTCGTGGAAGACACTGCCGTGCCGCCGGAGCGCCTGGCCGATTACATCGCCGAGTTCCGCGCGCTGCTCGATGGCCATGGCCTGGCCTATGGCATGTTCGGCCACGTCGATGCCGGCGTGCTGCACGTGCGCCCGGCGCTGGACATGAAGGATCCGGCCCAGGCCGCCCTGGTCAAGCCGATTTCCGACGCCGTGGCCGAACTGACGCAGCGCTATGGCGGCCTGCTGTGGGGCGAGCATGGCAAGGGCCTGCGTTCGGAGTACGTGCCGGGTTACTTCGACGAGCTGTACCCGGCGCTGCAGCGCATCAAGGGTGCGTTCGACCCGCACAACCAGCTCAACCCCGGCAAGATCTGCACACCGCCCGACAGTGCCGACGGCCTGACGCCGGTCGACGGGGTGACCTTGCGTGGCGAACTGGACCGCACCATCGATGAGCGGGTCTGGCAGAGCTTCGGCAGTGCGGTGCACTGCAACGGCAATGGCGCCTGCTACAACTACGACCCGGACGACGCCATGTGTCCGTCCTGGAAGGCCACCCGCGAGCGCCGTCACTCGCCCAAGGGGCGCGCGTCGCTGATCCGCGAATGGCTGCGCCTGCAGGGCGCTGCCGATATCGATGTGCTGGCCCCGGCACGTACCCCGATGGCCTGGCTCAAGGGGCTGCCGGCCCGGTTGCGCAACAGCCGTGCGCAACGCCAGGGCCAGGCGGACTTCTCCCATGAGGTCTATGACGCCATGGCCGGATGCCTGGCGTGCAAGTCGTGCGCCGGGCAGTGCCCGATCAAGGTCAACGTGCCGGATTTCCGTTCGCGCTTTCTCGAGCTGTACCACGGTCGCTATCAGCGCCCGCTGCGCGACTACCTGATCGGCTCGCTGGAGTTCACCTTGCCGTACCTGGCCCATGCGCCAGGGCTGTACAACGCGGTGATGGGGTCGCGCTGGGTCAACCGCCTGCTGGCGGACCAGGTCGGCATGGTCGACAGCCCGCTGATCAGTCGCTTCGACCTGCAGCGCACGCTGACGCGCTGCCGGGTCGGCACGGCCAGCGTACCGGCTTTGCGCGAGCTGACGCCTGCCCAGCGTGAACGCAGCCTGGTACTGGTACAGGATGCCTTCACCCGCTATTTCGAGACGCCGCTGCTGGCCGCCTTCATCGACCTGGCACACCGGCTGGGGTATCGCGTGTTCCTGGCGCCTTATAGCGCCAACGGCAAGCCCCTGCACGTGCAAGGGTTCCTCGGTGCCTTCGCCAAGGCTGCGATCCGCAACGCCGGCCAGCTCAAGGCGCTCGCCGACTGTGGCGTGCCGCTGGTGGGGCTGGACCCGGCGATGACCTTGGTGTATCGCCAGGAATACCTGAAAGTCCCTGGCCTGGAGGAAGGGCCCAAGGTCCTGCTGCCGCAGGAGTGGCTGATCGACGCATTGCCCGCGGGTTCGGGCGAGGCAACGGGGACCTTCCGGTTGATGGCGCATTGCACCGAAAAGACCAACGTGCCGGCCAGCACCCGCCAGTGGGAGCAGGTGTTCCAGCGTCTGGGGCTGACCTTGGTGACCGAGGCGACCGGTTGCTGTGGCATGTCGGGGACCTATGGCCACGAGGCACGCAACCAGCAGACCTCGCGGACGATCTTCGAACAGTCCTGGGCGACCAAGCTGGACAAGGCGGGCGAGCCTCTGGCGACTGGTTATTCGTGCCGTAGCCAGGTGAAGCGGCTGGCGGAGCGTCGCCTGCGGCATCCGTTGGAGGTGGTGCTGGAGCAGGTGGCGCGGTGAGCCGGCAGGCTCGAGCAGGGAATCGCTGCCACCCATCGGCACGATGACCGCTCTTCCACTTGTGGGAGCGAGCTTGCCTGCGATGCAGGGGGCGCCTGATCGGGCGCTATCGCTGGCAAGCCAGCTCCCACAGGTCCCGGTTCCACACGGGCATCGGCGTGATGATCGCCTTCCTGTGAGGGCTTGCCTGTAATGCAGGCGGCGCCTGATCGGGCGCTATCGCTGGCAAGCCAGCTCCCACAGGTCCGGGTTCCACACGGGCATCGGTGTGATGATCATCTTCCTCTACAGGTTCCGATTCCATACAGGTATCGGCGTGATGATCGCCCTCCTGTGGGAGCAACTGTCTTTTTCTACTCGGTACATGCCCGACCGCATGGGCTTATAGGTGGGCCCTACGGGCCCAATCGCGGCACTGGGGCCGCTCCTACACCCGTAGTTACATCGCAGTGGTGCAGGCGATCGCGGTACTGTGGGAGCGGGCTTGCCCGCGATGAGGGCGGTACAGGCATCACAGCTCTCGAGTCCGAGTGGGCTCAAGTTGCGGAGGGCTTAATACTTCGCTTCCTGAGTCGGCAGCCGACCACGGCTCACCGGGAAGCAACCTCCGTCAGCCCTGATCGGCCTCGGCAGCGCACTCATCATCCTGCTCGGCATTCGGTGTCGGCTCTGGCGCGGTGTCCAGGGGGGTGTCCGGCGTGAGGCGGGGGAAGGGGAAATTGGGGATCTCATGCATCGCATCGTTCCTCGCGAAGGGAAGGGAAGCCTGCGCCTGGCGCAGCTCGAACAAGCCTGACCAGGGTACAGGAACGCGGATGACAGTTTGACAACGGTTCGCCCCGGCGCCCTGTAAGCGTTCGATCAGCGAACCGTTTCGTCTCAGGGCCTGAGGCCTTCGGCCCCCCGGGCCACGGTGTCCGTGCGCGCAGCCATGACGAAGTCGTTGCGGTGCAGGCCCTTGATCGAATGGCTCCACCAGGTCACCGTGACCTTGCCCCACTCGGTCAAGAGCCCAGGATGATGGCCTTCCTCCTCGGCGATCGCCCCCACGGCATTGGTGAAAGCCAGGGCGTGCCGGAAGTTGCCGAAGCGGAACACGCGCTCCAGTTGCAGCACGCCGTCCCGGGTCTCGATGTTCCAATCGGGAATCTCCCGGATCAGGACGGCCAGTTCTTCGTCGCTGACCTTCGGCGCATCGGCGCGACAGGCTTCGCAGTGGGCTTGGTTCAGGGTGGTCATGGTCAGGCTCCATTGACTGAAAGGGATGGGGCACCGGTAGGTTCAGGCGGCCTTGGGCGGAAATTTCGGCGCATGCAGGCCCAGGGCCATGGCGTGATGCACCATCGCCATGATGTCTTCGTGGGCCAGGTCGAACAGGCGCTTGAGCCGAGGCAGCACGAAGTACACCGGCTGCAGGATGTCGATACGATACGGCGTGCGCATGGCCTCGACCGGGTCGAAGACCTGATGCTCGGGCGCGTCCGACAAGCTGTAGAGGGTCTCCTTCGGCGAAGACAGGATGCCGCCGCCATAGACGCGGCGCCCGGCAGGCGTGTCCAGCAGACCGAACTCGATGGTCATCCAGTACAGCCGCGCCAGGTAGACCCGTTCCTGCTTGCTGGCCGCCAGGCCCAGCTTGCCGTAGGTATGGGTAAAGGCAGCGAACCAGGGGTTGGTCAGCAACGGGCAGTGGCCGAAGATTTCATGGAAGATGTCCGGCTCCTGGAGGTAATCCAGCTCTTCAGGCGTGCGGATGAAGGTGGCGACCGGGAAACGCTTGCTCGCCAGCAGCTCGAAGAAGGTCTGGAAGGGAATCAGCGCCGGCACCCGTGCCACCTGCCAGCCGGTGGTCGCCGCCAGGACCTTGTTGATCTCGCCCAGTTGCGGCACCCGGTCGTGGGGCAGTGCCAGCTGCTCGATGCCGTCGAGGTATTCCTCACATGCGCGGCCCTCAATGAGCTTTAACTGCCGTTCGACCAGGGTATGCCAGACCTCGTGGTCCTGCGCCGGATAGTCGATGAAACCGCGCGCGTCAGGGGTGCGCGCCACGTATTGCGTCTGGGTCATGGTGCTCTCCAAGGGATGAGCCTGTTCTTGTTGTCGATGACTGTCGAACAGTAGACCGCAAGGCGCGCACGTCTTTCCAGTGGATTCGGCCGAGCAGGGCAAAGCGTCGTGCACTCTGACGGAAGCATCGCCTGAAGCGGGCGATGAACGGTTCGGAAGGATCAGGCCGAGGGGCATTTTTGGTAGCGTGGCGCTGGGATTACACATGAAGAAACATGACCTCACTCAAAGAGCAAAGTCATGTTTCAACGTGAACATCACATGAAGTATCCGTGAGGGCAAATGCGCCGCTGCTTATTCACGGTACATGGAATGCTTATTGAAAGCCCTCAACCGTTGGAACACCCATTGCCCATCACTTGATATTCGAGAATATGGCGATGGCCGCCGGAGTCTTCATACGTCATGCGCGTCGGGACTACCGCGCAGACGTTCGGAATCGGGCTCATCGACAGCACGCGTGCGATGTCCAGGGGCTCGTTGTAGTGATAGTGCTCGACCGGAATCTGCCCGGTGGCCGTCGGTGCTTCATCGGCCATCGCCGCGCCGCACAAGCCACCCAGCATCAACACCAGTAACGCTTTCATCTTCGTTTCACCTGTTCGAGGTCGTAGGAGGGCGCGCGATCGCCAAGGCACCGCGTCATAAAGCCCGGTCTGCGTATATGTCATGTCATCGTCATCACGATCGCCCGCGTGGAGGCCAGCGTGTCACAGTTCATGATGAGCGCGAGTTGAAGTGTTCAAACGGCGTTTCCTGCCGTCGTGAAAAAGTCTACGGCCGCGCCGGAAGAAGAAACAGCGCCACTTTTGATAAAGTCTTTTGCAACTTTGCGCAGGTCCGCTGTGTACGCGGACATCGTGCTTGGGTCGAGCGACCCGGTGCTGCGCTGGCGTGAAGCTTTACTACCAATGTCGAATGGCCGGCCGCGCTGCGCTACAGTTACAAACGGTCCCATACAAAAACAACGATGACACCGAGGTAACAAGATGAGTGCGGCGCCCCTGTATCCCGTTCGTCCCGAGGTCATGGAACGTACCCTGACCGACGAGGCCACCTACAAGGCCATGTACCAGCAATCGGTGATCAACCCCGACGGCTTCTGGCGCGAGCAGGCCCAGCGGCTGGACTGGATCAAGCCCTTCACCAAGGTCAAGCAGACCTCCTTCGATGACCATCACGTCGACATCAAGTGGTTCGCCGACGGCACCTTGAACGTCTCCTACAACTGCCTGGACCGTCACCTGGAAGAACGGGGCGATCAGGTGGCCATCATCTGGGAAGGCGACGACCCGGCCGAGAGCCGCAACATCACCTACCGCGAGTTGCACGAGCAGGTGTGCAAGTTCGCCAACGCCCTGCGTGGGCAGGACGTGCACCGCGGCGACGTGGTGACCATCTACATGCCGATGATCCCCGAAGCCGTGGTCGCCATGCTGGCATGCGCGCGCATCGGGGCGATCCATTCGGTGGTGTTCGGCGGTTTCTCGCCCGAAGCCCTGGCCGGTCGCATCATCGATTGCCGCTCCAAGGTGGTGATCACTGCCGACGAAGGCGTGCGTGGCGGTCGTCGCACGGCGCTCAAGGCCAACGTCGACCTGGCCCTGACCAACCCGGAAACCGCCAGCGTGCAGAAGATCATCGTGTGCAAGCGCACCGGTGGCGACATCGCCTGGCACCAGCACCGCGACATCTGGTACGAAGACCTGATGAAGGTCGCCTCGAGCCATTGCGCACCCAAGGAAATGGGCGCCGAGGAGACGCTGTTCATCCTCTACACCTCCGGTTCCACCGGCAAGCCCAAGGGCGTGCAGCACACCACCGGCGGCTACCTGGTCTACACCGCGCTGACCCACGAGCGGGTCTTCGACTACCGTCCCGGCGACGTGTACTGGTGCACGGCCGATGTGGGCTGGGTCACCGGGCACAGCTACATCGTCTACGGCCCCCTGGCCAACGGTGCGACCACGCTGCTGTTCGAAGGGGTGCCGAACTACCCGGACATCACCCGCGTGTCGAAGATCATCGACAAGCACAAGGTCAACATCCTCTACACCGCACCGACCGCCATCCGCGCCATGATGGCCGAAGGGCAGGCCGCCGTGGCCGGTGCCGACGGCTCCAGCCTGCGCTTGCTCGGTTCGGTCGGCGAGCCGATCAACCCGGAAGCCTGGAGCTGGTACTACTCCACCGTGGGCAAGGAGCGTTGCCCGGTGGTCGACACCTGGTGGCAGACCGAGACCGGCGGCATCCTCATCAGCCCGCTGCCAGGCGCCACCGCGCTCAAGCCGGGCTCAGCGACGCGTCCTTTCTTCGGCGTGGTGCCGGCGCTGGTGGACAACCTGGGCAACATCATCGAAGGCGCCGCCGAGGGCAACCTGGTGATCCTCGACTCCTGGCCGGGCCAGTCGCGTTCGCTGTACGGCGACCATGACCGCTTCGTCGACACCTACTTCAAGACCTTCCGCGGCATGTACTTCACCGGCGACGGCGCGCGCCGCGACGAAGACGGCTATTACTGGATCACCGGCCGGGTGGACGACGTGCTCAACGTGTCCGGGCACCGCATGGGCACCGCCGAAATCGAGAGCGCCATGGTTGCCCATGCCAAGGTCGCCGAGGCGGCAGTGGTCGGCGTGCCGCATGACCTGAAGGGGCAGGGCATCTATGTCTACGTCACCCTCAACGCCGGCGAGGAGCCGAGCGAGGCATTGCGGGTGGAACTGAAGAACTGGGTGCGCAAGGAGATCGGGCCGATCGCCTCGCCGGACGTCATCCAATGGGCCCCGGGCCTGCCCAAGACGCGTTCGGGCAAGATCATGCGGCGGATCCTGCGCAAGATCGCCACGGGCGAATACGACGCGCTGGGGGATATCTCCACGCTGGCCGATCCGGGCGTGGTCCAGCACCTGATCGACACCCACAAGACGATGAAAGTGGCCTGACCGCCCAGGTCTTGTGCGCTGAAAGGCCGGACACCCTGTGCGGCGCTTTCAGCGCACAGGGTGCTGCGCCACCTTGCGCTGCAGGCAGGCTTCGACCCCTCGACGGCCCTGCATGAACACCCGCCTGCCCACCGTCACCGACCTCTGCACCCGAACGGGGCCTTTGGAAACGCCAGGGCGCCAGACAGGCGCACCTTCCCACGATCTGACCTTCGATCACATCTCAGACTTGCCGTAGCACAAGGGTTTGCGAATAATAGGCCCGCTTATTGCTTTAGTACTGGGTTGGATTCCGTCGCTTCTGCACATGTGTTTGAAGTTGTCAATAGAGCTGGATGCCGTTTTTGGTGCTTTTGTAAGTAGTTGTCGCTTTGAAGAAATTTCGACGACTCGCCTGCCGTTAGAATGCCAGCCACGCGCTCGTGACCCAGGATCCGCTCCTGACGCCGAGTGGCTCGCATTGTCACCCTTCGCCTAGCGGGCAGTAGTACCCCTGCCTTTTATTGCCTGTACCGATGGAGCTACCCGATGAAGAAACTCGCACTGCTTGGCGCCCTGGCGCTGTCCGCGTTTTCCCTGGTATCGCTGGCCGATGAAAAACCGTTGAAGATCGGCATCGAGGCCGCCTACCCACCGTTCGCCTTCAAGCAGCCCGATGGCAGCCTGGCGGGCTTCGACTATGACATCGGCAACGCCCTGTGCGAGCAGCTCAAGGCCAAGTGCACCTGGGTCGAGCAGGAATTCGACGGTCTGATCCCGGCGCTCAAGGTGCGCAAGATCGACGCCATCCTGTCGTCGATGTCCATCACCGAGGACCGCAAGAAGTCCGTGGACTTCACCAAGCGCTACTACCTCACGCCAGCGCGCCTGGTGATGAAGGACGGCGTCACCGTGAGCGAAGACCTGCACGAGCTGTCGGGCAAGAAGATCGGTGTGCAGCGCGGCTCCATCCACGACCGCTTCGCCAAGGAAGTGCTCGCGGCCAAGGGCGCGACCGTGGTGCCGTACGGCACCCAGAACGAAATCTACCTGGACGTCGCCGCTGGCCGGCTCGACGGTACCGTGGCCGATGCCACCCTGCTGGAAGACGGTTTCCTCAAGACCGACGCGGGCAAGGGCTATGCCTTCGTCGGTCCGGCCTTCACCGACGCCAAGTACTTCGGTGACGGCATCGGCATCGCCGTGCGCAAGGGCGACGACGCCAACCGCGAACGCCTGAACGGCGCCATCGACGCCATTCGCGCCAGCGGCAAGTACAAGGAAATTCAGGACAAGTACTTCAACTTCGACATCTACGGTCCGGACGACAAGGCCCAGGCCGCGCAATAACCACTCGCTACATCCTGCAATGGTGCAAACGGCGGCGCGCTGCGGTTTGCACCATTTTTCATTTTCAAGGTCGAGGACCTCATCATGTTGAAAGGCTACGGGGCAGTCATCCTCGACGGAGCCTGGCTGACGCTGCAGCTTGCGCTGTCCTCCATGGCCCTGGCCATCGTGCTGGGCCTCATCGGCGTCGCCCTGCGGCTGTCGCCGGTACGTTGGCTCGCCTGGCTGGGCGATGTGTATTCCACGGTGGTGCGCGGCATCCCGGACCTGGTCCTGATCCTGCTGATCTTCTACGGTGGCCAGGACGTCATCAACCGCGTGGCGCCCTTGGTGGGCTACGACGACTACATCGACATCAACCCCATGGTCGCTGGCATCGGTACCCTGGGCTTCATCTTCGGCGCCTACCTGTCGGAAACCTTCCGTGGGGCCTTCCTCGGCATTCCCAAGGGGCAGGCCGAGGCGGGCGCGGCCTACGGCATGAGCGCGCGCCAGGTATTCTTCCGCATCATGGTGCCGCAGATGGTGCGCCTGGCCATACCGGGCTTCACCAACAACTGGCTGGTTCTGACCAAGGCCACCGCGCTGATCTCGATCGTCGGGCTGCAGGACATGATGTTCAAGGCCAAGCAGGCGGCCGATGCCACGCGCGAGCCGTTCACCTTCTTCCTGGCCGTGGCAGCGCTGTACCTGGTGATCACCAGCGTCTCGCTGCTGGCCCTCAAGCAACTGGAGAAACGGTACTCGGTGGGCGTCAAGGTGGCTGAACTATGATTTTCGACTACTCCACGGTGTGGGAGGCCATGCCGCTCTACCTCGGCGGCCTGCTGACCACCCTCAAGCTGCTGGGCATTTCCTTGTTCTTCGGCCTGCTGGCGGCGATTCCCCTGGGCCTGATGCGGGTGTCCAAGCGCCCCCTGGTCAACGCGCCGGCCTGGCTCTACACCTATGTGATCCGTGGCACGCCGATGCTGGTGCAGCTGTTTTTGATCTACTACGGCCTGGCCCAGTTCGAGGCGGTACGCAACAGCCTGTTCTGGCCCTGGCTGTCGAGCGCGACCTTCTGCGCCTGCCTGGCCTTCGCCATCAACACCAGCGCCTACACCGCCGAGATCATCGCCGGCAGCCTGCGCGCCACCCCCGCGGGCGAGATCGAGGCGGCTAAGGCCATGGGCATGTCGCGCGCCAAGATGTACCGTCGCATCCTGCTGCCCTCGGCGCTGCGCCGGGCGCTGCCGCAGTACAGCAACGAAGTGATCATGATGCTGCAGACCACCAGCCTGGCTTCCATCGTGACGCTGATCGACATCACCGGCGCGGCCCGTACGGTCAACGCCCAGTACTACCTGCCTTTCGAGGCCTACATCACGGCGGGCGTGTTCTACCTGTGCCTGACCTTCATCCTGGTACGCCTGTTCAAGCTGGCCGAACGCCGTTGGCTCGGCTACCTGGCGCCACGCAAGCACTGACGCTCTGTGAGATCCGAACGCATGTACAAACTCCAAGTCCAAGACCTGCACAAGCGCTATGGCAGCCATGAAGTGCTCAAGGGCGTATCGCTGGCCGCCAAGGCCGGGGACGTGATCAGCATCATCGGCTCCAGCGGCTCGGGCAAGTCGACGTTCCTGCGCTGCATCAACCTGCTCGAGCAGCCCCATGCCGGACAGATCCTGCTCAATGGCGAACAGCTCAAGCTGGTGGCGGGCAAGGATGGCGCCCTGCGCGCGGCCGAACCCAAGCAGTTGCAACGTCTGCGCTCGCGCCTGGCGATGGTGTTCCAGCACTTCAACCTCTGGGCGCACATGACAGCGCTGGAGAACATCATCGAAGCGCCGGTGCACGTGCTGGGCGTCAGCCGCAAGGAAGCGCTGGAAAAGGCCGAGCATTACCTGGCCAAGGTGGGCGTCGCGCACCGCAAGGACGCCTACCCGGGGCACATGTCCGGCGGCGAGCAGCAGCGGGTGGCGATCGCCCGGGCGCTGGCGATGGAGCCGGAGGTCATGCTGTTCGACGAGCCAACCTCGGCGCTCGACCCCGAGCTGGTGGGTGATGTGCTCAAGGTCATGCAGTCGCTGGCCCAGGAAGGCCGCACCATGGTCGTGGTCACCCACGAGATGGGCTTTGCGCGGGAGGTGTCCAACCAGCTGATCTTCCTGCACAAAGGTTTGGTGGAGGAAACCGGTCACCCGCGTGAGGTTCTGGCCAATCCCCGGTCCGAACGCCTCAAGCAGTTTCTTTCTGGCAGCTTGAAGTAGATACTGCGAGCATGCACCATCCCAGGGCATGCCGCGTTGCCGCGCGTGTCTGGCGCTTCCCTTGCAGCGCCACTGACTCGATCGACCTCAGGTTTCGGACCCCCCTATGACCCACCCGCGAATCGGCTTTCTGACCTGGCCCAGCACCCGTGCATCGACCCTGGCCCTGGCCGAGGACGTCCTGCTCGGGGCGCGCCGTCTGCAGCCGGAGTTGGCCTACGAGCTGGTGTTCCTTCAGGCCGAGCCACCGGAGGAGGGCGCCTGGCGCCTGCCCGGCACCTCTTGGGCCGGTCGCCTGGACGGCCTGCAGAAACTGTTCCTGGTGGCCGACGAGCCGCCGCAGAACGTCAGCACGGCGCTGGCGGGCGCGCTGCGCCAGGTGGCGCGCAGCGGATGCCTGATGGGCGGGCTGTCCGCGGGTGTCTATCCCCTGGCCTTGCTGGGCTTGCTCGATGGCTACCGCGCCGCCGTCCACTGGCGCTGGCAGGATGATTTCGCCGAGCGCTTCCCCAAGGTGATCGCCACCAGCCACCTGTTCGACTGGGACCGGGATCGCCTGACCGCCTGTGGCGGCCTGTCGGTGGTCGACCTGATGCTGGCAGTGCTGGCGCGCGACCATGGCGCCGAACTGGCCGGCGCGGTATCCGAGGAACTGGTGGTCGAGCGCATCCGTGAAGGCGGCGAGCGTCAACGCATCCCGTTGCAGAACCGTCTGGGTTCGAGCCACCCCAAGCTGACCCAGGCGGTGGTGCTGATGGAGGCCAA
Source organism: Pseudomonas monteilii (assembly GCA_001534745.1). Taxonomy (NCBI): domain Bacteria; kingdom Pseudomonadati; phylum Pseudomonadota; class Gammaproteobacteria; order Pseudomonadales; family Pseudomonadaceae; genus Pseudomonas; species Pseudomonas alabamensis. The sequence continues at coordinate 1,392,057 of CP013997.1, forward strand.
CATCGAAGAGCCGCTGACCACCGACGAGATCGCCCAGCACGTCTGCGTGTCCCGGCGTCAGCTCGAGCGCATCTTCAAGCAGTACCTCAACCGCGTGCCCAGCCAGTACTACCTCGAACTGCGCCTGAACAAGGCGCGGCAGATGCTGCTGCAGACCAGCAAGTCCATCATCCAGATCGGCCTGTCCTGCGGGTTCTCCTCCGGGCCGCACTTCTCCAGCGCCTACCGCAACTTCTTCGGCGCCACCCCGCGTGAAGACCGCAACCAGCGGCGCAGCGCCAGCCCCTTCGAGTTGAGCGCGGCCCCTGGCGAGCGCAGCTGACGGCATCGCGTTTGAACGCCCTGCGGGGACGCCGGTCTGCCTATAATGCGCGCTTTTCTTCTGGTGAACGCTGATGACCTCCCTTGCCGATGCCCTGCACGACTGCGACATGCTGCTGATCGATGGGCTGCATGCCTTCGATTTCACCTTCGACGATCAGGGGTTGATGATCGAGTGCATGGACGGTCGCGAACGCAAGCGTTGGCACTTCACGCCCGAACAGGTCCAGGCGGCGACTGGGCAGGGCACCGACTGGCGGCTGTCCGACGCTCATGGCGAGCACAGCCTGATCTGCATGAGCGCCTTGCGCGCCTGGGAAGAAGATGAAGATGAACCGCACCCTCATGACCTTTCTGACGGTGAGCCTGATGAGCCTGAATCTGCAAGCGAACGCCGCGACCCTGCTGGTCGGCGGCTACACCCAGGGCACGAATGAAGGCCTTTATCGGTATGCCTTCGACAGCCGCACGGGCTTGATCGACCCCCAGGCGTTGCAGGTGATCAAGACGCCCAACCCTTCCTGGCTGGTGATGTCCGAAGACCAGCGCCTGCTTTTTGCGGTCAACGAATTAGGCGACGGACAAGGCAGCGTCAGCAGCTTTTCCCTCGATGAACGCGGCGTGCTCGCGCCGCTCAACGGTGTGCCCAGCCTGGGCGACGAACCGACCCATGCCAGCCTGAGCCAGGACCAGCGCTACCTGCTGGTGGCCAACTATTCGGCGGACCATGTGCCAGGCGGCAGCCTGGTGGCCGTGCCCGTGGGGCGAGACGGCACGCTGGCGCCGGTGACCCAGCAGCACCGCCATGTGCCGAGCCAGGTAGACCGGGAGCGACAGCTCGGGCCCCATGTGCATTCGGCAGTGTTCTCGCCGGACGGGCTTTACCTGTACGCCAGCGATCTGGGCGCCGACAAGGTCTTCATCTACCACTACGACAGCGCCAACCCCGGGCAGCCGTTGCGTCCGGCCCAGCCTGCCGCCGTCAGCCTGCCGCCTGGCAGTGGCCCGCGCCACCTGGCCTTCGATGCCACCGGCGAGCATGCCTACCTGACCCTGGAGATGAGCGGGGAAGTGGTGATGTTCGACGTGGCCGACGGGCAACTGGTCGAGCGCCAGCGTCTGCCACTGACGCCTCGGCACGAATCGGAAGCCAAGGCAGCGGGCGGGCTGCACCTGTCGCCGGATGGGCGCTTCCTGTATGTGAGCAACCGCGGCACCAGCAACGAGATCGTGGTGTTCGCCGTGGCACCGGACACGGGCCAGCTGAAGGCGCTCCAGCACCGCGACAGCGAAGGGCGCGAACCGCGGGAGTTCCGTATCGACCCGAGCGGCGATTTCCTGCTGGTGGCCAACCAGAAAAGCGACCGCATCGTGGTGATGAAGCGCGATCCGCGCAGCGGGTTGCTGGGTGAGACGGTGCAGGTGCTGGAACATGGTGCGCCGTCGGACTTTGCATTCGTTCGGTGAGGTTGACCACGGTGTTGCTAACCCTGTGAGTGCGCCGTCGTAAGACCTGCTGTCACGGGCCTTGTGGGAGCGGGCTTGCCCGCGATGCAGGCGGCGCTGGACCGGCCGCTATCGCGGGCAAGCCCGCTCCCACAAGCTGCTTGCGCAGCCATGCCTAGACCGACGGCTACAGAGGTCCGGGTGGGAGCTGGCTTGCCAGCGATAGGGCCCTGTCAGGCGCCGCCTGCATCGCGGGCAAGCCCGCTCCCACAAGCTGCTTGCGCAGCCATGCCTAGACCGACGGCTACAGAGGTCCGGGTGGGAGCTGGCTTGCCAGCGATAGGCCGCACCATGGTGTTGCAGGCTATCGCGGCCATCTGAGCGGCCTCCCGCCGGGGCGCCGGATCGGCCGCGATTGGGTCCGCAGGCCCCACAAAACCCTGAACTCATTGCCTCTGAGATCAACGCGATCGCTCGAGCGACGGCCCACTGCTGATGGGCGCTCAGGTGACCTTGCCACCTGACCTAACCCATCACCTCCACCTTGCTCAACCCATTCCCCTGCCGCTGCACCTGGATCTGCACCGGGATCCGCTCGTGCATCTCCTGCACATGGGAAATCACCGCCACCTTGCGGCCCTGGGCCTGCAGTCCGTCCAGCGCATCCATGGCCAGTTGCAGCGATTCGGGGTCGAGGCTGCCGAAGCCCTCGTCGATGAACAGCGACTCGATGCGCAGGGTGCTCGACGCCATGGACGCCAGTCCCAAGGCCAAGGCCAGGGAAACCAGGAAGGTCTCGCCGCCGGACAGTGAATGCACCGAACGCAGCTCATCGCCCATCTCGGTATCCAGCACCAGCAAGCCCAACGCGCTGCCGCCCCGCTTGAGGCGATAGCGGCGGGCCAGCTGACGCAACTGGCTGTTGGCATGGTGCAGCAGCAGATCGAGGTTGTAGCCCTGGGCGAACTTGCGGAAGGTGTCGCCCGTGGCCGAACCGATGAGCGCGTTCACCCTGGCCCAGCGTTGCCACTGCTGATAGGCGGCCTCGATGTCGGCCGCCAAGGCACGGTAGGCGTCACGACGGCGGTCGTCGTCGGCCTGGCGTGCGCGCAGCTCGGCGCAGTGCTGTTCGTGTTGCTCGATCTGCGCCCGCAGGGTTTCAAGCGTCTGCTCCAGGGTGTCGGCAGGCAGGGCGGCTTCGTCGGACAGCGCCGCGTGCTGCTGCACCCGCGCCTCGCGTTCGGTCAACAGGATGCGCGCCTGGTTCAGGCGCGTGTCTGTCGCCAGGAGCGCCTGGCGCCAGTGATCCCGTTGCGCGTCGTCCACCGCCAGCAGACGCTCGAGCTGATCGTCGCCCACGGACGGATGAGCCGCACGCCAGTGCTCGACCTGGGTCTGAAGTGCCTGGCGCTCTTCGGCCAAGGCGGCTTCGCGCGCGCTCCCAGCCTTGATTTCACCTGCCAGCGCCACCTGCTGTTCGCGCAGTCGCTGTGCCTGCTGGTTGGCCTCGGCCTCGGCCAGGCGCGCCTGCTCCAACGCGCCTTCCACGTGGGTCTGCCACTGCTCGGCGCTGGCATGCGGGCCCAGCAGCTCGGTCAGCCCCGCCTGTGCCTGATGCGCCTGCGCCTCGAGCGCCGTGAGCTGTTCACGCACCTCGCGCAGACGCGCCTGACTGGCGTGCTGTTCGTTGCGCAGCGGGTCGAGCCGCGCTTGCCGGGCCTGCTGCTCCTGCTGTTCTTCGCGGTACTGCGCCTGTTGCTGCACCCGCAGGCCGACCTGCTGGTCGAGCGTCAGGAAGGCCTGGGCGGCATCGTCCTTGAGCGCCTGCAACAGCGCCGCTGGCATGACCGGCGTGAACGCTTCCAGGGCCTGGTCCAGGCGCTGCTGGTCATCCTTCAACGCCTGCCGCTGCTGCTCGAGCTGACGCTCGGCCTGTTGACGCGCCTCGAGTGCGGCCTGCACCTGCTCGTTCAGGACGACGGCCTGGCGTTGCACGTCATGCAACACGGCCTGGCGGGCTTCGTCGCGGGCGATGTCCTGCTCCAGGCGGCGCTGCTGCAGGGCGAGCCAGGCGCTGCGGGCGGGCGCGTCCTGGGCTTCCAGGGTCGGCCAGAGCGGGTCGGCGGCCAGCTGGTCGATCAGCGGCTGCAGCTGTTCGCGCAACTGCGCCTGCTGGTGCTGATAGGCCTTGATCTGCCCGTTGAGCACGCCGACGCTCAGGCGCAGGTCGTCAAGCTGCGTCTTGAGCCGATCGACCTGATCCTGGGCCTGTCGCTCCTCGGCCTGGTCATGCGCGCCGAGGCTTTCCAGCAGCGCTTCAGGACGATGGTAAGGGTGTTCGGCGCTGCCGCAGACCGGGCACGGCTGGTCGTCCTGCAGCTGCGCCCGCAATTGTTCGACGCTGGCCGTGCGGGCCAGGCGCTGACGCTCCAGCAGCTGGCGCGTCAACGTCAGGGCTTGTTCGGCCGTGTCCAGCTCGGCCTTGGCAGCCAGCCCTTCGGTAACTTGGCGCTGGCGCGTCTGGAGCGCTTCGGCCTGGCGCTGCTGCAGGGCGGCCAGGTCCTGTTCCAGCTCCTGCTGGCGAGCGTGAAGGCGTACCGTGGCTTCGACGGTACGCAACTGTCGGCGGTTGTCCTGCAACAACGGGCCCAGCAGGCTCAGTTGCTCACCCAGCGCCTGGGGTTCGACGTCCGCCTCGCTGAACAGCAGCGCTCGGGTCTGCTGGTGAGCAGTGGCGTTCTGGTTGGCGTGCTCGACGCTGCGTTGCAGGGCAGGAAGTTCGGCACGTCCCTGGGCCAGGCGAGCGTCGGTCTGCAACAGCTGCTGAAGCTGCGCGCGATAGGCTTGCCAGGCCGTGCTCAGCCCATCCAGCTCGGCGCTGCGCGCCAGGGCCGTCTCGATGGTCGCCAGCTGGTCGAGGCTGCGCTGCTGTTGCGCCTGCAAGTGATCGAGCTGCTGCTGCCCCTGGCGGACGGCCTGGTCGGCCTGTTCGACGACCGTGGCCAGGCGGGCCTGCTCCTGGGCCAGGCGCTGCAAGTGATCGTGTGCCGCATAGGCGCGGCGCAAGGCAGGCCCTGCTTCCGTCATCTGGGCCTGGGCCTGTTGCATGGCCAGATGGGCCGCCTGGACAGTCTCGTGCTGCTGGGCGACACGCGCGTGCAACGCCTCTTGTTCCTGATGCTGGGCAGTCGAAGCTGCCTGCAGCGAAGCCAGTTCAGTCTGGACCGCCTGTTGGCGCTGGAACAGATGGCGCTGGGGCGCGAGGTGTTCGAGCCACTGCACGTCCTGACGCTGCGCCTCCAAGGCGTCGGCGGCCTGCTCGGCCTCGCGCAGCGCCTCGGCCGCGCTCGTGCAATGGTCATGCAGGCGCTGCTGCTCGGCCAGCCAGGCCCGCTGCGCCTCCAGTTGCCGTTGTTGGGCCTGGTGGGCCTGCAACGTCTGTCGGGCCTGGTCGAGTTGCTGGTCGAGCGCCTGGCGCAGATCCTCGGTCAGTGGCAGCACGTGGGCAGCTTCGGCCTCAAGCTGGGCGTGCCACTCGCCGGCCTCGCGCGCCTTGCTGAAGGCCCGCTGCCCCAAGCGGGTGTAGATCGAGGTGTTGGTGAGTTTTTCCAGCAGCTCGCTGCGTTCCTTGTCGTCAGCCTTGAGAAAAGCGCTGAACTCGCTCTGGGCCAGCATCACCGCACGGGTGAACTGCTCGAAGTTCAGCCCCAGGCGCGCTTCGATCAGCTGCTTGTACTCGGTCTTGCTCTGGTTGCTCAGCAGTTGTTCGGTGTCCAGGTCGTACAGGCTCTGGCGGCTGTGCTGCAATTTGCCGCTGGCCTTGTCACGGGCCCGGTTGGCCTCCCAGCGCGCCCGATACCGGTGCCCGTCGGTGCCGACGAAATCGACTTCGGCATGACCACTGCCGGTGCCGCGGCGCAGCAGGTTGCGCGGGTCCCAGGTGGCGATGTCGCCGTCGCCGTCCGGCACCTTGGCCTCGCGCGACACGGCGCCCAACCGCGGGACACTGCCGAACAGCGCCAGGCACAGGGCATCGAGCAGGGTGCTCTTGCCGGCGCCGGTCGGGCCGGTGATGGCGAACAGGCCGGCGCTGGCCAGGGGCTCGGCGGTGAAGTCGATGTCCACCGGCCCGGCGATCGATGCCAGGTTCTTCAGGCGGATGGCAAGAATCTTCATGGCTGCTCCTCCTCGTGCTGCACCTCGTGCAGCAGCACGGCGAAGTCGGCCAGGGCCTGCGCGTCCACCGGGCTGCCGTAGGCCTGGGTCCAGGCCCGGCCGAACAGGTCCTGGGGCGTCAGCTCACCGAGTTCCACCAGCGGCGCGTCGGGATCATCGGCCGGGCCGCTGCCGGCGTACTCCGCGTAGATGCGCACCAGGCGCACGGCCTTGCCCAGCAGCGCTGTCTCGAGCTGCTGGCGCAGGTCGGGGCGCGGTGCCTCGAGCCTGACCCGTACCTCGAGCCAGGGTTGATGCCGTGGATCGTCGAGCAGGTCGGGTGCAGGCAACTCGGCCAGGGTCTCGAGCAAGGCCTCCAGCGGCGCCGGGCCGATGCGCTTGAGCGAGACCGCGCGTGGCACCAGGCGCGGCTCGACGCTGGCGAGCGTGGCGCCTTCGAAGCGCACGTCGAGGATCTGGTGCGGGTAGTCGACCTCGGCGAACGACAGCGGCAGGGGTGAACCGCTGTAGCGAATGCGTGCTTCGCGGTTGACCTGCTGGGGCTTGTGCAGATGACCCAGGGCCACATAGCCGACGCAGGGGTCGAACAATCGCGCGGGCAAGGCCTCGGCATTGCCGATGATCAGGCTGCGCTCGGAGTCCTCGGACACGCTGCCGCCGGCCATGTGCGCATGACTGATGGCGATCAGCGCCTGGTCGGGCGCGCGCTTGTCCTGCGCGGCGGCGATCAGCTGCCGGTGTACCTGGCCGACGCCGTTGAGGTAGTCATCGCCCAGGTGCAGGCCGGTGACCTCGGCCGGGCGCATGAACGGCAGCGCCAGGCACCAGGCACCCACGTTGCCCTGCGCGTCGGTCAAGGGGATCAGCAGGCGCTCGGCATCCAGCTGGCCATCGTCGAGCCAGTGCACCCGTCCCAGGGCATGGGTCCGCAGCCGACGCATCAGGGGCGCTGGCAGTTCGATGCGCGAGCCGGAGTCGTGGTTGCCGGCGATCATCACGATGTCCAGGGTGGGCTGTTGCTCGTGGGCCTGGACGATGAAGTCGTAGAGGCGCTCCTGTGCCTTGACCGGTGGATTGACCGTGTCGAAGACGTCGCCAGCGATCAGCAGGGCATCGGGCTGTTCCTGATGCAGTTGTTCGAGCAGCCAGGTGAGAAAGCAGACGTGCTCGTAGTCGCGTTCCTGGCCATGCAGGCTCTGGCCCAGGTGCCAATCGGAGGTGTGAAACAGACGCATCGAAGGATCCATGCAGTACAGGCGCGACGCCAGGCGTCACGCCAGGATTATTTGGGGTACAACGGCGGCAGGCTGCCGGCATCGCCCAAGGGCGGACGCAGGTGCTCGGCCGAGGGGATGGTGCCGATGGCGCGCCATAGCTCGTCGCCTTGCCAGGTCTGGCCGGTTTCGCTGTAGAGCGCGCCATTGAGCCCATCCAGGGCGTCGGACAAGGGTACGAAACGGGCGGCCATGTCGGCCAGGGTTTCCGGTTGCTGGCGCGCCCAGGCATCGAGCGCCTGTCGCGTGGCCTGGGGATCGTTGGCCTGGCAGGCGCGCTTGAGGTCGTCGAGCAGGCTGCGTGGGCTCGGCCCGCTCTGCACCGGGCGCGCCACCGCGGGTCGCGAACGGGCCCGCCACCAGAGAACGCCGACCAGCAGGTTGCTCAAGACCAACAGCCCGGTGGCCAGCTGCCAGGGCCACAGGTGGACCGGTGTGCCGGCACTGTTGACGGGGGCGTCGCCGGTCAGGGCCGGGTTGTCGAGTACGGTCAGGGTCCGCGCCGGCAGGTTGCTGTGCTCGAGGTGGTCCTCACGGGTGTTCCACCACACCACGTCCTGGGCGGGCAGGGCCAGTTCCCCGGCGCGCACCGGCACCAGCGCTTCACGTTCTTCGCGATTGGCGATCATGCCGCGCTCGCCGATGTCGTTGCGCAACTGCGGCTGGTCCGGGTAACGGCGCAACCCGGCCACTTCGGTGGCGGGTAGCGCCGGCAGTTGGGCGCTCGACAGGCCTTCGGCGCGCAGGCTGATGCTGCGGGTCAGCGAGTCACCGACCTGGGTGCGCTGCAGGGCCGGGTCCGGGTTCCAGTGTTCTTCCAGGGTCAGGCTGCGCGCGGGCAGCCAGGGGGTGTCGGCGGGATAGCTGGCGGGAATCGGTCGTACGTGCAGGCGCAGCGGCAGCGAGCGGGCCTGCACCTGGCGTCCGCCCCGCGCAGTGCCCGCGTCGGCGCCCTCGGTGTCGGCGGCGGTGGCGGTGAACGTCAGCGGGGCGATGTCCAGCGAGCCGCTGCGCTGTGGGTAGAGGGCGTAACGGGTTTCGATCACGCCGTGACGCACGCCATCGATGTCCTTCTCGAAGGTGCGCGAGTCGCCCAGCGGCTCGAGCTTGGCGTCTTCCACCTGGGGTGGGCTCAAGGTGCTGTCGTCGTACAGCGAGACCGAATGGTAGACCCGCACGGTCAGCACGGTCTGTGCCTGGACATAGACGTCATCGCTGTCCAGCGCGGCTTCGAGAAACACCGGTGCGGCGCCCCCGACATGGCTGGGATCGGCCTGCAGGACCTGCAGGTCGATGGGCTGAGTGCTGGCCTGGCCCAGGTGCAGGGCGGGGATCTGCAGGCTGCCACTGCGGCGTGGCAGCAGGGTGATGATCCAGCGGGTGCTGGCGCGCGTCTCGCCGTCCAGCGTGTGCAGGCTGTTGAGCTGGCGCGTGCTGCGCACGTCGAAGTCGGCGTCCAGCGCGCCCAGGTCGGGCTTGCCGAACTGGGTGACGTCCTGACTTTCGAGGGTCAGCTCGAAGGTCTCGCCTGCATCCACACGGGTGCGGTCGACCGACGCTTGGAAGAGGGACTGCGCCTGGACCGTCAGGCAGACGCACAGGCAGGCAAGCAAGACGCCAAGGCGGCTCATGGGGTGGGTTCCTGATTCAGTTGCTGCTCGTACCAGAACTTGCGCCGCAGCAGCTCTGCCGGATTGTCGGGGATCTCGCGCAACCATTGTTCGAGCGCCTGGCGCTGCTCGGCATCCAGGGCCGTGTCGGCGGGGCGCGGGGGCGGTTGCAGGGTGTCGTCTGCGGAGGACTGCGGGGGGCCTGGGTCGGCATCGGCGTCGCCCGTTGCGTTGCTCTGCCGACTGGCCGGCTCGCCTTCGGCAGGTGTCGCCTCGGCGGCATCGCCGGGCGAGCCGCTGTTGCCCTGATTGTCGCGGTCCGGGGGCGAATGCTGCTGCGCCGCCTGAGCGTCGGCCTGGGCCTGGGCATCGCGGGCCTGGAGCGCCTCTTGCACCAAGGCCTGGTTGCTCAGCGCGGCCGGCAGGTCCGGTTGCAGTTCCAGGGCTTGGTCATAGGCGTCGAGTGCGCCCTCCAGATCGCCCGCACGGGCCAGGGCATTGCCGCGGTTGTAGTGGGCCTGGGCCGTCTGCCCCTTGGCGAATTCGCGCGCTGCGCCTGCGAAGTCTCCTGCCCGGTACAAGGCCACGCCGCGCCAGGCCGGGTCGCGGAAGTGCCGTGCGGCGTCGCCGGGATGCCCGGCTTCCAGCAGGCGCTGGCCCTGCTGGTCCGGACGCGCCCAAAGGTCGTCGATCCCGAAGGCATAGCTGGGTTGGGGCAGGGCCAGCAACAGCGGCAGACAGAACAACCAGCCGCGCCGACCGGCACAGGCCATCAGTGCCAACAGCGGCAGCAGCAACCAATGACCCTGGTCGGCCCAGCTGTCGAGCTGCAGCAGCTGACCTTCGCGGTGCAGCGTGCGGGGGTCGTCGAACAGCCCCAGGCCGCGCAGGTCCAGATCGTCGATGCGCGCATGCCGGTAGCGCCCGCCGGTGGCGTTGACGAAGGCCTTCAGGCTCGCGCCGTCCAGGCGGGGCACGAGGATCGCGCCCTGGGCGTCCTTGAGGTACTCGCCGTTGGCCTGGCGTATCGGGGCGCCGGCGCTGCTGCCGATCCCCAGCATCAACAGGCTCGGACCTTGACGCCCCAGGGCATGCAGGATCCCGCGCCGCTCAGGGTCGTCCAGCGAGGAGCCGACCAGCAGCAGCCGCCCTTGCCCGAGCCCGCTCTGGGCCAGCAGCGCCAGCCCCTTGCGCACGGCCAGGTCAGCCCGTTGTCCGGCCTGCGGCATGATCGACGGGTCGATCGCCTCGAGCAGGTTGCGCGTGGTGGCCACGTCGTCGGACAGCGGCACCAGCACGTGCGCGCTGCCCGCGTAGACGATCAGGGCGGTCTGGCTGTCGCGGCGGTGCTCGAGCACGTCGAGGATCTTGCGCCGGGCCTGTTGCAGGCGGTTGGGCGCGGTGTCCTCGGCGAGCATCTGTGGCGTCAGCTCGAGCAGGATCACCAACGGATCGGCCGGGCGCTGGTGGGTGTCTTCCAGGCGTTGCCAGCTGGGCCCGAGCAGGGCCAGCAAGGTCAGCAGCCAGGCCAGGCCCAGGACCACCCAGGGCAGCTTGCTGGTGCTGCCATCGCCACCGCCGAGCAACACGGCGTGGAACCGCGCCGGCACGATCATCTGCCAGCGGCCGGCACGCTTGCGGCGGTGCCACAGCCTGAACAGCAGCCAACCGAGCACAGGCAGCGCCAGCAGCCAGAACGGACGCAGCCATTGCGGCCAGAGTTCGATCATGGGCGTTTCCTCGCGACCAGGCGGGCGTACCCACGCGCCAGCGGCGCAGGCAGGCGGCCTTGGCGCAGCAGGCGTTGCAACAGCGGCTCGGGCCACAGGCTGCTGCCGACCAGCAGCACGCTCAACAGCAACGCCAGCGCCAGGGGCCAGGCATACAGGGGCTTGGCCACCCGTGTCTGGGTCGGCTGCTGGGTCACCGGTTCGAGTTGGTCGAGGGTGTCGCCGATCGCCTCCAGCTCGGCGCCGTCATGGGCACGGAAGTAACTGCCCTGGGTCAGCGCGGCGATCTCGCGCAGCGACGCTTCGTCCAGGTCCAGGCTCGGGTTCAGCCCGAGCAGGCCGGGCATGCCCGTGGTCTCGGGGTTGGCGCCGATGCCGATGGTGTAGATACGCACGCCTTCCTGGGCCGCCAGGCGCGCGGCCGTCAACGGGTGGATCTGGCCGCCGTTGTTGGCGCCATCGGTGATCAGGATCAGCACCCGGCTGGTCGCGGGACGTTCACGCAAGCGCTTGACCGCCAGGCCGATGGCGTCGCCGATGGCCGTGTTCTTGCCAGCGATCCCGATCCGCGCCTCGTCCAGAAACGTCCGCACGGTCCGTCGATCGAAGGTCAGCGGCGCTTGCAGGTAGGCCTGGCTGCCGAACAGGATCAACCCGACCCGATCGCCTTCGCGGTCCTGGAGAAAATCGCCCAGCAGCGCCTTGACCAGGTCCAGTCGGCTGATGTCGTCGCCTTGCCACTGCATGTCGGGGAAATCCATCGAGCCGGACACATCGACGGCCACCAGCAGGTCGCGACCGCTGGCTGCCACCGGTACCGGTTCGCCCAGCCATTGGGGTCGCGCCGTGGCCAGCAGAACCAGCAGCCAGATGATCACGAACGGCGCCTGCTGGCGCCAGGTCGGCAGGCTCAGGCGCGCCCGGCGCCCGGCCAGGCGTTCGAGTTCGGGCAGAAAGCCGACCTTGAGCACCGGCTCACCGCTTTCGGCAGGCGGCAGCAGCAGCCGTGCCAGCCACGGCAACGGCGCCAGCAGCAGGATCCACGGCCAGGCCAGGTCAAACATGCTTGCGGATCCAGGTGTCGACGGCGTTGCCCAGCCCGGCGATGGCCTTGTCGTCGAGCTTGCACTCAGGCTTGTAGGCGCCTTCGACCAGGATCATCCATCGGGTCAGGCCGGCCGCCGGGCAGCGGTTGTCGAGAAAGGCCAGCCATTGGCGGCCGTTGAGCGTATGGCTGTTGGCATCCGGGTAGTGGTTGCGGCACAGGCGCTTGAGCAGCGCGTTGATCTGCTGCAGCCAGGCACCGGCCGGCGCGCCATCGTAGGGGCGTGGCAGGCGCGCCAGCTCGGCGAGTGCCTCCACGCGGATCGGGTCCAGCGGCTGTTCGGCCGGGGCGAGCGGGTCTGGCGGTACACGCCGGGCCCATCGCCGGTACACGCGTACGGCGGCCCACACCAGCATCGGCATCAGCGCCAGCAGCGCCCACCAGCCGGGCGCGGGCGGCCAGGCGCTGATGGGCGCAGGCTCGATCAACGGCTGTAGCTGCTCCAGGGGGCTCATGGCGCGCGCCTCGGGCGCTGCTCGGCGAGGTAGTCGCGCAACTGGTCGAGCATCTCGCGCTGTGTGTTCAGGGGCATCAGCACCACGCGCAGCTTCTGCGCCAGCGTGTCCCAGCGTTCGACGCGGGCCTCGGCCTGGTGCCGGTAGGTCTGGCGCAGGTGCGGGTCGAGGGTGTCGAGTTCCAGCTGGGCCGAACGCTGGGCGAAGCGCAGCAGGCCGGCGGCGGGCAGGGCATGGTCCAGAGGGTCGGAAATCGGCATCAACAGCAGGTCGCAGTGCCGCGACAGCAGGCTCAGGTGCTGTTCGGCCGCCGCGCTCAGGGCGCGCTCGTCACAGATCACGATGGCCAGGCTGCCAGGCCGCAGCACTTCGCGGGCGCGACGCAGGGCCAGGCCCAGGTTGTCCGGGTGCGGTACGGCTTCGGTGTGCAGCGACTGATTGACCCGCGCCAGCCGGTTGAGCAGCTGCAGCAGGCTCTGCTTGCTGCGCCGTGGCTTGATTTCATAGTGCTCGGTGTCGCCGAACACCAGCCCGCCGACCCGGTCGTTATGCCCCAGCGCAGCCCAGCCGAACAGGGCCGCCGCCTGGGCCGCCAGGACCGACTTGAAGTTGAGCCCCGAGCTGAAGAACAGCCGTTGGCTCTGCTCGACCAGAATGAAGATGGGCCGCTCGCGCTCTTCGTGGAACAACTTGGTGTGCGGTTCCTGGGTGCGTGCCGTGACCCGCCAGTCGATGTTGCGCACGTCGTCGCCGGCCTGGTAGACCCGGACCTGATCGAAGTCCACGCCACGCCCGCGCAGCCGCGAGTGGTGCAGGCCCACCAGCGGGCTGCGCTGACCCGCCTGGGCGAACAGCTGGATCTCGCGCACGCGATGGCGCATGTCGATCAGCTCGGCGAGGCCGATGCGGATGCCGGGTTCGGCAGACGGCGAGGTCGGCATGGGCTCAGGCGACGGCCACGACGTCGAGGATGCGCTGCACCACGCGGTCCTGGTCGACACCGGCTGCCTCGGCTTCGAAGGACAGGATGATGCGGTGGCGCAGCACATCGAACAGCACCGCCTGGATGTCCTCGGGGCTGACGAAGTCGCGCCCGGCCAGCCAGGCATGGGCCCGCGCGCAACGGTCCAGGGCGATCGAGCCACGGGGGCTGGCGCCGTAGGCGATCCAGTCGGCCAGGTCGGCGTCGAACTTGGCCGGGGTGCGCGTGGCCATGACCAGCTGCACCAGGTATTCCTCCACGGCGTCGGCCATGTACAGGCCGAGGATCTCCTTGCGCGCCGCGAAGATCGCCTGCTGGCTGACCCGGCGTTCCGGCTTGGTCTCTCCGTTGAGTGCTTCGCCACGTGCCTGCTGCAGGATGCGGCGCTCGACCGCCGAGTCGGGGAAGCCGATCTTCACGTGCATCAGGAAGCGGTCGAGCTGCGCCTCGGGCAGGGGGTAGGTGCCTTCCTGTTCGATCGGGTTCTGCGTGGCCATGACCAGGAACAACGGCGACAGGTCATAGGTGCTGCGCCCGACGCTGACCTGACGCTCGGCCATGGCTTCGAGCAGCGCCGACTGTACCTTGGCAGGCGCACGGTTGATCTCGTCGGCCAGCACCAGGTTGTGGAAGATCGGCCCTTGCTGGAACACGAAGCTGCCGGTTTCCGGGCGATAGATTTCGGTGCCGGTGATGTCCGCCGGCAGCAGGTCCGGGGTGAACTGGATGCGGTGGAACTGCGCCTCGACGCCCTCTGCCAGCTCCTTGATCGCCTTGGTCTTGGCCAGTCCCGGCGCACCCTCGACCAGCATGTGGCCGTCGGCCAGCAGCACGATCAGCAGGCGCTCGACGAGCTTTTCCTGACCGAGGATCTGGGTGGAAAGAAAGGTGCGCAGCGCCACGAGCGCTTCACGGTGTTCCATCGTCGAGACTTCCTGGTTGAGAGCCGGGATGGGTTGGCAGGCCACCGCACAGGCAAGGGTGGCTACTTTAATGCATCCGACCCCTTGCCGACCAATGACGGCTCACAAATAACACCTGGCCGTTCAGGTGTCGCGTCCATTTATCCGGCCCCCGCATGCCGATGCGCCGATTCACAGAGGGCCCGTCGCTGCTTTCCATGAGGTTTTCTTCAAGGAAGCCCATGCATGAACCTGTTCGATCCTCCTCGGCCCCTGCGTATCGGGGTGTTCTTCGATGGCACCGGCAACAATCGCTTCAACAGTCCCCAGGCCCTCGAGGGGCGGTCTGGCGAGCGGCAACGAAGCAGTTATGCCAATGCCCTGACCAATGTCGCGCTGCTGTATGAGTTGTACCCGTCCGCGGACCCCGTGGACGATGGCCAGCCGGTGACCGGTCGCCTGTACGTCGAAGGCATCGGCACCACCCAAGGGCAGGCGGACTCGCTCTGGAGCCAGGCCACCGGGCGGGGCTGTACCGGGGTCGCCGAACGCGTCGAGCAGGCCAGTCAGGCGCTGGCCGAGCAGGTGAAGCAGCATGCTCAGGCGTCAGGAGCGCGGCAGGCCGTCTCCTTGCAGGTCGATCTGTTCGGCTTCAGCCGTGGTGCCGCCGCTGCCCGGCACCTGGCCAATGACCTGCACCGTGGGCGGCACAGCCAGTTGGCACGGACGCTGCTCGAGCAGGCGGGCATCGACTGCAGGGTGTCGATCGGCTTCATCGGGTTGTTCGACACCGTCGTGGCCGTCCTGGCGCCTTTCGACGATGACCGCGGCGGCCTGGAGCTGGAGCTTGCGCCGGGACTGGCCGAACGTGCCGTGCAACTGGTCGCCGGCGATGAGCACCGTTATCACTTTCCCCTGGTGCCGACCTCGAACGACATCGTGCTGCCGGGTGCCCATTCGGACATCGGCGGGGGCTACCCGACGCACCTGCACGAGCGTGTCCTGATGTGCAAGCCGCGCTCGAATCGTGTGTCACTGGCCACCTCTGCGCAACAGACGGCGGCGTACCGGGAGGTGCTTGCTCTGTCCGAGACGGTGCCGTATACCCGCCTGCTGACGTGGGAGCGTGCCTTGACGTCCGAGCGTGCGCGGCGCGATGAACCGGCGCAGAAGCAGGTCTATGCCACATTGCTGCGGGAGCGCGAAGTCTGGGGGCATCTGTCACGGGTCATGCTGCGCATCATGCATGCACGGGCGCGAGGTGCGGGGGTGCCGCTGGCGGCGATCGATGATCAGGATCCTCAGCTGACAGTGCCGGATGAACTGCAGCCGCTTGCCGTCAAGCTCCAGGCGTTCGCCTTGGGCGAGCGCGAAACGCCAGGGCTGACGGCGCAGGAGCGCCGGTTGCTGGAATCACGCTACATCCACACGTCGGCCCATTGGGGCACGGTCGAAAGCGTGCGCTACAGCGCGCTCGACGCCCTCTACATCGATCGGCCCGCACCGCAGGGCCGCAGATGGGTCTGAGCCTGAGCGGTAGGCGACAGCGGGCCTCGAGCGGCGACGAGCGCAGGGCGTCGTCAGGGGATCAGGCGTTGCGCACGCAGTTGATCGAACACGTCGAAGAACGCCTGGTCGCTGGCCTGGTAAGCCGTGAAGCCCAGGCGCCGGCTCTTGGACATGTCGGTCACCACCTCGATCGGCCGGCCCAGGTCGGCATCGGTGTGCCAGGGCGAGACCAGACGGTTCATGTCAGGTTCCTGCAGGCCATTGGCCTCGGCGATCTGGCGCCAGGTCGGTGCATCGTCGGCCATCTGCGTTTCCAGGGGCGACAGCTGCGCGGGGTAGTCTGCCGCTTGCAGGTCGAAGTACTCGGCGATCCTGCCCCACATCCACTTCCAGCGGAACACATCCCCGTTGGTGACGTTGAACGCCTGATCGAAAGCCGCTGGCGTGGTGGCGGCCCACACCTGCTGCTGGGCCAGCTGACGGGCATCGGTCATGTCCGTGAGGCTGTCCCACTGGACACGTGACCCTGGGAAGACGAAGGGGCGGCCCAGGTGCTTGCACAGGGTGGCGTAGACGGCGAGGGTGGTGGCCATGTTCATGGCATTGCCGACCGCCACGCCCGTGACCGTGTGCGGGCGGTGCACGTTCCAGGTGAAGCCGTCACGCTCGGCGGCGCTGAACAGCTCGTCTTCCTGGGCATAGTAGAAGTTCTCGACGTCCAGACGCCCTTGGTCTTCACGAAACGGCGTATGGGGCAGCTGGCCCTTGCCATAGGCATCGAACGGCCCGAGGTAATGCTTAAGGCCGGTGACCAGGGTGACGTGGCGCACGCTCTTGGCCGGGCGCAGGGCGTCGAGCAGGTTGCGCACCATGGCAGCGTTGACCTGGATGTTCAGGGCTTCGGTGGCCTGGCGCGACCAGGTGGTTATGAACACATGGGTGGGCTGTTGTCCGGCCAGGGCGGCCGCCAGGGAGGCCGGATCCTGCAGGTCGGCGGCCAGCGGGGTCACGCCGGGCTGCTCGCCTGGATGGCGCGACAGGGCGGTGACGGGCCACCCCTGTTCGACCAGCAGGTGGGTGAGGGCGCTGCCGACGATACCGCTGGCACCGACGACCAAGGCTGTCTGATTCATGCTGTTCTCCTGTAGGTATGGTCGTCTGAGGGCGGGGAGATCGCAGCGTTCAGTCCCATCGCGACCGTTGGGCCGATCCCGGTGTGGGCACTGGAAACTTGCGTCTGCCCCACAGGCCGAATGCTCATCCGGGGGGCGAAGCAGGCACCCTTTACCGCAGGTCTACCGCCAGCGCAGGGCGCCGGCCAAGGAAACCCGATGACGTCTCCCCAGCTCGTTCACCGCGGCGGTCACGAAGGCGTGACCGGTTCCTGCCACCAGCTCTGGCTCGACGCCGAGCACAGCGTGCTCATCGACTGCGGCGCCTTCCAGGGTACGGATCACGCCGAGGACGAGCAGGAGAGGCTGGCCCTGGGCTTTCCCGTCGATGGGATCAAGGCGCTGATCGTGACCCATGTGCACCTCGATCACGTGGGCCGCATCCCCAACCTGCTGGCGGCTGGCTTCGACGGGCCGATCCTGTGCAGCGAACCTTCGGCCCGCTTGCTGCCGATCGTGCTGGAGGACGCCTTTCGCCTGGCGATCAGCCGCGACCCCGAGGCCCTGGAGCGCTATCTGAACATCATCGAGCAGCGCATCATCGCGTTGCCCTATGGCAACTGGTTCACCTTGCACGGGACGCCGGCACAGGGCTGTCAGCTACGTCTGCAACCGGCCGGGCACGTGCTGGGGTCGGCTTATGTCGAGCTGCAACTCAACGAGGAAGGCTCGCACCAGCGGGTGGTGTTCAGCGGCGACCTGGGCGCTTCGTATTCGCCTCTCCTGCCGGACCTGGAAGCCCCCGAGCAGGCCGATCTGCTGATCCTGGAGAGCACCTACGGCGACCGCTGCCACGAGGACCGTCGCCATCGCCGCGAGCGGCTGCAGGCGGTCATCGAACGCGCCCTGGCCGACCAGGGCACGGTACTGATCCCGTCGTTCTGCATCGGCCGCACCCAGGACCTGCTCTACGAACTGGAAGCCATCCTGCACGAACGCTGCGCGGCGGCCGAGACCTCGGCTTCGACCCCGGGCACGGTGAGCTCGGCACCGGACATCGACTGGCCGGACATCCCGATCATCCTCGACTCACCCCTGGCCGGACGCTTCACCCAGGTCTACAAGGAGTTGCGCGACTTCTGGGACGAACCGGCCCGTCAGCGGGTGGAGCAGGAAGGTCGCAAGCCGTTTTCGTTCAAGCAGCTGGTGATCGTGGACGACCATGCCGAGCACGAGCGCATCGTCCGGCACCTGGCCGACACCGCGCGCCCGGCCATCGTCATCGCCGGTAACGGCATGTGCGCCGGTGGCCGGATCGTGCGCTACCTGAAGACCTTGCTGGGCGACCCGCGGCACAACGTGGTGTTCGTCGGGCATCAGGTCAAGGGCACGCCAGGGCATGACATCCAGACCCATGGCCCCGAGGGAGGTTATGTGATGCTGGAGGGTGAGCGCGTCGACATTCGGGCTGGCATCGACAGCGTCGGGGGGTACTCGGCCCATGCCGATCAGGCGGACCTGGTCGGCTGGGTGACGCGCATGGCGCAGTGGCCGACGGAAATCCGCCTGATCCATGGGGAACCCCATGCCAAGCAGTGCCTGGCCGACCTGTTGCACCGGCATTACCAGGCGGCGGGCCGGCAGGCGAGGATCGAGATCCCTCACGGTTGACCCAAGCAGGGGGCCAGGGTCGAGCCCCCAAACCCTGCTCAGGTCACCGCTCGGCTCATTTGCAGTTGCCGGCCTTGCGGTAGCCAGCGGCCTGGGCC
The DNA here is from genome assembly GCA_001534745.1 of Pseudomonas monteilii. Classification (NCBI taxonomy): domain Bacteria; kingdom Pseudomonadati; phylum Pseudomonadota; class Gammaproteobacteria; order Pseudomonadales; family Pseudomonadaceae; genus Pseudomonas; species Pseudomonas alabamensis. The sequence continues at coordinate 1,410,448 of CP013997.1, forward strand.
TGGGCCTCGGTGGTGAAGTGCATCAGGTTCTTCTCGGCCACCTTGCCATAGCTCGGGCAACCCGACGGCAGGTGATAGAGCAGGCTCTTGCGGTTGCCCTGGATGTCGCCCGAACCGGTAGGCGTCGCAGGCGCGCTGTCGGCCTTGGTCGGTCGCGCAGCAGGGGTCGAGGCCTCCACCAGGCCGTCGCCGACCGGCTTGTAGCCCAGGGTCCAGTGCCGCTCACCCGTGACGAAGGGGTTGGCATGGCCCATGATTGCGGCGATGCGCTGGTCACGCTGCTTTTCCCAGGCACTGACCGGGTACTGCTTGTCCCAGGCCATCAGCAGTTGCTGCTGCTGGCGCGACATGTTCAGCTTGTAGCGATCGAACATGTAGAACGTGGTCCGTGCCACCAGCCCCTTGACCGCGTCGCGCGGTTCGGCCACGCGCTGCTGGAAGTCCACCTTGGTAGGGCACTGGCCATATTGCGGCGCGACGCCGGTGGCCATGCCGTAGTTGAAGTTGCTGCGGTCGCCATTCACTTCGCCGACGGCCGGGTACAGGTTGAACAGGTTGGCTTCCATGGCACGGAACACCGGGTCGGCATCCACGCAGTGGGCACGGCCGCCGTTCTGCCAGCACTGGCGCTGATGGCCGAAGGTCCAGGCCGGCACGATGTGTTCCCACTCGGTGCGTTCGGCACGGTTCTGCTGCTTGCGGGTCTGGTAGCCGCACGACTGCGCATCGACCCGGCCCCCGGACTTGCCGACCCAGGTCCATTTGCAGCCGCAGTACAGTTCACCGGTGGCGCTGGCGCCCTGGTCGAAGTAGACCTTCTGCTTGGCCACCACCTTGGCTTCGGCAAAGGTGGCCGGCGGCGCGGCGTAGGCATGGGTGACAAGGGAGAGGCACAGCGTCAGGGCGTACAGCAATCGGGTCATGGTCACAGGCGAAGGCAATGAATGGAGCGCGGATTATACGCACAATCCGTTTCGCTCACGGCTGTCAGCGCAAGTGGAGGCGGGTGGCGGATTTTTCCCAGGTGCGCTGCAGCCAGGGCGTTGGTGCGCAGGCGACAGCCCGGCTGGCGCGTGTTGACAAAGCGCGCCCAACTCCGCTGCGCCGTCATGGTCTGAGCTGTTCGACGGTTCCAGTGATCAGGAGGATGCATGAGTCGGTTCGAACAGGCAGGTCTGGAGGCACAAGGGCGCGACGTCACCCGCGCGGTTCAGGGTGGCAAGCGGGCGACGCGGTTGTCGTTCTTCATCGCCGGTTTCGCCCTGTCCTGCTGGGCGCCGCTGGTGCCTTTCGTGCAGACACGGATCGAGGCCGACGCAGCGACCCTGGGCAACATTCTGTTGTGCCTGGGGCTGGGCGCGGTGATCGGCATGCCGGCCTCGGGGGCCTGTTGTGCACGGGTAGGCGCCAAGCCGGTGATTCTGGCCGGCGCGCTGTGTCTGTTGCTGATCCTGCCGCTGCTTTCGGTGTTGTCCACGCCCATGGCCTTGGGCGTATGCCTGCTGGTGTTCGGCGCCGCGCTGGGCGCCATCGACGTGGCCGCCAACATTCATGGCATGGCGGTGCAGGACGCCGCGGGCGTACCGTTGATGTCCGGGTTCCATGGCCTGTACAGCGTCGGCAGCCTGGTTGGCGCGGGCAGCATGGCCGCCTTGATCGCCAGTGGCGTGAGCCTGGGCGCCTCGACCTTGAGCGCTGCGGCGGTGGTGCTGGCCTGTCTTGTCGCGGCGGCATCGGGGTTCGTACGCACCCCTGCCAGCGAAGGCGGCATGTCGCTGGTCCTGCCCAGGGGCATCGTGCTGATGCTGGGCGTGCTGGTGCTGATCTGCTTTCTCAGCGAAGGCGCCATGCTGGACTGGGGGGCGGTGCTGTTGACTCAGGAGAAGGGCGTCGATGTCTCGCTCGCCGGGGTCGGCTACGCCGTGTTTGCCCTGGCCATGACGGTGATCCGGCTGGTGGGCGATCGACTGGTCGGGCGTTTCGGCGAGCTTCGAACGCTGGTGGTGGGGTTTGCCGGCACGGCCACGGGTGTGGCGATCACGGCCTTTTCCGGCAACCTGATCGGCGTGCTGCTGGGCCTGTTCGTCGCCGGCCTGGCAGTGGGGAACGTGGTGCCTGCGTTGTTCACCCTGGTGGGCCGCCAACAGATGATGCCCGTGCAGCCGGCGGTGGCTGCCGTCAGCATCTGCGGTTATCTCGGGGTGCTGCTCGGGCCTGCATTGATCGGCTATGTCGCCCACTGGACCGGCCTGGTCGAGGCGTTCTATGGCGTGGTGGCGCTGCTCCTGCTGGCCCTGTGCGGCGTGCCGTGGCTGCGCACGCTGGCCCTGTCGAAGCCGTGAAGGCGCGGTGGACCGTCCTGCCCTGACGGTCCACCGGCCGATCCCGGTCACGGTGTGTACAGCTGGCCCAGCGTCTGGCTCAAGGTGCGATACAGCATCGTCTCATCGGCCACGCGGGTCTCCAGCAACAGCTGGGCAGCGCGCTGGTAGATCGCGCTTTCCTGGGGAATGCGTCCGGAAACCAGGTTCACGCTCTGCACGACACCCGCCTGTCGCCAGGTCAGCCCTGGCACCGCCGGGAAGGCCTGCTCCAGCGCGGCGATGTAAGGTTCCGGCACAGGCGGGCCTTCGTAGCGGCCAGTACCGGCACCTGCCTCGCTGAGCTGGTCGAAGTACGCCGAAGCCCCTTCCCAGCGTTGACTGAACGCCACGAACTGCTGGGGGTACAGCCGACGCAACCAGGCTTGCCAGAAGCGCTGTGTCGCGGCCCATTCGGCCACCCGCTCGCCGGATGCCAGCTCCCGCACCGTATTGGCCAGGCGCTGAAGCGTCGGGTGGCTCAGCCGGGCCAGGTAGCCGAAGCTCATCTCCGCGGGCTGAGGTGGCAGGCGCAGCGGCTCACGCAATTGCAGGCGGGCGTACAGCGCCATTTCCAGCTCGTCGAGCAGATAGTTCGGCTCGCTCAGCGCCGCATCGTCCAGATCGTCCAAGGGATGCAGGGGCGGCGCGGCCTCCCGGCCCGCTGCATCCGTGGCATCCGCCAGCGCTCGCCGGCGGTTCAGGCGTGCCTGGTAGAGCGCGCCGACCTGTTCTTCGAGCAGCCGTTGTCGGTACAGGGCTCCGGCGCTGTCGATCGCGGTCTGCTCGTGGCTCGCGCCGGGCTGCGCGTGGCGGACCACCTCCCAGGTCGTGACCTCGGTCTCGATGTCCTGGAACAGGAGGCTGGCCTGGTCGACACAGGCCTGTCCGGCATCGTGCAGCCGTTCGTTAATCTCCTGGTGCAGCTGCGCCAGCCCCCAGGCCGGTGTGGCGTCGGCCTGGGCGTCGGTGGACAGCACCTGCACCACGTGTGCCATGCGGGTCCGCAAGGCGGCCGGATTGTGCTGGTAGTCGCCTGTGTGCGACACCCGATCGAACAGCCCGTACAAGGGTTGCCAGTGGGCATCGGTCAGGGTGTGTGCCACGTGCTCGCGCAGCGGCTCCGGCCAGTCGGCATGCCAGTCGCCGAACGCCGGTGCCTCGGTCTGCGCTTCCAGCCCGGCGTCGTTCAGCAGGATCTGCGCCTGCTCGCTCCAGGGGTTGGGGCCCAGCGACACGAAGACATCAGGGTCGTGGGCGCGTATGGCTTCGGCGAAGGCCGTGTGCGCCAGCGGCGGCACATCGGTCAGACCATTGTGCCCCAGGTCCAGCGCGCGAAGCACCAGTGGCCGCTGATCCAGTAGACCGAGCAGGCCAGGCGGCCAGTCGACGATGCCGGTGTGCTCCAGATCCAGTTGGCGCAGGCGTGTCCAGCCAGTCAGGTCTGGCGGCAGGTCGAGCGGGTTTTCGTACAGCGACAGGCGTATCAAGCGATTGAGGCCGGCCAGTGCCTGACGGGTAGGCGGGTCGAGGGTGATCTGGTTTTGGCCCAGGTGCAGTTCCTCGAGCGCAGGCCATTGTTGCAGGGCCTGGAAATGGGCCGGACCGAACGCCAGCTCGTTGACATCGGCCAGCAGCACACGCAAGGCGGGCAATTGACCCAGGCGCTGCAGCGTGGTGAACGACAGGTCCGAGAGGGCATCGGTAAGCCCCAGGTTTCGCAGTGCCTGCAGGCGCAGGATGATCGACAGGTTGTGCTCGTCGTCGAGCGTCAGATTGTTCTCCGCCAGGTTCAGGCTCTCGAGGTTGTGCAGCTCACCTAGTCGCGCCGGCAGCAGCGTGAGAGAGTTGTCGCTCAGGTCGAGCACCCGGAGCTGGGGGAAGGCGTGCAGAAAATCGTTCAGGCGGGCCGTGGTCGCATCGCTCAGGCCGTTCAGCTCCAGGCTCCGCACCGACGGCAGCGGATCGGGCAGGATGGGCAAGGTATCGACGTAGCGCGCATTGATGTGCAGCTCGATGTGCTGCAATGAACCGGCTCCGTGGCTGGGCGACTCGCGTCGCCAGGCACGCCGGATGTGCTGGGCGACGCTGTCACGTGCGGCCCGCTGTTCGGGCTGGCGTTCCGGCGTGACGCCTGCCTCGTCCGAGACCCAGGTCTGCAGGGCTTCGTCCAGGCGCTGGTATTCGCCTTGCAATCGCAGCATCAGCTGAGCGAAGGCGCCTGCCTGGGGCCCGGCTTCCCATCGCAGAAGCGTTCTCAGCACGCTGCGATCGAGGCCAGGGGCTGGCGGAAATACCTGATCGAATAGCTCGTCGCCGGTCTGCCAGTTGTGCGCGCCGCGGCCGCTGAGCGCATAGCCGATCCCCTGAGTCCCTGGCCACCTGCCGGGCAGGCGGTACCAGGGGCGGACCTGTGCCATGCCCAGGTCCAGTGCGCTGCGCTCGCGGTCGAGGGCCACCTGATCGAACAACTGGTCACGCAGTGCCTCCGTGTCGTGGATCTGCAGGGCCAGGGCTTCGCGCTCGCTGTCTGGCAGGGCACACAGCAGCGCCTGGAAGACAGTGGTCGGGCTGCTCAGGGCGTTGCCCTGCTCGTCGAGCGGTTGGTACTGCGTGTCGAGCCGCAGGAGGGTCTTGGTCGGGCCAGAGGAGGGAGCCGTCGCCGCGACGACCTGCTCGCCTTGCATCACCCGCAGGTGAACGGTCGCGCGCCAGCCGGGCAGGCGCTGGAGCGCCGCAATGATCAGCGTGTCGCGATCGGACGACACGGCGGCCAGGTGAAAGTCCCTCAGCGCCCGGTTCAACCGACCTTCGCGCAGGTACAGACGCGCCGCTTCGGCCATGGCCAAGGGTACGCGCTGGGTGCCCTGCAGGCGCACCACGTCGGCCGGTGTCGCCTGCGCCAGAAGGTCGTGACGCGCACGCCGGGTCAGGCCAGGAAACACCCGCGCCAGTGGGCCTTCCTCGGCGCGCGGCAGGGGGGCGGGCAGACGTGCGCCGAACGCTTCGAGGCTGTCGAGCAGCAGGGCAGGCAGGGGTTGATGATCGACGACGGCCTGGCGCAGGCTTTCCACGGAGTAACCACTGCACCGCAGGGCATTCAACCGAGCCGAGGTCGTCAGGTCGGCGGGCGATGGTGCGACCCTGTTCAGCAGTCGGGTGGCGTCCCAGCCCAGCGGACGTTCGTGCTGCAGCAGCCAGTACCCCTCGAGGTGCTGGCGTAGCGCAGGTTGGTGGCCGCGCCCGTTCAAGGGGATCAGGCGCCAACTTCCGTCAGGAGCGGGCTTGATCGCACAGGGGTGGCCGTCGAGGTCGATCCATTGCCTGCCTTGCCACTGAACGGGCATCTGCGACAGCGCAGGCGCCTGTCGTGGCCAACCGCCTGGGCGCGTGAACGGCTCCAGGCTGCCATGCCAGAGTCTGGCCGACGAGGCTTCGCCGATCGGGATCCAGTCATGCAGCACACCCAGGGGTTCGACATAGGTCGCCGCAGCGCCCAGGGCCGCCATCTGCGCCAGGTTCTCGAAGACGTCGAACAGGTGCGACAGCGCTGCGTCGACATCACGATCGTTGGCTGCCTCGATCCCCTCGAGGAACTCATCGACCAGCTGTGCGCCGCCGACCACCAGCATCGTTTCGCCCAGCCCGGGCACCAGCAGCGCAGCCAGGTTCAGCACCGTCAGCCCAATGCCCAGCCAGCGCTCGATCAGCGCCCACTGGGCGTCGGCGTCGCGCTGGGCCACTGGCACCGCGATGCGGGTCGCGTCCAGGATCATGCCTTCCACCTGGGTGCGCGCCCTGGCCTCGAAGCAATCCCTAGGCCAGGGCGTCAGGTGCATCGGCAAGCGTGCGTTCTTGTCCAGCGTGGCCTGGTAGACAGCGGTCGGCGCGGGAAACAGCCGTTTCATCCAGCCGATGCGTTGGCCGGGTTCCAGCACCGGTGGGTGCGCGTAGACCTGATCGAAGGGGTAATACGGATACAGCGTCGCCTGCAGGCGCTCGGCGAAACGGGCCCGTTCGACGTGCAGCACGTAGCGGCTGAAGAACTCGCGCTCTTGAGGTTGCCACATCAGGCGCGTCAATGCCTTGGCGGCTGCCTGGAGGGAGGCATACTGGCGCAGTTGCAGGCGTGGATGGCCGGGCAGGTAGAGCAGGCAGGGTTCGACGCTCCCTTTGGGCTCCAGCGAAATCAGCAAGGGGCCGCGCAACGAGATTCCGGCCAGCGTCAGGCGGTTGCAACACAGCGCGCGCTGCGTGCCATCCGCCTGTGGCACGCTGGAAGCGCCTGCCAGCAGGGCTTCTGCCAGGGCCGTGGCAGGTTCGTCCAGGCGCTGCTGCAGGGTCGCCAGTGCGACTTCGGCGGCGAACGCGGTGTGGTCCTGTTGGCGCAGCAGGGCGCGAAAGGCATCGTTATCGACGATGCCCGTCAGATGGTCCTTATAGCGTTGGCCCAAGTCCAGGTTGCGCAGGCCCAGAACGAAGCGACGGGTATCGAGTGTCAGGGGCTCGCTGGTCTGCGCGCTTGCATAGAGCGTGAGACGTGCATCCGCCTCGACATTCTGCAGGGCCGTTTCGAGCCAGGAGCTGGCGTACTTCCGCTCATGATGCCAGACCCGGCCGATGTCCACGGCCGGTAGCGTCGCCGCGGGAAACCAGCGTGCGAGCGCCTCCTGCAACAAGGGGCGACAGAAGGCATCGATGTCTTGCAACGATCGCAGCGCGGTCGCAACCGCCCGGGTCGCCCGGTGGCTGGCGATGATGCGCTCGCGCAGTCGATGACGTTGGGCAGGCGTGGCCGATTGCAGCCAGGTGGGAACGCGCTGCTCGATGAGCGCAAGGTGCGAGGTACTCCCCATGTCGGATGCTCCTTGAAAAAGAAGCGTCGAGCCTAAGGGGCAGGGTGCGCATGAGCGGACGACGTATCTACCACGTCGGCCAGGGCCGGCAAGAGCCGGCCCGGCTCGGGAACGTCAGGCGTGCAGCGTTTCGGCCGCGTACAGCGTGTTTTCCAGCAGGCACGCGCGGGTCATCGGGCCGACACCGCCTGGGACCGGGGTGATCCAGCCGGCGCGCGGCAGGGCCGTGTCGTAGACCACGTCGCCCACCAGGCGGCCATCGGCCTGGCGGTTGATGCCCACGTCGATGACGATGGCGCCTTCCTTGATCCATTCACCCTTGACCAGGCCCGGCTTGCCGGCGGCCACGACCACCAGGTCGGCACGGCCGACGTGCCCTGCCAGATCCTGGGTGAAGCGGTGCGCGACCGTCACGGTGCAGCCGGCCAGCAGCAGCTCCATGGCCATGGGACGACCCACGATGTTCGACGCCCCGACCACCACGGCGTCCATGCCGTACAGGTTCTGGCCGGTGCTTTCCAGCAGCGTCATGATGCCCTTGGGCGTGCAGGGGCGCAGCAGTGGGATGCGTTGCGCCAGGCGGCCGACGTTGTAAGGGTGGAAGCCATCCACGTCCTTGTCCGGGCGAATCCGCTCGAGCAGCAGGGAGGCGTCCAGGTGTTCGGGCAGCGGCAATTGCAGAAGAATGCCGTCGACCTCCGGATCATCGTTCAGGCGATCGATGAGATCGGTCAGCGTCTGCTGGGTGGTGGCGCTCGGCAGATCGTAGGCTTGCGAGAGAAAGCCCACTTCCTCGCAATCCTTGCGCTTGTGCGAGACATAGACTTGCGAGGCGGGGTCGGAACCGACCAGGATCACTGCCAGGCCCGGTACGCGCAGGCCTTGTTGGCGACGCTCTTCGACACGGAGGGCGATCTGCTGGCGCAAGCTGGCGGCGATCGCCTTGCCATCGATTAGGTGTGCAGTCATAGACGGGTGATTAACCATCGAGAAAGGAACATGAAAGAATGCGCATTCTCGCATGCCCAAGCCCGAGGGCAAAGGCAGATGGTCGTGCAAATCCCCTAAGCCCTTCAAACGGCTAAATTTTTTTTAAAAAAGTGTTGACGCCTCAGCGGGTCGTCTATAACATTCGTCGCACTTGTCGGGCAGGGCCTAGCACTGGCTAGCAAGGTCGGGCAGAATGAGCGGATTTTTAGCTCGTTCGGTACGGACTGAAAGTTGATTTGCAATCGTATCAGAAAGCAGATTGAATAAGCGCCCGTAGCTCAGCTGGATAGAGCATCCGCCTTCTAAGCGGATGGTCGCAGGTTCGAGTCCTGCCGGGTGCGCCATCAGGCAGCTTGGGCAAGGTTCATAGCAGTACCGCAATATGGTGGGCGTAGCTCAGTTGGTAGAGCGCTGGATTGTGATTCCAGTTGTCGTGGGTTCGATTCCCATCGTCCACCCCATATTCAAGAAAAGGCGCCTGATTGTATGATCCGGCGCCTTTGCTTTAAGTGCTTCACGCGGACGTGGTGGAATTGGTAGACACACTGGATTTAGGTTCCAGCGGCGCAAGCTGTAAGAGTTCGAGTCTCTTCGTCCGCACCATGTAAGTGCCTGTTTTCAAAGGAGTTTTTCCCACCAATTCGCGAATTGGGAACAAAATGGGAACACTTTGGGAATTTCAGGCAAAAAAAGGCAGCCCGTCGAGGCTGTCTTTTTTCGTTCAAATGCCCCTCAAGGCTGCCCTGAATCATTTTTCCACCTGACCCTTGCATTCCCGTGCGGGCAGTGGCAGCATTTCCCCATTCCTAGAGATCCGCCCCTGGCGCCTCTAGCAAGCAACCGGCCCCGAGCCGGTTTTTTTGTGCCTGCAAAACACCGCTGCTCTCTCGTTTCCCGCAATCCCCATGCACAAACCTGCCTCGACACTGCCGCGCCCAACAGGTCCGTTGCAGTGTCTGGCCCTATGCGCCCACGCTTCATCTCTTCCAAGGTTGCACACCATGCTCAACGATTACCGTTGTGGCCATTGCGGCCGCCTGCTCGCCCGTGTGGGCGAGTTCACCGAGTTCCAGATCAAGTGTTCGCGCTGCCGGACCTTGAATCATGCAAAGGCCTCGAGCCTTAAGCCAGCGCCCCCGAGCGCAGCTGGAGCAGCGCGACTGCCCCTGACCACTCATCACTCCGAGGTAACACCCCATGGCTAATTCCAGCACCGGTCTCAACACCCTGACCAACATTCCCCTGTTGGGGATCAACCTGGGCTCCCACGCCAACGCGCGGCAGATCGTGCCGGGCGAGGCGGGTACCCATTACTTCTGGCCGACCCGCGACACCGTCAGGCTGTGGGTCAAGCAGCGCGGCGTGCGGCTGATCCGCTTCCCGTTCGAAGTGCAGCGGGCCATCAACCTGTCCCACGAGGGCCTGCCTGGGCAAGGCGCCAGCCTGGACACCACCTTCGTCAGCAAATGGAAAGAACTGCTGGGCTGGATTCGTGAGGATTCCAACGGCGAGGCGAAGATCATCCCGGACCCTCACCACTACATGCGCCTGATGCGCTACGAGACGGCCAATGGTGCACTGACCGGCCGCCTGTTGCCGGCCAACCAGGCGGGTAATCAGGGCAATCGGTGGAAGGCCACCGAGCCGGTCCTGATCAACGACAGCAACAGCATCAGTGGCGCGGCCTGGTCTGCGGTGCACCTGGCCAACTTCCACCAGAAGCTGGTACAGGCGTGCGACGATCCGATGGTGGTGGGTTGGGGATTGGGTAATGAGCCCTACGCTGAGACTCGCCCAGGAGCCACTGACTACATCACGGTAGAGGACATGAAAACGCTGTACATCAACACCATGAACATCGTGTTGAAGAACCTGCGCAACAGCTCGCGCAAGCCCGTGTTCATCTGCGGTCTGCAATACGCCAGCGCGCGAAACTGGGAGAAATACTCCGGTGACCTGCAGGCGCGCATCGTCGATCCGGCCAATGCCATCGTGTGGGAGGTACACGGTTATGGTGATGTCAATAACAGCTCCAGTGGCGCTTATGAAGGCGACAACACGAAGATCGAAGCCAACGTGTTCACCGAAAAAGTGTTCGGCCCGATGTTCACCTATGCCAGCGACCACAACATGGCGCTGTTCATCGGTGAGGTGGGTATCCCAAGCACCGACGCAGGTCGTACGGCCCTGAAGAACCTGCTGGAGGTGCTCAAGGTGCAGAAGGTGCCTGCCACGCTGTGGATCACCGGTCCCGGCTCGGATACCGAGAAGATGAGCCTCGAGCGGGCCGATCAGGCGGCGACGGTTGCCCTGGTCACGCCGTACTTCTCCCAGCGCTTGAGCCACTGGAACTACTCGGCCTCGTAACGGAGTAGGCGGAACACCCTGATCAGGGGTGTTCCGCCCGCTGATCAGACGTGCATCATCGATCCCTTTGCCGAGCACACCCGCGTCGAGGCGGCGTGTGCTGGGTAAAGGCATCGACGCGGCTTGCTAGCGCGTGGAAGGAGCCGCCTTGTCGGGGTCCGGCAGCCCGGCAAAGCGCTCGGACAGCCAGGCGTGCAGGCGCGTCACCGTGGGCGAGAGCTGCTTGCGGTGCGGGCAGACCAGGCTCAAGGGCAGGGCGGGCCCCGGATGGTCCGGCATGAGCAGCACCAGGCGCCCAGCCAGTACATCGTCGCTGACGTCCAGCCAGGACTTGTAGGTGATGCCTTCACCGGCGACGGCCCAGCGCCGGGCGACGTCGGCATCGTCGCTCAGTAAGGTCCCGCCGACCTGCACCGTTTCCGTACCCAACCGCCACTTGTCGTAGAGGCGGCCCTGCTGCATGTACAGCAGGCACTGGTGGTCGCGCAAATCCTCAGGCGCCTGCGGCTGCCCGCAGCGCGCCAGGTAACGCGGGGAGGCCACCAGCACCTTGCGATTGCGCGGTGCCAGGGGCAGTGCGACGTAGGAGGCATCGACGTCCAGGCCATAGCGAATGGCGATGTCCACGGGATCGCGGAACAGGTCTACAAGCTGGTCCGACAGCAGGAACCGGAGATGCAGCAGGGGGTGTTCGCGGCGAAAGTCCGTGAGCCAGGGCAGCAGCAGGTTGCGTCCCAAGTCGGAGGGCGCGGACAGTTGCAGGGTGCCTTGCAGTTGTGCCGGATCGCGACGCAGGTCGTCGCGCCCACGCTGGAGGGCTTCGAGCGCCGTCAGGGCAGAAGGCAGGTACTGCTCGCCCTCGGCGGTCAGGCGCAGGCTGCGGGTGGTGCGGGCGAACAAGCGTACATCCAGTTCGCGCTCCAGGCGCTTGACCGCTTCGGCTGCCTGGCCAGGCAGCAGTCCAGCCTCCAGCGCCGCTGCCGTGAAGCTGCCGAGCGCAGCGCTGCGGACGAAGATTTCCAGGTCGTTGAAGCGGATCATTGTCATTCCCGGTGTGAAAGTGTTTGCGCCTCTGGCGCCTGTTTGATGGGCGCCCTGGCGGTCATACTGCGTGGGTCAATCACATCACATTCAGCGACGAGTGCCTATGAAAGCCATCAGTTTCACCCAGCACGGCCTGCCCATCGAAGACCCCGACGCTCTGCAGGACACCACGCTGCCCATGCCGACACCTGGCCCACGCGATGTGCTGGTCGAAGTGAGCGCGGTCGCGGTCAATCCGGTGGACACCAAGGTGCGGGCCGGTACTTTCACTCAAGAGCCAAAAATACTGGGTTGGGACGCAGCGGGCATCGTGCGTGAAGTCGGCGCCCAGGTGACCCTGTTCAAGCCGGGCGATGCCGTCTACTACGCCGGCTCGATCGCGCGTCCCGGCAGCTACAGCCAGTACCATGTGGTCGACGAGCGCATCGTCGGGCATCAGCCCCGCACGCTCGGCGCCGCTGAAGCCGCCGCGTTGCCGTTGACCTCGATCACCGCGTGGGAACTGCTGTTCGACCGCCTGGGCGTGGCCGAAGGCGGCGGGGAAGGGGATGTCCTGCTGATCATGGGCGCCGGTGGTGGTGTCGGCTCGATGCTGGTGCAGCTGGCCCGACAGCTGACCCAGCTGACGGTCGTCGGAACGGCATCGCGCGCGCAGACCACCGAGTGGGTCCGCGAGCTGGGCGCCCATCACGTGATCGACCATGGCCAACCCCTGCTGCCGCAATTGCAGGCGCTGGGCATCGAGCACGTCAGTCACGTCGCCAGCCTGACGCACACCGACCACTACCTGCCGCAACTGATCGAGGTGCTGCGCCCCCAGGGCCGGCTCGCGGTGATCGACGACCCGCAGGTCCTGGACGTCATGCCGCTCAAGCGCAAATCGCTGTCGCTGCATTGGGAATTGATGTTCACCCGCTCGCTGTTCGAGACGCCGGACATGATCCAGCAGCATCACCTGCTCGAGCGCGTGGCACAACTGATCGATCAGGGTATCCTGCGCACGACGCTGGGCGAGCACTTCGGTGCCATCAATGCCGCCAACATGCGCCGTGCCCATGCGGTGCTGGAAAGCGGCAAGGCCCGCGGCAAGCTCGTGCTCGAAGGTTTCTGAGCCTGGGTGCAGGCCTGGCCGGGGCGCTCAGTCCCGTCAGGCCGCACCTTGCCCGGTTCACAGGATTGAAGGAGTCTGCATGACCGAACACACCCCACCCATCGTGCTGCTGGCCACGCTCACGGCCAAGGCCGGGCAGGCCGATGCCCTCAAGGCAGCCTTGCTGGCGCTGGTCGAGCCGACCCGCGCCGAGCCCGGCAATCTGGATTACATGCTGTTCGAACGGCAAGATGCGCCAGGTTGTTTCTACATGCGTGAAGCCTTCGCGCACCAGGAGGCGTTCGACGCGCATGCGGCCTCCGAGCATTTCCAGCAGTTTCTTGCGCACAGCGAGGCCTTGCTGGCGGAACCGCCGCATCTGGTATTCCTGAATCCGGTGTCGTCATCGGTCGACGCGCAGCCATGACGGTGGCGTACAGATCGATGCAACCTGCATGTGCGAGGCTATTTCCATGACGTTTCTCGTCGTTCTCCTGGCAGCCCTGGCCTTCGCTCTGGTGTGGTGGGGGCTTGCCGCCTCCCTGCGCCGTTCTGGGCGCGGGTTCGTCAGGCGCCATGTCATGGGTTGCCTGGCGGGCTGGATGGTGGCGTTCCTGGTGCTTGGCGTGGCCAGCCACCTGGGTGTGCTGGTGCTCGAGCCGCCGACCGTCGAAGCGCCTGGCACCGAGGCGCCTTGACGTGGGATGACGGTCGTGTGACCTGCCCCTTGCCAGCGGACTGGAAACTGATAGATTCCGACCGTCCGAAAACACCGGCCGTCGTGCCAGCCCAAGGGGAGTCACATGAACATCACGCAAGACAGCAAGGCCTTGGCACTGCATCGCTTCGCCGAGGCCCATCCTCAGTTGCGCGAGGAAATTGCCCAGCTCGATGCCGAAGAGCAGGCTCAGCAGATCGAATGGGCCTTCGAGGACGCGGCGGCCGATCAAGGGCTGGAACCGTGGGAGCTGACCCTGCAACTGATCGCCGAATCGCCCGAGCACCTGCAGGCCTTGCGCCTGAGCGTGCACCGTGAGGTGGCCGACGCCCTGGGGGTCGATTGGGAGAGCTATTGCGAGGCCAACGACCTGGATCCGACGGCGCCCTGATAAGGAGGGGCGTGCGCTCGACGGTATCCGCGCCTTGTGTCGGCGGCCTGGGCAAGGATCACGTGCCATGCGTCAGTCTTGCCTTCCCGCCGCGCTGTCCCGCCTGGCCGGGTTCGAGCCAGGTTTGGAAAATGGCTTCCCATGCGTTTCCTGTCGTTTCGGATGGGGTGACTTCTGGTTCGCGAGTCACTAGAATGCCTGCCCTTGATTCTGGAGTCGGGCTATCGCCGGCTAACGTCTGTGCAACGAGGAATATCCATGCAAGTTTCTGTTGAAAACACTTCTGCGCTCGAGCGCCGCATGACCATCGGCGTGCCTGCCGAGCGCATCGAGACCGAAGTCAACAAGCGTCTGCAGCAGACTGCCCGTCGCGCCAAGGTGCCTGGCTTCCGTCCAGGCAAGGTGCCGATGAGCGTGATTCGTCAGCGTTACGAAGAGGCCGCGCGCCAGGAAGCCCTGGGCGACCTGATCCAGGCCACCTTCTACGAAGCCGTGGTCGAGCAGAAGCTCAACCCCGCCGGCGCACCTGCCGTCGAGCCCAAGGTCTTCGAGAAAGGCAAGGACCTGGAATACATCGCCACCTTCGAAGTGTTCCCAGAGTTCACCGTCGCCGGTTTCGACACCATCAAGGTCGAGCGCCTCGAGGCCGACGTGGCTGACGCTGACCTGGACAACATGCTCGAAGTGCTGCGCAAGCAGAACGTGCGTTTCGAAGCGGTCGAGCGCGAAGCACAGAACGAAGACCAGCTGAACATCGATTTCGTCGGCAAGGTCGACGGTGAAGCCTTCGCCGGTGGTTCGGCCACCGGCACCCAGCTGGTGCTGGGTTCGGGCCGCATGATCCCAGGCTTCGAAGACGGTCTGGTCGGCGCCAAGGCCGGTGAAGAGCGCGTGCTGAACGTGACCTTCCCCGAGGACTACCAGAACCTCGACCTGGCCGGCAAGGCTGCCGAGTTCACCGTCAAGGTCAACAGCGTTTCCGCACCTCAGCTGCCTGAGTTGAACGAAGACTTCTTCGCCCAGTTCGGCATCAAGGAATCGACGCTGGAAGGCTTCCGCGCCGAAGTCCGCAAGAACATGGAGCGCGAGCTGCGCCAGGCGATCAAGACCAAGGTCAAGAACCAGGTCATGGACGGCTTGCTGGCCGCCAACCCGGTCGACGTGCCGAAAGCGCTGCTGGAGAACGAAGTCAACCGTCTGCGCGTACAGGCCGTTCAACAGTTCGGTGGCAACATCAAGCCCGAGCAGCTGCCGGCCGAACTGTTCGAAGAGCAGGCCAAGCGTCGTGTGGTCCTGGGCCTGATCGTCGCCGAAGTGGTCAAGCAGTTCGAGCTCAAGCCTGACGACGCTCGCGTGCGCGCCATGATCGAAGAGATGGCGTCGGCCTACCAGGAGCCAGAACAAGTCATCGCCTGGTACTACAAGAACGACCAGCAGATGAACGAAGTCCGCTCGGTTGTGCTTGAAGAGCAAGTTGTAGATACTGTCCTGCAGAAAGCTACTGTGACCGACAAGTCGGTCTCGTACGAGGAAGCCGTCAAGCCAGCACAGGCACCTGCCGACGCTGAGTGATCGTCTTTTTCGTAGGAAGTCCACACAAGCCAGCCTTCGCGCTGGCTTGTGTGTTTTCAAGCCATGACTATTTGGGAGCGAGCGCAGGACATGTCCCGCAATTCTTACATTCAGCAGAGTTCTGACATCCAGGCCGCCGGCGGCCTGGTCCCGATGGTTGTCGAGCAATCCGCTCGTGGCGAGCGCGCCTACGACATCTACTCGCGCCTGTTGAAGGAGCGAGTGATCTTCCTGGTCGGCCCGGTCGAAGACTACATGGCCAACCTGGTAGTGGCGCAGTTGCTGTTCCTTGAGGCGGAAAATCCGGACAAGGATATCCATCTGTACATCAACTCGCCGGGTGGTTCGGTGACCGCAGGCATGTCGATCTACGACACCATGCAGTTCATCAAGCCCGACGTCTCCACGATCTGCATCGGTCAGGCGTGCAGCATGGGCGCCTTCCTGCTGGCGGCCGGTGCCAAGGGCAAGCGTCACTGCCTGCCCAACTCGCGTGTGATGATTCACCAGCCCCTGGGCGGTTTCCAGGGTCAGGCCACCGACATCGAGATCCATGCCCAGGAGATCCTCTCGATCAAGGCGCGTCTGAACGAGCTGCTGGCCTACCACACCGGGCAGGACCTGGAGACCATCAAGCGTGACACCGAGCGTGACAATTTCATGAGCGCTCAGCGCGCTGCCGAGTACGGCCTGGTCGACTCGGTCTACGACAAGCGACTGCTGGCGTCCTGATCCCGGACGTCGGAGCGGGCAGGCGGTCCCCCCGCCTGCCTGCGGACTTGAAAAAGCCCGCAATTGCCTTCATCTTGTGTTGCAAGCCTACCGGATTGGATCGATCGAATGACTGACACCCGTAACGGCGAGGACAACGGCAAATTGCTCTACTGCTCCTTCTGCGGCAAAAGCCAGCACGAAGTGCGCAAACTGATTGCCGGGCCCTCGGTATTTATCTGCGACGAGTGCGTCGACCTGTGCAATGACATCATCCGCGAGGAGGTGCAGGAAGCCCAGGCCGAGAGCAGCGCGCATAAATTGCCTTCGCCGAAAGAAATCAGCTCCATCCTGGACCAGTACGTCATTGGTCAGGAGCGAGCGAAGAAGGTGCTTGCCGTAGCGGTGTACAACCACTACAAGCGCCTGAACCAGCGCGACAAGAAAGGTGACGAGGTCGAACTCGGCAAGAGCAACATCCTGCTCGTGGGGCCTACCGGCTCGGGCAAGACACTGCTGGCCGAAACCCTCGCACGCCTGCTGAACGTGCCGTTCACCATCGCCGACGCCACGACCCTGACCGAAGCGGGCTACGTGGGCGAAGACGTCGAGAACATCATCCAGAAGCTGCTGCAGAAGTGTGACTACGACGTAGAGAAGGCCCAGATGGGTATCGTCTACATCGACGAGATCGACAAGATCTCGCGCAAGTCGGACAACCCGTCCATCACCCGCGACGTGTCCGGTGAAGGCGTGCAGCAGGCGCTGTTGAAGCTGATCGAAGGTACCGTGGCCTCCGTACCTCCACAAGGTGGGCGCAAGCACCCGCAGCAGGAATTCCTGCAGGTCGACACGCGCAACATCCTGTTCATCTGTGGCGGTGCGTTCTCGGGCCTGGAGAAAGTCGTCCAGAACCGCTCCACCAAAGGTGGCATCGGCTTTGGCGCTGACGTGCGCAGCAAGGAAGAGGGCAAGAAGGTCGGCGAATCGCTGCGTCAGGTCGAGCCTGATGACCTGGTGAAGTTCGGCCTGATTCCGGAGTTCGTGGGCCGTCTGCCGGTTCTGGCCACGCTCGACGAGCTCGACGAGGCTGCATTGATGCAGATCCTCACCGAGCCGAAGAATGCGCTGACCAAGCAGTACGCCAAGCTGTTCGAAATGGAAAGCGTCGACCTGGAGTTCCGCAGCGATGCGCTCAAGGCTGTCGCACGCAAGGCCCTGGAGCGCAAGACGGGTGCTCGTGGTCTGCGTTCGATCCTGGAAGGCATCCTGCTCGACACCATGTACGAGATTCCTTCGCAGAAGGACGTCAGCAAGGTGGTCATCGACGAGAGCGTCATCGATGGCACGTCGCAGCCGCTGCTGATCTACGAGAACAGCGAAGCGCCTGCCAAGGCCGCACCGGACGCCTGAGTTCGTTGCATGCAGTGACAAAAAAGGGGCCCTCGGGCCCCTTTCTGCATTTCCTGACCAGAATGCTTGTAATTTTGCAGGGCTACCCCCACATTAGCCCCAAGCATCATTTCCACCGGATTCCGGCCGCAAGGCCGCTGTAGAGGCGCACTCATGAAGACAACCCTCGACTTGCCTCTGTTGCCATTGCGCGATGTCGTCGTTTATCCGCACATGGTCATCCCGCTGTTCGTGGGGCGCGAGAAGTCCATCGAAGCCCTCGAGGCGGCGATGACGGGCGAGAAGCAGATCCTGCTGCTGGCCCAGAAGAACCCTGCCGACGACGATCCGGGCGAAGACGCCTTGTACCGTGTGGGTACCGTCGCCACGGTCCTGCAGTTGTTGAAATTGCCCGACGGCACCGTCAAGGTGCTGGTCGAAGGCGAACAGCGAGGCGCCGTGGAGCGCTTCGTCGAAGTGGACGATCACATCCGTGCGCAGGTCAGCCTGATCGACGAGAGCGAAGCGGCCGAGCGTGAATCGGAAGTCTTCGTGCGCACGTTGCTGTCGCAGTTCGAGCAGTACGTCCAGCTGGGCAAGAAGGTACCTGCCGAGGTGCTGTCTTCGCTCAACAGCATCGATGAGCCAGGCCGGCTGGTCGACACCATGGCCGCGCACATGGCGCTGAAGATCGAGCAGAAGCAAGAGATCCTCGAAATCGTCGATCTGTCCACTCGGGTCGAGCATGTCTTGGCATTGCTGGATGCAGAAATCGATCTGCTGCAGGTCGAGAAGCGCATCCGCGGTCGCGTCAAGAAGCAGATGGAGCGCAGCCAGCGCGAGTACTACCTGAATGAGCAGATGAAGGCCATTCAGAAAGAGCTCGGCGATGGCGACGAAGGCCACAATGAAATCGATGAGCTCAAGAAGCGCATCGACGCGGCCGGCCTGCCCAAGGATGCCTTGGCCAAGGCCCAGGCCGAGCTGAACAAGCTCAAGCAGATGTCGCCGATGTCCGCCGAGGCGACCGTGGTGCGTTCGTACCTCGACTGGCTGGTACAGGTGCCGTGGAAGGCCCAGAGCAAGGTGCGCCTGGACCTGACCCGTGCCGAAGAGATCCTCGATGCCGACCATTACGGGCTCGAAGAGGTCAAGGACCGCATCCTCGAATACCTTGCCGTGCAAAAGCGCGTGAAGAAGATCCGTGGGCCGGTGCTGTGCCTGGTCGGCCCGCCTGGCGTGGGCAAGACCTCGCTGGCCGAATCCATCGCGACGGCCACCAATCGCAAGTTCGTGCGCATGGCCCTGGGCGGAGTGCGTGACGAAGCCGAGATCCGCGGCCATCGCCGTACCTACATCGGTTCGATGCCAGGTCGTCTGATCCAGAAGATGACCAAGGTGGGTGTACGCAACCCGCTGTTCTTGCTCGATGAAATCGACAAGATGGGTAACGACATGCGGGGCGACCCGGCGTCGGCCTTGCTCGAGGTGCTCGACCCCGAACAGAACCACAACTTCAACGATCACTACCTAGAGGTCGACTACGACCTGTCGGACGTGATGTTCCTGTGCACCTCCAACTCCATGAACATCCCGCCGGCACTGCTCGACCGGATGGAAATCATCCGTCTGCCGGGCTACACCGAAGACGAGAAGATCAACATCGCGGTCAAGTACCTGGTGCCCAAGCAGGTCAAGGCCAACGGCTTGAAGCCGGCCGAGCTGAGCGTCGACACGACGGCGATCCGCGACATCATCCGTTACTACACCCGTGAAGCGGGCGTGCGGGGGCTCGAGCGCCAGATCGCCAAGGTCTGCCGCAAGGTCGTCAAAGAGCATGCCGGGCAGAAGCAGGTCAACGTCACCGTCACCGGCGAGCAGCTCGAGCACCTGCTGGGCGTGCGCAAGTTCCGTTACGGGCTGGCCGAGCAGCAGGACCAGATCGGTCAGGTCACAGGGCTGGCCTGGACCCAGGTGGGCGGCGAATTGCTGACCATCGAGTCGGTGGTCATCCCCGGCAAGGGGCAGCTGATCAAGACCGGATCGCTGGGCGATGTCATGGTCGAGTCGATCACGGCCGCGCAGACCGTGGTACGCAGCCGTGCTCGCAGCCTGGGGATTCCACGGGACTTCCACGAGAAACACGACGTGCACATCCACATGCCTGAGGGGGCGACTCCGAAGGATGGCCCCAGTGCCGGTATCGGCATGTGCACGGCGCTGGTCTCGGCGCTGACCCAGATCCCCGTAAGGGCCGATGTGGCCATGACCGGCGAAATCACGTTGCGTGGTCAGGTGCTGGCCATCGGCGGCTTGAAGGAAAAGCTGCTGGCAGCGCACCGGGGTGGCATCAAGACGGTGATCATTCCGGAGGAGAACGTGCGCGATCTCAAGGAAATCCCGGAAAACATCAAGGCCGATCTGCAGATCAAACCGGTCAAATGGATTGACGAAGTCCTGCAAATTGCGCTGCAATACGCCCCCGAGCCGTTGCCGGACGTGGCTCCCGAGATTGTCGCAAAAGACGAAAAGCGCGACAGCGATGCCAAGGAACGCGTCAGCACGCATTGATAAAGCTTTGAGCCGGGTGACCTTCCCTGAGGCGAAACGTCCAGGTCGAAGAAGTGACATTACAGTGTTCCAGGGTCACCCGGCGTTCGCGTATTCCATGCTTTCTTTACATACTTAGAAACATACTCATTAGAGAGATAAAGGGGATTTAGAGTGAATAAGTCGGAACTGATTGACGCTATCGCCGCCTCCGCTGATATTCCGAAAGCCGTGGCTGGTCGCGCCCTGGACGCGGTCATCGACTCGGTTGCCGGTGCCCTGAAGCAAGGCGACGACGTCGTTCTGGTAGGCTTCGGCACCTTCTCCGTCAAGGACCGTGCAGAACGTACCGGCCGCAACCCTCAGACCGGCAAGGCGATCAAGATTCCCGCTGCCAAAGTGCCAGGCTTCAAGCCAGGCAAGGGTCTGAAAGACGCTGTCAACTGAGTCATGCCGCTCAAGGAGGGGCTGACCTCGTCAGTCCCTGCCGCGATGTCACCAGGAACATGATTCCAGACACCGCGCACGCTTCGAGAAGGCGCATCTTCGGATGCGCCTTTCTTCTATCAGGACTTTACCTTCACTCCACGGTCGTCAACGCAGTGGAACGGCCGTTTTGGGGGACGCATGCTGCAGAATATCAGGGACAATTCACAAGGTTGGATTGCCAAGGCCATCATCGGTCTCATCGTGGTGCTGATGGCACTGACCGGGTTCGATGCCATTTTCCAGGCCACCAACCATAGCCAGGATGCTGCCAAGGTAAATGGCGATACCATCAGCCAGAACGCGCTCAGCCAGGCAGCCGACATCCAGCGTCGCCAGCTGATGCAACGCATGGGCAAGGACTTCGATCCGGCCCTGCTGGACGAAAAGCTGCTTCGCGAAGCCTCCCTCAAGGGGTTGATCGATCGCACGCTGCTGCTGCAAGGCGCGCGTGATGCCGGGTTCTCCTTCACCGACGCGGCGCTCGACCAGGTCATCCTGCAAATGCCGGAATTCCAGGCCAACGGTACCTTCAGCGCGGACCTGTTCGACCAGTTCATCCGTCGCCTGGGCTACACGCGCATGCAGTTCCGCCAGATGCTGGCCGAAGAGCTGCTGATCGGGCAGCTGCGTGGCGGGTTTGTTGCGACCAGCTTTGCCACCACGCCTCAGGTGGAGGCCTTCGCACGCCTCGAGAACCAGACACGCGATTTCGCTTCCGTGGTCTTCAAGGCCGATCCGTCGGCTGTCCAGGTGTCGGACGAGCAGATCAAGGCCCATTACGATCAGCACGCCAAGGAGTTCATGACGCCTGACCAGGTGGTCATCGACTACATCGAGCTGAAGAAGTCGGCCTACTTCGACCAGGTCAAGGTCGATGAAGACCAGCTCAAGGCCGCCTACGAGAAAGAAGTCGCCAACCTGGCCGAGCAGCGCCATGCCGCTCACATCCTGATCGAAGTCAACGACAAGGTCAGCGACGCGCAGGCCAAGGCGCGCGCCGAAGAGATCGCCCAGCGCTTGAACAAGGGCGAGGACTTCGCCGCACTGGCCAAGGAGTACTCCCAGGATCCAGGCTCGGCCAGCAATGGCGGCGATCTGGGCCTTGCCGGTCCAGGCGTCTACGATCCTGCCTTCGAGGACGCCTTGTACAAGCTGTCCGAGAACCAGGTCTCGGCCCCTGTGCGCACGAGCTTCGGTTATCACCTGATCAAGCTGCTGGGTGTCGAGGCGCCGGACGTACCGACCTTCGCCAGCCTGCGTGATAAGCTGACCCGTGACTTGAAGTCCCAGCAGGTCGAGCAGCGCTTCGTCGAGGCGACCAAGCAGCTGGAAGATTCGGCGTTCGAATCGTCCGACCTGGGGCAGCCGGCTCAGGACCTGGGCCTGAAGGTCCAGACCTCCGCGCCGTTCGGTCGCGAAGGTGGCGACGGCATCACGGCCAACCGTCAGGTCGTGCAGGCGGCCTTCAGCGAAGAAGTATTGCAGGAAGGCAGCAACAGCAACGCCATCGAGCTGGACCCGGAGACGGTGCTGGTGCTGCGGGTCAAGGAGCATCGCAAGCCTGAGCAGCTGCCGCTGGAGCAGGTCGCTGGCAACATCCGCGACCGTCTGGCCAAGGAGCAGGCCATCGCCGACCTCAAGGCCAAGGCCGATACCCTGGTCAAGGGCTTGCGTGAAGGGTCGATCAAAGCCGATGCGCCGCTCGAAGGGCAGGCCTGGAAGGTGCGTGAAGCCGTCACGCGCAACCAGGAAGGCATCGACCCTGTCGAGCTGCAGGCGGTCTTCCGTCTGGCCAAGCCGCAGGACAAGGCCAAGGCGGTCTTCGACAGTGTCGTGCTCAACGACGGGCGTCTGGCCGTGCTGCAGCTCAAGGGTGTCAACGAAGGCGCTGCACCGAGCGATGCCGAGAAGACGCAGATGCGTCGTTTCCTGGCCTCGCGCGCCGGTGAGCAGGACTTCGCGGCCTACCTCAAGCAGCTGGAAGCCAAGGCGGACATCAAGCGTTACTGATACCGCGTCGTGATCGACTCAGGCCGCCTATGCGGCCTGAGTCGTTTCTGCAATCAGCGAAGGGGGCGCTCGTGCGCGTCCAGGCGATCACGGGCGATCTGCCGGCCCAGGGCGATCAGCTCCGGCGCCTTGTAGAACTCGAAGAACCGGCAGACACGCCGGGGCACATCGATCACCACGTCAGGCGGATAGCCGGCCATCTTGTACTGCGCCAGTGACGTTTGCATGACTTCGAAGCTCTGGTTGATCAAGTCCAGCAACGAAGCCGGTCCGACGGCATCGACGACGAACGATCCGGTGGCCGACTTGGGCGCGCCTCGTTCTTCGTCGCTCGACGTCAGCGTGGCGACCCGGCCTTCAGCCAGCCAGGGGTTGGTCGCGCCCAGCCCTTCACCAATGATCTCGCGTTCGATCTGGATCAGTTGTTCGGCCGGTTTGCGCCGGAAGGGCAGGCGTGCGCCCAGCGATGTGACGAGACTGTCGAAGCGTTGCTTGAAGGCGGCAGGCCGCTCGATGACAGGCAACTGATAGGACGTGGGTTGGGTTGCGTTCAGGTTGACGGCGACGATCAGGTCGCAGTGGCTCGACACCACGGGCACGATGGGCAAGGGGTTGAGGATGCCACCGTCGACCAGCACACGGTTGCCCTGCACGACCGGCGTGAACAGGCTGGGGATTGCGGCTGAAGCGCGCATGGCCTGATGCAGGCAGCCTTCCTGGAACCACACCTCCTGCTGATGCGTCAGGTCGGCGGCCACGGCCGTGTAGGGAATCCGCAACTGTTCGATATCGAGTTCGCCGACGATCTTGCGAATCTGGCCGAACACCTTGTCCCCGCGGATCGCGCCAAGACGAAAGCTCACGTCCACCAGGCGCAGCACGTCCAGATAGTCCAGGCTTTCGATCCACTGCTTGTAGGCGTCGAGCTTGCCTGCGGCATAGATACCGCCGACGACGGCGCCCATCGAGCAGCCGGCGATGCAGGCGATCTCGTAGCCGCGCCGTTCGAGTTCCTCGATCACGCCGATATGGGCATACCCCCGGGCACCGCCAGAACCCAACACCAGTGCTACACGTTTGCCCATACCCGCTCCCCGTCATTGTGTTTTCATGCACAATGCACCGCGGGCCAAAACGCTTCAATCCCGATGTGTCTCGGCGTGTGGAAAAGGCACTTTCTCAACCCGCGGACGTCGAACAGCCATCTACCCCGGACACCTTGAGGATCGCCCCATGAAAGCCTGGATCTGCCTGCCGTTGCTGGCCTTGGCACTGACCGGATGCGCTGGCAAGACGGCCTACCGTGACAGTTGCGCGACCCAGTTGGATGCGGCCTGGAAGGAGCTCGACATCGCCAAGGCCGAAGGTCTGGCGGGCACGGTGAGCTACTCCAAGGCCTTGTCGTTGTTGACCGGCGCCAAGACCCAACAACAGTTCGAAGCCTTCCGGGGCTGTTCGCGCAAGGCCGAGAAAGCGCGCTTCTACATTCGCGAGTCCCGTGCAGGGCGTTGAGCCCAGGAGAATGTCATGTCTGCGATGCTCGATCATGTAGTGTCCCGTGTGCTTGCCTTGCACGTGCGCCTGCACGCCTGCCGTCAGCGCCTGCGTGCCGATACCGACAGCGAGGCCTTGCACGACCTGCGCACCAGCGTGCGTCGCCTGCGCAGCCTGTTGCGCCCCCTGCGCGGACTGCCGGGTGTGCAGGAGCTGGAAGACGCGGCCCGGGCGCTGGGGACCTTGACCACGCCGCTGCGTGACCGGGAAGTGATGGGCGCAGAGCTTATCGAGCGAGGGCACCTGTCAGCCGGGCAGCGCCGCCTGGAGAGGAGGGCGCAGACGTTCGCCAGTGTCGCGGACAGCGCGCCCTTGACGCGCACCTTGTCGATTCTCGATGCCTTCCCCGGTTTCCTGCGCGCCGCAGACCGCGAAGGCGTGGTCAGTGGCCTGCATCGTCAGGTGGATGAACGTCTGCGCAAGCAATGGCGCAAACTCGAGAAAGCCGTGCAGGATCCTGCTCATGATCGGCACCGCGTGCGCCTGCTGATCAAGCGGGTGCGCTATGCCGAAGAGGCCTATCCGCAACTCGACCATGCCGGCAACGCGCTGCGCCGTCTGCTCAAGCAAGGGCAGCAGGATCTGGGGGAATGGCACGATCGCGTGCAATGGCTGCTTCAGGTGGACCAGCAGGCCGACCTGGCGATGCTCAAGGCGGACTGGCAACAGGAGCTGGAAGCAGCGCAGCAGCGGGCGGACAAGACGCTCATGCGCCTGGGCAAGGCGTTGAAGAAGCGTTGAGCGCAGTCGGCGATCACCCTGCAGGAAGGTGATCGAGCGCCGTCATGCGCGTGTCGATCAGGTGTGGGCGGGCAGACACTCAGCGGCGCTGCAGGGCCCAGCCAGCCCCCAGCGTGATCGCACCCAGCGCCCCTTGGGAGGCGTCCATTCCCAGCAGGCCGCTGAGTGCCAGCAACGCGCCAATCACGAACAGGGGCACGGCAATCTGATGGGGCGCAGGGCTGGCCGCCTCAGGTCGGGCCTCCAGGCGTGCGTGCCAGCCGGCGAGTTCGAGCAGTCGTTTGGTCATGGTTCTATCCTCAAGGTCACCTGTTCAGCGTAGTGCGGTGCCCCGAAGTGAGCCAATCGAGCGTGGCTATGGCCGTCATAGGGTGAGTCGGCCGATGGCGTGGTGAAGCGTGCCGGCCAGGTCGGCCAGTTCGACGCTGTCGGTGGTCGAGGTGGTGGCCTGGCGCGTCGTGCCTTCGGTCACGTCGCGGATGCTGACGACTGCGCGGTTCATCTCCTCCGCGGCCTGACTCTGCTGTGCGGCAGCCACCGCGATCTGCGTGGTGTTCTCGCGCATCTGTGCCACGGCCCCGGCGATCTGGGCCAGGGCTGAACTCGCATCCTGCGCCTGACGCACGCAGTCGTCCGCCTTGAGCGAGCTTTCCTGCATGAATTCCACGGCATCGCGCGTACCGGCCTGCAGGGTAGAGACCATGCCGGTGATCTGGTCGGTCGAGGCCTGCACCCGTTTGGCCAGGTTGCGCACTTCATCGGCCACCACGGCGAATCCACGCCCCAGCTCGCCTGCGCGTGCGGCTTCGATGGCGGCGTTGAGTGCCAACAGGTTGGTCTGTTCGGCGATGCTGTGAATGACGCTCACCACACCGTTGATCTTCTGGCTGTCGTCGGCCAGTTGCCGAATCGTCTGGGCGGTCTGCTGCACGCCGCTGGACAAGCCGGCGATCGCATCCTGAACGCTGTCCACCACCGCCTTGCCATTGACCGCCAGGGTATCGGTGGATTGCGACAGGTCGCGCGTGGCCCCGGCATGCTCGGCAATGTGATGCACGGTCGCGGACATCTGATTGATGGCAGTGGCCGCCTGGTCGGTCTCGCCCTGCTGCCCGAGCATGCCTCGACGAACCTCCACCATGCTGTCCGCGAGCCGCCTGGCATTGGCGTCCAGCTCGCGTGCCGTATGGGCGACGGTGCCGACCACCTGGTGATAACTCGCCTGCATGGCATTGAAGGCAGCGGCCATCTGGCCGACCTCGTCACCGCCTGCCAACGGCACGCGTGCGCTTAGGTCACCCGTGTGCTGGGCTTGCAGCATGACGGCCTTGAGCGTGTCAAGGCGCCCGAGCAGGAAGCGGATCAGCAGTTGCGACGCGGCGAGCATGACCAGCATCAGCAGCGCCACGCACAGCGCATACTGTCCAGCGCGCGCCACCAGCAGTTGGCGCAGGCTGGGCGCTTCGGCCAGCCAAGCCTGGCAGCGCTCGTTCTGACAGGCCACGTAGGCGCCGACGCGCGGCTGGTCGCCCGCGACCCAGGCACTGGGCAGCGTGGTCCAGCCTTGTGCGGCAGTGGGCAGGGTCAGCGCGTGACCGGCCAGTGTCGGGGTAGCGCCTTTCGTCCAGGTGACATGATTGCGCTGCGCGGGCACCGGCTGGTCCTGCGGCCATTGGCTCGCCAGCTCGGCCTGGGTCTGCAGCGCCTGACGCAGCGAGTCGATACGACCTTGCTGTTCGGTATAGAGGGCGAACAGCACCAACAGCAGCGTGGTGAAGAACGCCACTGCGTTGACGGCCCAGAATTTGTATTTCAAGGAAAGGTTGTCGAGCCGGGCACGCATGGCAGGGGTCTCTGAAGTGACGACAAGAGTATTGGCAAGGTGCCATCATCTTGCCCAAGCCCTGCGCGTGGGACGTTGACCTGAATCAATCGATGATCGGCAACCCGAAGAACGCCCGGGCACACGCGGTGCTCTGTTGGGCCAGTTGCACAGGCGACTGTCCCCGGTGACGCGCCACTTCATGGAGCACTTCCGGCAAAAAGGCCGGTTCGTTGCGCCCATGCTTGGGCTTGGGGCGCAGGCTGCGTGGCAGCAGGTAAGGTGCATCGCTCTCGAGCATCAGCCGGTCCTGGGGGATGCTGCTGACCAGTGGGTGCAGGTGCGTGCCACGGCGCTCGTCGCAGATCCAGCCGGTGATGCCGATGTGCAGATCCAGGTCCAGGTAGGCGAACAGTGCCTGGCGCTCCCCGGTGAAGCAATGCACCACGGCAGCCGACAGGTGATCGCGATAAGGCGTAAGGATCGCCAGCATCCGCTCGCTGGCGTCGCGTTCATGGAGAAAGACCGGCAGCCCCAGTTCCACGGCCAGGGCCAGCTGGGCTTCGAAAGCCTTTTCCTGTTGCGAGCGTGGCGAGAAGTCGCGATTGAAGTCCAGGCCGCATTCGCCGACCGCCTTGACCCGGTCGTGTTGCAGCAGCGCTCGCAGTCGACGCTCACTGTCGACCGTCCAGTCGCTGGCTTCATGGGGATGGACCCCGGCCGTGGCGAACAATCGTTGACCGGTTTCGTCCCAGCGCTCGCACACCTCCACGGACTGTTCGCTGACGGGAAGGCTGGTGCCCGTCACGACCATCTGCACCACATCTGCCTCCAGTGCTCGCTCCAGAATCTCGGCGTGGCGGCCTTCGAAGCTGCTGTGGGTAAGGTTGACGCCAATGTCGATCAGGTGCATGAATCCAGGCCTTTGAGAAAAAAGAATGCGTGCGCAGCCGCACTAGGCTAAGCCGCGAAGGCGCCTGCCGACAACCTTCGGACCATGGTCTTGCCATGGGGCGCCAGGCCTCAAACGACGGACCGTGTGTCGGTTAAGGCCAGGCAAGGGGTGCGGATCGCAGAACTTGCTGGCATTGTCGGGGTCTCTTAGCCTTCATTCGACGACAATGGTCGCCTATGCCCAGGAGTTCGCGCCGCTGGATCTGTGAGTCGCCTGTCGCTGCCCTGTGCGGTGGGCTGTTCGCCGTGCTCCTGACGCTGGCAGCATCCCCTGCGCTGGCGCAGGTCGGTGGTCCTGTTCAGCAGCCGGCTCCGGCCAAGGTCCGCGACCTGAAGCAAGTACAGACGAGCAAGGTTTTGCGTGTGCTGGTCAACCAGAGCCGCAACAGTTCGGGCAAGGTCAAGGGCGAACCTGTGGGGGTCGAGTACCACCGGATTCGTGCCCTGGAGCACTACCTCAACGCACGTCAGCCTGCAGGTCGCCCCCTCCACGTTCAAATCATCCCGCGCGCCAAGGAGCAGTTGCTGACCGCGTTGAAGCGAGGCGAGGGCGACCTGGCCGCGCCGGGCGAGCTGCTCGATCCCGCGTTGAGCCGTGGTCTTGCCGCGACCGTGCCCGTGGCCGATCGGGTCACCCTGCAGCTGGTCGGGCGCAAGGGTGGGCGCAGCTTCACGCGCCTGGATCAGTTGTCGGGCAAGACCGTCGCCCTGACCACCGGTAGTGCGGCAGGGCCGGTTCTGGGCGCGATCAACCAGGACCTGGCGAAGCGCAAGCGTGCGCCTGTCAAGATCGAATGGGTCGATCCGAGTCTGGCCGTGGAAGACGTGCTGGAAATGGTCCAGGCGGGCATCTACCCCCTGACCATCGTCGAGCGACCGATCGCGCAGCGCTGGGCGCGGGTGATGCCCCGTCTGCGCCTGAACGATCGGCTGAAGCTGGCGCCGCCCCGCGCCATGCGCTGGTACGTGCGCCAGGATGCACCTGCCCTGCAGGCAGCGGTCGACGGCTTTCTGAAAGACTATCAACCGCCCAAGAACCGGGACGCGCTGTTCGAGCGTCTGTACAAGCGCCAGTACCGTGTCCATGACCCATTGGCTCAGCGCCGGCGGCTGGAGACGGTACGCCCGGTGTTGCAGAAGCATGCCGCCGCCCAGGACATGGACTGGCTGAACCTGGCTGCCCTGGCCTTCAAGGAATCGACCCTCAACCCCGCCGCGCAAGGCTCCGGGGGCGCCCACGGGCTGATGCAGATCACGCCGTCCGCAGCGCGTCGGGTCGGGGTGCGCGACACCGCCACGGTGGATGGCAACGTCAAGGCCAGTGCGCGCTACCTCGCGTTGCTGCAACGCAAGTTCTTCTCCAGCAAGCAGCTCAACGAACGCGAGCGCATGGCCTTCACCCTGGCGGCCTACAACCTGGGCCCCGAGCGCGTCCAGGCCATGCGTGCCGAAGCGCGTCGGCGTGGGCTCAACGGCAACCAGTGGTTCTTCCAGACCGAGCGCATCGCCATGGAGCAGGTCGGCATGGGGCCGGTCAACTTCGTCAACAGCATCAACAAGTACTACCTCGCCTTCAATCGCGAGCGCTCGTCGCTCGAGCGCACCGTGCGCCGCTGAGTCAAGGCTTGTAAACCGCCGCAGGTCGCTCTAGCATAGTGATCGCGCCGATTTAAACAGCTACTTGCGGGGCGCGGGACACGCCACGTGCCAGTCCGAAATACCGCTAAAGCGCTGGTTCGGTGACGCCTCCCACCGCTGCCCAGCGAGATTGGCGAGGCAGAGAAAGCATCATGAGTCACTCATCCGGTTGTCCACGAACCAGCGTCTGCCTGAGCCCTCTGGCCAAGGCTTCCTCCGCACGTACGCCACGCATTCTGCTGGGCGGCCATCATCAGCCCACCTTGCTGCGTCACCTCGACGGTCTGTCCCGACGCAAGGGCCAGGCACGCGCGTTCCTGATCCAGTTCGCCGAGGCAGGGCAGGACCTGTCCAGCCATGCCGACGATCAGTTCGACCTGGCGGTGGTACAGGCGCCGGTGGGCAGCGAGGCTGCCGAGGTCATCGGTCACCTGACCCGCATCGCGCGGCAAGGGCTGATCACCCGCGGCTGAATACGGTCGCGACTGCAAGGAGCCCTGTGTGAGCACCAACATCATCACCACTGCCGGTCACCTGGCCCTCAAGCAGGAGCTCGACCACCTGTGGCGCGTATACCGTCCCGAGATCACGCAGAAGGTGGCCTGGGCCGCCTCGCTGGGCGATCGCAGCGAGAACGCCGATTACCAGTACAACAAGAAGCTGCTGCGCGAGATCGACCGCCGGGTGCGCTACCTGCGCAAGCGCCTGGAAGACGTCAAGGTGGTCGCCTACGCGCCGGAGCAGGAAGGCAAGGTGTATTTCGGCGCCTGGGTGCAGATCGAGAATGACGAGGGACAGACCCTGACCTTCCGTGTCGTCGGCTACGACGAGATCCATGGACGCAACGACTACATCTCCATCGACTCGCCCATGGCCCGTGCCCTGCTCAAGAAAGGCGTGGACGACGAGGTGGTGGTGCAGACACCGACCGGCGAGGCAACCTGGTACGTCAACCGGATCTGGTACGACGTACCGTGATGCCCCGGCGCTGCACGCGGGGTGCCGGACGACCCGCGTGCAGGTGAAACCCCTGACGCGGCGCTAGGATTCCCGCAGCACGGTCAAGGGGCTGGCCGTCAATGCCCGTCGGGTGCCCAAAATGCCCGCGGCACCGACCAGCAGCGCGCCGAGCAGCGGCAGCACCAGCAACTCGGGGTGCGGGGCCCACGGCAGGGCAAAGGCGAAGCGGTACAGCACCAGGGTGATCAACTCACAGCCGATCGCCGCCAGCAGGCCACTGACCGCGCCCAACAGTCCGAACTCGATGCGACGAGCAGTCACCAGCAGCGCGCGCCTGGCACCCAGGGCGCGCAGCAGGGCGCCTTGGCGAATGCGTTCGTCCAGCGTCGCCTGCAGGCCCGCGAAGAGCACGGCCAGCCCGGCGGCCAGCACGAACAGCAGGACGAACTCCACGGCCAGCGTCACTTGCCTGAGGATGCTGCGCAACTGATCGAGCAGCGCATCGACCTGCAGCAGCGTGACGGCGGGGAAGGCGCGCGACAAGGCGACCACGGCCTTGTCATGCCCGGAGTCCAGGTGGAAGCTGGTGAGGTAGGTGACAGGCAGCCCCTGCAAGGTCTCGGGCTGGAAGATCATGTAGAAGTTGGGCTGGAAGTTGTCCCAGTGGACCGAACGCACGCTGGTGACCTGGGCCTGGCGCAGGTCACCCCCGATGTCGAAGCGCAGCACATCGCCCAGTTTCAGCGCCAGGCTGCGGGCCAGCTCGGCCTCCACCGACACGCCGGGCAGCGCGCCAGGCGTCGGTGCGGCCTGCCACCACTGGCCTTCTGTCAGTTCATTGCCGGTGGGTAGGTCGGCGGACCAGGTCAGGCTCAGGTCGCGTTGTACGGCACGCCCACCCGTGGAGTCCTCGACCACGCGCTCGCGCACCGGCTGATCGTTGATGGCCACCAGGCGCCCCGGCATGACCGGGTAGAGCGGGGCGGCCGTGGCGCCCATCGAGGCCAGGCGTTGGCTGAACGGTTCACGGTCTTCGGGCAGGATGTTCAGCGCGAAGTGATTCGGCGCGTCTTCAGGTAGCTGCGCCTGCCAGTTGTCCAGCAGCTCACCGCGCAACAGGGCGACCAGCGCCATGGCCATCAGGATCAGCCCGAAGGCCAGGGCCTGCCCGGCGGCGGACAACGGATGGCGCAGCAACTGACCCAGGCCCAGGCGCCAGGCCAGCGGTGCATCGGCCAGCAGGCGGCGAACGCCACGCAACCCCAGCAGGAGCAACCCGCCGAGCAGCGCGGCCGCGATGAGGCCCCCTCCCAGCAGGGTGAAGGTGAGCAACAGGTCGAGGCTCAGCCGCCACATGATCAGGCCCAGGGCCAGCAGCGCGGCGCCGTACACCAGCCAGCTACTGGCCGGCACCGGCAGCAGGTCGCGGCGCAGGACGCGCAGGGGCGGCACGCGGCCCAGGGCGGCCAAGGGCGGCAGCGCGAACCCTGCCAGGGCCACCAGGCCCGTGCCGATACCCGCCAGGGCAGGCGCCAGGCCGCCGGCCGGTACCTCAGGCGGCAGCAAGCCTTGCAACGCCCGGAACAGCCCCAGTTGCGCCAGCCAGCCCAGCAGTGCCCCTGCGCAGGCCGCCACCAGGCCGAGCCCCGCCAATTGCAGGCAGAACACGCTCAAGGCTTCGCGGCGCGAGAGCCCCAGGCACCGCAGCAGGGCACTGGCGTCGAGCCGCCGCGCCGCATAGCGACTGGCCGACAGCGCGACGGCCACCCCCGCCAGCAGCACCGCCACCAGGCTGGCCATGTTCAGGTAGCGCTCGGCCTTGCCCAATGCGCCGCCGATCTGCTGGTTGCCATCGCGCGTGTCGCGCAGGCGCTGGTTGGCGCCCAGGGTCGGTTCGATCCGGGCGCGGTACTGACTCAGTGCCGTGCCCTCGCCACGCCAGAGATCGCGGTAGGTCACGCGGCTGCCTGGCTGCACCACGCCGGTGGCCTCGAGATCCTTCAGGTTGATCAGGACGCGGGGTGTCAGGCTGTAGAAGTTGCCGGCCCGATCCGGCTCGTAGGTCAGTACCCGGGTGATGCGCAGCGTTTTCTGCCCGATGTCGATGGGCGCGCCGATACTCAGGTCCAGGGCTGCCAGCAGCCGCGCTTCCACCCAGGCCTCGCCCGGTGCCGGGCTGCCTCCCGGCGTTTCCGGAGCATAGGGGGCTGGTGCACTGCGCAATTGGCCCCGCAAGGGATAGGCGCCGTCCACCGCCTTGATGCTGGACAGCTGAATGCCCTGGTCCGTGGCCACCACACTGGCGAACTCGACCACGTGGGCCTCGGTCAGCCCCGACGCCTGCCCGATCGCCCGCTGGGCCTCGGTAGCCGGGGAGGACCCTTGCAACACCAGATCGGCCCCCAGGAACTCGGTGGCGCGCAGCTGCATGGCGCCGTTGAGGCGTGCGCCGAAGTAGCCGATGGCGGTGCTGGCTGCGACGGCCACGAGCAAGGCGAAGAACAGGACGCGGACTTCCTGGGTGCGCGCATCGCGCCAGATCTGGCGCAGGGCCAGGCGGCACAGTCGAGCAAACGGGACGCGGCTCATCGGGGCGCCTGCACAGTGACCAGCTGTCCACCGTCCAGGCGAATCGAGCGTCGGCAGCGTTGGGCCAGCCGACCATCGTGGGTCACCAGCACCAGGGTCGTGCCACGCTCCTGGTTGAGTTCGAACAGCAGGTCGCTGATGCGCTCACCGGTGTGGCTGTCCAGGTTGCCCGTCGGTTCATCGGCGAACAGCACCGAGGGCTGTGCAGCGAAGGCGCGGGCAATGGCCACCCGCTGCTGTTCGCCCCCCGACAACTGGCGGGGTGAATGAGTCAGGCGCTGGCCCAGCCCGACCCGCTCGAGCAAGGCGCGGGCCTGGTCGCGGGCGTCGCGCCGGCCTTCGAGTTCCATGGGCAGCATGACGTTCTCCAGGGCATCGAGGCTGTCGAGCAGCTGGAAGGATTGGAAAACAAAGCCGACGTGCTCGGCGCGCACTTTGGCCCGCTGGTCTTCATCGAGCGTCCCCAGGTCATGGCCAGCCAGCACGACCGTGCCGCTCGTCGGCTGGTCGAGCCCGGCCAGCAAGCCCAGGAGCGTGGACTTGCCCGAGCCCGAGGCGCCGACGATGGCCAAACTGTCGCCCTGCTCGAGTGACAGGGACAGCGGGTGCAGAATGGTGAGGTCGCCTTCCGCGCTGGGGACCACTTTGCTAAGGTGCTGCGCAACGAGAATGCTGGGGACCATGGAGATTCCAATGCGAAGGTGGTGGATGAGTATCGGTCTTGCAGCGTGCTGCCTGGCCCAGAGTGCGATGGCCGGCACCGTCCTGGTGGTCGGTGACAGTATCAGCGCAGGCTTCGGGCTGGACCCTGAGCGCGGTTGGGTGTCCCTGTTGCGACAGCGGGTGCAGGCCGAGGGTTTCAAGGACCAGGTGGTCAATGCCTCGATCAGCGGTGACACCAGCGCCGGTGGTCAGTCCCGTCTGCCGGCCTTGTTGACCAAGCATGCGCCTACCCTGGTGGTGGTGGAGCTGGGCGGCAACGATGGTCTGCGCGGGCAGCCGCCCCGGCAACTCGAGAAGAACCTGGGCAGCATGATCGACGCTGCGCGGTCCGCAGGTGCCAAGGTGGTGCTGCTCGGCATGCGCCTGCCGCCCAACTATGGCGTGCGTTATACCACGGCGTTCGCGCAGGTCTACGAGGACCTGGCCCGTGACAAATCGGTGCCGCTGGTGCCGTTTTTCCTGGAGGGCGTCGGCGGGGTGCCGAGCCTGATGCAGGCCGATGGCATTCATCCGACCCAGGGCGCCCAGCAGCGGCTGCTGGAAAACGCCTGGCCGGTGATAAAACCACTGCTCTGACGCTTTAAACGGGGGCGGCTTTCGGCTAATGTGGCGCCCCCCGCTCTGGAACACCTTGATGCCGCGCCCCGCCTGGTCCCTTCACGCCTACCAGTTGATCGAGCCTGACGATCAACTCGACCTGTTCGCTTGCCAGGAAGTGCGCGTGCACCTCATCGCGCGGCAGCTGGAACTGGGCGCGCCGGTCGACCGTACGCTGTGCGGAGGGCTGCTGCCAGCCCAACCCCGCTGGTCGCCCGTTCCCCAGACAGTGCATCGTGATACGCGGCTGTGCCCATTGTGCAAGGCCATTCTCGATGCCCAGCGACGGGGTACGCGTCCCGTCTGGCCGGAACTCTGACTGCCGTTGATCATCTCAATGGCTAACCTGGCCGTGTTCCATGCCGAGGGCTCATGCGCCGGTATACAATCGCCGCCTTTGCTCCCCCCTGATGAAGGATGTACCAGATGTTGCGATTTCCCGCCGTCGCTCGTCGCCTTTCCCTGGCCGCCCTGCTGACGACAGGGCCTGCCATGGCACTGGAATTGCCATTGCCCCCGCCGGGTGAGGACATCGTCGGCCAGGTCCAGGTGATCAAGGCCAAGTATGAAGACACGTTCGCCGACATCGGGACGGCCAACGACCTGGGCTACCTCGAGATGATCGCCGCCAACCCAGGCGTGGACCCGTGGCTGCCGGGTGCAGGTACTGAAATCGTGTTGCCGACCCGTTTCATCCTGCCACCGGGCCCCCGTGAAGGCATCGTGATCAACCTGGCCGAGTACCGGATGTACTACTTCCCCAAGGATGAGCCTGTCGTGCACACCTATCCGCTGGGGATTGGGCGCGAAGGGTGGGGGTCACCGATCGCGACGACCAAGATCATCGCCAAGACGCCTAATCCGACCTGGACGCCGCCGGCTTCGATCCGCGCCGAACATGCTGCCGATGGCGATATCCTGCCAGCGGTAGTGCCGGCCGGTCCTGACAACCCGCTGGGGCCGTTCAAGTTCACGCTTGGATTGCCAGGCTACTTGATCCACGGTTCCAACAAGAAGTTTGGCATTGGCATGCGCACCAGTCATGGCTGTTTCCGCATGTTCAATAATAATGTGCTGGAACTTTCCGAGCGCGTGCCGGTCGGCACGCCGGTGCGCATCATTAATGAGCCTTACAAGTTTGGCAAGAGTGCTGGCGCGGTGTATCTGGAAGCGCACACGCCGCTGGATGACCATGGCGATCCCTCGGTGGTCGACACGCACACGACATTGGTCAATACCTTGCTCAAGCGTGACGACCTGACCCAGGGTGTACGCATGGACTGGGACAAGCTGAGGGACGTGCTGGCTGCCGAAGATGGCCTGCCTGTCGAGATCGCTACGCCCCTCGAGGCTTCGCAGTCGACAGCGGCAGTCTCGGACATTCCTGACGAGCTGCATTGACGACGGTTTGCGTCCCTGGCGCTTGCCGGCCCATGAATGGGGTGGCAAGCGATCCACCGGCGGCATGGCCCGGTCCGGCGAATTCGGTCCACCCATGAAAAAAGGCCGGCCCCTGTGGGGGTCGGCCTTTTTTCAATCCCTGAGGATGCTTACTTGCGGCTGGCTTTGTCCAGCATGCGCAGGGCGCGCTCGTTGGCTTCGTCAGCGGTCTGCTGAGCTTTCTGAGCGGCAGCCATGGCGTCGTCAGCTTTGCGGTAGGCTTCGTCAGCACGGGCCTGGGCGCGAGCAGCGGCGTCTTCGGTAGCGGTCAGGCGAGCTTCGCCTTCCTTGGTGTGGCTGCTGCTGCAACCGGTTGCCAGGACAGCGGCCAGGGCCAGAGCAGAGAATTTCAGAGCATTGTTCATCGTGTTCCCCTCAAGGACTTTAATCCATCTAGTAAGTAGCCATCTCTCGTAAAAGAGAAACTGACCGTCGTACATAGTACTCATTACTTGTAGTAAGTAAACGGACGTTGTGCAAGAAAGATGAAAAAAATTGTGCAGTTGAGGCTGGGTGCGCAGTGTGGCCTGCCACGCCAGGGCCGTATTGAAAAACTGTACCCCAACGGTAACTTTTCCTTGAACCAACTTGCCGAATTCATGTCTGCATCGGTTGGTGTTGCTACATGCAATAGTCGCGTCGTGCCTTTCCGACTTCCGAGTACAGGGTTGACACGATTCTGTCATTTCGAGGCGTGCCGCTTGAGTAACCTGGCCCGGGGCGCTTACTATCGGAAAGACTTGCCAGCCACCGCAGACTTCATGCGGCTACGCGACGCGTAGGCTGAGGTGGTTCACGCAGGTCGAACGAACCGTCGATGAAGAAAAGGCCTAGGCAAGGGCCTACTAGGAGTTGCGATGAACGAAGCGCTGAGCATTCACCATGACCAGGCAGGTCATCAATTCGAAACCAGCGTGGACGGTCATCGTGCCTACCTGACGTACATGGACCTGGGCAAGCAGACCCTGGACATCTACCGCACCTTCGTGCCCAACGCGCTGCGCGGACGTGGCATCGCGGCGGCACTCACCGAGCAGGCGCTGGCCTACGCCGAGCAGATGGGCTACACGGTCATCCCTTCGTGCTCGTACGTCGAGCGCTACATGGAACGTCACCAGCGCCAGGTGCACAAGACCTGAGCAAGCTGTCACCGTGGCCTGAGACGCCTGCGAGGCGCCCGGTGCGACCGGACGCCTTCACTTCATCAGGATCGATCAATGACCGCGCTGACGACGCGGCAGGACGTCCTTGAGCTTGTCGCGCATGCTGCGCAGGGCCTTTTCCGTCGCGGACCAGTCGATGCAGGCGTCGGTCACCGAGACGCCATACTGCAGTTCCGACAGATCCTTGGGAATCGACTGGCAACCCCAGTTCAGGTGGCTCTCCACCATCAAGCCGATGATCGACTGATTGCCTTCGACGATCTGGTTGGCCACGTTGTCCATGACCAGCGGCTGCAGGGCCGGATCCTTGTTGGAGTTGGCGTGGCTGCAGTCGACCATGATGTTGGCCTTGATCTTGGCCTTGGCCAGATCCTGCTCGCACAGGGCGACGCTGACCGAGTCGTAGTTGGGCTTGCCGTTGCCACCACGCAGGACCACGTGCCCGTAGGGGTTGCCCTTGGTCGTGACAATGGAAACGCCGCCTTCCTGATTGATGCCGAGGAAGCGGTGCGGTTTGGAGACGGACTGCAGGGCGTTGATCGCCACGGTCAGGCCACCGTCGGTGCCATTCTTGAAGCCGACTGCCGACGACAGGCCCGAGGCCATCTCGCGGTGCGTCTGCGACTCGGTGGTGCGCGCGCCGATGGCCGACCAGCTGATCAGGTCCTGCAGGTATTGCGGCGAGATCGGATCGAGGGCTTCAGTGGCGGTCGGCAGGCCTTTCTCGGCCAGGTCGAGCAGCAGCTTGCGCCCGATGTGCAGGCCGTCCTGGATCTTGAACGAGTCATCCAGGTAAGGATCGTTGATCAGGCCCTTCCAGCCGACGGTGGTCCGCGGCTTCTCGAAGTACACGCGCATGACCAGGTACAGGGTGTCGGACACTTCTTCGGCCAGCACTTTCAAGCGCTCGGCGTATTCGTGCGCCGCGTCGATGTCGTGGATGGAGCAGGGGCCCACGACCACGAACAGGCGATGGTCCTTGCCGTCCAGGATGTTGCGCACCACGTCGCGACCGGTGGTCACGGTCTGCAGGGCGCTGGCGCTCAGAGGGAGCTCCCGCTTGAGCTGATCGGGGGTGATCAGCGTGTCGTTGGAAGCGACGTTAAGGTCATCGATCGGTAAATCAGCCATCGTGTTACTCGTCAGGTCACGGGCGCCGGCCGCCAGCAAACCCCGTGCGGCCCAGCCGCTGGATTGTTCGAGGCGGGGAGCCGAACCTTAGCGCGTTCTACAAGGCGGAACAATGCTTGGGGTGATGACTCTGGCTTTTGAACGTGCCGGTCCTGGCAGTCCAGAGGCTGTCCAGGGGGCTATCGGCAGGGCAGTGCGCCTGTGCAACCTGTCAGCACCGCGCGGCAAGCCAAATGTCGGCGCTGCGTCTAAGCTCAAGCGTGCCCTGCCCACGCGGCAGTCGAGGAGGTCGCATGGTCCGCTCCCTGCTGTACGCTACCGACCTGGGGGCTTACGCACCCTTGGTGTTGCAACACGCCCTGGCCCTGGCGCGTGTCTTCCAGGCCGAACTGCATGTGATCCATGTGGTGGAGCCGATGGGGCGGTTCGCCGAGTCGCTGCTGCAAAGCTACCTGGATGAACGCACCCTGGACCGGTTGCACAGTCAGGGCGTCGGCGTGGTGATGGCCAACATCGAGCAACAGGTGCTGGACACCTTTCGCCAGGAGCTGGGCGAGACGACCGATCTGGCGTTGATCAGGGCCGTGCGGGTGCGCCAGGGCGATCCCGCCCAGGTCATTCTCGATCAGGTTCAGCGACTGGGGGTCGATCTGTTGGTCTTCGGCAGCCATGCCCAGCGCGTCGAAGGCGATGTGCCAGTGGGCCGAACAGCCGCCCGCCTGGTGCAGCTGTCGCCCGTTCCTGTCTATATGGCGCCGCTGATGCGCCAACTCGACAGTCATCTGTCTCAGGGCTGAAGATCCGCCGCACCATTGATAAGAAAATAGTTCTATGTTGGCGCTGTTATCCCCTAATATGGTTATAAATCGTTGCCGGCAGCACGGCGGGCCATCGCCGATCCGAGGGATCTCTATGAAGCTTCAACAACTGCGCTATATCTGGGAAGTGGCGCACCATGACCTCAACGTGTCTGCAACCGCGCAGAGCCTCTATACCTCCCAGCCAGGTATCAGCAAGCAGATTCGCCTGCTGGAGGATGAGTTGGGGGTGGAGGTGTTCGCGCGCAGCGGCAAGCACCTGACACGGGTCACCCCGGCCGGTGAGCGGATCATCACCACGGCCGGCGAGATCCTGCGCAAGGTCGAGAGCATCAAGCAGATCGCCCAGGAGTTCTCCAACGAGAAAAAAGGCACGCTGTCCATCGCCACCACCCACACCCAGGCGCGCTATGCGCTGCCGCAGGTGATCAGTGGCTTCATCAAGCAATACCCGGACGTGGCGCTGCACATGCACCAGGGCTCGCCCATGCAGATCGCCGAAATGGCCGCCGATGGCACTGTGGATTTCGCCATCGCCACCGAGGGGCTGGAGCTGTTCGGCGACCTGATCATGATGCCGTGCTACACGTGGAACCGCTGCGTGGTGGTGCCGCAAGGGCATCCGCTGGCCAAGCTGCCGAAGCTGACCCTCGAAGCCGTGGCCGAGTACCCGATCGTGACCTACGTGTTCGGTTTCACCGGGCGCTCCAAGCTGGACGAGGCGTTCAGCCAACGCGGCCTGACGCCCAAGGTGGTGTTCACCGCCGCGGACGCCGACGTGATCAAGACGTACGTGCGCCTGGGGCTGGGCGTGGGGATCGTGGCCGGCATGGCGGTCGACGCCAAGCTCGACAGCGACCTGGTGGCTCTGGATGCGAGCGAGCTGTTCGAGCCGAGCATCACCAAGATCGGTTTCCGCCGCGGCACCTTCCTGCGCGGCTTCATGTGCGATTTCATCGAGACGTTCGCGCCGCACCTGACGCGCGAGGTCATGGCCAAGGCGATCCAGTGCCACAACAAGCAGGAACTGGAGGAGCTGTTTGCGGGGGTGGAGTTGCCGGTGCACTGAAGGGGAGGGCGCGACCTGCAAGCTACATGCGGTCAGTGGTCAAGTGAACGGTAAAACTGGTTTCATGGGCCGCAAGGCGGCCCACTCACGGCCAGAGAAGGTGCGGTAGTTGACTGGCAGAGCGCCTTCATCCAGCGCCGCTTGCCGCTAGCTCTTGGCAATCAGGTTGCCCGCGTGCAACCCGCACTCCTTCTGTGTCGACTCCTCCCACCACCAACGGCCTTCGCGCTCGTGCTGGTTCGGCAGCACGGGGCGGGTGCAGGGCTCGCAACCGATGCTGATGAAGCCGCGCTCGTGCAGGCTGTTGTAGGGCAGCTCGAGCATGCGGATGTAACCCCAGACCTCGGCGCTGGTCATCTGCGCCAGGGGGTTGAACTTGTACAGCGTGCGCTCGGGCGTGGAAAAGGCCGCGTCGATCTCGATCACCGGTACATGGCTACGGGTGCCGGGGCTCTGGTCGCGGCGCTGCCCGGTCGCCCAGGCGCTGACGGTGGACAGCTTGCGGCGCAGAGGCTCGATCTTGCGAATCCCGCAGCATTCCCCGTGGCCATCGCGGTAGAAGCTGAACAGCCCCTTTTCCTTGACGAAGGGATCGAGCACGGCGCGGTCCGGGCTCAGGATGTCGATCGACAACGCGTACTGCTCGCGCACCTGATCGATGAAGCGGTAGGTCTCCGGGTGCAGCCGACCGGTGTCCAGGCTGAACACCTTGACCTGCTTGTTGAGTTTCCAGGCCATGTCGAGCAGCACCACGTCCTCGGCGCCGCTGAAGGAAATCCACAGGTCGTCACCGAAATGCTCGAAGGCGAGCTTGAGGATGTCCTGGGGGGACTTGTCGGCATAGGTCGCGGCCAGGGCGGCGACGTCGAAAGGTTGGCTCATCAGGCGGTTTCCATGCGTGTAATGGCGCTGTGCGCTCGTAGTGCGCAAATGGTAACAAAATTACGCACGACGAGGGGTCCATGCCCGGCCCTACCTTGGTCTGCACCCCTGTCCTACAGGCCTTGCAGCGTCTCCATCAACACCCGGACCTTGGCGATGGATTCCTCGTACTCGTCCTCCCAGCGCGAGTCACCCACCACCGCGCCGCCGCCCCAGCAACTGACCTGGCCCTCCTTGACCAGCAGGCTGCGAATGGCGATGGAGCTGTCCATCTCGCCGCGCACATCGAGGTACAGCAACGAGCCGCAGTACAGCGCCCGGCGCGTCGGTTCCAGTTCGTCGATGATCTGCATGGCGCGGATCTTCGGTGCCCCGGTGATCGACCCGCCGGGGAAGCTGCCGGCGATCAGGTCCAGTGCGTCGTGGTCGCTGGCCAATTGCCCCGTGATGCTGCTGACCAGATGGTGGACGTTCGGGTAGCTTTCCAGGCTGAACAGTTCGGGGACCTTGACCGAACCGACCGCGCAGGTGCGCCCCAGGTCGTTGCGCAGCAGGTCGACGATCATCAGGTTTTCGGAGCGATCCTTGGGGCTGGCCTGCAGCTCGGCGGCGTTGCGCGCATCCTGTACCGGGTCGGCGTCACGCGGGCGCGTGCCCTTGATGGGGCGAGTCTCCACCATGCCGGCACTGACGCGCACGAAGCGTTCCGGCGAAAAGCTCAGCAGCGCGCTGCCGTCAGGCAGCCGCCGGTAGCCGGAAAAGGGGGTGGGGCAGGCCTGGCGCAAGGCCTGGTAGGCGTGCCAGGGATCCCCTTCGCAGGGCGCGCGAAAGCGCTGGGTCAGGTTGATCTGGTAGCAGTCGCCTGCCTGGATGTAGGCCTGCACCCGTTCGAAGGCCTGGCGATACTGGCCGGCCTCGAGGTCGCCGCGCATGGGGGCCAGCAGGCGGAAAGGGCTGTGGATCGGGGCGTCAGGCGCCTCGAACAGTGCGATCAGCCGTTGGCGCTCCTGGGGCATCATGCAAGGGTGAAAGACCAGGTGGGTCAGGCGCCGCTGGTGATCGCTGACCAAGGCCCAGGTGTACACGCCAAGATCAGCGTCGGGCAGGCCCAGGTCATCGCGGGCCAGCGCTGGCAATCGCTCCAGGCGCCGCCCGAAATCGTAGCTCAGGTAGCCGATCAGGCCGCCTGCGAAAGGCGATTCGCAGCCCTCGGGCAATTGCGCCGGCCCCAGGGTCTGCAAGGCCGCGCGCAAGCGCGCCAGAAAGACCGTGCCGTGCTCATCGCCCTGGGGCTGGAACTGCGCCACGGGCCAGGCGCTGGCCAGGTCGAAGCGCCCGCGCGTTGCGCCAGGGCGCGCGCTGTCCAGCAGGATCGCCCCCGGCGCCTCGCGCACACGGGCGAAATACACGGCAGGGTCGGGCTGATAGGGCAGGGGATGAAGCGTACAGGTCGGCATGCGGATCGAAGGCGCTTGGAGTCGAGGCAGCGATTGTAGTCGGCCCCGCCATCGACGCCTAGCGTTGTGCACGCCTCTACATGGCATGCCCTGCGTCGAGCATGAGCCTGGGCCCCTGTGGGCGCCGGCTTGCCGGCGATGACGGCGGCATGGACGCCGCCCTCACAGTCCCGGACAAACAGCCTTCCCCCTCAGGCGCCGTCAACGCGCCGCACTCAAGCGTGCGGCAGATGACCGAACAGACTCTGCGTCACCTTCACCCGCTGCGCCGCATCTTCCTGGACACCCTCCTTGGCCAGTGCCTCGATGTGCGCTTCGATGGCATGGGTGCGCTGGGTCAGGCCGCAGTCGTTGGCGATCTGGATGTTCAGGCCGGGTCGCGCGTTGAGCTCGAGGATCAACGGCCCGCGGTCCTGGTCCAGCACCATGTCCACCCCGATGTAGCCCAGCCCGCACAGCTCGTAGCACCCGGCCGCCAGCTTCATGAAGCCGTCCCAGTTGGGCAGTTGCACCCCGTCGACCGCGTTGGTGGTGTCCGGGTGCTTGCTGATGATGTTGTTCAGCCAGGTGCCGCGCAGGGTCACGCCCGTGGCCAGGTCCACACCGACGCCGATCGCGCCCTGGTGCAGGTTGGCCTTGCCGCCGGACTGCCGGGTCGGCAGGCGCAGCATGGCCATCACCGGGTAGCCCATCAGCACGATGATGCGGATGTCGGGCACGCCCTCATAACTGATGCTCTTGAAGATCGGGTCGGGGGTGACACGGTATTCGATCAGCGCACGGTCCCGGTGACCGCCCAGCGAGTACAGGCCGGTCAGGATGCTCGAGACCTGGTGCTCGATCTCTTCGTGGCTGATGATCTTGCCCGAGACCGTGCGGTAGCGGCCTTCGAA
The DNA here is from genome assembly GCA_001534745.1 of Pseudomonas monteilii. Taxonomy (NCBI): domain Bacteria; kingdom Pseudomonadati; phylum Pseudomonadota; class Gammaproteobacteria; order Pseudomonadales; family Pseudomonadaceae; genus Pseudomonas; species Pseudomonas alabamensis. Next base: position 1,453,419 of record CP013997.1, read on the forward strand.
GCGGTCGGCGATCACCAGGATGCCGTCACCGCCAGCGCCCTGGGCCGGCTTGATGACGAAGTCGGTGCGCCCGCCGATGATCTGGTCGAGCTTGTCGATGTCCTTCTCGGTCTCGATGACACCGTACATCTCGGGCACGTGGATGCCCGCGGCGAGCGCTCGCTCCTTGGTGATGATCTTGTCATCGACGATGGGGTACAGATGGCGCTTGTTGTACTTGAGTACATAGTCCGCGTTGCGCCGGTTGATGCCCATGATGCCCCGGGCCTCCAGGGCTTTCCAGGCCTTGATCAGTCCGAACATCAGCTGTCAGCCTTTTTCAGGAAGGCCTTGAACCGCACCAGCTCGGTCAGGCGGTAGCCGCGGTAGCGACCCATCGCCAGCATGAAGCCGACCAGGATCAGCAGCACCGCCGGGAAGGTGAAGACGAAGTAGACCAGCTCCGGCACCATCATCAGCAGGTGCGCCAGCGACGCGGCGAACAGGGTGCCGATGGCGACTTTCATGGCATGACTGCCGCCACGCTCTTCCCAGGTGATGGACAGGCGCTCGATGGTCATGGTCAGGATCACCATCGGGAACAGCGCCACCGACAGCCCGCGCTCCAGGCCCAGCTTGTGGCTGAACAGGCTGATCGCGGCGATCAGTATCACCACGAAGGTCAGCACCACCGACAGCCTGGGCAGCATCTGCAGCTTGAGGTGCTCGAGGTACGAGCGCAGCGACAGGCCCAACGCCGTGATCACGGTGAACAGCGCGATGCCGAAGCCCAGCTGGGTCTCGCGGAAGGCCAGGGCGATCAGCACCGGCGTGAAGGTCCCCAGGGTCTGGAGGCCGATCAGGTTGCGCAGCACCAGGATCACCAGCACGCCGATCGGGATCATCACCATGATCATGAAGGTCTGCTGGGTCTGCAGCGGCAGGCCGTAGAGGGAGTACTCGAGGAAGTCAGCGTCGGTGTTCTCGTCGGTCGCTCTTTTCAGGCGGATGGCGTTCATCTCGCTGCTGCTCAGGCTGAAGGTGACGTTGACCTTGCGCCCGCCGTCGACGGTGATCAGGTTGTCGTCGCCGGTCCACCACAGCAGGCGGTCGCTCGGCAGGCCCTGTTCGCCGGTGTCGGGGTTGAAGTACAGCCAGTCCTTGCCGTTGAAGCTGCGCAGCCACAGCTCGGGCGTCTGTGGCACGTCGGCCACCAGGCGCACGGTGTGTACCTTTTCCATCGGCACGTGGGCGATGGACAGCAGCAGGTCGATCACCTTGGCCTTGTTCAGGGGCGAGGTGTCACCGGCCAGCAGCAGCTTGACGTTGTCGTCGTTGAGGTTGTTGACCCGCTTGATGGTCTCGCTGACGAAGGTCTCGACGTCGGCCGAATGCTGACGAATAGGCGCCATCAAGGCTTCGGCGGCGATCTTCTCCGGGCCATCCAGCGCCAGGCTGTCGCGGAAGGTCGGACCTTTGGCGGTGGCCTTTTCCGTGCTGGAGCGCTTGGTCACCACCAGCCGGTAATACAGGGTCTGGTCACCGCTGACGCGCCGCGCCGACCAGGTCACCTTGCGGTTGCCGTCGGCGCGATTGACGCTGAAACCGTAATTGTTGGAGATGAAGCTTTCGGTGATGCTGACGTAGTCGCGGTTCAGGGGCGGCACGAACATCTGCACCTTGACCGGGTCCTTGCTGCTGGCGACGAACTCGACCTTGGCATCGATGTTCCACAAGTCGTCGGTCTCGTTTTCCGTCACCGGGATTTCGAGGACGTAGATCTGATAAGCCGTGATCGCCACGCCCAGCAGGACCAGGACGGTGATCAGGATTTTCAAATGAAGGGTAAGAGAACGCATCGGGGTTACTCTGCGGTAGGAGCGACGATGGCACAGGCAGGTTTGCCGGCCGCGTATTTGAGGCTGGGGTCGACCAGGGCATCGAAGTGCTTGAGCGCCTCGGCACCGATCAGCAGCGGGAACTGGAAGGCGCTACGGTCGGTGAGGTTGACCTCGATGGTGCGCCGGCTGCGCCCCATGCACATGTCCAGTTCGATGACCGGCCGGGCGGTGTAGGCCTTGCCTTGCTCGGCGTCGTAGTCGCCGGCCCGGCGCTTGATCTTGCTGACCCGTGCCAGGGGCCGCTCGATCGGGTGCGAGTGGGCGGTGTCGATGGCCAGGTAGAAGCGCACCCAGCTTTCGCCATTACGCTTGAAGCGCTTGATGTCACGGGCGCTGAGCGAGGCGGTCTTGGCGCCGGTGTCGAGTTTGGCGGCCACTTCGAGGTCGAGATCGAGCAGGCGGGCGTACTCGTTCAGACCGTAGACGGTCTTCTCCGCAGCCTGTACCAGGGCACTGGGCACGATCAGGCAGAACAGCAATAGATAGGGCGTGAGTCTCATAGTCCTGGCGCAATGCAATGCAGTGTTCGAATCAAGGCGAATGGCATGACTGCGCAAGCTCCTTCGCAGGTCCGTGGAGGCCTGAGGCTTCGACGGACGCTTCATCCCTAGAAATAGGAGGCGCGGCATTCTAGCACGCCGGTCTCACGGCGCTAGCTGCGCGGCGTTCAGACCTCCCAGGCAGGTGTAAGTTCTGCATGCGACTATTGTCGACAATAGGGCGTGGCGCTTTGACGAATACCCTGTATTAAGCTAGTTTCAAGGCATCTGAACCCGCCGGTGTCGACACTATGCTGCAAAGCACCTCTTCCTTCGTGGCCGATGCAGAACAGGCCGAGACGTTGTCCGAGCATGTGTTCCGGCGTATCCAGGCGGCGATCGTGCAGGGCGAGATCGCCCCGGGCAGCAAGATCTCCGAGCCTGAGCTGGCGCGCACCTACGGCATCAGTCGAGGCCCCTTGCGTGAAGCCATCCACCGCCTCGAAGGGCAGCGACTGCTGGTGCGCGTGCCGCACGTGGGTGCGCGGGTGGTCTCGCTCGACCCGACCGAGCTGATCGAGCTCTACGAAATCCGTGAGTCCCTGGAGGGCATGGCCTGTCGGCTGGCGGCCGAGCGCATGAGTCAGGAGGCGATCGACGCGCTGCGCCAGGTGCTCGACACCCATGAGCGCGATGCGGCGTTCCAGGCAGGCCTGGGCTACTACCAGCAGGAAGGCGACTTCGATTTCCACTACCGCATCATCCAGGGCAGCGGCAACCAGACGCTGGTCAAGCTGCTCTGTGGCGAGCTGTACCAACTGGTGCGCATGTACCGCATCCAGTTCTCTTCCACGCCCAACCGCCCGCGTCAGGCCTTCGCCGAGCACCATCGCATCCTCGATGCGATCGCCGACCGCGACGGCGAGCTGGCCGAACTGCTGATGCGCCGCCATATCGGTGGCTCCCGGCGCAACATCGAGCGGCACTTCCAGAGCGCCGATACCCCGTCACGAGGTGAGTCATGAGCACGAAGCACACGCCCGGCCAACGCTTTCGCGAGGCCGTTGCCGCCGAACGTCCCCTGCAGGTGGTCGGCGCCATCAATGCCAACCATGCGCTGCTGGCCAAGCGCGCCGGCTTCCGGGCCATCTACCTGTCCGGCGGTGGCGTGGCGGCCGGCTCACTGGGCCTGCCCGACCTGGGGATCAGCGGGCTGGACGACGTACTGACCGATGTGCGCCGTATCACCGACGTCTGCGACCTGCCGCTGCTGGTGGATGTCGATACCGGTTTCGGCGCTTCGGCCTTCAACGTGGCGCGTACCGTGCGGTCGATGATCAAGTTCGGCGCTGCCGCCCTGCACATCGAGGACCAGGTCGGCGCCAAGCGCTGCGGTCATCGGCCCAACAAGGCGATCGTGCCGCTGCAGGAGATGGTCGATCGCATCAAGGCGGCGGTCGATGCGCGCACCGATGACAGCTTCGTGATCATGGCGCGTACCGACGCCCTGGCCGTCGAGGGGCTGGAGTCGGCCCTGGAGCGTGCCGCCGCCTGCGTCGAGGCCGGTGCCGACATGGTGTTCCCCGAGGCGATCACCGAACTGTCCCTGTACAAGGTCTTCGCCGACCGGGTGCGCGCACCGATCCTGGCCAACATCACCGAGTTCGGCGCCACGCCGCTGTACACCACCGACGAGCTGGCCTCGGTCGACGTGTCGTTGGTGCTGTACCCGCTGTCGGCCTTCCGCGCCATGAACAAGGCGGCCGAGAACGTCTATGCCGCGTTGCGTCGCGACGGTACCCAGAAGCAGGTGCTCGACACCATGCAGACACGCATGGAGCTGTACGACGCCATCGGCTACCACGCCTTCGAACAGCAGCTCGACGCGCTGTACGCGCCGCCCAAGGACCGTTGAACCCGCTACACCTGATTCGCCTGTCATCCATAACAAATCCAACAATGGAGAACGTCCATGGCCGAAGCAAAAGTACTCAGTGGCGCTGGCCTGCGTGGCCAGGTCGCCGGGCAGACGGCATTGTCGACCGTCGGCCAGGCCGGCGCGGGCCTGACCTACCGTGGCTACGATGTCCGTGAGCTGGCCGCCCAGGCCGAATTCGAGGAAGTCGCCTACCTGCTGCTGTACGGCGAGCTGCCCACCCAGGCCGAACTCGACGACTACAAGCACGCCCTCAAGGCGCAGCGCGACCTGCCCCAGGCGCTCAAGGAGGTGCTCGAGCGCCTGCCCAAGGACACCCACCCGATGGACGTCATGCGCACCGGCTGTTCGGTGCTCGGCACGCTGGAGCCGGAGCGCACCTTCGACCTGCAGCACGACCGCACCGACCGGCTGCTGGCGGCGTTCCCGGCGATCATGTGCTACTGGTACCGCTTCACCCACCACGGCACGCGCATCGACTGCACCAGCGATGAGGACACCCTGGCCGGTCATTTCCTGGCGCTGCTGCACGGCAAGAAGCCCGACGCGTTGCACGTCAAGGTGATGAACGTCTCGCTCATCCTGTATGCCGAGCACGAGTTCAACGCCTCGACCTTCACCGCGCGGGTCTGCGCCTCGACCCTGTCTGACCTGTACTCCTGCATCACCGCAGCCATCGGCACGTTGCGCGGGCCTCTGCACGGTGGGGCCAACGAGGCGGCCATGGCGCTGATCGAACGCTTCGCCTCGCCGGAGGAAGCACGCACCGAGCTGCTGAAGATGCTCGAGCGCAAGGACAAGATCATGGGCTTCGGGCATGCCATCTACAAGGAGTCCGACCCGCGCAACGAAGTGATCAAGGGCTGGGCCGAACAGCTCGCCGATTCGGTGGGCGACCGCGTGCTGTTTCCGGTGTCCCAGGCCATCGATGCGACCATGTGGGAGCAGAAGAAACTGTTCCCCAACGCCGACTTCTACCATGCCTCGGCCTATCACTTCATGGGCATCCCGACGCCACTGTTCACGCCCATCTTCGTCTGTTCGCGGCTGACCGGCTGGGCGGCGCACGTGTTCGAGCAGCGCGCCAACAACCGCATCATCCGCCCCAGCGCAGAGTACGTCGGGGTCGAGCAGCGTCCATTCGTGCCGCTCGAGGCGCGCTGAGGCGCTGCCTTCCATAACCGTTTCGTCACCGTGACCGAGCTGAACATGAATACTGCCTACCGCACCGCCCTGCCGGGCACCGACCTGGCCTATTTTGACGCCCGTGCGGCCGTCGAGGCGATCCAGCCTGGCGCCTACGCGGGGTTACCCTACACCTCGCGCGTACTGGCCGAGAACCTGGTGCGCCGATGCGCGCCGGCGACCCTCGAGGCCTCGTTGCGCCAACTGATCGAACGCCGTCGCGACCTGGACTTTCCCTGGTACCCGGCACGCGTGGTGTGCCATGACATCCTGGGCCAGACCGCCCTGGTGGACCTGGCTGGCCTGCGCGATGCCATCGCCGACCAGGGCGGCGACCCTGCGCAGGTCAACCCGGTGGTACCGGTGCAGTTGATCGTCGACCATTCCCTGGCGGTCGAGTGCGGCGGCTACGATCCGCAAGCGTTCGAGAAGAACCGCGCCATCGAGGACCGCCGCAACGAGGACCGTTTCCATTTCATCGACTGGACCAAGCAGGCGTTTCGCAACGTCGAGGTGATCCAGCCGGGCAACGGCATCATGCACCAGATCAACCTGGAGAAGATGTCGCCTGTCATTCGCGCCGAACACGGCGTGGCGTACCCCGACACTTGCGTGGGCACCGACAGCCACACGCCCCACGTGGATGCCCTGGGCGTGATCGCCATCGGTGTCGGCGGGCTGGAGGCCGAAAACGTCATGCTCGGGCGGGCTTCCTGGATGCGCCTGCCGGACATCATCGGGGTCGAGCTGAGCGGGCGCCTGGCCGAAGGCATGACCGCCACCGACCTGGTGCTGGCGCTCACCGAGTTCCTGCGCCAGCAGAAAGTGGTCGGTGCCTATCTGGAGTTCCACGGGGAGGGCGCGCGGGCCCTGACCCTGGGCGACCGGGCGACCATTTCCAACATGGCCCCCGAGTACGGCGCCACGGCGGCGATGTTCGCCATCGACCCGCAGACCCTGGACTACCTGCGCCTGACCGGCCGCGAGGACGCACAGGTGGCGCTGGTGGAAACCTATGCCAAGGTCGCCGGCCTGTGGGCCGACACCTTGCAAGACGTGGTGTACGAGCGCACCTTGCGTTTCGACCTGGGCAGCGTCGAGCGCAACCTGGCCGGCCCGTCCAACCCCCATGCCCGCGTGGCCACCCGCGACCTGGCCGCCAAGGGCATCGCTGGCGCCTGGACCGAGCAGCCAGGCCAGATGCCCGATGGCGCGGTGATCATCGCCGCCATCACCAGTTGCACCAACACCAGCAACCCGCGTAACGTCATCGCGGCCGGGCTGCTGGCGCGCAATGCCAACCGCCTGGGGCTGATCCGCAAGCCCTGGGTCAAATCCTCGCTGGCGCCCGGTTCCAAGGCCGTCCAGCTGTACCTGCGAGAAGCCGGTCTGGAGCAGGAACTCGAACGCCTGGGCTTCGGTATCGTCGCCTTCGCCTGCACCACCTGCAACGGTATGTCCGGTGCGCTCGATCCGGCGATCCAGCAGGAGATCATCGACCGCGACCTGTACGCCACGGCCGTGCTGTCGGGCAACCGCAACTTCGACGGGCGCATCCACCCCTATGCACGCCAGGCGTTTCTCGCCTCGCCGCCCTTGGTGGTGGCCTATGCGATCGCCGGTACCATCCGTTTCGACATCGAGAAGGACGTGCTGGGCGTGGTCGACGGTCAGCCGATCCGCTTGAAGGACCTCTGGCCCAGCGATGCCGAGATCGACGCGGTGGTGCGGGCGGCCGTCAAGCCCGAGCAGTTCCGCCAGGTCTACATTCCCATGTTCGCCGTCGAGTCGTTCAGCGGCCCGGCCGTGGCGCCGCTCTACGACTGGCGGCCGATGAGCACCTACATTCGTCGGCCGCCCTACTGGGAAGGCGCCCTGGCCGGGGCGCGCACGTTGCGCGGCCTGCGTGCCCTGGCGGTGCTGCCGGACAACATCACCACCGATCACCTGTCGCCGTCCAATGCCATCATGGCCGACAGCGCAGCGGGCGAATACCTGACGCGCATGGGCGTTCCCGAAGAAGACTTCAACTCCTACGCCACCCACCGCGGCGACCACCTCACGGCCCAACGCGCCACCTTCGCCAACCCCAAGCTGTTCAACGAGATGGTTCGCAACGCCGACGGCAGCGTGCGCCAGGGCTCGCTCGCGCGCCTCGAGCCGGAAGGGCAGGTGATGCGCATGTGGGAGGCCATCGAGACCTACATGCAGCGGCGCCAGCCGCTGATCATCATCGCCGGTGCCGACTATGGGCAGGGGTCTTCCCGGGACTGGGCCGCCAAGGGGGTGCGCCTGGCCGGGGTGGAAGTGATCGTCGCCGAAGGCTTCGAGCGGATTCACCGGACCAACCTGGTGGGCATGGGCGTGCTGCCGCTGGAGTTCCAGCCGGGTACCGACCGCAAGACCCTGGGCATCGAGGGCAGCGAGACCTTCGATGTGCTCGGCGAGCGTACGCCCGGAGCGCGGCTGACGCTGGTGATCACGCGGCGCGACGGTACCTCGCTGCAGGTGCCGGTGCTCTGTCGTCTGGACACCGCCGAGGAAGTCTCGATCTACGAAGCCGGGGGCGTGCTGCAACGCTTCGCCCAGGATTTTCTCGAGGCTCGCGCCTGATCCACTTTCTCGCCGCGGCCTGCGCCACGGCGATCCGTACAGGAGGCATTCGATGCACGCGCCGCAACTCAAGATCCCCGCCAGCTACCTGCGTGGCGGAACCAGCAAGGGGGTGTTCTTTCGCCTTCAGGACTTGCCCGAAGCCGCGCAGCGACCGGGGCCGGTCCGCGACGCACTGCTGCTGCGCGTGCTGGGCAGCCCCGACCCTTATGGCAAGCAGACCGATGGCATGGGCGGGGCGACGTCCAGCACCAGCAAGGCGGTCATCCTGTCACCGAGCGAACGCCCCGGGCACGACGTGGATTACCTGTTCGGCCAGGTGTCGATCGACACCGCGTTCGTCGACTGGAGCGGCAACTGCGGCAACCTGTCGGCGGCGGTCGGGTCCTTCGCCATCGCCTCGGGCCTGATCGATGCCCAGCGCTTGCCCCGTGATGGCTGGGCGACCGTGCGCATCTGGCAGGCCAACATCGGCAAGACCATCGTCGCCCGGGTGCCGATGTGTGAAGGGCAGGTGCAGGAGACAGGTGATTTCGAGCTTGATGGCGTGACGTTCCCGGCCGCCGAGGTGCAACTGGCCTTCGTCGATCCGGCCGCCGAGGACGGCGAGGGCGGCGGTGCGATGTTCCCCACCGGGCAGGTGGTCGATGAATTGGTGGTGCCGGGGGTGGGCACCTTCGAGGCGACCCTGATCAACGCCGGCATCCCGACGATCTTCATCGAGGCTGCCGCCCTGGGCTACCAGGGCACGGAGTTGCAGGCGGCGATCAACAACGACGCCCAGGCCCTGGCGCGTCTGGAAACCATTCGTGCCCATGGCGCCGTGCGCATGGGCCTGATCGCTCACGTCGAAGAGGCGGCAGGCCGCCAGCACACACCCAAGCTGGCCTTCGTCGCATCTCCCGCCGCCTATGCCGCTTCCAGCGGCAAGCAGGTCCAGGCTGACGACATCGATCTTCTGGTCCGGGCCCTGTCCATGGGCAAGCTGCACCACGCCATGATGGGAACGGCTGCCGTCGCCATCGGCACGGCGGCGGCGATTCCGGGTACGTTGGTCAGCCGCGCGGCGGGCGGGCAGGCGCACGCGGCCGTGCGCTTCGGCCACCCCTCGGGCACCTTGCGCGTCGGCGCCGAGGTGCGTCAGGACCAGGGGGCGTGGACCGTGACCCAGGTCACCATGAGCCGCAGCGCGCGCACCCTGATGGAAGGCTGGATACGCGTGCCGCCCGACTGCCTGCAACACCCTTGATCCCTTCATCCAGGCAACAAAAAAGCCCCGGCATGTGCCGGGGCTTTTTCTTACCGCTTGTAGCTTACCGCTTGTAGCTTACCGCTTGTAGCTTACCGCTTGCAGCTCACCGCTTGCAGCTCACCGCTTGCAGCTCACCGCTTGCAGCTCATCTCAAGCCTGAACCACCGGAATCATGGCGTTGGCTGCCGCCTCGCGGAACTCGGCGATCTGGTCGAAGCTCAGGTAACGGTAGACGTCGGCCGCCATGCTGTCGATGTCCTTGGCGTACGTCATGTACTCCTCGACGGTCGGCAGCTTACCGGTGATCGACGCGACCGCCGCCAGCTCGGCCGAGGCCAGGTAGACGTTGGTGGCATCGCCCAGGCGGTTGGGGAAGTTGCGCGTCGAGGTGGACACCACGGTGGCGCCGGTCTGGACCCGTGCCTGGTTACCCATGCACAGCGAGCAGCCTGGCATCTCCATGCGTGCACCGGCCTTGCCGTAGATGCCGTAGTAGCCTTCTTCGGTCAGCTGGTGGGCGTCCATCTTGGTCGGCGGGGCCAGCCACAGGCGCGTCGGAATGCCGCCCTTGACCTTTTCCAGCAGCTTGCCGGCGGCGCGGAAGTGACCGATGTTGGTCATGCACGAACCGATGAACACCTCATCGATCTTCTCGCCTTGTACCGAGGACAGCAGGCGCGCGTCGTCCGGGTCGTTCGGTGCGCAGAGCACCGGCTCCTTGACGTCGGCCAGGTCGATCTCGATGATCTCGGCGTACTCGGCATCGGCATCGGCCGACAGCAGTTCCGGGTTGGCCAGCCAGGCTTCCATGGCCTGGGCACGACGCTCCAGGGTACGTGGGTCGCCGTAGCCTTCGCTGATCATCCAGCGCAGCAGGGTGATGTTGGACTGCAGGTATTCGGCGATGGCCTTTTCCGGCAGCTTGATGGTGCAGCCGGCGGCAGAACGCTCGGCCGAGGCGTCGGACAGCTCGAACGCCTGCTCGACGGTCAGCTCATCCAGGCCTTCGATTTCCAGGATGCGGCCTGAGAAGGCGTTCTTCTTGCCCTTCTTCTCGACGGTCAGCAGGCCCTGCTGGATGGCGTAGTAAGGGATCGCATGGACCAGGTCACGCAGGGTGATGCCTGGCTGCAGCTTGCCCTTGAAGCGCACCAGGACCGACTCGGGCATGTCCAGTGGCATGACGCCGGTCGCGGCAGCGAAGGCCACTAGGCCGGAACCGGCCGGGAAGGAGATGCCGATCGGGAAGCGGGTGTGCGAGTCGCCGCCGGTGCCGACGGTGTCGGGCATCAGCATGCGGTTCAGCCAGCTGTGGATGATGCCGTCGCCCGGACGCAGCGACACGCCGCCACGGGTGCGGATGAAGTCCGGCAGGGTGTGGTGGGTGGTGACGTCGATCGGCTTGGGGTAGGCCGCGGTGTGGCAGAACGACTGCATGACCAGATCGGCGGAGAAGCCCAGGCAGGCCAGGTCCTTCAGCTCGTCGCGGGTCATCGGGCCGGTGGTGTCCTGGGAACCGACGGTGGTCATCTTCGGTTCGCAGTAGGTGCCCGGACGTACGCCCTGGCCGTCTGGCAGACCGCAGGCACGGCCGACCATCTTCTGCGCCAGGGTATAGCCCTTGCCGGTGTCGACCGGTGCTTCCGGCAGCTTGAACAGGTCGGTGGCGCCCAGGCCCAGCTCGGCGCGAGCCTTGTCGGTCAGGCCGCGGCCGACGATCAGCGGGATACGGCCGCCTGCGCGGACTTCGTCGAGCAGCACTTCGGTCTTGAGGGTGAAGGTGGTGACCAGTTCGTCGCTGTCGTGACGACGGACTTCGCCCTTGTACGGGTAGACGTCGATCACGTCGCCCATGTTCAGGTCGGTGCAGTCGAACTCGATCGGCAGGGCGCCGGCGTCTTCCATGGTGTTGTAGAAGATCGGGGCGATCTTGGTGCCGAAGCAGAAGCCGCCGGCGCGCTTGTTCGGGACGTACGGGATGTCGTCGCCGAAGAACCACAGCACCGAGTTGGTGGCGGACTTGCGCGAGGAACCGGTACCGACCACGTCACCGACGTAGGCGACCGGGAAGCCCTTGGCGCGGACCGCTTCGATCTGCTCGAGCGGGCCGACCGAACCTGGCTGCTGCGGCTCGATACCGTCGCGGGCCATCTTCAGCATGGCCAGCGCGTGCAGCGGGATGTCGGGACGCGACCAGGCATCCGGGGCCGGCGACAGGTCGTCGGTGTTGGTCTCGCCAGGCACCTTGAACACGGTCAGGGTGTACTTGTCGGCGATGGCCGGACGCTTGGTGAACCACTCGCCCGCGGCCCAGGATTCCAGCACGGCCTTGGCGTGGGCATTGCCCGCCTTGGCTTTTTCGGCGACGTCGTGGAAGGCGTCGAACATCAGCAGGGTGTGCTTGAGCTGTTCGGCCGCGACGGCGCCCAGTTCGGCGTCATCCAGCAGCTCGACCAGCGTGGCGATGTTGTAGCCGCCCTGCATGGTGCCCAGCAGCTCGGTGGCGCGTTTGCGATCGATCAGCGGCGAGGCGGCCTCGCCCTTGACCACGGCGGACAGGTAGGCGGCCTTGACGTAGGCGGCTTCGTCGACCCCTGGCGGGACGCGGTGGGTGATCAAGTCGACGAGGAAGGCTTCTTCGCCAGCAGGCGGGTTCTTCAGCAGTTCGACCAGGCCTGCGGTCTGTTCGGCGTTCAGCGGCTGGGGCACGATACCCAGGGCGGCACGCTCTTCGGTATGTTTGCGGTAGGCTTCAAGCACAGTTATTTCCCTCATCAGTGGTCCCATCTAGGGGGCCGGGACGCTCATCCGGGGTGTCCGACGCTCTGCGCAAGACGGCCTTCTGGGCCGTGCAGCCAAAGCGGCAGGACATCCTCGCGGAAGCTGTTTTCAAAGTTTTACGCCTGCAGAACGGGGGAGCTGATGAGGGCTGGCCCTGGGCACGCCTGAGGCGCGTGACCGGGCCAACGCCGTTCTGCCGGATGACTGTGCTCGTGACGCTTTGAAAACAGCTTCCAACGGACATTGGTGCCTGGAAAAGGCGAATGGATTCTACGGCAAAAAGCGCCACAAGGTAAGGCACGGTGTTCGACTTTACCCCGTGACCCCCGTTAGACAAAGGGCTAACATGGGCCGGTGTCCCGTTCTCAAGCCGTTGTCTTCCGATGTCCAATCAATCCATCAAGACCCCCTGCGTGGGCCTGTGCTCCACTGTCTACGGGGACCTCGTGTGCCGTGGCTGCAAGCGCTTCCACCATGAAGTCATTCACTGGAACGGCTACGACGACGACGCCAAACGGGCCGTCTGGCTGCGCCTGGAGGCGCTGCTGGTGCAGGTGATGATGGCCAAGCTCGAGGTGTTCGATCGCGAGCGCCTGCGTCAGCAGCTCGAACAGCGCTCGATCCGTTTCGTCGCGCACCAGTCCGAGTATTGCTGGGCTTACCAGCTGATCGCCCGTGGCGCACGGATGATCCGCGATCTGGAGGCCTACGGCATGGCGTTGCTGCCGGAGTTCCGCGACTGGGAACTGCCCCAGTTGCGCGATGCCATCGACCGCGAGTTCTTCCTGCTGTCCGAAGCGCACTACGAGCGCTACATCGCGCCTCTGTTCCTGCGCAACGATTCGCCTTAGGGTGTTTCCCCCTGCATCCACGCGCAGGGCGCCCCTAGAGTCACCGTTCTTCAATGAACGAGACCCTGCCCATGAGCGAATACATCTTCCAACCCCTGCTGTCGTTCAATGCCAAGTGCTACTGGCAGTGCGGCGAGGAGCCCCTCAGTGATCGCGAACTGCTCACGTCGCGTGGAGAGCGGGTCAAGCCGCTCTGGGTCGAGTTCAACGACTGGAACGGCGACGACGGCTGGCTGATGTCTGGGCGCGACTACAGCCCCGAAGAGATCCAGTCCTTCCTGCGCGACACGCTGCCGCTGACCGGGCCGCGGCAGCGCATCTATTGCGAGTACTTCTGGTTCGGCGTCTACCGCATCGGCGATCTGTATGCCTACGAGATACGGCCGGCCTACGCAGGCATCAACGTCGGCCGCTGGCCCGAACTCGAGTACGTGCTGGACGTGAGTCGAAATGGCTACCTGGGCATGTACCCCACCGATACGCCAGCAGGCCGTTCGCCCCTGAGCACGCCGCCTACCGTGGAGATGGTGATGCCGGACCCCTTGCCCGGCATCTACGTGTGCCTGCCCACCGACCCGCCCGCGGACAGCCGTGGCCTGCTGTTTCGCTACCGCAAGGGCAAGGTCACGCCGCTATGGACGCTCGGAGGGCTAGAGCCCGATACACTAAAGGAGGGTGACATTCGCACGGGGCTGGAGCTGTATGGTCCGACGGGCCGGATCGTCCGGCGCCTGATCGAACAGGGTCGTGCGTATCTCAATGACCGCACAGGGCACCGAGGACGCCTGGCGATCCAGGTCGTCCACAAGGGCGTGCCTCCCCACCCCCATCCTCGAGCGAACGCCGCCGACGCGTGAGGCAGGGCGCCTCAGTCGCCCGTGTATTCGCAGCCGCTGGTGCAGGTTTCGTGGATCCGGACCTTGGACAGCTCCGGCAGCAGCGGCTTGACCTGATTCCAGATCCAGTGCGCGATGACTTCGCTGGTCGGATTCTCCAGGCCAGGGATGTCATTGAGGTAGTTGTGGTCCAGCTGCTCGTAGATCGGCTTGAACACCGCCTTGATCTCGGAGAAGTCGCGGATCCAGCCGGTGTGGGGGTCGACCGGGCCGGTCAGGTGCAGGGCGACCTTGAACGAATGACCATGCAGACGACCGCATTTGTGCCCCGCCGGCACGTTGGGCAGGCGGTGGGCTGATTCGAACGTGAATTCCTTGAAGATTTCCAAACTCGTAGACTCTGTAGAACCCATACGGGCGTGCAGTCTACCAGCATGACGGCTACAAGGGGCGCAGCCGGTCCTTGAGCCGCCCGGTGGCGATGAGCTCCAGCAGCTCGTCACCCAGTCGTCGGCTTTCGTCGATGGCGGTGTACCAGTAGCGCTTGCGGCTCGCCGCATCACCCAGAAAGCGCTTGAAATCGCCTCGGTCCGGCAATTTGCCGAAGGGCAGGCGGGCCAGGTACTGCGGCGAAGGCGTCATCAGCAGGACATTGCGCAGTCGCCAGGCATCGCCCCTGCGCCATGGTAGCCCCTTGTCGAACCAGCCAGGGATGATCTTGTCGGTGAAGTGGGGATACAGCACCAGATCGTCGCCTTGGTACGGCAGGTCCAGGTGGTAGTCGAGCAGCCCGCCGTCGCGGTAGGTCCCGCTGCCGGCCCCTGGCAGGTCGCGCACGCCCTGCATGACCATCGGGATCGACCCCGAGGCCAGCAGCGCCTGGCGCAGGTTGGCCGCACTCAATGGCACGCAGCGAGAAGGAAAATCATCCAGGCTGTCCAGCGGTGGCGCGGTTCGGCTGTCGTGCAGCACCAGGCGCTCGAAATGCCGCGCCAGGCGCGGGCGACCCAGCACGTTGTCCGCCAGCACCGAGGACAGGCCCAGGCCGAGCCGGCCGCGGTGGTCATCGGCCAGCAGGCCCCGGCTTTTGACCACCAGCACGTTCAGGCGGTAGTGGGCATTGTCCAGAATGTGTGCGTCGCCTTCCTGCAACAGCGCCTCGAGCATGCCTTCACAGCGTCGGCTGACGTCGGCGAGGGTGGCGCCCTTGGCGAAATCCAGCTCGGTGTACAGCGTGGCCAGCCGACGCAGCCCTTCGATCGGATCGGCAAGGCAGGCACTGGCGAAGCGCCAGGCGCCGATCGAGGCACCGATCAGGGCGCGTGGCCGTGGGGCCGACGGCAGCCAGTGGCCGAACAGCGCCAGGTCCAGTCCCTGGATACCGAGCGGTTTGGGCCCGCCGGCAGCGCCCGGTACGATTCCGACGTCGATCGCCCGCAGGCCCTGCTCGCGAATGTGCGCAAGGGCCCGCTGGCCGGCTTTGAACGTCAGGGCAGGGTAGGGGACATGGATGGCGCTCATGGCAGGGCTCGCGTGAAACGGGTCGGCCATTATAGGGAAGCCGGGCGTCGATGGCTGCGCTATCATGCCGCCGGTCGCTTCAGGTTGAGTTAAGCCGCAAGCCCTACGCTTGAGCCCGTACCCAGCACGAAGACCTCGAAGGAGAGACCCATGAAAACATTGACTGCCCTGCTGACCGCCGCCACGCTCGCCCTGGGGGCCAACGTGGCCCTGGCCAAGGACGTCCAGCCCGATGAAGTGGTCAAGCTGGTCAATGGCAAGACCATCAAATCGCTCGACGAACTCAAGGCGGCAGCGATCGCCAAGCATGCCGGCTCGACGGCCACCGATTCGGAGCTGGAAAACGAATACGGCCGCTACATCTACAAGGTCGAACTGCGCGACGCCCAGGGCGTGGAGTGGGACGTCGACCTGGATGCCCGTACCGGTGAGATCCTCAAGGACGAACGGGACAGCTGATGAACGATCTGTCGCTGACGGCGCGCTGCCTGGTGCTGGCGCTGTCGGCTTGCTGCTCGCTGGCGGTGGCCCGCGACCTGGACCAGGATGAAGCCCTCGAACTGCGGCGCGAGGGCGTCATCCTGCCGCTGGAGAAGCTGCTGGAGGCAGCTCTGGCGCGCCATCCGGGATCACGTCTGCTCGAAGCCGAGCTGGAAAAAGAACACGGGCGCTACGAGTACGAGGTGGAGATGCTCACCCCCGAGGGTGTGGTCCGCGAGATCAAGCTCGATGCCAGTACCGGCGCGTTGCTCAAAGACGAGGAAGACGACTGAATGCGCTTGTTGCTGGTGGAGGACAATGTCCCGCTTGCCGATGAACTGACCGCGAGCCTGCAACGCCAGGGCTACGCGGTCGACTGGCTGGCCGATGGCCGTGATGCGGTCTACCAGGGCCAGAGCGAACCCTATGACCTGATCATCCTGGACCTGGGGCTGCCGGGCCTGCCTGGGCTCGAGGTGCTGGCCCAATGGCGAGCCGGCGGCCTGCTGGCGCCCGTGCTGATCCTCACCGCGCGAGGGTCCTGGGCCGAGCGCATCGAGGGGCTCAAGGCCGGTGCCGACGACTACCTGAGCAAGCCTTTTCATCCCGAGGAGCTGCAGCTGCGCATTCAGGCCCTGGTGCGTCGTGCGCGTGGGTTGGCCAACCAGCCACGCCTGGAGGCAGCCGGGCTGCACCTGGACGAGGCGCGCCAGTGCGTGACCCGTGACGGGCTCGATGTCCAGCTGACCGCTGCCGAGTTCCGGCTGTTGCGGTATTTCATGCTGCATCCGCAGCAGATTCTGTCCAAGGGTCACCTGGCCGAGCACCTCTACGACGGTGAGACCGAGCGCGACTCGAACGTGCTCGAGGTGCACGTCAATCATCTGCGCCGCAAGCTGGGCCGCAGCGTGATCGAGACCCACCGTGGCCAAGGCTACCGTTATGCCGGGTATGGCGGATGAAGTCGATCCAGGGGCGCCTGAGCCTCGGGCTGGTCGCGGTGCTGGTGGTGGTGGGGTTGGGATTCGCGCAGCTGGGGCTGTGGCTGTTCGAAGTCGGCCTGCAGCGCTATCTGGAGTCGGGGCTGCGCAAGGAGAGCGAGAACCTGCTGGTGGCCCTGGTGCGTGGCCCCAATGGCCCGCAACTGGATGAGCGTCGTGTGTCGGCGGCCTACCAGCGCCCCCTGTCGGGCTATTACTTTCGGATCGACTTCGAGCACGGCAGTTGGCGTTCGCGTTCGCTCTGGGACCTGGAAATGCCCAAGCCGTCTCGGCCGGGTCTGGAAAGCGGCCATCAGCTGGCGCCGGAAGGTCAGCAATTGCTGGTGCTGCGCGCGGACTACCGGCGCCTGGGGCAGGACATCTCGATCAGCGTGGCGCAGGATTATTCGCCGGTACGCGATGGCTTCAGGCGTCTCGAGCAGATCGGCCTGGGCCTGGGGTTGGTGGCGCTGCTGCTGATTCTGGTGCTGCAGCGCGTGACCGTGACCCGCTCGCTGCGGCCGTTGGAGCGGGCCCGTCGGCAGATCGCGCAACTGCAGCAAGGGCGACGTTCGCAGTTGGACGAGCAGGTGCCCAGCGAGCTGGAGCCCCTGGTCGCGCAGATCAACCATTTGCTGGCCCATACCGAAGACAGCCTGCGACGGTCGCGCAATGCCTTGGGCAACCTGGGCCATGCCTTGAAGACGCCACTGGCGGTGCTGCTCAGCCTGGCGAGCAGTGAGCGGCTCAAGGATCAGCCCGAAGTGCGCGCGCAACTGCAGGCGCAGCTCGAGCAGATCCAGCAGCGCCTGGCCCGTGAACTCAACCGCGCACGCCTGGCCGGCGATGCCTTGCCGGGCGCGCAGTTCGATTGTGACGCGGAGTTGCCAGGGCTGCTGGCGACGTTGGGCATGATCCATGGCGAGGGGCTGGCCCTGCGCAGCGAGGTCCCGCCGGGTCTGCTGCTGCCCTGGGACCGCGAGGATCTGCTCGAGCTGCTGGGCAACCTGCTGGACAACGCCTGCAAGTGGGCGGACAGCGAGGTGCGGCTCGCCATTGCACAGACGGCCGAAGGCTACCGGGTGTGGGTCGACGACGATGGCCCCGGCATTCCCGAAGGCGCACGCCAGAGTGTCCTGGAGCGTGGGTCGCGCCTGGACGAGCAGGTCGATGGTCACGGGCTGGGGCTGGGCATCGTGCGGGACATCGTCGAGGCCTGGGGCGGGCAGCTGACCTTGCAGGAAAGTCCACAAGGTGGCTTGCGGGTGGACGTACACTTGCCCAGGCGCTAGGCGCGCTCGGGCAGAGGACATGACGTGTCGCTGCACAGACGCTATCGCTGGCAAGCCAGCTTCCACAGGAGATTGCGCCGGGCTGGCAGATCAGCGACGCAACAAAAAAATGTGGGAGCAGCTGTCTTTTCTACTCCGTACATGCCCGACCGCATGGGCCGATGTGTGGGCTTACCTGCGACGCAGGCGGCGCCTGACAAGGCCCTATCGCTGGCAAGCCAGCTCCCACCCAGACCTCTGTAGCCGTCGGTCTAGGCATGGCTGCGCAAGCAGCTTGTGGGAGCGGGCTTGCCCGCGATAGCGTACGGTCCGTCACTGCAGGGCTCGGGACGAACGCACGGCTTCGCTGCAAGAAAATTGCACATCAAGCGCAGTTTTTTGAGGTGGTCAGTGCCTGACGCCCTGTTCACAATGATCCGCCGTGCCGGGTGCAGCATTCGGCACGTTTTGATCAAACAGGTAGCTCGTCAGGTACGTCCTCTTCAATGTCTTCCAGTACTTCCCGCACCGGGTGGCAGCGGCGGCTGCCGCGCCCCTTGAATACTTCGCCACGTGAATGGCTGCGCGCTGGCCTCGGCGCCATGCTGGGGCTGTTCGTGGCCGGTTGGTTATGCAGCCTGGCTTTCGGGCCCTCCATTGCCTTGCACCTGCTTGGCCCCTTGGCGGCTTCGGCGGTCCTGGTCTTTGCGGTTCACTCCGGCCCCTTGGCCCAACCCTGGCCCGTCATCGGCAGTTATGCGCTGGCCGGCATCGTCGGTCTGGCGATGCGGCATCTGTGGGGCGATGCGCTGTGGGTCGCGGCTGCCGCACTGGGTGTGTCGATCTTGGTGATGTGCGTATTGCGCTGTCTGCATCCGCCGGGCGGCGGCGTGGCGGCCAGCCTGGTGCTGGCCGATCCCGGACTGGTGAGGCTGGGGGATCATGTGCTCGAGCCGGTCCTGCTCAACGTCGTGATCCTGGTGGTAGTGGCCGTCGTCTACAACCGCCTCACCGGCGTGCGCTACCCTGCGGCCGTGGCGCCACGTAAAGACCTGCACCACACCCACGATCCGCTGCCGACCGAGCGCGTCGGGGTCAACGCACAGGACCTGGACCAGGCCCTGGACGAGCTCGATGCGTTCGTCGACGTCACCCGCGATGAGCTGGAGCGAATCATCCTGGCCACCGAGCAGCATGCGTTGCAACGCAGCCTCAGCGGTCTGACGGCCGCCTCGGTGATGTCCCGCGACATTCAGGTCGCGACACCCAAAACCAAGCTCGCGCAAGCCTGGCGTTTGTTGTCGAGCCATCGGCTGCACACGTTGCCGGTGCTCGATCAAGGCCGTCTGGTGGGGATCGTCAGCCTCACCGATCTGGTCGGGCCGGCCATGGCTCAGGGTCGTTTCACCTGGCGAGGCCTGCTGGGTCGCCGCTCGGTGCGTCTGGAGCACATCATGAGCCGCCGGGTCGTCAGCGTCAGCGTGGATCATCCGTTGTCGCGCCTGTTGCCACTGCTGTGCGAGCAGGGCCTGCACTGCCTGCCGGTGCTCGACGGCGACACGCTGGTCGGTGTGGTGACCCAGACCGACCTGATCGCCGGGCTCGAGCGGCGTCTGCTCAGCGCATCGGCGCGTGCTTCAGACGAGCGGATCCCAGCGCTGTGACCAGTCGCTGGCGTCCTCGGCCACTTGGCGCCGCAGAATGTCCAGGGCGCGTTGCAAGGCCTCGCTGTCCCGTTCACGGGCATGGATGAGAAAGGTCGGGTAAGTGAACTCCGGTGCCTGCGCAACGCGCTCGAACACCCCGCTGTCCAGGTAGGCCTGTACGACACGCGTGCGAAAGTAGCCGCTGCCGCCCTGGTCGAGGATGAACTGCAAGGCCAGCGGGCCCAGGTTGAAACCCACGCTCGCCCGTGCACAATCGGGCAGCGCCGCATCGTGCTGACGCCGAAACGCCTCACCCCAGTCCACGTAGACATAGGGCTCGGTGCACCCCTTGCGTTGGATGCGCACCAGCTTTTCTTCCATCAGTTGCTCCACCTGCAAGCCCGGTGCATAGCTGGGCTGGTACACGAGCACCGCATCGAGCAGCCCCATCTCGACCTTGCGCAGCAACGATTCGCCCTCGCTGAGCTCACTGCGGACCGCATGCCCAGGCAGTGCCCGACGTACCGCGCACACCCATTCGAGCATCAGTGGTGTGCCCAGGCTGACCTCGCCGCCGATGCGCAGGACCGGTTGGCGGTCCTGGGTGCGTGGCAGGTCCCGGCGGGCGGCCTCCCAGGTCTGGACCAGTTGGTTGGCATAACTCAGGAAGGCTTCGCCGTTGGGCGTCAGGCGCGCGCCGCCACGGCCGCGCACGAACAGCTGGCAGTCCAGTTGCTGTTCCAGGCGCTGGACCCGTGCGCTGATGGCGGTCTGCGACACGCACAGGCGATCGGCAGTGGCCACCAGGCTGCCGCACCGTGCGATTTCGAGGAAGGTCCGGGCTTGATCGATGTCCATGCTGAAACTCGGCTGTAGGAAAAACGACTGAAGGTCACGCAGCGGCCTGCCTGTTGTGTCACAGGCGTGCGGCCACCTGTTCGAAGGTGGGGCGCGAGCTGACGGCTGGCTGCTGACAGTCCTGGGCCAGCTGGCGCAGGTCGCACGCTTCATCCTCGGCGCGCTCGAGCAATTCGTCGAGCAGCAGGCCGAAGGCACGGACCTCGATGCGTTCCAGCCCGCTGGCCAGCGCACGGGGCGAGAAGGCGGCAGCGCCGAAGTCACCCAGCAGGCCCTCGCCTTCGTCATTGCACAGCACGTTGTGCGCGTAGAGGTCGCCGTGGGTAAGACCACAGGCATGCAGGTGCGCGCCTGCCAGGGCAACGGTGCGCAACAGGCGACGCAGGGCCGGCAGGCGCCAGGGCAGGCGATCGGGGTAGCGATCGCGGGTGCAACTGTCCAGGCTGGGCGGTCCTGCCAGGTTGAACCAGGTGGGGTCGATCAGCCGCATGACCAGTGCGGGCAGGCCTGTCGGGTGATCGTCGATACGACCGAGCAGACCGGTCAGGCCCGGATGCTGCCCGGCGGCCAGGCAAGCGCGCACTTCGGCCAGGGGCGCCCCGTCGCTGGTCAGTGCGCCCTTGAACAGCTTCACGGCAACGTCGGTCGGTTCATCGTCGAGGCGGGCGCGATGGATGATCCCCGAGGCGCCCTGACCCAGGACGTCCTGCAAGGTCACGCGGTCCCAGCGGATCGATCGGCAGGCGCGAAGGTCTGTCTGCGGTTCGGCCTCGCAAGGGTTGCCCGAGAACGCCAGCCAGGCCAGCCTGGGCAAGTCCAGCACCCAATGGGGCAGGGCGGTCAGGCGGTTGCTGGCCAGGCGCAGCAGCTCCAGGCGGTGGCAGCGTGACAAGGCCTCCGGCAGGTGCGCAAGCCGGTTGCCCGACAGCATGAGCTTTTGCAAGTGCACGCAGTCGCCTAGCGTGTCGGGCAACGTTTCGAGGCGGTTTTCGGTCAGGATCAGGGCGCGCAGGGCCGGTGGCAAGGCGCAGCCCTCGATGCGCTCGATCTGGTTGTTGCGAAAGCCGACGGTCTCGAGCCGCTGGCACTGACCGATGGCCACGGGCATGTCGGTGAACCGGTTGTCCGAGCAGAACAGCACTTTCAGGTGGCGCAGGCGATACAGGTCGTGCGGCAGGCGGCTAAGCCGGTTACCCGAGAGGTTCAGGATCTCCAGGCTGTCGGCCAGGCTGAAGATCTCGGGTGGGAATTCATCCAGGTCCTGGTTCAGGTCCAGACGGGTCAGGCCTTGCAGGCGCCCAGCCTTCAGGTCGTCGAGGGTGTGCATCGCCAATCACATGCCATTCGTTGCGAAGAAGCAGGCGATGATAGCGGCATTCGTTCCCAAAGGGGCGGGCAGGGCAAACGTGGCATGACGCCAGGGGTCGCGTGCGTACCGCAACTGGCGTAGGCTGGACCTCCAAAGCCACGAGGAGTCGACCCATGTCCGATCCTTATCACCTGAGTCGTTTCATCGAGGCCCAGCAGCCTGTGTACGCACGCGCCTTCGAAGAATTGCAGGCAGGCCATAAACGCAGCCACTGGATGTGGTTCGTTTTCCCTCAGCTGCAAGGTTTGGGTCGCAGCGAGATGGCTGCGCGCTACGCGATTTCCGGTGTCGATGAAGCACGTGCCTATCTGGCGCATGAGGTGCTCGGTCCGCGCCTCAAACGCTGCGTCATGGCGTTGATGCAGCATACCGACAAAAGCGCCAGGCAGATGCTCGGTACGCCCGACGACCTGAAACTGCGCTCTTGCCTGACCTTGTTCAACAAGGCCGACCCGAGCGAAACACTGTGGCAACTGGCTCTGATGCAGTTTTTCGACGGTGCGCCAGATGCCGCGACGCTGGGTCGGCTGGGTCGTTGAACAGGCTCAGGCCTTGCGTTCCAGCTGACGCTCGATCAGGTACTTGACGCTCAGGCGACGTTCCTTCAGCCGACGCAGGTCATCGTCTTCGTAGTTGCCAGCCGAAATCGCCTCCGCGGCCAGCACCTGGTTGTCGATATCGGTGTAATCGTCGAGCAGGCGATCCAGTTCCTTGTCTGTCTGACGGCGTTGCTGCACGATCTCGCGAGGGTAGTGCAAGTCTTGGTACAGATCGTGTGAAACTGGCATGGGAGTGTTCCTTGTGAAGATGGCTGGATTATCCGTTTGAGCGGGTTGCCTGGAACGAGTTGAGCGCACTTGCAACCTGAGGCGACGAACGGCGGCCGCTCCTGTGGCGCGGCAGGTGTGCCGAGGGCGCAGGGTGTGAACAAGAGCCTGGAGATGTGAGGTTTTGCCTTCCAGTCAGGTGCGCATACGCACTGGCGGCCAACTAAGCCGCTGTTTTAAGAGATTTTTTTCGCCTGGGGGGTTTTCAACGTCCTATTTCCTTGGTACATTGCCGCTCATTCCCGCACAGCCAGTTACACCTCGGTTGTCGGTGGATACAGGGGCGTCGCCAAGCGGTAAGGCAGCAGGTTTTGATCCTGCCATGCGTTGGTTCGAATCCAGCCGCCCCTGCCATTTTTATTCCAGCTAGAATTTTCCGTTTCGTACGTGAAGGCGTATCGAGGCGTATTTTCGTGCGCGTCATTCAGCGTTTTGCCACGGGCGGCTGCCGCAGCGGCACGCCTGCCTGGCGTCATGACCTGCGCCGCCGAGATGGCGCAGGTTCAGTTGCCGTGCGTTCCGAGCAGTTCGCCAAGCGCCTTGGTCAGGGTGTTGGGTTGCACGGGCTTTTGCACCACCAGGCTCCCAGGCAGTTGCAACCCCTCGAGGTCGGCGTACCCGGTCAGGAAAAGCACGGGCAGGTGGGCATAGCGCTCACGTGCCGCCTGCGCCAGCTGAGCCCCATTGAATTCGGGCATGGCGAAATCGGTGAGCAGGACATCGATCTCGTCGTCCAGCAGGGTCAGTGCGTGTTCTCCGCCCGTGGCCTGGCGTACCCGATAGCCGTACTGGTGAAGCATTTCGCCGATCAGCTCGCGCACTCGGTCGTCATCGTCCACCAGCAAGACCGTACGATCGCTGCCGATGGTGCTCGAGGCCATGGCCGCCGCTGGGCCGCTCACATGGATGGCCAGCGGCTGCTTGACCGCCGGCAGGTAGACCGTCACTTCGGTGCCCTGGTCCGGCGCGGTGACGATGCGCACACCGCCGCCCGATTGCTTGGCGAAGCCGAACACCTGGGCCAGGCCCAGGCCCGAGCCTTTGCCGATGTCCTTGGTTGTGAAGAACGGCTCGAAGACCTTGCCGACGATCTCTTCGCTCATGCCGAAGCCCGTGTCACGGATCGACAGGCTGACGTATTCGCCTGGCTCAGGTTCCTCGGGGCGCTGCGGCAGCGCTTCGATGTGCGTGTTGCGGGTGCTGAGGGTCAGCTGCCCCCCGTCCGGCATCGCATCACGGGCGTTGATCGCCAGGTTGAGGATGATCATCTCGGTCTGGGTCGGGTCGGTCAGCGCCTGCCACAACAGCGGATCCAGATCGAGGCGTACCGATATACTGCCACCGAGGGTGCGGCGCAACAGCTCTTCCAGCCCGCCGAAGGTGTCGTTCAGGTTCACCGGTATCGGTTCGAGCCGCTGGCGTCGGGAGAAGGCCAGCAGCTGGGCGGTCAGCTTGGCGCCGCGTTCGCCTGCTTCCCGGATGTGCTGCAGGCGGGAGGTGGCCTTGACCAGGTCGGGCTTGGCCAGGTCGCGCTCCAGGAAGCTGGCGCCGGTCAGGATCACCGTCAGCAGGTTGTTGAAGTCGTGGGCGACGCCTGCCGTGAGCTGGCCTACAGCCTCCAGGCGCTGCATCTGCTGCAAGGTCGCCTCGATGCGTTCGCGTTCGGCGATCTGCTCGCGCAGTCGACGGTTGGCCTCGCCCAGCTCCAAGGTGGCTTCGCGTTCGCTGGTGATGTCTCGGGCAACGACATACAGCAGGTCATCGTCTTGCACCACCACCCATGACAGCCAACGCTGCTGGCCGCTGGCATGCTGCACGGGGCCGACGAAGCGCGCGCTGCCATTGCCCTGGCTGAGCGCGGCCAGCTCGGCAATGAACATGTCCCGTGCGGTTTCCGGGAGGACCGTCAGCAAGGACGTTTCGGACAAGTGCGCACGGGTAAAGCCGAGCACCGTCTCCCAGGCGGGGTTGAGTGCCACGGGCGTGAGGTCCTGCTTGAGCACCGCCGAGAGATCCTGGGACAGGTCCCAGGCACGGTCACGTTCGCGGGTCCGCCGCTCGACGCGCTCGCCCAGCATCTCGTTGAGCTGCTTGAGGGCTTGGGTGGCCAGGTGCTGCTGGTGCACGTCCTGCAGCACGCCCGAGAAGCGTACGCATTGGCCATCGACGAAGCGTGATTGCCCGGTACTCAACAGCCAGCGCGGCTCGTGCCCGCCATGGCCCATGACCCGGAACTCCACGCGGTAGCGGCCGCTGCCGCTCGGCTGCAGCGCATGCTCGACGGCCTGGCGGACATGGGGGAGATCGTCCGGAAACAGGCCGGCGAAGAACACGTCCATGCTCACCGGCGCGTCTAGTGACAAGCCGAACAGGGCGCGGCAACGGTCATCCCAGATCAGCTGATCGCTGTCGGGACGAAAATCCCAGGTGCCCATGCCCGCTGCATCGATGGCGATCCGTGCGCGCGCTTCGACATCCGCCAATGCCTGCTCGGCATGCCGGCGACGCTGGCGCTCCTGCACCTCGGTCATCGCGCGCCTGACGGCCTTGGGCAGCAGCGACAGGTTCTTCTTCAGCACGTAGTCGGTGGCGCCGAGGCGGATCATCTCCACGGCGTGTTCTTCGCCGTAGATACCGGACAGGAAGATGAACGGCACGTCGGGCGCCAGGCGCTGGGCGATGGCCAGCACCTCGGTGCCGGACGAGCTGGGCAGCACACAGTCGCACAGGATCAGGTCGAAGAGCTCTTCACGCAGCGCATGCTCGGCGCCGACATGGTCGAACGCCTGTCGCGCCTCGATGTGCAGGCCGTTGCGCTCCAGGCGCATCAGCGTCAGTTCGGCATCCATCGAGCTGTCTTCGACCATCAACAGCTTCAGCGGCCCCGACTGGGTGATGACCGGGTTCAGTTGGCGCCTCGACGCGGCAGGCGGAGCGAACCGGGTGGTGGCTCGTTGAGCACTGCCCAGAAGATGCCCAGGTCGGAGATGGCCGCCACGAACTCCTTGAAGTCCACGGGCTTGACCACGTAGGCGTTGACGCCCAGCTCGTAGGCGCGCTCGAGATCGGGTTCCTCGCGCGAAGAGGTCAGCATCACGGTCGGGATGCTACGCAGCTCCGGCGTCTCGCGAACGATCTTCAGCACTTCCAGGCCGTCGACCTTGGGCAGTTTCAGGTCCAGCAGCATCACGGCAGGGTTGCCGGCGTCGCGGTCCTTGAACGCGTTGCGTTGGAACAGGTAGTCCAGGGCGTCGGCGCCATCGCGGATGACGATGACTTCATTGGCCAACTGACTGCGCTCCAGCGCCAGCAAGGTCAACTCCAGGTCTCTGGGGTTGTCTTCGACCAACAGGATCGGTTTGAGCATGATGATGCAGTGTCCTCAAGCGTGCAGCGGTTGTCGGGGCAGGGAAAAATGGAATGTCGCCCCTTTGTCTATCTGGCCTTCAGCCCAGACTTCGCCGTCATGGCGTTCGATGATGCGGCGCACGCTGGCCAGGCCGATACCCGTTCCCTCGAAGTCTTCCATGCGGTGGAGGCGCTGGAAGACCCCGAACAGCTTGTTAGCATAGGTCATGTCGAAGCCCACGCCGTTGTCGCGGATGAAGATCTCGGTGTGCGTCGCGCTCTGTCGGTAGTCGATCCAGATGCGGGCCGGGTTGCGGTCGCGCGTGTACTTGACCGCGTTGGCAATCAGGTTCTGTAGCGCCATCTTCAGGAACGCCGGGTCGGCGATGACCTTGGGCAGCGAAGCGATCTCCCAGACGATCTCGCGTCCTTCGACATCCGGTGCCAGTTCGGCGCGGATGTTTTCGATCAGCGCATTGGGGTCGACATCGGACAGCCGCAGCGCCGAGCGCCCCATCTGGGAAAAGTTGAGCAGGTTGTCGACCAGGGTGCCGGCGAAGCGCGCCGCCTCTTCGATATGCTGCAGGAAGCGCTGGCCGCGCTCGGTCATCGTCTGCGCCTCCATTTCGCTCAGCAGTTCGGTATAGCCGGCGATGTGTCGCAGCGGTGCGCGAAGGTCGTGCGAGACGCTGTAGGAGAAGGCTTCGAGCTCCTTGTTCGAGCGTTTCAGTTCGCTGGCCAGCTGAGCCAGTTCCTCGGCCTTGCGCAGGACGATGCCCAGCACCGCGTTGCGCAGCTCCAGGCTGCTTTCGAGAATCAGCGGGTCCCAGGGCTTGCTGAAATCACGGACTTCTTCGTGCCAGCGCTCGAAACTGTTGCGCGGGTCGAGGCTGCCTTGTGGCCCGATCTGTTTGTCCGGGCGACCTGCCCATTCGACCGTGCGCGCCTTTTCTGGTCGGAACCATACCAGGTAGTGGGAATGGATCTGCGAGATGGCCAGGGCCAGCACACCGGCGGCATGGTCGGCCAGTTCGGGCAGCTCCTCGATATCGCGCCGGACGTTGTCGGTGTGGAAGACGTTTTCGTCGCCACGTCGCGACAGCCAATGGACCAGGGCGGTGATCTGGGCAGCAGGCGGGGTACGCCCGACGGTGTCGCAACGATCGGCGCTGATGATGGCGGCGCCGCTGGCATCCGCGAAGGCCAACAGCACCTCGGGCAGTTCCAGCAAGCCCAGCGCGACGCTGTCATGGTCGGCCATGGACGACAGCATCTTGACGATGTGCTGGCGCAGGTCGAGCAGCTTGCGTGTGTTGGTGTGCGACTCGCGGGATTCGATCTGCAGCGACAGCACGCTGGCCAGCAGTTCGCATGCGGTCCGGGTCTGGAAATCGACGGTCCTGGGCTCGTCGTGGTGGCAGGAAATCAGCCCCCAGAGCTGCCCATCGACCACGATCGACAACGACATCGACGCCAGCGTGCCCATGTTGCGCATGTATTGCAGGTGGACGGGCGAGACGCTGCGCAGCGAAGCGAAGCTGAGGTCCAGCGGTTTACCGGTGCGCGGATTGAGCTCGGGCACCAGGCGCGCCGGTTGGTAGTTGGCATCGCCGATCAGGCGAATCCGGTTGGTCCGGTACAGGTCGCGAGCCTGGCGCGGGATGTCGGAGCCGGGAAAGCACAACCCCAGGTAGCGCGGGTAGCCTGGCTCGGCTTCCTCGGCCAGGACCAGGCCGTTGCCTTCGCTGTCGAAGCGGTAGGCCTTGACCCGGCCGAAACCGGTCAGGCGCTTGATCTCCTGGACACTGCGCGTCAGCAGGTCGTGAATGTCGCCCAGTTGATTCAGGCTGTTGACGAAGGCTCGCACCAAGGGATAGTGGCTGGTCTGCGAGACCATGCTCTTGCAAGGTTCGAACTCGGCCAGCAACACCTGATCGTGTCGATGCACCAGCAATTGCAGCAGTTCGCCCGAAGCTCTTTCGGCGCACAGCCGCACGTTGCTGATGTGGAAAGGGAACTGGTCCTGCTCGGGCACCTGCTGGACCTGCGACGCCAGGTCGAACTCGACATCCAGGAATGTGCGTGCATCCAGGCCGATCAGCTCTCCTGCAGGTCGTCCCAGCCAGCGCTCGGCGTTTTCGCTGGCCTGGAGGATGCTGAAGTCACGTTCGTCCAGCACGAGCAGGAACCCCTGCGGCTGGATGCTGCCCGGCACGCGGATCGGTTCCTGGGCGCAGCGTTCGATGGCGTGCTGGAGAGAAGGATCGGCGGTGGTCAAAGGTAACGCTCCCGGTCCGTCACGCGTGGCGCGGACGTGTAGGCACATAGCATAGGGCTATCTACGGTATCAGAAAAAGACCGCGATTACCGGCCCAAGGCTCATATGAAAGCAAAAGCCCTCGTCGGTTTCATGCAGGTGTTCAAAGGGTTGCGTGTGACTGACGACCGGCAGGGGTAGGTTGTCACATCGGCGCGCAGACATAGCTACCACCGGTACGCGCATGCAGACGCGCACGCTCCCGTGCTCCTGTACACGAGAGACCGAGACATGTCCGAACACCTCGCCCCCGATACCTGCATCGACACCTTGATCGCCCGCCAACTGCCGACCTGGGTGCGTGATGCACCGGCCGATCTGCGTAGCGCCCTGCGTGGTCATCTGCTGGCCCAGCAGCGTGCCCATGCCCAGGCCAGTCATCTGCTCGGCAGCGTTCGTGCGCTGCCGGACTTTGCCGAGGCGGTGCTCTCGCCAGCATTGGCGCACCAGCTCGGGCGTCACGTGGATGTGCGCACCAGTCAACTCGATCTGGTGACCTACCTGCCGGAAGCCAGCGCCAGCCTGGGCATGGCGGCGACGTTCAGGCGCCATGCCAGCAAGCAGAGCCTGCTGGCGGCCGCCTTGCACAACTTCGACGCCAACGAGACGGCCGCCAGCGCCTTCTCGTCCGAGACCACCCTCGTCGATGGCAACTGCCAGCCCCTCGGTCTGGCACCTGAACGGTTCGCCGAACTGTGCCGGACCTTGGACATCGGTGCGCAGTACCAACGCCATATCAGGACGGTGCTGGCGCCGGAGGGCGAGGCCGGTGTGGAGGTTGCGCGCACCCTGGAGCAGGCATTCCGTACTGCGCTGACGGCGGATGCGTGCCTGGCCCGTGTGCGGGGTGGCCTGGACCACGCCAACTACCGTCGCCTGCTGGTGCTGACTGCGCCGGTCCCGGTGGTTCCGCCCGATACGTGCGTATTGAGCGCCCATTCGCTGCGCGTGCTGGGCAAGCGCGTCGAGGGCGCCTTGGCGCTGGAAGTCTGGTCTGACGCGTCGCCAGCCGCTACGCTCGAGGCCATCATCGCCTGGATTCCGGGCGACCCCATCGCCGCCATTTCCCTGCATGCCTCCTGGCGCGGACTGTCGATCGCCCTGGCTGGCCGCCTGACCACCTCAGGCTACCCGGCCTTCTTCGAGCAGCTGCTGGCCAAGCCGGATCGCCCGGCGTTCAGACAGGCGCTGGCGCGCAGGCTGCGCGAGGCCATTCCCAGCGCGCCTGTGGAAGTGGATGGGCGGCACGAGGCGATCGAGGGGAATGTCTTCGCCCATTTGCGTCGGCGTCAGGTCGACGCGATCCTGGACGACGCCAGGCGGCTGGCCGTGCCTACCGGCGAAGAAGACCGCAAGGCGCGTGCGGCCCGGCTGGAAGCCTATGCCAACGCCGGGCTCGACCTGTTGGGGTTGGCGGGACTGTTCGTGCCTGGACTGGGCGCGGCGATGCTGGGCATCACCGCCGTGCAATTGGCCGGTGAGGTGTACGAAGGCTACGAGGATTGGCAGTTGGGCGACCGGGACGCTGCCCTGGAGCATCTGTTCAACGTCGCCGAAAACATCGTGGGCAACGCCGTGGGAATGGCGGCGCCACCGGCGGTGCTCCAGCTCAGCGAGCGGGTGCTGTTCGTGGACGCGCTCACACCCATCGTCAAAGGCGCCGATGGGCTGCGCTTGATCGATCCCAGCCTGCCAGGCTACGCCTCGGCGACGGTCGAACCCGGTGGGCAGGACGTCAATGTCCGCCATGTGCAAGGGCATACCGGCACCCTGCGGCTGGAGCGCGCCCATGAACAGACACACTGGAAGGTCGTTCACCCCACACGAAAACAGGCCTATTCGCCTCCTGTCGACATCAACGCGGCCGGCGGTTGGCGGCATGCGCTGGAGCAGCCTCAGGACTGGGCTGACAGGGGCGAACTGGTACGCAGGCTCGACAGCGAGACTGCCGCGGCCAGTGACGAAGCGGCTTGCTTCGCACTTCAAGTGACGGCGATGAACGAGGACCAGGTGCGACGCCTGCACCTGGAGAACGCGCCGGCGCCTGCACGGTTGCGAGACGCGTTGCAACGTTACGACCTGCACGTGCGTGTTCCAACGCTGTCAGGGGCAGCGTTCGAGGCGCAGGTGGCCGCGAACGCACCTGTCCTGTCCGCTGCCGCACAGGTGCTCAAACGTGATTTTCCGGGGCTGACCCCGCGTTGCGCCAATGAACTGGTCGAGCAGATCAGCCAGGCAGACGTGCAGCGCCTGCTCGACGAACAGCGCGTACCGCTGGCCCTGGCGCAGCAGGCGCGTTGGGCCCTGCACGACACGCGACTGGACCGGGCCTGCGCGGGACTGATCCTGGCCCAGGCCACTGGACGCGACACGGAAATCCTGGCGCTTGGCCTGATCGACGTGATGGCGCCCTGGCCCGAAGACGTTCGCATCGAGATTCGTCAGGACACCCCCCAAGGCGCGTTGATCGCCCAGTCGACCGCCCAGTCCGACGCCCGACCCCAGGTGATCGTCAGTCGACAGGGCCATTACTACTGCGTGGACGCGGCAGGGCAACTCATGGGCGCAAGCCGGCGCGATGGCACGCTGATGGAAGCATTGCTGTTGAGGCTTTCGTCATTGCAGAAGCTGCTGTTGGGTCAGGCCGACCTGAGCGCGCAGGCGTTGGGCGAACGCCTGGTCAAGGAAACAAGTCGATCACGTGAACAGGCGGCCGAAGCGTTGGGCTTGATAACCAAGCGTCAAGGTTTCAGGCCGCCGGTACGGTGGGGGGACGGACGGGTAGGCTATCCACTGAGCGGACGCGGGGAGAGCAGCCAGCAGGCGCTCGAGCGCGGCCTGCGCCAGCTTTACCCCACCTTTTCCACGTCGGAGATCGAAGGGTATCTGCGCGATCTGCGCGCACGTGGCATCGACCCTTGGAACTACCTGCACGACTTGCATCAGCAACTGGCGACCTTGCGGTCGGCCCTCGAGGCTTGGCAATCCGAGCCAGGGACTGCCCTGCAGGCGCTTCGGCGGCATGAGGTCGCCACGCGCATCCGCCGTTGCTGGCGGCGCAAGCAGGGTGGCTATGATGGCGCGCGCCTGGTACTTCAAGGCGAGCGGGTCGGTCGTCTGCCCATGTTGCCGGACAGCATCGACTTCGGGCACGTGCAGGAGCTGGTGCTGCGCAACATGACGTTGCTCGACGTGCCTGAGGCGTTCCTGCGCCGCTTCACGAACCTGCGCCTGCTGGACCTGCGGCACAATCAGCTCACCCGCCTGCCGGCCGGGCTGGAATCACTGACGCAGGTGGTGGAGCTGCGCCTGGGTTACAACCGCATCGTCTGGGATGCGCAAAGCGACCAGCGACTGGCGGCGCTGACCCGTCTCGAGCGTCTGGATCTGTCTGGCAATCCGCTGCGTGTGGCGCCCAACCTCGTTGCACTGCGCAATCTGCGCCATGTGTCGCTGCGCGATACCTTGCTCACCGAGGTGCCGCTATGGCCGGAGCAGCGGCCCTTCGTGGAAGGGATCGACCTGCGGGACAACACCATCCAGCGCTTGCGTCCTTCAAGGTCGCATTCTTTCTTGCGACGGTTGTTCCTGCACGACAATCCACTGGACAGCGCCAGCGTGGCGCAGGTCGACCGCGCAGCGCAGTCGGGGACGACAGCGTCCGAGGCTCGGCACATCGCTGAGGCCCATGCTGTGGCCGATAACCGCACCCGTGATCATTGGCTGAGCCACTTGCGCGACGATGAGCGAGAGTCGCATCGAGTCATCTGGGACAGCGTGCAGGCCGAACCTGGCAGTGAAGATTTGTTGCGCTTTTTCGCTGACCTGTCGCAATCCAACGAGTTCTTGCGTGCGCCAAGACGATTGACCCAGCGCGTGTGGCGCATCCTGAGCGCCTGCGAGCGCGACACCCAGGTCAGAGAAGCCTTGTTCCAACAGGCCGCCGGCCCTCGTACCTGCGCCGATCGCGTGTTGCTCGTACTCAGTCAGCTGGAGGTCTGTACGCTGGTGGCCGAAGCCACCGAGGGTCGTACGGATGCGCTGGCCACCCGTGCCCTGATGCGACTCGGTCGTTCATTGCATCGTCTGGAAGAGGTGGACCGCCTTGCCAATGCGCACATCGAACGGCTGCGTCTCGAGCAGCCGCCTCGACCCGTGGACGACATCGAGGTCATCATGGCCTATCGCGTCAACCTGGCCGACGCGCTGGGCTTGCCCGAGCAGCCAGGCTACATGTACTTCGGCTCGCACAGTCGCGTCAGTCTGCTCGATCTGAGCACGGCACGTGTGCAGGTATTGACCACGGAAACCGACGAAAGACTGGCCAGCTCGCTGGCTCAGCGGGACTTCTGGATCGATCATCTGCGTCGACGCTTCGGTCACCTGTTCGAAGAGATGAACGCACCTTTTCACGCCCGGCTCGAAGCCTTGGACGGCTGGGGTGCGGAGGTGGCCGAGCAGACGTACCTCGAGCGTGTGGAACAACTGGCACGCGAGCGTGAGCAGGCCGAACGCAGGCTTCTGCTGAGGCTGACGCTGGATGAATTCGCGCTTTCACTGCATTGATTCATGCCACCGCGACCGACACGATGCGGCAGCAGCATCCGGCCGGCGTGGGTGAGGCTGTCGTGTGGGCTGTTCGCTACCAGGCGGTGAGGGGTCTGGAAAACGAGAAGGGGCCGCGAAAGCGGCCCCCATTCGATCAACGGCGACGGAACAGCGGCCGCGGATCGTCGGCCGCGGCCTGGTAGGTGACCGAGAAATCCTTCAGGCCCTCGAGCGCGGCCTCCGGATCCTTGTCGGCACGGATGGCGAAGGCATCGAACCCGCAACGCGCCATGTAGAACAGCTGGTCGCGCAGCACGTCGCCAATGGCCCGAAGCTCGCCGGTGTACTGGTAGCGATCGCGCAGCAAACGGGCGTTGGAGTAGCTACGGCCGTCGGTGAAGGCCGGGAAGTTCAACGCGATCACCTGGAAGTGCTGGACGTCTTCACCGATCTCTTCGGCCTGTTCGTCGCTGTCCAGCCAGATGCCCAGGCCACCGTCGCGCGCCTTCAGCGCATGCCCGTGGTCGCGCCACAGCTGCAAAGGCACGATGTAGTCGTCGCAGTTGGTCAATTCGTCGAACGATGCGTCCTTGGGCAGCAGGTGCCAGGTTTCGTCGACGATCTGCTGGTGCTTAATGATTCGCTGCATAGACGCGCTCCTTGAAAGGGTCGATGCCGATACGCTGGTAGGTGTCGATGAAGCGCTCGTCTTCGGTGCGTTTCTCGACATACACGCCGATCAGCTTCTCGATCACGTCGGCCATCTCGTCCTGGGCGAAGGAAGGACCGAGGATCTTGCCCAGGCTCGCATCGCGCGCTGCGTTGCCGCCCAGCGAGACCTGATAGAACTCCTCGCCCTTCTTGTCCACCCCGAGAATGCCGATGTGGCCGACGTGGTGATGGCCACAGGCGTTCATGCAACCGGAGATGTTCAGGTCCAGCTCGCCGATGTCGAACAGGTAGTCCAGGTCGTCGAAGCGGCGCTGGATGGACTCGGCGATCGGGATCGACTTGGCGTTGGCCAGCGAGCAGAAGTCGCCACCCGGGCAGCAGATGATGTCGGTCAGCAGGCCGATGTTCGGCGTGGCGAAGCCTTGTTCGCGCAGCTCCAGCCAGAGTGCATGCAGCTGCCGCTGTTCGACGTCGGCCAGGATGATGTTCTGCTCGTGCGAAGTGCGCAGGAAGCCGAAGCTGTATCGCTCGGCCAGGTCGGCCACGGCGTCGAGCTGCTGGTCGGTCAGGTCGCCCGGCGCCACGCCCGTAGGCTTGAGCGACAGGGTCACGGCGACATAGCCAGGGCGCTTGTGGGCACGGGTGTTGCGTGAGCGCCAGCGCGCGAAGCCGGGGTGTTCCTGGTCCAGGGTGGCGTAGTCGACGTCATCCAGGGCTTGGTAGGCCGGGTCGACGAAGTGACGCGAGACGCGCTGCACTTCGGCTTCGGTCAAGGTGCTAGCACCGCCACGCAGGTGGACCATCTCGGCCTCGACCTTTTCGGCGAAGACTTCCGGCGTCAGGGCCTTGACCAGGATCTTGATCCGCGCCTTGTACTTGTTGTCACGGCGACCGTAACGGTTGTACACGCGCAGGATGGCGTCGAGGTAGCTGATCAGGTCCTGCCAGGGCAGGAACTCGTTGATGAACGCACCGACCACGGGCGTACGGCCCAGGCCGCCACCGACCAGCACGCGGAAGCCCAGTTCGCCGGCCGCGTTGTACATCGGCTCCAGGCCGATGTCGTGGACTTCGATGGCCGCACGGTCTTGTTTCGAGCCGTTGATGGCGATCTTGAACTTGCGCGGCAGGAAGGCGAATTCCGGGTGGAAGGTCGTCCACTGACGGACGATCTCGCACCAGGGGCGTGGATCGACCACCTCATCCTGGGCGACACCGGCGAACTGGTCGGTGGTGGTGTTGCGCAGGCAGTTGCCGCTGGTCTGGATCGCGTGCATCTGCACGGTGGCCAGCTCGGCGAGGATGTCCGGGATGTCTTCCAGCGCCGGCCAGTTGAACTGCACGTTCTGCCGGGTGCTGATGTGGGCGTAACCCTTGTCGTAGTCGCGGGCGATCTTCGCGAGCATGCGCGCCTGGGTGGCGTTCAACTGACCATAAGGGACGGCCACGCGCAGCATGGGGGCGAAACGCTGGATGTAGAGGCCATTCTGCAGGCGCAGAGGGCGGAATTCTTCTTCGCTCAGCTCACCGGCCAGGTAGCGGCGGGTCTGATCACGGAACTGCTTGACGCGGTCCTCGATGATCCGCTGATCGTACTCGTCATATACGTACATAAAAGTCCTGTCTCAGGCTGCAGGCAGCTAATCGCGCGCACGGCCGCGCACTCCCGTTCGGAGCGGCGGGAAGATAGCATTTTGTGGATATGCGCTAAAGGGATGTTTTGGTATATGGAAAGAACCTTCGGGACTAAGGGAAGAGGGGCAGGCTGCAAGTGACGAGCGGCAAGCGGCAAGCAGTTGGCGGGGGTTGCCAGTGAGCCTGCAGGGCGCGAGGTCGCTGTAACCTGTAGTCTTCTTGTCATCCTAAAAACCCTGCTTGAGAAGTGGGCATTGTTGAACTTAACTCCCAGGGGTGTGCATTCATACCATCACAAGAGGCAATGCCATGGGACACCCGACCAAGATGCGCAAGCCTGGAACCAGTGTCGATACGTGGGCGATCGTCTGCCTCGCCGTATTGGTCGTCGT
Source organism: Pseudomonas monteilii (assembly GCA_001534745.1). NCBI lineage: Bacteria > Pseudomonadati > Pseudomonadota > Gammaproteobacteria > Pseudomonadales > Pseudomonadaceae > Pseudomonas > Pseudomonas alabamensis. The sequence continues at coordinate 1,489,096 of CP013997.1, forward strand.
AGCGGCGGTGTACTGGATCAGTTGAGCGAAGGCGTCGACGCACTGGCCGGGCCTCATGGTTGGCCTGACAGATCGACGCAAGCCCTGTGTAGGAGCGACTGTCTTTTCTGCTCCGTACATGCCCGATCGCATGCGACGCCTGGCAGGGCCCTATCGCTGGCAAGCCAGCTCCCACCCAGACCTCTGCAGCAGTCAAGGTAGGCATGGCTGCGCAAGCAGCTTGTGGGAGCGGGCTTGCCCGCGATGGCGTCCGGATCGTCACCGCCTGCATCGCTGGCAAGCCAGCTCCTACCCAGACCTCTGCAACCGTCAATGTCGGCATGGCTGCGCAAGCAGCTTGTAGGAGCGGGCTTGCCCACGATGGCGTCCAGACCGTCACCGCCTGCATCGCTGGCAAGCCAGCTCCCACCCAGACCTCTGCAGCAGTCAAGGTAGGCATGGCTGCGCAAGCAGCTTGTAGGAGCGGGCTTGCCCACGATGGCGTCCGGGCCGTCACCGCCTGCATCGCTGGCAAGCCAGCTCCCACCCAGACCTCTGCAGCAGTCAAGGTAGGCATGGCTGCGCAAGCAGCTTGTAGGAGCGGGCTTGCCCACGATGGCGTCCGGACCGTCACCGCCTGCATCGCTGGCAAGCCAGCTCCCACCCAGACCTCTGCAGCTGTCAATGTCGACATGGCTGCGCAAGCAGCTTGTGGGAGCGGGCTTGCCCGCGATGGCGTCCGGACCGTCACCGCCTGCATCGCTGGCAAGCCAGCTCCCACCCAGACCTCTGCAGCTGTCAATGTCGACATGGCTGCGCAAGCAGCTTGTGGGAGCGGGCTTGCCCGCGATGGCGTCCGGACCGTCACCGCCTGCATCGCGGGCAAGCTAGCTCCCACAGGTCCGTGATCGCCTGTGCCACTGCGATGTAAATACGGGTGAGCGGCCCCAGTACCGCGATCGGGTCTGAAGGGGCCCTGGAGCCCCTCGATACACCGCTGACTCCAGTTACCCTTCATACCCCAGGTTAGGCGCCAGCCACCGCTCGCTCACGCTCACTTCCTGCCCCTTGCGTGCGCTGTAGCGTTCGATCTGGTCCTTCTCGACCTTGCCCACGGCGAAATACTGCGCCTGCGGGTGTGCGAAGTACCAGCCACTGACCGCCGCTGCCGGGAACATCGCGAAATGCTCGGTCAGGAACACGCCACTGGGGCCGGTCTCGCCGATTCCGGTGCCGTCGAGCAAGCGGAACAGGGTCTCCTTCTCGGTGTGGTCCGGGCAGGCCGGATAGCCGGGTGCCGGGCGGATACCGCTGTACTGCTCCTTGATCAGTGCCTCGTTGTCGAGCTGTTCGTCCCGGGCGTAGCCCCAGTGCTCCTTGCGCACCCGTTCGTGCAGCCACTCGGCGCAGGCTTCGGCCAGGCGGTCGGCCAGGGCCTTGACCATGATCGAGTTGTAGTCGTCGCCCTTGTCCTGGTAGGCCTTGGCGACTTCCTCGGCACCGATGCCCGCCGTGGTGATGAAGCCGCCCACGTAGTCGGTGACGCCACTGTCCTTAGGCGCGACGAAGTCGGCCAGCGACAGGTTCGGCTTGCCGTCGGGCTTGATGGTCTGCTGGCGCAGGTGGTGCAGGGTGGCCAGGGTCTGGCCCTCGGCACCGTAGACCTCGATGTCGTCGTCGGCGACCTGGTTGGCCGGCCAGAAACCGAAGACCGCACGGGCACTGATCAGGCGCTCGTCGATCAGCTTGTCGAGCATCTGGCGGGCATCTTCATAGAGGGCCGTGGCGGCTTCGCCGACCACTTCGTCGGTGAGGATGCGGGGGAACTTGCCGGCCAGGTCCCAGGAGATGAAGAACGGGGTCCAGTCGATGTACTCGGCCAGCACCCGCAGGTCGATATCGTCCAGCACCTGCACACCGGTGAAGCTCGGCGCGACCGGCGAATGGGTCGCCCAGTCGAACTGGGGCTTGCGCGCGATGGCCTGCTCATAGCTCAGGCGCTCGGTGCGCGCGCTACGGTTGGCGGTGCGCTCGCGCACATCCTGGTACTCCAGGCGGGTCTTTTCGATGAAGCCTGGTTTGAGCTCCTTGGACAGCAGCTGGGTAGCCACGCCGACGGCGCGCGAGGCGTCGGTCACGTAGATCACCGCATCGTTCGAGTACTTGGGCTCGATCTTCACCGCCGTGTGCGCCTTGGAGGTGGTCGCGCCGCCGATCATCAGCGGCAGGTGGAAGTCCTGGCGCTGCATCTCGCGGGCCACGTGGACCATTTCGTCGAGCGACGGGGTGATCAGGCCGGACAGGCCGATGATGTCGCACTTCTGCTCGCGCGCGGTCTGCAGGATCTTCTCGGCCGGCACCATCACGCCCAGGTCGACGATGTCGTAGCCGTTGCAGCCGAGCACCACGCCGACGATGTTCTTGCCGATGTCGTGCACGTCGCCCTTGACCGTGGCCATCAGGATCTTGCCCTTGGCTTCGGGCTTGTCGCCTTTCTCGGCCTCGATGAAGGGGATCAGGTGGGCCACGGCTTGCTTCATCACCCGCGCCGACTTGACCACCTGGGGCAGGAACATCTTGCCCGCGCCGAACAGGTCGCCGACCACGTTCATGCCGCTCATCAAGGGGCCTTCGATGACCTCGATCGGACGCGCCGCCTGCTGGCGACACTCCTCGGTGTCCTCGACGATGTAGGCGGTGATGCCCTTGACCAGCGCATGCTCCAGTCGCTTGCCGACCGGCAGCGAGCGCCACTCCTCGTTCTCGACTTCCTTGGCCGCGCCGCCACCCTTGTAATCGTCGGCGATCGCCAGCAGTGCATCGGTGCCTTCCGGCGTGCGGTTGAGCACCACGTCTTCGACACGCTCGCGCAACGCGGGCGGGATCTCGTCGTAGATCTCCAGCTGCCCGGCGTTGACGATGCCCATGGTCAAGCCGTTCTGGATCGCGTGGTAGAGGAACACCGAGTGGATCGCCTCGCGCACCGGGTTGTTGCCGCGGAACGAGAACGACACGTTGGACACCCCGCCCGAGGTCAGCGCATGGGGCAGGTGATCGCGGATGTAGGCGCAGGCTTCGATGAAGTCGACCGCGTAGTTGTTGTGCTCCTCGATGCCAGTGGCCACGGCGAAGATGTTCGGGTCGAAGATGATGTCTTCCGGCGGGAAGCCCACCTCGTTGACCAGGATGTCGTAGCTGCGCTGGCAGATCTCTTTCTTGCGCGCGGCGGTATCGGCCTGGCCGACCTCGTCGAAGGCCATGACCACCACGGCGGCGCCATAGCGCTTGCACAGGCGGGCGTGGTGCTTGAACTGCTCGACGCCTTCCTTCATGGAGATCGAGTTGACGATGCCCTTGCCCTGGATGCACTTGAGACCGGCCTCGATCACCTCCCACTTGGAGGAGTCGATCATGATCGGCACGCGCGAGATGTCCGGCTCGCCGGCGATCAGGTTGAGGAAGCGCACCATGGCCGCCTGGGAGTCGAGCATCCCTTCATCCATGTTGATGTCGATCACCTGCGCGCCGGCCTCGACCTGCTGCAGGGCCACCTCGAGCGCTTCGGTGTAGTTCTCTTCACGGATCAGCCGGGCGAACTTGGCCGAGCCGGTGATGTTGGTCCGCTCGCCGACGTTGACGAACAACGACTGGCGGTCGATGGTGAACGGCTCCAGGCCCGAGAGGCGACAGGCCTTGGGGATGTCCGGAATGGCCCGTGGCGCGTAGCGCCCGACGGCCTCGGCGATGGCCTGGATGTGCCCGGGCGTGGTGCCGCAGCAGCCGCCGATGATGTTGAGAAAGCCGCTGGCGGCGAACTCTTCGACCACTGCCGCCATCTCTGCCGGTGTCTCGTCGTATTCGCCGAAGGCGTTCGGCAGGCCGGCGTTGGGGTGGGCGGAGACATGGGTGCCGGCCTTGGTCGACAGCTCTTCCAGGTACGGGCGCAGGTCCTTGGCCCCCAGGGCGCAGTTCAGGCCGACGGAAATCGGGTTGGCATGGCGCACCGAGTTCCAGAACGCTTCGGTGGTCTGCCCGGAGAGCGTACGGCCGGAAGCGTCGGTGATGGTGCCGGAAATCATGATCGGCAGTTCGACGCCATCGTCCTCGAACACCTGCTGCACGGCGAAGATCGCGGCCTTGGCATTTAGGGTGTCGAAGATGGTCTCGATCAGGATCAGGTCGGCGCCGCCCTCGATCAGGCCACGGGTAGCCTCGACGTAGTTCACCACCAGCTCGTCGAAGGTGACGTTGCGATAGCCGGGGTCGTTGACGTCAGGCGAGATCGAGCAGGTGCGGCTGGTCGGGCCGAGCACGCCGGCGACGAAGCGCGGACGGTCCGGGGTTTCCAGGGTCTTGGCGTCGGCCACCTGGCGGGCGATGCGTGCGCCCTCGACGTTGAGTTCGTACACCAGCGATTCCATGCCATAGTCGGCCTGGGAGATCTGGGTGGCGTTGAAGGTGTTGGTCTCGAGGATATCGGCGCCGGCGTCCAGGTAGGCCTTCTCGATGGCCGCGATCACGTCGGGCTGGGTGAGCAGCAACAGGTCGTTGTTGCCTTTCACGTCGCTTGGCCAATCGGCGAACCGCGTGCCACGATAGTCGGCTTCTTCCAGGCGATAGCTCTGGATCATGGTCCCCATGCCGCCGTCGAGGATCAGGATGCGCGCCTTGAGCGCGTGCTGGAGGGCTTGGTAACGAGCGCTGCGGTCGGACATGGGAACTACCTGGTCGGGCGAATATCAGAAGGGGCGGATCATAACAAAGGTGCACGGTTTTTAGACGCTCCGCGCTTTTGTATGAATTGCGCTCATGTTCAGCCGACCCCATTCACCCCTTTATCGCGACAGTCTTTTCATCAACAGGATGCTGGCACATGGTGCACCGTTTACTTGTTCTGGCGCTGGCGACCCTGCTCAGTGGCGCCGCGCTCGGACAAGCCCCGCAATCGAGCCCCACGATCTCCTACACCCGTGACGTTCAACCGATCTTCACCGAGAAGTGCGTGGCCTGCCATGCCTGCAACGACGCGGCCTGCCAGCTGAACCTGGGCAGCGCCGAAGGCGTCGAGCGCGGCGCCTCGAAGATGCCGGTCTACCAGGGCGAACGCAGCCAGGCCGCGCCGACCACCCGGCTGTTCGAAGATGCCCACGGTGAGGAGGCCTGGCGGCGCAAGGGGTTCTATTCGGTGCTCGACGCCCAGGGCAGCCAGGCGGCGCTGATGGCGCGGATGCTCGAACTGGGGCACCAGACGCCCCTGACGCCCAATGCCAAGATTCCCAGCGACATCGCGCTGGGCCTGGGCCGAGAGAACATGTGCCCGATGCCCGTGGAGTTCGACGGCTATGTCGCCTCGCACCCGCGCCAGGGCATGCCCCTGGCCGTCACCGGCCTGACCGACGCCGAATACCAGACCTTGCAGCGCTGGCTCGCCGCCGGTGCGCCGATCGACCACCAGGCCATCGCACCCACGGCCGTCGAGGCCCGGCAGATCGCGCAGTGGGAAGCCCTGCTCAACCGTCCCGGCGCCAGCGAGGCTTTGGCGGCCCGCTGGCTCTACGAACACCTGTTCCTGGCCCACGTGCACTTCGAGGGCGGCGAGCCCGACCACTTCTTCCAATGGGTCCGTTCGCGCACGCCCAGTGGCCAGCCGGTCGATCCGATCGCCACGCGACGGCCCAACGACGCACCCGGCACCACGTTCTACTACCGGCTGCGACCGGTCCAGGGCGTGATCGTGCACAAGACCCACATCACCTACCCGATGAGCCCGGCCAAGCTGGCGCGGGTCAAGGCGCTGTTCTACGCCGGTGACTGGCAGGTCGACAGCGTGCCGGGGTACGGGCGGCAGCGCCGCGCCAATCCGTTCGAGACCTTCGCCGCGATTCCGGCGCGCGCGCGCTACCAGTTCATGCTCGACAACGCCGAGTACTTCGTGCGCACGTTCATCCGCGGGCCGGTCTGCCGTGGGCAGATCGCGACCGACGTGATCCGCGACAACTTCTGGGTGCTGTTTCAGGACCCGAGTCAGGACCCGTACGTCACCGACGCGCGCTACCGCGCCCAGGCCACGCCGCTGCTGGCCATGCCCGGGCAGATCGACAACGTCACCAGCGTGCTGTCGCTGTGGCTGACCTACCGCGACAAGCGCAATGCCTACGAGGCCCTGCGCCGCGACACCTACGCCACCTTGCCGGCGCCCGACTGGAACACCCTCTGGAAAGGCAACGACGATGCCTTGCTGAGCATTTTCCGGCATTTCGACAGCGCCTCGGTGACCAAGGGGCTGATCGGCGATGTGCCGCAGACCTCCTGGCTGTTCGACTATCCGTTGCTCGAACGCACCTACTACCAGCTGGCGGTCAACTTCGACGTGTTCGGCAACGTGTCGCACCAGTTGCAGACCCGCCTGTATTTCGACCTGATCCGCAACGGCGCCGAGATCAACTTCCTGCGCCTGATGCCGGCCGCGAGCCGGGCGGACATGCTCAGCGACTGGTACCAGGACGGCGGCAAGCTGAAGATGCTGTTCGACTACGAAGGCATCGACACCCATACGCCGAGCGCACTGCGCCTGCGCGCCGAGGATCCGCGTCGCGATTTCGGCATGCAGCTGCTGCAGCGCTACGCGGCCCTCGACGCCTCGCCCGATCCGATCAACCGCTGCCTGGGCGCCGCCTGCTACCGGCCTGGCATCGGCAAGGACTTCCAGTACGCCGAACAGGCGCTGAGCCGCCTGGCATCGCGACCGGCAGGTGGGCTCAAGGTCATCGAGCGCCTGCCGGAGGCCACGCTGCTGCGCGTCGAAGGGCAGGGCGGCCAGCGCGAGGTCTACAGCCTGCTGCGCAATCGTGCGCACACCAACGTGGCGTTCCTGCTGGGCGAGAGCTACCGCTACCAGCCAGCGCTGGACACGCTGACGATCTACCCAGGCGTCATGAGCAGCTACCCCAACTTCATGTTCAACGTACCTGCCGACCAAGTGCCGGCGTTCGTCGAGGCCATGGAGGCAGCGCGGGACGATGCAGGCCGGTTCGAGCGCATCGTCGAGCGCTGGGGCATTCGCCGCAGTCACCCCGAATTCTGGCGTTACTTCCACGACATGGACCGCTACATCAAAGAGGTCGCGCCCCTGGAGGCAGGTGTGCTGGACATGAACCGCTACGAGAACCTTTGATCGGACCGGGGGAGCTTTTCGGGCAGGGCAGGGTCCCTAGAGGCGGGCGGCCTCTCTGGCGCCGCGAGGATAGAGCTGCATGCGTTGCGTGCAGCTCGCCAGAGACGGCCTGAATGCACCGACCTCAATGGGACACTTCATGCTGTATTCGCTTCAGGCTCTCCGGGCATTCGCCGCCTGGGTGGTGGTGTGTCATCACTTCATGCAGATCTTCTTCGACTTCCACCCCAGCGGTCCCATCGGGCGGTTCTTCACCGAACGCGGTGCAGTGGGGGTCGACATCTTCTTCGTCATCAGCGGGCTGGTGATCTACCTTTCGACCCGTGACAAGCCCATGGCGCCGCAACGGTTCATGCTGCTGCGTGTCCTGCGCATCGTGCCGGCCTACTGGTTCTACACCGGGCTCATGGCCCTGCTGCTGTTCAGCGCCAGCCGCTGGATGCCGCATCAGGTCTTCGACTGGCAGCACCTGGCGCTGTCGCTGTTGTTCATTCCTGCGGAAAATCCTGGGGGCTACGGCCTGTATCCCACCCTCAACGTCGGCTGGACCCTGAACTTCGAGATGTTCTTCTACCTGCTGTTTTCCCTGGTGTTCCTGGTACGCCAGCGCCTGCACCTGGTGTTGGTGGGGGTCGCCTTGCTGATCGTCAGCGAAGGGCTGGCCCGGGCCGGCCTGCTGAGTCGGTTCTACAGCAACGACATCATCTACGAGTTCCTGCTCGGCATCGGCATCGGCGTGCTCTATCAGCGTGGGTTGATCCGCCAGGGCCTGTGGTGGCCGCTCGCGGTCCTGGGCGCCGCGTGCTGGGCCATCTACCATTTCGACGCCTCCCAGCGGCTGGTTCACTGGGGCTTGCCAAGCGCGCTGGTGGTGCTGGCCTTCATCGGCCTGGAGCGCTATTTCAAGGGCAGCCAATTGCTCAAGGCTCTGGGGGACTGTTCCTATTCGGTGTACCTGATCCATGTGCTGGTGCTGTGGTCAGGCTGGTTCGTCAGCCAGCGGTTCGGCATCGACCCTTACCTGACGTTCGCCGCCTGCGTGCCACTGATCGGCGCAGCGTCCTGGCTGAGCTACCGGTGGCTGGAATGCGGCGTCTACCGACGGAGCAAGGCGTGGTGCGAGGCGCGTCTGCAGCCTGGCGCCGAGCTGGTGCTTTCCCGAGTCAAATACTAGGACTTTGTTGCGTCGCCAGGTTGGCGTACACTGGGACGCAAGTCTGTGAGGAACCTACATGAGCGCAATAACCATTACCGACGCCGCCCATGACTACCTGGCCGATCTGCTGTCCAAGCAGAACACGCCCGGCATCGGCATTCGCGTCTTCATCACCCAGCCAGGCACGCAGTACGCCGAGACGTGCATCGCCTACTGCAAGCCGGGTGAGGAAAAGCCCGACGACGTCGCCGTGGGCCTGAAAAGCTTCACGGCCTATATCGATTCGATCAGCGAGCCGTTTCTGGAAGACGCGCTGGTCGACTATGCCACCGACCGCATGGGCGGGCAGCTGACCATCAAGGCGCCGAATGCCAAGGTGCCGATGGTCAACGAAGACAGCCCGCTCAACGAGCGCATCAACTATTACCTGCAAACCGAGATCAACCCAGGTCTGGCCAGCCATGGCGGCCTGGTGAGCCTGGTCGACGTGGTCGAGGACGGCATCGCGGTCCTGCAGTTCGGCGGTGGCTGTCAAGGTTGTGGTCAGGCCGACGTCACCCTGCGTGACGGGATCGAGCGCACCTTGCTCGAGCGCGTACCGGAGCTCAAGGGTGTTCGCGACGTGACCGACCACACCATGAAAGAGAACGCGTACTACTGAGTCCGCGGGCGCGGCACAACGTCGCAGCAGGCGGCGAGGGCGGCACGTGCTGCCGTGCCCTCGCCGACGCCTGGTCGCGCAGTACCTGCTCTGCCCCAGGCCTGCACGTGTCTCGAGCCGTGAAAGTAGGTTCGACGGCACAGGCATTGATTGGACAAGATTTTAATGAACCCTCGGCGTGTGTGGAGAACCAAAGAGGTACACGCACACCGGAGACTCATTCATGGAAATCGGAACGATCTGGATCATCCTCGCTGCGGTTCTCATCCTGCTTCAGATCTGGGCGATCTGGCACATCATCGGCAGTGACCGTCGCGCGGAGCGCAAGATGCTCTGGGTGGTGTTCGTGGTCTGGCTGCCCTTCATCGGCCTGATCGCCTGGGCGATTCGTGGCCCGCGTGCGGTCAAGGGCAAGGATGTGCTGGAAGAGAAGTAACGTCCATTCCAGGGGCCGCGTCGCGGCCCTTCATGTTGCTACACACTCGATGTTCCGATCAGGGCAAGCGCCTTGGTCGCGATGTCGCGTGTCAGCTCGTCTGCGGGCAGGTGACGACCGAGGCGCAAGGCCTGGCCTGACCACAGGTTCCCGAAATCGCTGGTGCCTCGGGCATCGTCCACCGCGCGCAGTGGCATCAGGGCGCCGCCCGCCAGGGGGAAGGCCGGTGCCAGCGGGCTCAGCGGCCCCAGTTCGCGCATCACACGATTGACGATGCCGCGCGCAGGGCGGCCGGTGAACAGGTTGGTCAGCGCGGTCTCGCTCGCCGAGGCGCTGTCCAGCGCCCGACGGTGAGCCGTCGATACCTTCGCCTGCGGAGTGAACAGGTAGGTCGTGCCGATCTGCACGGCCGAGGCTCCCAACGCCAGGGCGGCAACCAACCCGCGGTGGTCGGCGATACCGCCGGCCGCGATGACCGGTACGCTCACGGCATCGGCCACCTGAGGGACCAGGGCGAAGGTGCCGATCTGGCTGTTGACGTCCTCGCTCAGAAACATCCCGCGGTGTCCACCGGCTTCGGCGCCCATGGCGATGATGGCATCGCATCCATGGGCTTGAAGCCATCGTGCCTCTTCGACCGTGGTGGCGCTGGAGAGCACCTTGGCGCCTGTCGCCTTGACGCGCTGCAGCAGGTCAGGCGCGGGCAGGCCGAAATGGAAGCTGACGACCTCGGGACGCTTCGCCTCGATCAGGGCGCAACCGGCTTCATCGAACGGTGCGCGACTGGACACGGGTGTCGGCGCCGAGAAGTCGAGGCCAAGCTCTTCGTAGTAGGGCTTGAGCGCCTGCTTCCAGCGCGCCTCGCGTGCCGCATCCGCCGCTGGGGAGTGGTGGCAGAAGAAGTTCAGGTTCAACGGGCCCTGGCAGGCGGCCCTGAACGCGTCGATCTCCTGCTCGATCAAGTCCGGGCTCAGCAGGGCGCAGGGGAGTGCGCCTAGCCCGCCGGCGTTCCCCACCGCGATGGCCAGCGCCGCGCCGCTCGCTCCGGCCATGGGCGCCTGGAGAATGGGCACGTCGATGCCCAGCAGGTCGAGAAGACGGCGGTCTGGCCAGGTGCGCATGGCGGACTCCTCGTGTGGTTACAGGGCCTTGCTGACGGCGATGTCGCTGATCTGCTCGGCCTCGTCGCCGTGCAGCTTGCGCAGCGCTTCACGGGCCTGCTCGAGCGAGGCGTCGGTCATCAGCGCGAAGTCCCAGCGGCGCATGCCGTCGAGCGTGTACTTGATCACGTATTTGGTGGTCTGGGTCATGGCAGCGTTATCTCAGTTGCGACGAGGAGCGACGGACGATCTTGATCTTGTGGGTGAACGCCGGCTTGCGGGTCACCGAGATCGGCCGAGTGGTGACGGTATCCAGGGTGATGTTCCAGAAACCCGTGCTCGGCACGGTGATCTTCGCCGGGAAGCGATCGAACGCGCCACCGTGATAGGTATGACGGCCGCCATTCTTGAAGCTGCGGAAGTTGGCGTCGTTCATCAGGCGAATGTTGCAGCGCTGGGAACACTCGATGACGACGATGTCATCTTCGTTGAGGTGCTCGCGCTGGTGGATGAATTTCATGAAGGGCTCCGCAAGGTAAAGGTTCTGCAAGCGCGCACGATACCACGATGTGCCGGGCCGTTGCCCTGCGTCATGGCAGGTGGGCAAGTATCTGTGGCAGTGCCGGGAGCAAAACCGCCCGGTCACGGTCATAAGGGTTTTTGCGGAGAACTCGAACCCCATGAAGTGGATCGTCGCCGGTTTGGCACTCGCGCTGGGCGGATGCGCCAGCGTCTCGGAACTCGAACAGTCCCATGAAACGATGGACGTCATGTCGGGCAAGACGCCCCGGCAGTACGCCGAGTGCGTCAAGGCGCACCTGGCCAATGAACGGGGACCGTTGCAGGAAGAGGTCAGGGGTGAAGGGCTGCGGCTGATCGTGCCGCAGAAGCTCGCCGCGGGCGCAGGGCCGGCCGCCTTGCTGGACATCGACAAGAAGGGCGAGGGCAGCAGCATCAAGGTGCACGAGCGGTTGAGCAACTTCCCGCTGCGTCCGGGCGATGTACGCCAGGCAGCCACCGAGTGCATCTCGGGCACGTGACCGACGAGTCGATGTGTATCGGTCTGGCCGGGACACGCGAAAAATATTTGCCGGCCCCGATGTTCAGGGGCACAGGGAACTATCTACACTACCAGCGCCTCTATCACGGAATCGAACGAGCGCAGCCAGGCACCGTAGGGCGACCGAGGCCTCATGAGACTGCGCCGATTTCACACCGCCGAGCCCCATTAAGGACGTATATGATCAAGAAATGCTTGTTCCCGGCTGCCGGCTACGGCACACGCTTCCTGCCTGCGACCAAAGCCATGCCCAAGGAAATGCTGCCGGTGGTCAACAAGCCGCTGATCCAGTACGGCGTCGAAGAAGCACTGGATGCCGGGTTGAACGAGATCTCCATCGTCACTGGCCGCGGCAAGCGTGCCCTGGAAGACCACTTCGACATCAGCTACGAATTGGAAAACCAGATCAAGGGCACCGACAAGGAGAAGTACCTGGTGGGCATCCGTCGTCTGCTCGACGAGTGCTCGTTCTCCTACACCCGTCAGACCGAGATGAAAGGCCTGGGGCACGCGATCCTGACCGGCCGTCCGCTGATCGGTGACGAGCCGTTCGCCGTGGTCCTGGCCGACGACCTGTGCGTCAACCCGGAAGGCGATGGCGTGCTGACCCAGATGGTCAAGCTCTACAACCAGTTCCGCTGCTCGATCGTCGCCATCCAGGAAGTCGATCCGCAGGAAACCCACAAGTACGGTGTGATCGCCGGCGACATGATCCGTGACGACATCTTCCGCGTCACCAACATGGTCGAGAAGCCCAAGCCTGAAGACGCGCCATCGAACCTGGCGATCATCGGTCGCTACATCCTGACCCCCGACATCTTCGACATCATCGGCGAAGTCGAACCGGGCAAGGGCGGTGAAATCCAGATCACCGACGCGCTGATGAAGCAGGCCCAGAACGGCTGCGTGATCGCCTACAAGTTCAAGGGCAAGCGCTTCGACTGCGGTGGCGCCGAAGGCTACATCGACGCGACCAACTTCTGCTTCGAGAACTACTACAAGACCGGCAAGGCTCACTGAGTCGGGTCGGGCAGCGGGCGAAGGTCGCCTGCTGCGCCCAGTGACAACCAGCGCCACCTTCGGGTCGAAGCGGGGCGGTTCAGGCAAAGGGAGCGGGCTGGCCAAGGCCGGCACGCACCTTGGGCCTTGCAACCGTCCATTCGATGACCCAAGGTGGCGTTTTCGTGAGAGGTGACAAGTGGCCTACGATTTTGATCTGTTCGTGATTGGCGCAGGGTCCGGCGGCGTGCGTGCCGCGCGTTTCGCTGCCGGGTTCGGCGCCAAGGTGGCGGTAGCGGAAAGCCGTTACCTGGGGGGCACCTGCGTCAACGTGGGGTGCGTGCCGAAAAAACTGCTGGTCTATGGCGCCCATGTGGCCGACGAGCTCGAGCAGGCCGCCGGTTATGGCTGGACGCTCGAGGAAGGGCAGTTCGACTGGGGCACGTTGATCGGCAACAAGAACCGTGAAATCGAACGGCTCAACGGCATCTACCGCAAGCTGCTGGTCGACAGCGGCGTGACCCTGCTCGAAGGCCATGCCCGCCTGACCGGGCCGCACGAGGTGGAGGTCGACGGGCAGCGCCACACGGCCGAGCGCATCCTCATCGCCACCGGCGGCTGGCCGCAGATCCCCGATATCCCGGGCAAGGAACTGGCGATCAGCTCCAACGAAGCGTTCTACCTCGACACCTTGCCCAAGCGCGTGCTGGTGGTGGGCGGTGGCTACATCGCCGTGGAGTTCGCCGGCATCTTCCACGGCCTGGGTGCGCGGACCAGCCTGCTCTACCGGGGCGATCTGTTCCTGCGCGGGTTCGACGGCTCGGTGCGCCAGCACTTGAAGGAAGAGCTGGAGAAGCGCGGCATGGACCTGCAGTTCAACAGCGATATCGAGCGCATCGATCGCCAAGCCGACGGCAGCCTCAAGGCGACCCTGAAGGATGGCCGGACGCTGGAGGCCGACTGCATCTTCTACGCCACCGGGCGCCGGCCGATGCTCGACAACCTGGGGCTGGAGCACACGGCGGTCGAGCTGGACGAACGCGGTTACGTCAAGGTCGATGAGCAGTACCAGACCACCGAACCGTCGATCCTGGCGATCGGCGACGTGATCGGGCGCGTGCAGCTCACGCCTGTGGCGCTGGCCGAAGGCATGGCCGTGGCGCGTCGCCTGTTCAAGCCCGAGCAGTACCGTCCGGTCGACTACCGGGGCATCCCCACGGCCGTGTTCAGTCAGCCACCGATCGGTACCGTCGGCCTGACCGAGGAAGAGGCACTGGACGCCGGGCATGCCCTGAAGATCTACGAAAGCCGGTTCCGACCGATGAAGCTGACCCTGACCGACGTGCAGGAAAAGACCCTGATGAAGTTGGTGGTCGACGCTGAGACCGATCGGGTACTGGGTTGCCACATGGTCGGCCCGGATGCCGGCGAGATCATCCAGGGCCTGGGCGTGGCGCTCAAGGCCGGCGCGACCAAGCAGCAGTTCGACGAGACCATCGGCGTGCACCCCACCGCAGCGGAGGAGTTCGTGACCTTGCGAACCGCTTCCCGCGAAGTGGGTGCCTCGAAACCGGCCTGAGGCCCGTCCCGGTTGCTGGCGGTGAGGCACTGCTCGCCCGTGACTACGCCGTCGTGGGAGTGGCTGTAACGACCCTGTGGGAACAGCTGTCTTTTGTGCTCGGGACATGTCCGCCCACAGGAGCCACACCGCGATAAGGCCAGGCATCGCGGTCCGTGTGGGAGCGGGCTTGCCCGCGATGGCGTCCGGTCCGGCGCCGCCTGCATCGCGGGCAAGCCCGCTCCCACAAGCTGCTTGCGCAGTCATGCTTACATTGACGGCTGCAGAGGTCTGGGTGGGAGTCCGCCCGCCGCCTTGGCGCCGCGCTGGCGCGCAGAGAACATGACGATAGCTGGCAGAATCCGGAGCTTCATTGCTAACCGATTTTAGGGCCGCTTTGCGGCCCATCGCGGCACGGGGGCCGCTCCTACACCCGTAGCCCCACCGCAGGGTTGCAGGCTATCGCGGTCACCTGTGTGTGAGTCCCAGTGCCGCGATTGGGCCCGCAGGGCCCACGAAGGCTGTAAACCATGTCCTTCAGCAGCACGAGGAGGGTTGTCCTAGGAAGGAACGACCCGTGCAAAAGCCTCCCTGAAACGCTGCATGTCAGTGTCGTCGCCGACGCTGACACGCATCCAGTTCGGCCAGCTGGGCCAGACACGCCCCACCCTGACACCCGCCGCTGCCAGGCGCTCGACCATCGGTTGTGCCGGCTGGCGCAGGTCGATCATGAAGCAGTTGGCATGCGAAGCCGTGCAGCGCCAGCCTCGCTCGCCGAGCCAGGCGATGGTCGCTTCGCGCAGGCGCGTGTTGTGCGCCTTGCGCGAGGGGATCAGCGTCGGATCGTCCAGGGAGGCTTGCCCTGCCAGCAGGGCCGAGACGTTGGCCACGTTGTAACCGTCATGGACTTCCAGCCGTTCCAGCAAAGGCGCCTGCCCGATGGCCAGCCCCAGCCGTGCACCGGCCAGGCCATACAGCTTGGAAAAGGTCTGCAGGACCAGCAGCTCCGGATGGTCGGCGATCAGGTCAAGGCAGCTGGCAGCCTCGCTGAAATGGATGTACGCCTCGTCGACCACCACCACGCACCCTTCAGGCTTGTCACGCAGCAGGCGTTCGATCGCAGTGCGGGGCGTCAACGTACCGGTCGGGTTGTTGGGGTTGCAGACATAGATCAGCCCGGCCTGGGTGTCTGCAGCCAGCATGGCGTCGACGTCATGGGCGTGCCGTTCATTGAGGGCGACGGTGTGCACCGGGGCGCCGTGGCGTTCGGCGGCCTGAGCAGGCTCTTCGTAGGAAGGATCGGCCATCACCAGGCTGCGCGGGCCGGTGAACGCCATCACGGCATGCTGCAGCGCCAATCGGGAGCCACCAAACAGCTGCACCTGGCTGGCGTCGAGGCCGTGCTGCGCGGCATACGTGTCGATCAATCGATACTGGGCGCCATAGGGATAGCGCCCGGCCAGGGCGATGCTGTCTCGCATGGCGCGCCGCGCCGCCACACTCGGCCCCCAGGGGCTTTCGTTGTAATCGAGCAGGGTGGGGCCGGGGCGAGGTCCCTCGGCCGGCGCCGCTGACCAGGCCAGGCGTGGCAGGGCCGGCAGCGCCAGGCCAAGCCCCATCAGCGAGCGGCGAGACAGCATGACCATGGGGCGCGTCCTTGTGTTCATGGGCTTACCCAGAGAACGAGACAGCGTGGCGTCGATTTAAGCGCGATCCAGGTGCCATTGCAGTGGCATCGTCCTGGATCGTGCCGGTCGTGCGCTGGTCGCGGCGCGTTTGGATCAGGTTCCGTCGGGGCTGATAACCGGCAAGGGCGGCCTGTCGGGCTGCACGCGTGGCAAGGTGAAGCGGAACGTACTGCCCAGGCCTGGCTCGCTGCTGGCCTCGATGCTGCCGCCATGGGCCTTGATGATGCCTTGGGTGATGTAGAGCCCCAGCCCCGTACCGTTCGGGTTGCCTTCGCGGCCCGTCCAGTAGCGATCGAAGACGTACGGCAGCTGATCGACGGGTATGCCACGCCCGGTGTCGCGCACGGTGAATACGACAGCGTCGTCGCTGGCCATTGCATTGACCTGCACCATGCCCTCGGCATCGGTGAACTTGATCGCGTTGCCCACCAGGTTCGACAGTACCTGGAACAAGCGCTCAGGGTCGGCATCGACCCACAGCCCCGGTTCGGCCTCGAAGGTCACCAGGACCGACTTGAGCACCGCCAGAGGCGACAGCAGCGTCTGCGCTTCTTCCAGGATCTGCGTGACGTCCAGCGCGGTCGGCGTGATCACGTAGCGCCCGGCCTCGATCTTCGAGGTGTCCAGCAAGTCGTCGAGCAGGGCGTTCATGCGGCTGGTGGCCTGCTGCATGGTGCCGATCGCCGAGGTGATGCGGCGCGAGGCATTGGAGCCGTCGCCGCTGAACGCCTTTTGCATCATGCCGCACAACATGCCGATCACCGTCATGGGGTTGCGCAGGTCGTGCGAGACCACGGCTACCAGGTCATCGCGGGCGCGCACTGCCGCCTGCTCGCGCAGCACCTGGTGCGACAGGTCGATCTCCAGGGCCCAGCGACGCAGTTCGTTGGCGGCGAATCGATCGCCGTGAGACCACTTGCGCGAAATGCCTTGCATCTCGACCTTCCACAGCTCGAACGAGGTGCGAGGGCGCAGGCGCGGCGTGCCGTGGGACGGATCCAGGTGCATCGGCTTGCTGGGGTCGCCGCTCCAGGAGAGGGTTTCCTTGACCTCCGGACGGAACCAGAGAATGCCATTGGTCACCGGTTTGGGCAGGGTCAGGGCCAGCACGCCGCTGGCCTGGAGGCGGCACGCGCTGGCTGGTGCGAAGTGCCGACCCAGTTCATCGGTGTCGAATACAGGCATCGCCTGCCGCTCGATCCACTGATGCAGCTCGCGGACCAGGGCCGGCTCCGGGCAGCGCCCGGCCAGGTGCAGCTGCTGATCCTCGATGATCGCCACGCCGCCAGCATCGACCAGCGCCATCAAGTCTTCGGCATGCTCGACCAGCCCTTCGAACACCGTGCCGGTGCTGCTGCGCATGGCCTGGGTCAGCCCGGCCAGGTTGTCGAGCTTGGACTCGCGCTCGGCGGACAGCTGCAGCGCCTGCATGGCACTGATCTGCAGCGACAGGACCTGGCCGATGGTCTTGCAGGCGCCACGCAAGTCGCTGGGCACATGCAAGGGGGTGCGGTTGCCACAGGTGATCAAGCCCCACAGGCGACCTTCGCAGATCAGCGAGATGCTCATCGACGACAGCACGCCCATGTTGCGCATGTACTGGCAGTGGATGGGCGACACGCTACGCAGAGTGGCGAAACTCAGGTCCAGAGGAGCGTCGGTGTCGGGTCGCCGGGCCGGAAGAATGGGCACCGGCGTGTAGTTGGCATTCGGAATGATGCGCAGCCAGTTGCTCAGGTAGAGCTGGCGGGCCTGGGCCGGAATGTCCGAGGACGGAAAGAACAGGCCCTTGAACAGCTCCATGCCCGGTGAAGACGCCTCGGCCAGCACCTGCCCATGGCCTTCCTCTTCGAACCGGTAGATCAGCACACGGTCGTAGCCGGTCAGCGCCTGCACTTCGTGCACGGCCAGCTCGTACAGCGCGTCCAGGCTGTCGGCTGCCTGCAAACGCTGCAGCATGCGGTTGAAGTGGCTGTGCGCATCGCGCTTGCCCGATGCCAGCACCTCCAGCTCGAAGATCAACAGCCCATCGTGGCGATGGGCGAAGCCTTCGAAGCGCATGCCGTTCAGGTCCATACGCAGGGGTTGCAGGTGCTCGGCCAGGTTCTGCGCGACCAGCTCGCGAACCTCTTCGGCCAGCGAGGTGCCCAGTACGTTGGCCAATGGCTGGCCCAGGGCCTGGTCCACGGAAACGCCCAGCAGGGGTTCGACATTCGCGCTGATCTGCACGATCTCCAGCATCGGCTCGCGAAGCGTCATCAACACGCCATGGGGCTGGATGGCACCCGGATACTGGATAGGTTCGTTGGCGCAGTTGGCCAGCGCTTGTTCGAAGGAAAGGTTGTCCAGAAGGCTCACCGTGCTGTTCTTTCGGCCTTGTTCAGGGCCGTGGGAAGAGTAGGGGGTAATGGTCGAAGGCGGAGTGCGGATGAGCGCCTTCTCTCAAGGGTGTCAGGCAGTGGCAGGGGTACGGGCATGAACGGTCTCGCGTGAAAGGACACAAGCGTCGAAGGTCGTCCTGACTGACCCAAGCATCCTACAGCAATGTTGTCTGTAGTCAGATGCTTTTTCTGACGGCGTATCACCTGTCGTCCTGGCCCGTGGCACACTGTTCTCCCCCCTGCCGATGCCGAGCCCACCTTGCAGACCGTGCACCTGACCTTGTTATGCCATGCCTGGACGAACGCACAACGAACCGGCCATTTCGGCCATGAGACTGACGACGTGCTGCCCGACCAGGAAGGCTTGCGCCGAACCTCACACCCCGTCCTGTGCGCACCGGAGCGCCGTACTCGGCAGACGGCCGCCTGGCTGAGCGACAGCGTCCAGATCGACCCGCTGCTGGGGGACGTTGATCTGGGCCGTTGGCAAGGAATGGCATTGAAGCAGGTGCAGCGCGATGAGCCGCACGCCCTGGCCCAATGGCTGGATGATCCACGGAGCGCGATCCACGGTGGGGAGTCCATGCTCGACCTGTGCGTACGGGTGGCGCACTGGTTGTCGATCCGCAGCGCAGCGCCTGGCCACTGGGTGGCGGTGACCCACCCCTTCGTCATTCGCGCGGCCATGATGCAGGTCCTGGGCGGTTCTCCTGACGGCCTGCACCGCCTGGACGTGCTGCCCTGCGCCAGCCTTCAACTGGTCTACACCGGGCAATGGCGCCTGCGCCTGAGTCAGAACGCCAGCTTGTAGCCGATCAGCAGCAGCATGGTCGCCAGGCAAGGGCGCAGGATGCGATCGGAGATGCGGCCGGCCAGGTGGCTGCCCAGGTAGATGCCGGGCAGCGAGCCCAGCAGCAGGTAGCCCAGCAGCGACCAGTCCATGTTGCCCATGCTGGCATGGCCCAGGCCCGCCACCAGGGTCAGCGGCACGGCGTGGGCGATTTCGGTACCCACCAGGCGTCGCGTGACCAAAAACGGATAGAGCAGGAACAGGGCCACCGTACCCAGCGCTCCGGCGCCGATCGACGTCAGCGTGACCATCACGCCTAGCACCACGCCCGTGACCACGGTCAGCCCGTTCAGCGTACGGTCGCTGAGGTGATAGTGATCACCGGCATGACGGCTGGCGAAGGCCTGCAGCCTGGAACGGAACAGGATGGCCAGTGCAGTGATGATCAGCACCACGGCCAGGCCCTGCTTGATGATGGCATTGAGCGCCGAGGTGTCGGCATGCAGGGTGCCCAGGAACCACAGAGTCAACGCCGCGGCCGGCACGCTGCCCAGGCTCAGCAGCCCGGTGATCTTCCAGTCGATGTTCTTGTTGCGGCTATGGACCCAGACGCCGCTGGCCTTGGTGATGGCCGCGTAGAGCAGGTCGGTGCCCACGGCCGTGGCCGGGTTGATGCCGAACCAGAGCAGGATCGGCGTCATCAGCGAACCGCCGCCTACCCCCGTCATGCCCACGATGAACCCTACGACAAGCCCTGCAATGGTGAAACCGAACGAACCTACATCCATAACGCTCTCGACTGCCCAACTGTGCCCGTGATCGGATGGAGCCAGCATATAGAATTTTTTATAGCGAAATAGACTTGTTGGTTATTAGGTTATAACCGGTCATGGGGAAGGGCGTTGCAAGCTGGAAGCTACAAGCTACAAGCGGATTGATGCCGCTTTGGCATAGCGAAGGGACTCTCGCCGCGAGGTGCTGCAAGCCCAGCGATACGGTATCGCTCTTGGCTTGCAGCTTGCAGCTCGCAGCTTAGATCCGGAAACTCCCGACCAGCTGCTTGAGACGGCCGGCCTGCTGGCCCAGCGCATCGCAGTGACGCAGGGTCTGGTTGAGGTTTTCCACGCCCTGCTGGTTGAGGGTGTTGATCTGGGTGATGTCCAGGTTGAGGCTTTCCACCACGGCGGTCTGTTCCTCGGTGGCCGTGGCCACGGACTGGTTCATGCCGTCGATCTCGCCGATCTGCCGGGTCACGCTGTTCAGGCGCTCGCCGGCCTGGTTGGCCACCTGCACGCTCTGCTCGCTCGAGACCTGGCTGGCGTTCATGGTGTGCACCGCTTCGCGCGAGCCGACCTGCAGCGTGGTGATCATGCGGTGGATCTCTTCGGCCGATTCCTGGGTCCGGTGGGCCAGGTTACGCACCTCGTCGGCGACCACCGCGAAGCCACGGCCGGCTTCCCCGGCGCGGGCGGCTTCGATGGCGGCGTTGAGCGCCAGCAGGTTGGTCTGCTGGGAAATGCCCTTGATCACGTCGAGGATCTTGCCGATGTCGTCGGTGCTGGCGTTGAGCACTTCGATCTGCTCGCACGATTCACTGATCTTCTGCGACAACGCGGTCATCGCCTGGATGCTTTCCTCGACCACACGGCGACCATCGTGGGCCTGCTCGCTGGCACCACTGGCATGCTGCGAGGCGTCGGCGGCATTGCGCGCGATCTCCTGGGTGGCAGCGCCCAGCTGGTTGATCGCCGCCGCCACGCTGTTGGTGCGCAGGCTTTGCTCCTCCGAACCGATGATCGAGGCGTTGGAGGCGCTCATGACCTTCTCCGACAGGTCATGCACCAGGCGTGTGGCCGACGAGACTTCGGTGATCGAGGCATGGATGCGTTCGACGAAGCGGTTGAACGAGCCGGCCAGTTCGCCGAACTCGTCCTTGTTCTGCACGGCCAGACGGCGAGTCAGGTCGCCTTCGCCCTCGGCGATGTCGTGCATGGCGCGGCCCATGGTGGTCAGGGGGCGCATCAGGACCGGAATCAGCAGGCCCAGCAGGCCGGCGATGGCGACCACGGCGACGATCATGGCGATGATCGCCGAGACGCGGAACTGGCCGAGTGCCGCGTAGGCCTGATCCTTATCCACCACCAGGCCGACGTACCACTGGGCCGACGGCAGGCCTTCGATCGGGGCGAACGAGACGATCCGCTCATGCCCGTCGAGCATCACGTCCTGCATGCCAGGCTCGACCCGCAGGCCGCTGTTGGGGTAGAGGTCCTTGAGGAACTTGGTCAGGTGATCCTTGTTCTGGCTGACGATGACTTGCCCGTCCTTGTCCACCAGGTAGGCGTGGCCGATACCGCCGAAGTCGACCTTCTCGATGATCTGCACCAGGCTGTCGAGCGACAGGTCGCCGCCGACCACGCCCAGCAGGGGGCCACCGCCCTTGGGCTTGACCGGGACGGTGATGGTCACCACCAGGCCACCGACGGACGCCTGGTAAGGTGCGGTCAGCACGGTCTTGCCGGCGGTCGCGGCCTCGCCGTACCACGGACGCTTGCGCGGGTCGTAGTCGGCCGGCATCTGCACGTCCGGACGCTGGGTGAACACGCCGTTGTTCTGTCCCAGGTAGGTGAACTGGAAGTTGCGCAGGTAGGACGGCTGGTCGACCAGGCTGGCCACGTTGTTGTTGCCCGCTGCCGCTTGCTCGGTCACGTCCTCGGCCAGGTTCTCCATGATCAGGATCCGGCCGCTCATCCAGTTCTGCACGCTGCTGGCCGCCAGGGCGCCGGACTGGCGCATGGAGGAGTCGAGGTTCTGGGCGATGGTATGGCGCTGCAAGTAGTCGTTGTAGAGCGTGAAGAGCGCGAACGCCAGGATGACGATGCCGCTGGCACTCAGGAGAATCTTGTGGCGGAATTTCAGGTTCATGCGCGTTGACCTTGCACCCGTTGAGAAAGGGGGCGTGACTCGACACCGTGGCGAGAACGACCCGTTTCCCGCATATCGGCAGAGAACCGCCAAGGTTGAATGCCTTGGTCAACTATTTCGTGCGGCGTCAGGGAACCCTGCGGCCCAGGGTCGCCGACGAGACCCTGGCCAGGCCATCCATAGCTTTTCGCCGCTCTTTATAAGGTGTGTCATAGCCAAAACCAATCGGTAGCATCAGCTTTGCCAATGAGCCATCGGCTGGTCGATTGGCTAGGATACTCCCCGTCAACGTATTCAAACCCATGAAGGAGCGCTTTCTGATGCCACTCATCAACAGCCAGGTAAAACCGTTCAACGCTACCGCCTACCACAATGGCGATTTCGTTCAACTGAGCGAAGCCGATCTTCAGGGCAAGTGGTCCGTGGTGTTCTTCTACCCGGCCGACTTCACCTTCGTCTGCCCGACCGAACTCGGTGACCTGGCCGACAACTACGCTGAATTCCAGAAGCTGGGCGTGGAGATCTACGGTGTGTCGACCGACACCCACTTCACCCACAAGGCTTGGCACGACACCTCGGACACCATCGGCAAGATCCAGTACCCGCTGATCGGTGACCCGACTCACCAGATCGCCCGCAACTTCGACGTGCTGATCGAAGACGCCGGCCTGGCCGATCGCGGTACCTTCGTGATCAACCCGCAAGGCCAGATCAAGATCGTCGAAATCAACGACGGCGGTGTCGGCCGTGACGCCAGCGAACTGCTGCGCAAGGTCAAGGCGGCCCAGTACGTCGCTGCCCACCCAGGCGAAGTCTGCCCGGCCAAGTGGCAGGAAGGCGAGGCCACCCTGGCACCCTCGCTCGACCTGATCGGCAAGATCTAAGGCCATGGGCCTGCTGCGGACGGTGAACGACCGTCACCGGTAATGCTTCACCGCCCTGCAAAACGCCCGGGCGCTTGTGCCTGGGCGTTTTCATTTACAGCATTTGAAAGAAGGAAATCGCCCGCATGTTGGACGCCACGCTTAAATCGCAACTCAAGACCTACCTGGAGCGGGTTACCCAGCCGATCGAGATCGTCGCTTCCCTCGATGACGGCGCGAAGTCCCGCGAATTGCACGACCTGCTGGTGGAAATTGCCGGTCTGTCGAGCCTCATTACCCTGAGCGTGGACGGTGACGATGCCCGTCGCCCGTCGTTCTCGCTCAATCGCCCTGGGGCGGATATCGGCCTGCGTTTTGCCGGGATCCCCATGGGGCATGAATTCACCTCCTTGGTCCTGGCGCTGCTGCAGGTCGGCGGCCATCCCTCCAAGGCCAGCGCCGACGTGATCGAACAGATCCGCGGGCTGGAAGGTGAATTCGTCTTCGAAACCTACTTCTCGCTGTCGTGCCAGAACTGCCCGGACGTGGTCCAGGCCCTGAACCTGATGGCCGTGCTCAACCCCAACGTCCGTCACGTGGCGATCGATGGTGCGCTGTTCCAGGCCGAGGTCGAGTCGCGCAAGATCATGGCCGTACCGAGCCTCTACCTCAACGGCGAGCCGTTCGGTCAAGGCCGCATGGGCCTGGAAGAAATCCTCGGCAAGATCGACACCAGTGCCGGCAGCCGCCAGGCCGAGAAGATCAATGCCAAGGACGCCTTTGACGTCCTGGTCGTCGGGGGTGGCCCGGCCGGTGCTTCGGCGGCGATCTACGCGGCGCGCAAGGGCATCCGTACCGGTGTTGCGGCCGAGCGTTTCGGCGGCCAGGTGCTCGATACCCTGGCGATCGAGAACTTCGTGTCGGTGCACGAGACCGAAGGGCCGAAGCTGGCCGTCGCCCTCGAAGAGCACGTCAAGCAGTACGACGTCGACATCATGAACCTGCAGCGCGGCGAAGCCTTGATTCCCGCCGCTGAGGGCGGGTTGCACGAAGTGCGCCTGAACAGCGGCGCGTCGCTCAAGGCCAAGACCGTGATCCTGGCCACCGGTGCGCGCTGGCGCGAGATGAACGTACCCGGCGAGCAGGAATACCGTGGACGTGGCGTGGCCTACTGCCCGCACTGCGACGGGCCGCTGTTCAAGGGCAAGCGCGTGGCGGTGATCGGCGGCGGCAACTCCGGCGTGGAAGCGGCCATCGACCTGGCCGGCATCGTCGCCCAGGTGACGCTGATCGAGTTCGATGGCCAGTTGCGTGCCGACGCCGTGCTGCAACGCAAGCTGTACAGCCTGCCGAACGTCAAGGTGATCACCAGCGCGCTGACCACCGAGGTGCATGGCAATGGTGAGAAGGTCACGGGCCTGAGCTACAAGGACCGCACCACCGAAGCCGTGCATGCGCTCGAGCTGGAAGGCATCTTCGTGCAGATCGGCCTGCTGCCCAACACCGACTGGCTCAAGGGTACGGTGGAGTTGTCGCCGCGTGGCGAGATCATCGTCGATGCCCGTGGCCAGACCAGCGTGCCTGGGGTGTTCGCCGCCGGTGACGTGACCACGGTGCCGTACAAGCAGATCGTCATCGCCGTGGGCGAGGGTGCCAAGGCTTCGCTGGCCGCGTTCGACCACCTGATCCGCACGTCGGCGCCAGCCTGAACCGCCGCGCCAGGTCGCTTGTCAGACGACCTGGCCCTTGACGGTAAAATCCGCTGACACGTTCATGCAGGGCCCTTCCAGCCAGTGTCTATAGTCAAGTAGACACCTGCCGGAGGGGCCCTGCATGCGTTTGATCAGCCGTGAACCCTGGTGGCTCGTACCGCCGCGACCCGGTCAGCAGGAACATGAACTGCACTGGGGTTACCTGGAAATCTATGCCGATGGGCGCGCCGTGTTCATCGACCAGCGGCCCAGCGATCAAGAGCTGGCCGAGCGCAAGAGCTGCCGTCACTTTCCCGAGCCGGACCCGGCGTAGGGCGAGGCAGGCTCAGCTTTCCCATTCGGCCAGACGTGCCTCGAGCGCGGCGATGCGGGCTTCCAACGCTTCGAAGCGTTGCTCCGTTGCCGGGTCCGTGCTGCCGGTGCTGCCGGTGCTGCGTTCCAGGCTCGTGGCCTGGCGCGCTGTCAGGATCGCCTCGGTTTCTGCAGGGTCACCCAGGGCATGGGTATAACGATCCTCCCGCTGGCCGGCCTGACGGGGCAGGTGCACCGCCAGTTCACGTGACACCAGGCGCTCGACCTGATGCTGCACCTGCGCCAGGTCCTCGAACGCGTGCAGGCGACTGCTGCGGGTCAGCAGTTCGCTGAGGGTCTGTGGCCCGCGCAAGAACAGCAGACCCAGCAACGCCAATTGCGCCGGTACCAGCTCCAGCGCCTTGTCCACGCGCTGCTCCCAGCGATCGGCGCGGTTGCCCATCTGCAACCGGGTCAGCCCCTGGCTTTCCAGCGCGCGCAGGGCTTGCCCGACCTGGCCTGCGGTGAGGTTCATCACCGGTTCGCGGCTGGTCTTCTGGTTGCAGGCCAGCATCAGGGCGTTGAGGGTGAGCGGGTAGGTCTCGGGGTTGCTCGCCTGCTTTTCGATCAAGGCCCCAAGGACGCGGATCTCGACGGCGTTGAAGCGTGCAGCGCTGGCATTTTCAGAGGCTGACATGGCCCGATCTCATGAGGAGGAAGTGCCCAAGCCTAGGGGTGTCCCTGCCTGAAGACAAGCCGAAACAAGGGCCAGGCCTGCGGCTACCAGTTGAACAGCTCGCGCCGCGCGCCCTCGGTAATGGCCAGGATGCCAGGGTGCTTGACCTTGCGCTCCACCGAAATGGCGTAGAACGACTCGCGTACCGCTTCGGTCTGGCCAATCAACTGCACATCGTCATGGCGGCAGACTTCCTCGGCGATGACGCTGGGCGCGATGAACAGCCCGCTGCCGGACTGACCGAAGGCCTGCATCAAGGCACTGTCGTCGAATTCACCGATGATCCGGGGCTGCACGCGCTGCTCGCTGAGCCAGCGCAACAGGCGGTTGCGGACCATGGTTTCCTGGCCCGGGATCAGCAAGGGCGCATCCTGCAGGCAGGCCGGGAAGGGCGCCGTCAGGCGGGTGGCGAGGGCCGAGGTGGCGAAGAAGCTCAGCCCGCACTCACCCAGCTTCTGGCTGTAGCCCTTGATGTCCAGATGGCTCGGCATCGGGCTGTCGGAGATCACCAGGTCCAGGCGCTGGATGGCCAGGTCGGCCAGCAGGCGTTCGAGCTTGTCTTCACGGCAACTGATGCGCAGCGGGCTGTCCAGCTCCATGGTCGGCGCGAGCAGGCGGTAGACGATGGACTTTGGGACCACGTCGGCCACCCCCACCCGGAACAGGATCTGCTGCTCGTCCGGGCGTGCCCGCAACATGGCCTCCAGCTCGCTGCCAATCTGAAACATCTGTTCGGCATATTCCAGGGTCCG
Source organism: Pseudomonas monteilii (assembly GCA_001534745.1). Classification (NCBI taxonomy): domain Bacteria; kingdom Pseudomonadati; phylum Pseudomonadota; class Gammaproteobacteria; order Pseudomonadales; family Pseudomonadaceae; genus Pseudomonas; species Pseudomonas alabamensis. Next base: position 1,515,357 of record CP013997.1, read on the forward strand.
ACGTCCTTGTTCGGTCAGTTCGAGCTGGCGCCCGACACGCTGGAACAGTTCGATGCCGTAGGTCTGCTCCAGCAGGGTGAGCTGGCCGCTAATGGTCTGCGGCGTGAGGTTCAGTTGCTCGCTGGCGCGCGTGATGCTGCCGGTGCGGGCCACGACCCAGAAATAATGCAATTGGCGGTAGTTGAGCATACGGCATCGGTGGGTTCGGAAAAACCGAAGTATAAACCGTTTAAATACGAATTTTACTGAAACATTTACGCCTCTAGAATCGCTTCATCGCACGCATCGAGCGTGGCCCGAACAGGAATCGACGAGGCTTTTATGCTTGACTTCAAATCGATCGGTACGCCGCTGGTACTGTCCATCGCCTTGCTGACCATCAGTGGCTGCGATGAGGCTCGACAGTCGACGCGTCAGGCGCTGGACCAGGCCGCCGAGTCGGCCAAGTCGGTCATCGACAAGACCAACGACGTGGCGCAACAGGCGTTGGACGAGGCGCTGGGGCCTGCCGACGCACCGCGCCAGCCCGCTGAAGACACCCGTGATACCCAAGGCATCTGACCCTTTCACCTGACACAGGACTGATTCATGGAATACTTGCTGGAACTCGCCTCGAGCCCCACCGCCTGGGTCGCGCTCGCCACCCTGGTGGCGATGGAAGTCGTCCTGGGTATCGACAACCTGATCTTCATCTCCATTCTGACCAACAAGCTGCCTGAGGCGTACCGCTCCAAGGCGCGACGCATCGGTATCAGCATGGCGCTGGTCATGCGCCTGGCCCTGCTCAGCACGGTGGCCTGGATCGTCCAGCTGACCGAGCCGGTGTTCGAGGTGTTCGGCCATGCGTTTTCCTGGAAGGACATGATCCTGATCGCCGGTGGCCTGTTCCTGCTATGGAAGGCGACCAAGGAGATCCATGAAAGCGTCGATCCCCACGGTGCCAAGGAAGAAGCCAAGGTCGGCCATGTCGTGACCATCGGTTTCGCCTCGGCGATCGGGCAGATCCTGATCCTCGACATCGTGTTCTCCATCGACAGCATCATCACCGCCGTGGGCATGACCGAGCACCTGCCGATCATGATCATCGCCGTGATCAGTGCCGTGATCGTGATGCTGCTGGCGGCCGACCCGCTGGCCAAGTTCATCAACGACAACCCGACCGTGGTCATGCTGGCCCTGGGCTTCCTGATCATGATCGGCATGACGCTGATCGCCGAAGGCTTCGGTGCCCATGTGCCCAAAGGCTACGTGTACGCAGCGATGGCGTTCTCCACCGCGATCGAAGTGCTCAACATCATGGCGCGCCGGGCCAAGATGAGGAAGGAAGTCGGGCAGGGGTGATCCTCGCCTGACCGGTCGCAACGTTCTGGAGCCCCTGCGGGGGCTTCAGGCGTTTCTGGAGTGGCGTCGTCCGCGCGTCTGTACGCACGGCGCGCCTGGGCCTATGATCGGTGCGCTTCGTCTTTCATTCGCCCTGATACCTGCAAGCGAGCGTCCATGTCGTTGATCTTCCCTCGATTGTCTACCGTTGCCCGTCGGCTGTTGGCCGTGTGTGCGGCCACGGCCGTGTTGACCGGATGCGCCGGCCAGCCACCTGCATTGCCCGCGGGGTTGGCGCAGCGCGTGGAGATCGGCAGCGTGCCGTTCTATCGCGGGTATGCCAATCACAGTGGCGCCATGGCGCTGGCAGCGCTGCTCACCCAGCAGGGCGTGCAGATCACCCCGGGCATGCTCGACGCACCGCTGGGTCTGCCTGAGGCGGCGGATCGGCTGCAGACGCGCATACCGCCCGTGGCCCGTGACCATGGCCTGGTCGTCTACCCGCTCGACCCCAGTCTGGACGCGTTGCTGGTCCAGGTGTCGGCAGGCAATCCGGTATTGCTCAGCTATCGCGAGGGGACGGCGTGGTGGGGCGAGCCACGGTATGCGCTGTTGATCGGCTATGACGCCTACAAGCGCCATGTACTGCTGCGCTCGGGCATGAACCGTCGACAGTTGATGGACTTCGATGCGTTCACCCAGGCGTGGGCGAAGGAGGGGAGCTGGGCCGTGCTGGTGCAGCCGCCAGCGCGACCGGCTGCGCAGGTCGACCGACAGCGCTGGCTACAGGCTGCCGACGAACTGGCGCGCGCCGGTCAGGAGCGGGCTGCGCACCAGGCGGTCAGCAGCCTGGACCGCTGACCGGCAGGTACGGCGCCTGTCAGAAGCCCAGGCGATCGCGCAGGCTGTAGTACCAGGCGCCCAGCGCACTGAACGGCACCCGCAGGGCCTGGCCACCCGGGAACGGGTAGTGCGGCAGTCCGGCGAAGGCATCGAAGCGCTCGGCCTGGCCCCGCAACGCTTCGGCCAGCACCTTGCCAGCCAGGTGCGTGTAGGTCACGCCGTGACCGCTGCACCCTTGCGAGTAGTAGATGTTGTCGCCCAGGCGACCGACCTGGGGCAGGCGCGACAGCGTCAACAGGAAGTTGCCGGTCCAGGCGTAGTCGATCTTCACCTGCTTGAGCTGGGGGAAGGCCTTGAGCAGCTTCGGTCGAATGATCGCTTCGATGTTCGCCGGGTCGCGCGCACCGTAGACCACGCCACCGCCGAAGACCAGGCGCTTGTCCTGGGTCAGGCGGTAGTAGTCGAGCAGGTAGTTGCAGTCCTCGACGCAGTAGTCCTGGGGCAGCAGGCTGCGGGCCAGTTCCTCGCCCAGGGGCTCGGTGGTGATCACCTGCGTGCCGCAGGGCATGGACTTGGCGGCCAGCTCGGGCACCAGGTTGCCCAGGTAGGCGTTGCCGGCGACGATGATGAACTTGGCGCGCACCTTGCCTTGGGGCGTGTGCACGACAGGGCTGGCACCCCGGTCGATACGCACCGCCGGGCTCTGTTCGTAGATCGTGCCGCCGAGCGACTCGACCGCGGCCGCCTCGCCCAGGGCCAGGTTGAGCGGATGAAGGTGACCCCCGCTCATGTCCAGCATGCCGCCGATGTAGTTCTCGCAGGCGACGACCTCGCGAATCCGGCGCTGGTCGAGCAGCTCCAGTTGCGTATGGCCGTAGCGTTCCCACAGACGCTTCTGCGACTCCAGGTGGCCCATCTGCTTGGGCGTGAGCGCGGCGAACACGCCGCCGTCCTTCAGGTCGCATTGGATGCCATAGCGCGCCACACGATCACGGATGATGCGCGCGCCTTCGAACGCCATGTCACCCAGCAGCTTGGCCTGTTGAGGGCCGACGCTGCGCTCGATGACGTCGATGTCACGGCTGTAGCTGTTAACGATCTGGCCGCCGTTGCGACCCGATGCGCCGAAACCGACGCGAGCGGCCTCGAGCACGGTCACCTTGAAGCCGTTCTCCAGCAGGAACAGAGCGCTGGACAGGCCGGTGTAGCCTGCACCGATGATGCACACGTCAGTCTCTACTTCGCCCTGCAGAGCCGGGCGCGCCGGTGCTGGATTGGCCGAGGCGGCGTAGTAGGACTGGGGGTAGGAAGTCGTGGCCATGCTGCAGCACCTCGTGTTTTATATTTTTAACGGATGTGCTGATGCTATCAATAATAATAAACGCGCACCAGCGGCCTGTTAAAAATTCCTGACGGCGTGCGGGGCAGGGTCACCGTGGGGTCGAGATCATAAAAGAACGGAGATTCAGTGGCTTAGGAAAAATATGGGTTGACACCCCTGAGCAAGTGCGTAGAATGCGCCCTCATCGACAGGCACATAGCTCAGTTGGTTAGAGCACCACCTTGACATGGTGGGGGTCGTTGGTTCGAGTCCAATTGTGCCTACCAAATCGAAAAGAGGGGCGATCCGAAAGGGTCGCCCTTTTTTGCATGTGTGTTCCGGGGAAAGGGCCGCTGCGAGCGCAGGGCTCGGCAACCGCGCAAAGTTTCTGATTTTTTTGAAGAAAACGCTTTACAAGGTCAGGGCGCACTCGTAATATGCGCGCCACACGACAGGCACATAGCTCAGTTGGTTAGAGCACCACCTTGACATGGTGGGGGTCGTTGGTTCGAGTCCAATTGTGCCTACCAAATTGAAAAGGGCGATCTTAATAGGTCGCCCTTTTTTATTGTCCGCGAAACGGTCTGCACACGGCTGCGGCCCTGTGTCGCAAGGCCTGCTTCGATCACCGATGGTCACTGGCTTGAGCGGTCCCTCGCGCCTGGCGCGCCCCTGACGACGCGAGCGAGCGTGTTAGAATCCCCGCTTCTGAACGGGAGATGATGGCGTGCGCAAACTGGCAGTGGTAATGGCGGTGCTGGCTCTGGCTGGCTGTGACAACGAAGTCGAAGGCGTGCACAACCGGGTCGCCCAGAGCCTGGCGCGTCCGGACACGGCAAAGTTCGCCAACGTGCGGATCTCCCCGGAAGGCACCATCTGCGGCCAGTTCCGTGGCAAGAACGAGGCCGGCCAATACGAGGCCTACCGCAGCTACGTCGCCATCAAGCAGGGCAGCGACTACCAGATCATCGTCGACGAATCGGGCAACGACCTGCGCATCCGTGAAGTGTGCGGTGGCGCCGACCTGCAGCGCCGCGCCGATGCGCTGGCCGATCAGCCGGCGCCTGAAGGGTGGGACGTCGAAGTCGTCCAGGGTGCCAACATGGGCGCCATGACCGACATGACCGCGCGCCTGCTGGAAAAAGGCATCCCTTCGTCCGTCGAATACCGCAACGGCAAGCCGGTGGTGCTGATGGGGCCGTTCCCGAGCAAGGCCGAGGCCGAGGCGCGCAAGACCGAAGTCATGGCCAAGCTGGGCACCGACTCGGTGGTGATCCAGCACGGCGCCACGCGCTGAGGTTCTGAGGGGAGTATTGGCGCCGACCCCGCTGTCACAGCTATGCTCAATGGCACAGGCTGCGCGGGAGGGCCACATGTCTACCTTGGAGCGGGCGATCGCCTTGGCGGCCCAGGCCCATGAGGGGCAATACGATAAAGGCGGCAATGCCTACATTCTTCATCCATTGCGGGTCATGCTGCGTGTGTCGACGCCAGAGCAGCGTATCGTCGCCGTGCTGCACGATGTGCTGGAAGACACGCCCACGACGCTGGCCGACCTGGCGCGCCAAGGGTTTTCCCTGAAGATCCTGGCCGCCGTGCATGCCTTGAGCCGTCGGCAAGGCGAGTCGTACCTGGACTTCGTGGTGCGCGTCGGTGATGACCCCCTGGCGCGCGTCGTCAAGCTGGCCGACCTGGCCGACAACAGCGATATGTCGCGCATTCCCTATCCAGGCCCGGACGACGTCGCGCGGATGGCCAAGTACAGCCAGGCCAGCGCCTACCTCAGCACGCTGGCCTGATCTTTACCCGCAGCTGCCCAGGTCCACGGGGCCGACGAAGGGATTGCCGTGGCCCATCAGGCAGGCCACGCGCTGATTGCGTTGCCGCTCCCAGGGCTGCACCGGGTAGGTCTTGTCCCAGGCCTCGAGCAGCTGGCGGTCCTGCTTCGACAAACGCAGGTCGTAACGCTGGCTCATGTAGAAATGCGTGCGGGCGATCATGCCGCGGATCGACGGCCGGGGCATCACACGCCGTGCCTTGAAATCCACTTGGGTCAGGCACTGGCCATACTGGCCATGCTTCTCGGGCAGCCAGCCGAAACTGTAATTGCTGCGATCCCCATTGACCTCGCCGATGCTGGGCACCAAGTTGTGCAGATCCGCCTCGGCGCGCCGGAACACCTCATCGTTGCGCGCGCAGTTCTTGCGCCCGCCGTGCTGCCAGCACTGGCGCTGATGACCGATCTGCCAGGCCGAGACGATGTGCTCCCATTCGATGCGCGAGGCGCGCTTTGGGTTCTTGCGCGGCGTGTACCCGCAGGTGCGCGGATCGACCTGGTTGCCGTTGTACTTGCAGCCGCAGTAGAACTCGGTGGATTGCGGCGCATACAGTTTCCAGGCGACTTTCTTCGCTTCCTGGAACGTGCGCGGCGCCTCGGCATGGGCGTGGGCAAGAGGCAGCGCGAGCAACAGGCCCGCCAGGGTGAGCGTCAACACGTTCATGGTCGGTCAGTCATCCTGCGGCACGGTCCAGAACAGCTGTACGCCACCGTCGTCGCGATGGGCGATGGTCACGTTGTCGTTCTCGGCGATTTCGTCGAGCAGCGTCAGCCAGTCTTCGGGCGACTCGTGCTCGAGCCGGTAGATCAAGGCCGCGCGGCTACGCTGGGCGGCGGGGCTGTTGATGATCTTCTGGATGCGTGTTCCCAGCAGCGCGAAACTCGAGGGGGTGACAGGGGCAGGGCTGGCCATGGCAGGTCCTTGGTGGGCTGTATGCGCGTACAGTATTTCACCGTAGGACATTTCGCAACCAAGCATAAGTTTCTTTACCGTCATGCTCGGGGATATCGCCCTCGCCCGTCGACCGGGCTGTCGTGTCTTGGGAGGGTACGGCGAGGTCGGCCTGTGCTCTGTTGCGAAAGCAGCAAAAGCTTATCTTTCTAATTGTAAAAATAACGATTGCCAATGCGAATTATTTCCACATAGCATTCGCACGTTTTTCAGCCCCTTACGGTTTTCCCACTTTCAGGATTCGTCTATCGATGCGCCGCTCGATCGCCTCGCTGTGCCTGCTGCATGCCTTACCTGCCTTGGCCCTGGCCGCCGAAGCCCCTGTCACGCCGCCTGCCAGCATCGAACTGGGCGCGGTGAACATCGACGCCGATGCTGCGGATTGGCAGACCGCCACGAGTCCGGTGCAAGGCTACAAGGCCGAGCGCTCTGCCAGTGCCACGCGCACCGATACCGCGCTGCACGAGACGCCCCAGTCCATCAGCGTGGTGCCCCGAGACGTGCTGCAAGACACCTCCGCCACACGCCTGCAGGACGGGTTGGACTATGCCGGCGGTGTAGGGCGCGCCAACAATTTCGGGGGTCAGGGCCTGACCACCTTGACCGTTCGCGGCTTCACCACGGGCGAGTTCTACCGCAACGGGTTCCCCATCAACCGGGGCTACCCCAACGCGCCGGATGCCAACACCGTGGAGCGTCTCGAGGTGATCCGTGGGCCGGCGAGCACCTTGTATGGTCGCGGCGATCCAGGCGGCACGTTCAACATCGTCAGCAAGCAGCCGCAGCTCGACGACAAGGTCACCCTGGGCAGTCAGGTCGACGACCAGGGTCTGCGCCGTGCCACGCTCGATGCTACTGGCGCGCTCACCCAGGACGGTGCCTTGGCCTACCGGCTCAACGTGCTGGGCGAGGGCGGCGAGAGTTTCCGTGATGAGGTGGACAGCGAGCGCTACGACGTGGCGCCGGTGCTCAGCTGGCAGGTCGATGAGGCCACCCGGATCGTCTTCGAGGGTGACTTCATGCGCAACAACCACCCCCTGGACCGTGGCCTGACCCGCTTGCCCAGGCAGGCCGGCACGGCCTCGCGTGACACCAATGTCTGGGAGAAGGGCGGCGACAACCTGCTGCACAACGACAACGACATGGCCCAGCTGCGTTTCGAGCACCTGCTCAACGACGACTGGACCCTGGCCGGCGGCGTCCAGTGGCTGGACGGTTCGCTCAAGGGCAATGCCGTGGAAGCCAACGGGCTGCAGGTCGATGGGCGCACCCTGGGGCGCAACTTCAATTACCGCGAACTGGAATGGACCAGCCGCGACTACCAGCTCAACCTGACCGGGCATTTCGACACCGCCGGTCTGTCGCACACCTTGCTGACCGGGCTCGAGTACGAGGACTACGACTACAGCTCGATCATCCTGCGCTCGGCGGGCGGCGCGGGCGCCTACCCGATCGATCTGTTCGAACCTGTGCTGGGGCAGCCGCGACCGGCTTTGGTGGGGCCTACTACGTACAACAGTGAAAACCTAAAGACCTGGGCTGCTTTCGTCCAGGACCAGGTCACCCTGACCGAACGGCTCAAGGCACTGGCCGGCGTGCGTTTCGAGCGTTTCGAGCACGACTACGACGACAAGCTCAGCGATGCCCGCGACTTCTCCAATGGCCAGAACGGCGTGACACCGCGCGTGGGGCTGATGTACGACCTGACCGAGACCCTGGCGCTCTACGCCACGGCGTCACGCTCGTTCAAGCCCAACAGTGGCACCAGCCTGCAAGGCGGCGGGTTCGACCCGGAAAAGGGCAAGTCCTACGAGGTCGGGGTAAAGTGGGAGAGCCTCGACCGTCAGTTGAGCGTCGATGCCGCCGTGTACCACACGGTCAAGGAAAACGTGCTGACCCGCGATCCGAACGATCCGACCGGTACCTACAGCGTGGCGGCAGGCGAGGTTCGCAGCCGCGGCTTCGACCTGAACATCGCCGGCAACCTCACGCCCGAATGGCGAGTGATCGGCGGCTATGCCTATGTCGACGCCGAGGTGACACGCGACAACACCCTGGCACGCGGGACGCGCCTGGCGAACATTCCGCGCAACAGCTTCAGCCTGCTGAACACCTATGAGTTCCAGGACGGGGTGGCGAAAGGGCTGGGGTTGGGGGTGGGCTTCAAGCATGTGGACGACCGTGCCGGGCAGACGGCCGCTTCGACCTACACCATGGACCACTACAGCGTGGTGGACCTGTTGAGCTTCTACACGGTCAACGAGCACGTCCGGCTGAACCTGGACGTGAAGAACGTCTTCAATACGCGGTATGACGAGGGGGCCTTCAACACCTATGTGTACCCAGGCGCACCACGCACCGTGCAGGCGGGTGTTTCCTACACGTTCTGATCGAACGGTGTGAGCGAGAGGGCCGCCTGGCCCTCTCGTCAGGCGGAGCGCTTAGTATTCCCAGAAGATCCGCTGCAGCTCTTTGCTGTCCTGGGTCTTGGTCATCGCGACCATGGCCAGGATGCGGGCCTTCTGCGGGTTCAGGTCATGGGCCACGACCCAGTCGTTCTTGTCGTCCGGCTGCTCGGCGTTGCGCAGGACGAAGCCGCCCTGGTTGACGTGCGAGGAGCGGATGATCTGCACGCCGTTCTTGCGCAGCTCCTGCAGGGCCGGTACCACGCGGGAGGACACCGAGCCGTTGCCGGTGCCGGCATGGATCAGCGCCTTGGCGCCGTTCTGGGCCAGGGCCTTGTATGCGGTATCGGTCACGTTGCCGTAGCCGTAGGCGATGTCCACCTGTGGCAGGCTGCTGATCTGCTTGATGTCGAATTCCGAGTTGACGGTATGACGCTTGGCCGGCAGGCGGAACCAGTACGACTTGCCTTCCACGACCATGCCCATCGGGCCCCAGGCGCTCTTGAACGCTTCGGTCTTGATGTTGACCGACTTGCTCACGTCGCGGCCGGACTGGATCTCGTCGTTCATGGTCACCAGCACGCCCTTGCCACGCGACTGCTTGTCGCTGGCGACGGCCACGGCGTTGTACAGGTTCAGCATGCCGTCGGCGGACATGGCCGTGCCGGGGCGCATGGAGCCGACCACCACGATCGGCTTCTCGGTCTTCTCCACCAAGTTGAGGAAGTAGGCGGTTTCTTCCAGCGTGTCGGTACCATGGGTGATGACGATGCCATCGACGTCCGGGCTGTCGGCCAGCTCGGCGACGCGCTTGCCCAGTTGCAGCAGGTTCTCGTTGCTGATGCTTTCCGAAGCGATCTGCATCACCTGCTCGCCCCGTACCTTGGCCAGGTTGCCCAGCTCCGGCACGCCCGCGATCAGCTTGTCGACGCCGACCTTGGCGGCCTGGTAGGTGGCGCTGTTGGCGGTGCTGGCACCGGCACCGGCGATGGTGCCGCCGGTGGCCAGGATCACGACGTTGGCCAGGGCCTGCTGCTGCTTGGCCTCTTCGGCGCTGACGTGGGCTGGCAAGGCCAGCATCAGTGCAAGGGCACTGGGGATAAAGGTCTTCATGGCGACGTGGATCATTATTGTTCTCGCTCTTCCTAATGAGGTGGGCTGTATTGCCCGACAAAGTCAGGCAGTTTTCGTACCAACCTCAGCGTAGCGCCTGATGGCACATCTGATGGCCACTCAGGGGGACAGGGCAGGCGAATCATGCGAAGACGCCAGGCGCGCGTGTTCGGTACGCCGAACGAGCGGTCCGCATCTCGTTCGGTTTTTCGTGCGAAGGCGTCCAGATGAGGTCATGCGTGCGCGATGGGAGCGCACGTCTGATCACGGGGCAGGGTGTTGCACGGTCGCGGCGCGCGGTGCATGCCGCTCGAGCACCTGCTCGGTGAACGCACGCGCGGCCTGACCGCCCAGGTCGCGTACCAGCAGGTCGACCGCGATCAGCAACAGCTCCTCGGGTGTACCCGGGCTGTAGGCGCTCTGGCCATCGGACCACTTGACCTTGATGTCGGCATCGATGCTATGGCGGCTCATGAGGGCTCTCGCGGCGTAGTGGGTGTGAATGAACAGCGGGCGTTCGTCTCCTCGATCGGCGAAGCAGGCCGAAGCCTTGGGCGTGTGAGGGTATCTTGGGTAGGCATGATGAACTCTACGGCAGGAGCATGAAGGTCTGGGGCGGCCTGGTGAGCGTGCCGTGTCGGGGCGCGTAAGATCCGGTCACGATTGCAATGGGCCAGCCTGTGCGGATTTAAGGCACACTCGACAGGTTTTGCAACAAACGCTTGATGGCACTGTCGCATTAGGCAGCCAATGTGATCGATTAGGAGGATCCATGTTTCATACTCGCGCTTCCCTGGCGACCTTGCTGGTCGCTGCTGCTCTGGTCGGTTGCAGTACTGGAGGTGGAGGGGACTCGGACGATCGTGGCGCGGCGCCTGCCCCGGCAGCCGCCGAGAACGATGGACGCTGTTCGGCCACGGGTGCCGACTTCGCCATGGGCAAGCCTGCCAGCGCCTACCTGCTCGAGCAGGCACGCAAGGCCAGTGGCGCCCAGTACGCGCGCATCCTGAAGCCCGATGACATGGTGACCCTGGAGTACCGCTCGGAGCGCCTGAACCTGAACGTGGATAGGCAGGGCGTCGTCACCCGCGTCAACTGCGGCTGAGTGCGCATGCGGGGTAGGCAGGGCAGGCCGGGTGCTTGGCCCTGACGCGCAGGATGCTCATGTCGCCCATAAAAAAACCCGCCAAAAGGCGGGTTTTTTTACAGCGGTAAGCCCGAATTACTCCGGACGAACCTGTGCAGCCTGCATGCCCTTCTGACCACGTTCAGCAACGAACGAAACGGTCTGGCCTTCTTTCAGGCTCTTGAAGCCGTCGGATTCGATGGCCTTGAAGTGAACGAACAGGTCGTCGCCGCCGCCTGCTGGGGTGATGAAGCCGTAGCCTTTTTCATCATTGAACCATTTGACGGTGCCTTGTTGGCGATTGGACATGGGTGAATCTCCGGAATCTTGAAATTTTTCAGTAGTGCGATGTGGCCGAGGCTACAGACTGCACGAGTCACATCATAGTCTAATTCTGCGCGTGTCGCGTCAATTACCTTTGCACAATCGTGATCCAGCGCAAAAGAACGAAAGATCCTGTGCGAAATGTCAGCGCGCAGCGCATGCCTTGGCCACGACAGCCTGGGCTTTTTCCATCAGCTTGGCATCGACGCCCTGCTTGCTGTCGAGCTGCTCGATCTCCTTGGTGCTGAAGTTCTTTTCGATCGCCCCAGCGCCGCATTCGCAGTGCTGCTTGGCAGCGGCGGCGTCCAGGCCTTTGCTGCTCGCCACCTGGGTGCATTGAGCCATGTAGGCGTCTTTCTTGCCGGCTGGCCACGATTCGGCGTGGGCTGCCAGGGGCAGCATCAGGGCACCTGCCGCGGTCAGGGCCAGAAGAGACTGAAATCGCATAACCGTTAACTCCTTCGGTAAGGTCTCATCAAGAGTAGGGTGGTTCCGGCATTGTGACGGGCAATCACGGCCACAAGTTCACCGCCAGGTTTCGATTGCCAAATATTCATAGGGTGCCCCGGCAGGTCGTGCTAGCATGACCGGCTCACGACAGGCCTGCCTGGCCTTGTCGTCACTCTTCCAGTCACTCTGGTTCGACCCTGGCAAGCTCAAAGGCTTCTGCCACTGTGAGGCAGGCTTTCCCGAGGGAAAGGCAGGGCGGATCTTGTACTGGCTCATCCCAACCCACGTGACCTTTGGTAGGGGTCACCACTAGGAGAGGAGGCGCCATGCCCGTAATCACTCTTCCCGATGGCAGTCAACGGTCCTTCGAACAGGCCGTCAGCGTTGCCGACGTCGCCGCTTCCATCGGCGCAGGCCTGGCCAAGGCCACCCTGGCCGGCAAGGTCGACGGCAAGCTGGTCGACGCGTGCGACCTGATCGACCATGACGCCACGCTGCAGATCATCACGGCGAAGGACCAGGAGGGGCTGGAGATCATCCGCCACTCCTGTGCCCACCTGATCGGTCATGCGGTCAAGCAGCTGTACCCGACCGCCAAGATGGTCATCGGCCCGGTGATCGATGAAGGCTTCTATTACGACATCGCCTACGAGCGCCCCTTCACTCCTGAAGACCTGGCAGCCATCGAAGCGCGCATGCGGCAGCTGATCGACACCGACTACGACGTGGTCAAGAAGATGACCCCGCGTGCCGAGGTCATCGACGTGTTCGCCAGCCGTGGCGAAGACTACAAGCTGCGCCTGGTCGAAGACATGCCGGACGAACAGGCCATGGGCCTGTACTACCACGAAGAATACGTCGACATGTGCCGTGGCCCGCACGTGCCGAACACCCGTTTCCTGAAGGCGTTCAAGCTGACCAAGCTGTCCGGCGCCTACTGGCGCGGCGATGCCAAGAACGAGCAGCTACAGCGTGTCTACGGCACCGCCTGGGCCGACAAGAAGCAGCTGGCGGCGTACATCCAGCGCATCGAAGAGGCCGAGAAGCGCGACCATCGCAAGATCGGCAAGCAGCTCGACCTGTTCCACCTGCAGGAAGAAGCGCCAGGCATGGTGTTCTGGCACCCGGCCGGTTGGACCGTGTACCAAGTGCTCGAGCAGTACATGCGCCAGGTCCAGCGCGACAACGGCTACCTCGAGATCAAGACGCCGCAGGTGGTCGATCGCGTGCTCTGGGAGCGTTCCGGCCACTGGTCCAACTATGCCGAGAACATGTTCACCACCTCGTCGGAAAGCCGCGACTTCGCCGTCAAGCCGATGAACTGCCCGTGCCACGTGCAGGTGTTCAACCAGGGCCTGAAGTCCTACCGTGACCTGCCGCTGCGCCTGGCCGAGTTCGGTGCCTGCCACCGCAACGAGCCTTCCGGCGCCCTGCACGGCATCATGCGCGTGCGTGGCTTCACCCAGGACGACGCGCACATCTTCTGCACCGAAGAACAGGTGAAGAAAGAGGCCGCCGACTTCATCCGTCTGACGCTCGACGTCTACAAGGACTTCGGCTTCACCGACGTCGCCATGAAGCTGTCGACCCGTCCCGCCAAGCGTGTCGGTTCCGAAGAGCTGTGGGATCGCGCCGAGGGCGCCTTGGCCGATGCGTTGAATGAATCGGGCCTGGAGTGGGAATACCAGCCGGGCGAGGGCGCTTTCTACGGGCCGAAGATCGAGTTCACCCTGCGCGACTGCCTGGGCCGTAACTGGCAGTGCGGCACGTTGCAGTACGACCCGAACCTGCCCGAGCGCCTGGATGCCAGCTACATCGCCGAGGACAACAATCGTCGTCGTCCGGTGATGCTGCACCGCGCCATCCTCGGTTCGTTCGAACGTTTCATCGGCATGCTGATCGAACACTACGCCGGCGTGTTCCCAGCCTGGCTGGCGCCGACCCAGGCGGTGATCATGAATATCACCGACAAACAGGCCGATTTTGCCCTTGACGTGGAAAAAACTCTGAATTCCAGCGGATTCCGTGCCAAGTGCGACTTGAGAAATGAGAAGATCGGCTTTAAAATCCGCGAGCATACCTTGCTTAGGGTCCCGTATCTTTTGGTTATAGGGGACCGCGAGGTCGAAACGCAAACCGTCGCTGTGCGGACTCGTGAAGGTGCAGACCTGGGCTCCATGCCCGTCGCCCAGTTCACCGAGCTCCTGGCGCATGCGGTTTCCCGGCGTGGTCGCCAAGAATCGGAGTAATGACTATTAAGCGTGATATGAGAAACGATAAACGAACTGCCCCGAAGGCCCCGATCAACGAGAATATCTCGGCACGCGAGGTTCGGTTAATTGGCGCTGATGGCGAGCAGGTTGGCATCGTCTCGATCGATGAAGCGCTGCGTATCGCTGATGAAGCGAAGCTGGACCTGGTAGAAATCTCTGCAGACGCGGTACCGCCTGTCTGCAAGGTCATGGACTACGGCAAGCACATCTTCGAAAAGAAGAAGCAGGCCAACGAAGCCAAGAAAAACCAGAAGATCATCCAGGTCAAAGAAATCAAGTTTCGTCCAGGGACGGAGGAAGGGGATTACCAGGTAAAACTACGCAACCTGGTACGTTTCCTTAGTGAAGGGGACAAGGCCAAGATCTCTCTGAGATTCCGTGGTCGTGAGATGGCCCACCAGGAGCTGGGCATGGAGCTGTTGAAGCGGGTCGAAGGTGACCTCGTGGAATACGGCACCGTCGAGCAGCATCCTAAGATGGAAGGACGCCAGCTTATGATGGTCATCGCCCCCAAGAAGAAGAAATAACCACCAGGGCACGGCAGGCCTTGCGGTTATGTTTATCCACTCAATGCGGAGTTCCGAACATGCCAAAGATGAAAACCAAGAGCGGTGCAGCGAAGCGTTTCCTGAAAACCGCTTCCGGCTTCAAGCACAAGCACGCTTTCAAGAGCCACATCCTGACCAAAATGTCGACCAAGCGTAAGCGTCAATTGCGTGGTAGCAGCTTGCTGCACCCGTCCGACGTCGCGAAAGTCGCGCGCATGCTGCGCGTTCGTTAATTCTGGTCAACGATAGAGGAAGTTACTCATGGCTCGTGTAAAGCGTGGCGTCATCGCTCGTAAGCGTCACAAGAAAATCCTGAAACTGGCTAAAGGTTACTACGGTGCACGCTCGCGCGTGTTCCGCGTTGCCAAGCAGGCTGTCATCAAGGCGGGTCAATACGCCTACCGTGACCGTCGTCAGAAGAAGCGTCAGTTCCGCGCACTGTGGATCGCTCGTATCAACGCCGGTGCCCGCACCAACGGTCTGTCCTACAGCCGTCTGATTGCTGGCCTGAAAAAGGCGTCGATCGAAATCGACCGCAAGGTTCTGGCCGATCTGGCAGTGAACGAAAAAGCGGCGTTTGCTGCGATTGTCGAGAAAGCTAAAGCCGTTCTGGCTTAAGTACCCACGACAATCACCCGGCGGCGCTTGCGGCGTCGGGTATTGAACGTCATCGATAGGGGAAGAGCCTGTAAAGCTCTTCCCCTATTTCGTATCTGGAGTCTGTACATGGAAAACCTGGATGCGCTGGTCTCCCAAGCCCTGGAGGCCGTGGAGCGCGCTGAAGACATCAATGCCCTGGAGCAGATCCGGGTTCACTACCTCGGCAAGAAAGGCGAACTGACCCAGGTGATGAAGACCCTGGGCAACCTGCCGGCCGACGAACGACCGAAGGTCGGGGCGCTGATCAACGACGCCAAGGAACGCGTCACCGTCGTGCTCAACGCCCGCAAGGCCGCGTTCGAAGAGGCCGCCCTGAGTGCGCGCCTGGCTGCCGAGTGCATTGATGTAACCCTGCCAGGCCGTGGCCAGACCACCGGTGGCCTGCACCCGGTCACCCGTACCCTCGAGCGCATCGAGCAGTTCTTCACCCACATCGGCTACGGCATCGCCGAAGGCCCCGAGGTCGAAGACGACTACCATAACTTCGAAGCGCTCAACATCCCCGGCCACCACCCGGCGCGGGCGATGCACGACACCTTCTATTTCAACGCGAATATGCTGCTGCGCACGCACACCTCGCCGGTGCAGGTGCGGACCATGGAGTCCAGCCAGCCGCCGATCCGTATCGTCTGCCCGGGCCGCGTCTACCGTTGCGACTCGGATATCACCCACTCGCCGATGTTCCACCAGGTCGAAGGCCTGCTGGTCGATCGCGACATCAACTTCGCCGACCTCAAGGGCACCATCGAAGAGTTCCTGCGCGTGTTCTTCGAAAAAGAGCTGGCCGTGCGTTTCCGGCCTTCGTTCTTCCCCTTCACCGAGCCGTCCGCCGAAGTCGATATCCAGTGCGTGATGTGTTCCGGCAAGGGCTGCCGCGTCTGCAAGCAGACGGGCTGGCTGGAAGTCATGGGCTGCGGCATGGTGCACCCGAACGTGCTGCGCATGTCCGGCATCGACCCGGAAGAGTACCAGGGCTTCGCCTTTGGCATGGGGGCCGAGCGCCTGGCCATGCTGCGTTACGGCGTCAACGATCTGCGTCTGTTCTTCGACAACGACCTGCGGTTCCTCGCGCAATTCCGCTAGGCCCGTACCCGACGCATATTCCAGGAGAACAGCATGAAATTCAGTGAACAGTGGCTGCGCGGTTGGGTCAACCCGCAGGTTTCCCGCGACGAGCTGGTCGCTCGTCTGTCGATGGCCGGCCTCGAGGTCGACAGCGTGACCCCGGCGGCGGGCCAGTTCAGCGGTATCGTGGTCGGCGAAGTGCTGGCCACCGAGCAACACCCGGACGCCGACAAGCTGCGCGTCTGCCAGGTCAGCAACGGTAGCGAGACCTTCCAGGTCGTCTGTGGCGCGCCCAACGTGCGCCCGGGTCTGAAGATCCCTTTCGCCATGATCGGCGCCGAGCTGCCCGGCGACTTCAAGATCAAGAAAGCCAAGCTGCGCGGTGTCGAGTCCTTCGGCATGCTGTGCTCGGCGGCCGAGCTGCAGATCAGCGAAGAGAACGATGGCCTGCTCGAACTGGCTGCCGACGCGCCGGTGGGGGAGGACATCCGTGCCTACCTGAACCTCGACGACGCCAGCATCGAAGTGGACCTGACCCCCAACCGTGGCGATTGCCAGTCGCTGGCCGGTCTGGCCCGTGAAGTCGGCGCGCTGTACGACGTGCCGGTCAGCCGCATCGACGTGCCGACGGTCGCCGTCGCACACGATGAGGTGCGTCCGGTCGAGGTGCTCGCCCCCCACGCCTGCCCGCGTTATCTGGGCCGGGTCATCCGTAACGTCGACCTGTCCCGCCCGACGCCACTGTGGATGGTCGAGCGCCTGCGCCGCAGCGACGTGCGCAGCATCGATGCGGCCGTGGACATCACCAACTACGTGATGCTCGAACTCGGTCAGCCCCTGCACGCCTTCGACCTGGCCGAGATCAACGGCGGCATCCGTGTACGCATGGCCGAAGCCGGCGAGAAGCTGGTCCTGCTCGACGGTCAGGAAGTCAGCCTGCGCCCCGATACGCTGGTCATCGCCGACCATGCCCGCGCCCTGGCGATCGCCGGTGTGATGGGTGGTGAGCACAGCGGCGTCAGCGCCAGTACCCGCGACCTGTTCCTGGAAAGCGCCTTCTTCGACCCGATCGCCATTGCCGGCAAGGCCCGTTCCTACGGCCTGCACACCGATGCGTCGCACCGCTTCGAGCGTGGCGTCGACTCGCAACTGGCGCGCGAAGCCATGGAGCGCGCGACGGCCCTGGTGCTGGAGATCGTCGGCGGCGAGCCGGGTCCTGTCATCGAAAGCGTCAGCCAGCAGCACCTTCCTTCGGTTGCCCCGATCACCCTGCGCGCCGAGCGCATCGACCAGATGCTCGGCATGCAGATGCCGGCCGACCAGGTCGAGCAACTGCTCAACGCCCTGGGTCTGACGACCCGTGCAAGCGGGGAAGGGCAGTGGACTGTCGAGGTACCAAGCCACCGCTTCGACATCAGCCTGGAAGTGGACCTGATCGAAGAGCTGGCGCGCCTGTACGGCTACAACCGCCTGCCTGTCCGCTACCCACAGGCACGCCTGGCTCCGCAGGCCCGGGGTGAAGCGCGCAGCGAGCTGCCGACCCTGCGTCGTCTGCTGGTCGCCCGCGGCTACCAGGAAGCGATCACCTACAGCTTCATCGATCCAAAGCTGTTCGAGCTGTTCACGCCAGGGGTCGAGCCCCTGCTGCTGGCCAACCCCATTTCCAGCGACATGGCCGCCATGCGCGCCTCGCTGTGGCCCGGTCTGGTCAAGGCCGTGCAGCACAACCTCAACCGTCAGCAGGACCGCGTGCGTTTGTTCGAAAGCGGGCTGCGTTTCGTCGGTCAGCTGGGTGAACTCAAGCAGCAACCCATGCTGGCAGGCGTGGTCACCGGCAGCCGGCTGCCCGAAGGCTGGGCCAACGGACGCGATGCGGTGGACTTCTTCGACGTCAAGGCCGATGTCGAGGCCGTGCTCGGCCACGCCGGGGCCCTGGACGCCTTCACGTTCGTGCCAGGCCAGCACCCGGCGCTGCACCCGGGCCAGACGGCGCGTATCGAACGTGACGGCCAGGAAGTCGGTTACCTCGGTGCCCTGCACCCGGAGCTGGCCAAGACCCTGGGTCTGGAGCGTCCGGTGTTCGCCTTCGAACTGATCCTGGGCGAGGTGGCCGAAGGTCGCCTGCCCACCTTCAGCGAGCTGTCGCGCTTCCCCGAAACGCGACGCGACCTGGCTTTGATCGCCGGTCGCGACGTCTCGGCCAGCGCCGTGCTCGACACGATCCGCACACACGCAGGCGAGTGGCTGACCGACCTGCGGTTGTTCGACGTGTATCAGGGCAAAGGCATTGATCCGGATCGAAAAAGCCTGGCAGTCGGCTTGACCTGGCAGCATCCATCGCGCACTCTTAATGACGATGAGGTGAATGCCACCTTGCAGACGATCCTCACCTCGCTCGAACAAGGGTTGAACACCACGTTAAGGAAATAGCGTATGGGTGCTCTGACGAAAGCTGAGATGGCTGAAAGGCTGTACGAAGAGCTGGGTCTGAACAAGCGCGAAGCCAAGGAGCTGGTCGAACTCTTCTTCGAAGAGATCCGACATGCGCTGGAAGACAACGAGCAGGTCAAGCTGTCCGGATTCGGCAACTTCGACCTTCGTGACAAACGCCAGCGGCCGGGCCGCAACCCCAAGACTGGGGAAGAGATCCCGATCACCGCTCGCCGAGTCGTCACCTTTCGTCCAGGGCAGAAGCTGAAGGCCCGGGTTGAGGCCTATGCTGGAACCAAGCCATAACGACGAGCTGCCGCCCATACCCGGCAAACGCTACTTCACCATCGGTGAAGTCAGCGAGCTCTGCGCGGTCAAGCCCCATGTACTGCGGTACTGGGAGCAGGAGTTCCCGCAGCTCAACCCGGTCAAGCGGCGTGGCAACCGGCGGTATTACCAGCGCCAGGACGTGCTGATGATCCGCCAGATCCGTGCCTTGTTGTACGAGCAGGGCTTTACCATCGGCGGTGCGCGGTTGCGCATGTCCAGTGATGAGGCCAAGGAAGATTCTTCCCAGTACAAGCAGATGATCCGGCAGATGATTGTCGAATTGGAGGATGTACTGGGGGTCTTGAAGAAGTGATCCACCGAGAAGTGAAAGTTTTTTGAAAAAAAGCTTTCACTTATCAGTCGGTTAGGGTACATTTCTCAACGCTTTCAGAGGTTTTGAAAGCTGCTGTACTTGTCGGGGCGTAGCGCAGCCCGGTAGCGCACTTGCATGGGGTGCAAGGGGTCGAGTGTTCGAATCACTCCGTCCCGACCAACTAATCCCAATGATCGAGGCCACTTCCGTAAGGGGTGGCCTTTTTCATATGCGTGACGTTTGCGTGATTTCTCATGCCACACCTGCTTTCTCTTCAGCGTCGTCAGAATCAATCCACGGCGTGCGAGGCTCCCATGTAGGTGACCAACAGAGCTATTGCTCCTGGCATGGCGGACGGTCTTTTCCAGGCAAACCCCCATTCACCCTATGGGCAGGCAGCGCGGCCATAGAGGCAACGTGATCGACGGGCTGTGCTGTACGTCACACCTTCGCGCGCTCCAGATCCATCGCGTGATCTCCAAGGAATTTTCCATCGAAGAG
The DNA here is from genome assembly GCA_001534745.1 of Pseudomonas monteilii. NCBI lineage: Bacteria > Pseudomonadati > Pseudomonadota > Gammaproteobacteria > Pseudomonadales > Pseudomonadaceae > Pseudomonas > Pseudomonas alabamensis. The sequence goes on from CP013997.1 coordinate 1,535,168, forward strand.
GCGGTCCATTTCACCGCGCTCACGGATGATGGCAGATAGCTAGCATTGCCAGCATCGCTGCCACCTTGATGCCTTACGCGTTCATCTGCCGTATTACAAATGGAATCTCTATGCCTGTTTCTACAAGGATGTGGATGGCCCCCGGTGTGGGGCTGCTGGTCTTCGCAGCCTGCGTCTCCGTCCATGCCGCAACCCCTGGCGAACAAGACCTGATCCGCGACCGGCAGGACCGTCTGCTCGAAGAGCAGCGCCGCCGTCTGCAGGAACTCCAAGACCTGCCGGGTCGGCAAGCCCTTCCGACCGCGCCCGAGACGCCCGCCGACACCCGTTGCTTCGATATCGAACGCATCGATCTGCAAGGCGCCACGGCCCTGTCCGACAGGGAACGCCGTGCGCTGGTCGCGCCTTACCAGGGCAAGTGCCTGGGGGTGTCGCAGCTCAACGAACTGCTCAAGGCCATCACCGACCACTACCTCGACAAGGGCTGGGTCACCACGCGTGCCTACCTGCCGCAACAAGACCTCTCCACAGGCCGGCTGCACGTGCTGGTGGTCGAAGGCACCCTGGAAAAACTGCGCAGCGACGCCGGCAGTGACCTGTCCGAGCGTGAGCTGGCGATGACCTTTCCGGGTGAAGAAGGCCAGCCCCTCGACCTGCGTGACCTCGAGCAGATGGTCGATCAACTCAATCGCCTGCCGTCCAACCGTGCGCGCGTGGAGTTGACGCCTGGGGAAAACGTCGGCGGCAGCGATGTGCGGGTGCGCAACGAGGCCGACAAGCCCTGGCGCGCCTACCTCTCACGCAACAACGATGGCCTGCGCAGTACCGGCGAGCAGCAGTGGAACGCCGGCCTGGAGTGGGACAGCCCGTTGGGCCTGGCCGACCAGTTCAGCGTGCGCGGCGGTCACGACGCGGTGAGCGACCACCAGCGCAGCTCGCGCAACGGCCTGCTGGCGTACAGCGTTCCCTGGGGTTGGTGGACGTTCAGCTATTTCTATAGCGAAAGCCGCTACCGCTCGCACCTCGACGTGCAAGGCAGCACGCTCAAGCAGGACGGCGACAGCCAGACCCACCAGTTCAGTGCCGAGCGGGTCATCCATCGCGATACCCTGAGCAAGACCTCGGTCAGCCTGGGGCTGGCACACATCCGCACCAACAACTTCTTCGACGACACCAAGCTGGCCCTGAGCAGCAACCGCATCAGCGAAGCGCAGGTGGGCCTCAACCACGGCCGACGCATCGGCTCGGCCTTCGTCAACCTCGACCTGGGCATGCAGCAGGGCATCGGCCTGTTCGACGCCCAGGCCAGCCACGATCCAGGCCCGGGCGAAGCCGATGCACGCTATCGCAAATACACCGGTACCCTCAGTTACCTGCAGCCGTTCCAGCTATGGGGCGAGCAGCTGGCGTTCACCAGCCTGGCCACCGGCCAGCGCAGCGAGGACGTGCTGTACAGCCCGCAGCGCCTGAGCCTGGGTGGGTCATCGTCGGTGCGCGGGTACAAGGACCAGTTTCTGGCCGGCGACAGCGGTGGCTACTGGCGCAACGAACTGCGCTGGACCCGTCCGGTCACCCTCGACGCATTGCGCCCGATACTGGGGGAATACGGCGTTGCCCTGGGCTACGACCAAGGGGTGATCCGCAACGACCGCTACAACGGCGACGAACACGGCCGCCTGAGCAGCCACTCGCTGGAGCTGTTCGCCCGCGGCGAGCATGTCGCGGCTGCGGTCACCTTTGCCCATTCCCTGGAACGTCCGGACGTGCTCGACCGTGAAGCACCGATCTACTTCCGCCTGGATTTCTATCTTTAACGACGTTGTTCCGAGGTTGACCACATGGACGTTCGCCCCTTGATCCCGGCTGCCCAGCCCACCGACACGCTGGCCGAGCGGCCGAATTTTCTCGGCATTCCCAAGCGCCTGCTGGCCGTGCTGCTGGCCAACGTCATGTTCTGGCAACCGATCTGGGCGATGGCCGATGGCATCGCCGTCAGCGGCACCACCAACACCCGTGTCGGCCAGGCCGGCAACGGCGTACCGGTGGTCAACATCGCCGCGCCGAACGCCGCGGGCCTGTCGCACAACCAGTACCAGCGCTACAACGTCGACAGCCAAGGGTTGATCCTCAACAACTCGACCCAAGCCATCCAGGCCACCCAACTGGGCGGCAACATCCTCGGCAACACGCAGCTGGGCGGGCGCGCGGCGAGCACCATTCTCAACGAAGTCAACGGCGCCAACGCCACCCAGCTCAAGGGCTACACCGAAGTGGCCGGGCAGGCGGCGCGGGTCATCGTCGCCAACCCCCATGGCGTGACGTGCAACGGGTGCGGCTTCATCAACACCCCACGGGTCACCCTCAGCACCGGCAAGCCCGTGCTGGACCCGACCGGCAAGCTCGACCACTTCGCGGTCGATGGCGGCAGCATCAGCATCGAAGGGCAGGGCCTGGACGCGAGCAACATCGACCAGTTCGACCTGATCACCCGGTCGGCCAAGCTCAACGCCGACCTGTACGCCAAGCGGCTCAATGTGGTCGCCGGCGCCAACGACGTCGACGCCGATACCCTGGCCACCACTCCGCGCCAGGGCGACCCGGCCGACAAACCGCAACTGGCCATCGATTCCTCGGCGCTCGGCGGCATGTACGCCGACACCATCAAGCTGGTGGGCACCGAGCAGGGTGTGGGCGTGAAAACCGCCGGCAACCTGGCCGCCAGTGCCGGCGACATCCAGATCGACGCCAACGGCCGGCTGAACATGGCCCAGGCCTCGGCCAAGGGTGCGCTGAACGTCACCGCACCCCATATCGAGATGACCGGCAAGGCCTACGCCAACAACGTCAACGTGCGCACGCCTGGCGAGCTGGTGAACCGCCAGAGCCTGGCGGTCCGCGAGCGGGTCGAGATCAATGCCGGCACGCTCAGCAACCCCGGCACCATCGCGGCCGGCATCGAAACCGACAACAGCCGCAACGCCGTCGGCGACGTCACCGTGCGCGCTGCCTCGCTCGACAACAGCGGCACCCTGCAAGCCAGCCGCAACCTCACTGTGGAAGCCAGCCAGCGCATCGACAACAGCGGTATCCTCCAGGCCCCGCAAACTCGACTGACCAGCACCACCCTGAGCAACCAGGGCAAGGTCGCCCGTGTGGTCGGCGAGCAGGCGCTGTTCGTGGCCGCGCCTGCCATCGTCAACCTGGGCGGGGTGATCCTCTTCGGCAACGGCCAGGACGTCACCCTGAACCTCGAGCGTCTGGACAACCGGCAAGGCCTGCTGCAGGTCGTCGACGGCAAGCTGGCCATCAATGCCGATACGCTGGGGAATGCTGGCGGGCAGATCGACGCCAGGACACTGAGCGTCAGCAGCGACACCCTCGACAACCGTGCCGGACTGCTCTCGGCCAGCGGCGGCGACGCGCAGATCACGGCGCGCACGCGTCTGGACAACGCCAGCGGCACCGTACAGGCACAGCAGCACCTGGGCGTGTCCACAGGCGAGGTCGACAACCAGAATGGGCGCCTGCTGGCCGTGACAGGCAATCTCGACCTTGCCACCACCGGCCTGGACAACCGCAACGGCAGCCTGCTTGGCACTGACATCCGCGTAACCGCGCCCAAGGCCGACATCGACAACCGCCAGGGCAAGATCATCGGTGAGCGCCTCGACCTCGACGTCGCCCAGCTCGACAACCGTCAGGGCCAGATCGTCGGCGAACAGCTCGCCATCACCGCTGCACGCCTGGACAACCGCAACCAGGGCCTGCTGGCCGCCGGCACCCAGGGCCTGACCCTGGACTTCGCCCGGAGCGCCACCCAGGCCCAGCTGCTCAACGACGGGGGGCGGGTGCAGAGCGACGGCAGCCTGCTGCTGCGCGGTGCCTGGCTGGAAAACAGCGGCGGCACGGTGATCGGCCGTACCCTGAGCCTCGACACCCTGCGCCTGTACAACGACGGCAAGGGCGCCTTGGTCAGCGATGGCGGCGACGTGCAGCTCACCGTGAGCGATGTGCTGAGCAACCTCACCGGCATCATCGACGCCGGTGAACACAACGTGACGCTGCGCGGCGCCGCAGCGGTGGACAATCGCGGCGGCAGCCTGCGCGGTCAACAGCTGGACCTGCAGGCCAACACTCTGAACAACGCCGAGCGCGGCCAACTGGTCGCCGGCAGTGACGGCCTGCGCTACACCGGCGGTGCGCTGAGCAACGATAACGGCATGGTGCTTGCCACAGGGGGCGCCACCGTCCTGCAACTAGGCCAGGCCGCGCTGAGTAACCTGGGCGGCATCCTCCAGGGCGACAGCGTGGACATCACCGCCAAGCGCATCGACAACGGCAGCCAGGATGGCAAGGCCGGCTCCGTGGCCAGTCTGTTGGGCGGCCTGACGCTGAACGTCGACACCCTCAGCAATATCGCCGGCACCTTGTTCGCCAAGACCGTGCTGCGCTCGAGCGGCACCACGCTCGACAATACCCAGGGCGGGCAGATCAGCGGCGAAACCCTCGACCTGAACGCCGTTCAGGTGAACAACCGTGGTGGCCTGATTGAAGCCAACGACCGCCTCACGCTCAATGCCGCGACCCTGGACAACCGCGACGGCCAACTGCGCGCGCTCGGCAATGGCCCGGCAGGCGCGGCCACGGCGCAGATCGCCGCCAGCGACGTCAGCCGCCTCGCGCTGACCGACAGCCTGCTCAACCAGAACGGGCACATCGCCGCCGGCAGCACCGACTTCAGCCTGAAGGCTGCCCTGCTGGACAACCGCGGCGGGCGTATCGAGCATGCCAGTGACGGCCTGCTGAGCCTGGCCTTCGACCGCGTCAGCGGTGCCAGTGGCCGCATCACCGCCTTGGGCGCCGGCGACTGGCAGTTCGGCCAGGTCGAGGGCCTGGGCAGCGTACAGCTCAACCGCGCCCTGACCTACACCAGCGACGCGCTGGCCCTGCAAGCGGGCGACCGCCTGGCCAGCGCCAGCGGCCTGACCTTGAACCTCGCCCGCCTCGACAACGGCGGCGAGCTGCTCAGCGACGGCGACCTGACCCTCAACCTCAGCGGCGACCTGAACAACCGCGGACGCCTGTCGGCCCAAGGCCTGGTGGCCATCAGCGCCGCCAACGTCACGCAGAACGGCGGCCGCATCGGCGCCGGCACCGACGCCCGCCTGAGCCTGACCGGCAGCCTCGACAACCTCGGCTACCTCACCGCCCGCCAGGCCCTGGCCATCGACGCCGCGCAGATCCTCAACCGCGGCACCCTCGGCGCCCAGGGCGCGGTCGCGCTCAACGCCGACCGTATCAGCAACGACCCCGACACCCTGCTGTTCAGCGGCGGCGCCATGGCCCTGCGTACCCCGGTGTTCAGCAACCTCTATGGCGACGTGTACAGCCGTGGCGACCTGAGCGTCGCCAACCGCGACGGCAGTGCCGCCCAGCGCTTCAGCAACCTGTCCGGCACCGTAGAAAGTGAAGGCGGCATCACCTTGAATGCCGCCAGCGTGGAAAACGCCAAGGCCGCCTTCGAGCTGGGCGAGTCGATCGTCAGCGGCAGCCTGAGCTGGGTCTGCGGCCAGCACTGCGGCGGCCACGACTCGTTCAAGCGCGGCACCATCACCCTCGAACAAACGCTGCTGGAGCGCGCCATCCAGGACAGCCCCGGCGCGCGTCTGGTGGCCGGTAAGGACCTGACCATCCAAGCCAGCGACGTGCAGAACCGCTACAGCCTGCTGGCGGCTAATGGCAACCTCAGCATCACCGCCAATGACCTGCTCAACCTCGGCGCCACCGAACGCACCGGCCAGCAGAAGATCGTCATCGGCACGCCGGGGCGCATCAACACCGATTACTGGGACCAGATGGAATACATCGACGTCCCGGCCTTCAACGCCGCCGTAGCCGCCGGCAACTTCGACCTGGCGCGCTTCGAGCTGCTCAAGGCCCGTTCGGCCGACGCACGCTTCAGCGAAGAGAGCAACGTCACCACCTGGAGCGACAGCACCAAACCGCTCTATGCCGCCACCTTGCAAGCCGGCGGCACGGTCAACCTGAACGTCGCCCGCAGCGTGCAGAACGGCTCGGTGAGCGAGCACAACGCACGGGAGATCCTCACCGGCAAGTTGGGCGACGATCAGACCGGCGTGCCGGTCGGCGGCATCGACATCACCCTCAACAAACAGGCCGTCGACGCCAGCGCCGCTACCGTGGGCGCACTGCCCAGCGTGCAGCGCGTCACCAACGCCAATGGCCAGACCACCATCACCCCGGTGGACTACAGTGGCATTCCGTTCGCAGCGGTCGACCCCACCGCCGGCCCCACGTTCCAGTTGCCCCAGGGCGACTACGGCCTGTTCGTGCGCAACCCCGACCCGAACGGCCACTACCTGATCGAAACCAACCCCAACCTCACCGACCTGTCGCGCTTCCTCGGCTCCGACTACCTGCTCGAACGCCTGGACATCGGCCCAGACACCAACTGGCGGCGCCTGGGGGACGGCCTCTATGAACAACGCCTGATCCGCGACGCCGTGCTGGCCCAGACCGGCCAGCGCTTCCTCGCCGACGGTCTGGTCAGCGACTACGACCAGTACCGCTACCTGATGGACAACGCCCTGGCCAGCAAGGACGCCCTCAACCTGAGCCTGGGCGTAGCCCTGACCGGCGCGCAGATCGGCGCGTTGACCCACGACATCGTGTGGATGGAAAACCGCGTCATCGACGGCCAGACCGTATTGGTGCCGACCCTGTACCTGGCCCAGGTTGACGCCCGCAACGTGCGCGGCAGCAGCCTGATCCAGGGCCGCGACCTGAACCTGATCAGCGGCGGGGATCTGGTCAACGTCGGCACCCTGCGCGCTAGTCGCAACCTGAGCGTGAGCAGTGGCGGCAGCATTTACCAGGGCGGTTTGGTGGAAGCGGGCAACAACCTGCAACTGATCGCGCAGGACAGCATCCGTAATGCTATGGCAGGGCAGATTCGCGGGGAGAACGTGAGCCTGGCGGCGGTGCGTGGCGACGTCATCAACGAGCGTACGGCGATCCAGGTGCGCGATGGGGCGGGGTATCGCACGGTGACGGATGCCGGGAGCGGGGTGAGTGCGCGGCAGGATCTGGCTGTGTCGGCGGGTCAGGATGTGACCAACTACGGGACGTTGCAGGCGGGGCGGGATGTGGCGTTGCAGGCTGGCAATGACGTGAGCCTGCTGGCAAAAACCGACAACACGCAAAAACACGAGACCTTCGAGGGCGGCCACCGCTACGTCGTCACCACGCAGGCCAAGCAGCTGTCCTCCAGCGTCAGCGCCGGCAGCGACCTGAACACCGACGCCGCTCGCGACATCAATGTCGTCGCCAGCCGCGCCAACGCCGGGCAGAACCTGGCACTCGACGCCGGGCAAGATGTGAACATCGCCTCGGCTCAGGATGAAAACGCCTACTACTCGTTCAAGAAGAGCAGTGGCTCGTTCGGCCGCAAGAAGACGCGTCAGGAAGAAACTTACGATTCCACCAATGTCGCCTCGGTACTCAATGCCGGCCAAGATCTGACCATCAATACCCGCAAGGCCGCCGACGGCAGTGTCGGTATCAACGGCGGGCGCGACGTCAACATCGTCGGTAGCCAGCTGTCGGCGGGCAATGACCTGATTCTGGGCGCCACCAACGATGTCTCGGTCAATGCCGACGTCGAGCAACACGGCACCTATAGCAAGACCACCAAATCCGGCTCATTCGGCCTGTCGAAGAGCGGCAAGAACCAGATGACCCGCAACGTCGATCAGGTCGGTAGCGAGCTGACTGCCGGCAACGATGCGGTGATTGCGTCCGGTCGCGATGTGAACCTGCGGGCCAGCACCCTGGATGCAACGAACGATGTGGATGTCAGAGCGGGCTTGGTCGATAAAAACGGCGACATCAACCTGTTGTCGGCCAACAACGAAGCCTCCAGTCATCAAGAGAAATACAAGAAGAAAACCGGCCTTTCCCTGTCCGGCGGCTTCCTGTCGTTCTCCTCGGCCAAGGAAGCGGGCAACGAAGCGCAGGGTCGCACGGCCGTGGGCAGCCAGATCACGGCCATGCGCGATGCTTACCTGCGCAGCGAGCGGGACATCAACGTAGTCGGCAGCCGTGTGGATGCAGCGGGCGACGTCGGCCTGCAAGCTGGACGCGATGTCAACGTGCTGGCGGCGCAGAACACCCATTCCAGCCAGGATTGGAAGAGCAAGAAGCAATCTGGCATCGGCATTTCCTCGGACGACAACGGTGTAAGCCTGTTCGCCGGCTCTGAGCGCAACAAAGCCAAGGACCGTCTGACTCAGGAAACCAGTGCCGCCAGCCAGATCAGCGCCGGTGGCGATCTGGATGTGGGCGCCAAGCGCGACATCAACCAAGTCGGTTCGGACCTGCAAGCCTTCAACGACATCAACCTGGCCGCCGGCCGCGACGTCAATGTCGACGCCGCCAGCGAATCGCTGGTGACCGAGCGGGAACGGGAGCGCTCGCGCAATGGCTTGACCGCCACCATCAACCACAACTTCGGCAGCACCAAAGATGCCATCAGTGGTGCCGGCAAAGGCGAGGATGCTACCAGCAAGGCTTCCAGCACGCTGCGGGCCGTGGACAGTATTTCGCAGTTCCTGAGCGGGCCGACGGCCGATGCGAAGTTCGGTAAAAGCAAGGAGAGCAGTCGCCAAGTCGTGTCGCAAGCGAGCAACCGTGGCTCGACGCTGGATGCCGGCAATGACTTGAACATCGCTGCCAACAACGACGTACGTATCCGCGGCGGGCAGTTGCAGTCAGGGCGCGATATCAACATCCAAGGACGTGACGTAACGCTCGATGCGGCCAAGGGCAGCTATGGCGAAGAGAGCAGTGAAAAGAAAAGCTGGAGCGGCATTCATGGCGGCACCAGCGGTGGCTTCAAGTTGGGTGTGGGCGGTAGCCGTGGGGTGGCTGAAGGCGATCAAACCCAGGGCTCTTCGACGGTTACGAGCTTGCAGGCTGGGCGCGATGCCAACCTCAAGGCCAGCAACGATCTGAACCTGATCGGTACGCAGGTGCAAACCGTGCGGGATATCAATCTTCAGGCGGGCAATGACCTCAACATCAGGGCTGCGCAGAACGACAGCGCCAGTTCCAGTAGCCGTCGTAGTGGCGGGGGTGAAGTGGGGCTGGCGGTGGGCTCGGAGGGCGTTGGTTTGTACGCCAGCGTCAACTCGGGTAAAGGCAATTTAAAGCGTGAGGGCCAGCAACAGCAGGAAGCTTATCTGTATGCCGGCAATCAGCTGGCTTTCACTAGTGGTCGGGATAGCAACATTGCTAGCGCTACGTTACGCGGCAATGAGGTCGTCGGTCGCGTTGGCCGCGATCTGACGGTCACGTCGCTGCCCGATACCGGTAAGGCCGAGGGCAAGGAGTACGACCTCAGCGCCACGGTGGTGGTGGGGCCGGGTAGTGGTTTGAGCGGTTCGGCCGGCTACGGGCGGACTAACGGCAGCAAGAACTGGGTGGAAAAGCAGACCAGCATTACGGCGCAGGATCAGCTGGATATCTATACGCAAAATCACACCCAGCTCGATGGTGCGCTGATCGCATCCGACACCGGTCAGTTGAAGCTGGATACGGATACGCTTGGGTTCAGTGACATTTCCGGTAAGGATAAGGAGCACGGGTATTACCTGAATGTCGGTGGCTCGTATGGCATTGGCAAAAACATCACGCAAGACCCGAGTCAGGTAGGCAAGGGTGAACAGGGCCAGAACGGCTGGAGCGTGGAAGGCTGGAACTACAACAAGGATCGCCAGCAGATCGTGCGGGGCACGGTGGGTGCGGGCGATGTGGTGTTGCGTGGGGATGCTGCGGGGGAGGATTCGAGTGCTGGTTTGAACCGGGATGTGAGTAAGGCTTATGAAGTCACTAAGGATGATGAGCATCGGACTGATTTGTATGTGGCCAAGTCTTCGGTAGAGGCGGTAAGTGCGCCGAAGGTGACGGCTAAGAGGTGGGGGCAGCAGCTCACCCAATACGATGAAACGGCCAAACATAACTACGAGACGGCGGGCCGCGATTTTGCACGCATGATCAACAGGATCGAGCGCAGTACGGGCCGTCAGATGGATGCCCAGGTTGTGGCTCGGATGGGTGAAAACTTCGCTGAAGCATCGCTCGATGCAATCATGCAGGCGGGTGCAACGAGCGAGCAGGGCATGCAGCTTCTCGCCGACCGCGAATTCCAGCAAGCGGTTATCAAAGAAATCGGTTATCTGACTGGCATTGACCTGAAGCCGTTAGCGCCATTGCGTGTTGCGCTAGAGGCCGAGGCGGGTGACGACAAAGCGCTGCAACTGCCACCTCTAAATATCACTGAGCGCGATACAAAAAAACTTACACTGTCGCAGTCTACCTTGCGCTCGATGGCAACGATCAGCGACTATATTCAAGCGCATCCCGATCAACAGGAGGCCGTTGGGGTACTGCTATCCGTTGCCCAGGGGCCTAAAGGGGTAGCGCAGTACGCTGTACACCAAGTGGTTGCTAAAACACCCGTTGGTAAAGCATTTGAAGATCAAGTTGCTCAGTACAGTGATCTGTTGGGCAAAGCAGTTGCCGACAGCCTGGAGGGCATGACGCTCGATGAAAGGAATGAATTTGAAAATTCACTGGTAGGCGGGGGTAAGTTAATTACTTCTGTTTTGACGGGAGCAGTTCCAGGTCGCAGAGTTCATGGCGATCGCAAGACAGTTTCTGTCGAGAAGTCGCCTAGCGAGCCCCGGCCCTCTGACAGGACCCCCTGCTGTTTTGCTGCGGGGACAAAGGTGTCGACACCTGCAGGTGATCGCGTCATTGAATCACTCAAAGTGGGCGACATAGTTTGGACCAAGCCCGAGCGGGGTGGAAAACCCTTTGCTGCTAGAATTTTGGCAACTCATCAGCGCTCAGACCAACCCATCTATCGTCTCAAGCTCAAGAGTATACGTGGGAGTGAAGCGGTATCGAGCGAAACTCTGCTTGTCACTCCGAGCCATCCGTTTTACGTACCAGCGCAGCGTGGCTTCGTTTCTGTCATCGACCTAAAACCTGGCGACCGCCTGCAATCGCTGGCAGATGGGGATTCAGAGGATAGCTCGTCGGAGGTTGAGTCGCTGGAGCTGTATCTCTCGGTTGGCAAGACATATAACCTTACGGTGGATGTGGGTCACACGTTCTATGTGGGTGAATTGAAGACGTGGGTTCATAATGTAGGACCCTGCGATATCACTGGGAAGATTGGGTCGAAAAATTCCCTGCCAGCTGGGCAGACTATAGCCCAGTTCGAGAGAAGCTTGATCTCATTGCCCCCTGGGGAAAGAGTGGCTTTGATTAAAAGTACTGCTGAAAAAGTTGCTACAAATAACGGGCTGGTAAAAGACAAAAAATTGTCTAAGCTGAATGGGCGTGATGTATATAAATCCAATGATGGGAATATATATGCGCTGGATACACAGCATGGCCGTTTAGAAGTAATAAACCCGAGAAATGGTAAGCACTTAGGGGAGGTGAACTTTGATTTTGAAGGGACAAAAAGCGCAGATAAATCTGGTGGTCACGATCTGAGGGTTAAATAAATAATGTCTAAACAAGCTAGTTTGAAGGACTTTGAAGGTTCTAGTTTTGATCGAGGCGTTGTATTCAGGTTTCGAGCAAAATACCCGTATGAAGAAACAATAGATTTTATGCTATATGAAACTCAAATTGAGGAGAGACCATACGGCTTGATAGTTACCTCAGGATACAAAGCTGGGTTAATTGTTGTTAATTTGCCACTAGAATGTTGTTCGGTGGCGGGCGGCATTCGGAAAGAATGGATTATTGACAACTGGAAGCTGTGGATTTATCCCGACTGTGATGTTTCTGAGGTATGTGTAATTGAAGGCTATATCTCTGATAGCTAAAGAGGTGGCTCCCGTTATATATGAGATAGATAAAGCTAAGGCGTTTACTTTGATACATGGTTTATGGATATGATAGCCCGCGATGGCCGTGGGCTTCGCTAGGCTCTGTACAAAAAAAGATGTCGCAAACACCGCATGGCACAAGCCAGTGAGACCATGGCGGCGTAGCTTTTTGCGAGTTTGTCGAAGCGCGTGACGATCCGGCGATTCTCTTTCAGCCAGCCAAACATACGGTCGATAACGTTGCGTTTACGGTACTTGGGTCGGTCAAACAACCGGGGCAAGCCAGGCCTGGGTTTGCGCTTCATCGAGCGCAGTGGAATGACCGACCTCATCCGCTTGAAAGCTGATGGAGAATTTCCGGTTATTATTAACTTTGGATATAGAGATCGAATTTTGAGAGTGCTAGTCGTTCGGCTTTCTAAACCAATTTTTCACCTTTAATGCTTATTAATCACTTTTTAAGTTTAGAGAAGATATTTTTGCTGATGAGATTCTGTCTCGAAAGTGTCAGTTTATACAGGTGCTTGTTTGCGGATTTCTAGTGAATGGCCTACTCTAATCCTTAATTTGATTGATGGGGTTTTGTTCTTTAACAACCTAGCGTAGGTAGGTGGGCAGTAATATTTCGACTGCCCACTCTAAGGTTAGCTCTCAGAGTTGAGCTTTCTATTGACTACATCCAGCAAGTCGCAGCCGTCTCTTAATTGAGTGGCTAGTAGTTTTACCCAAGAATCTATCAAGTACCCGTCTTCACCTATGTTTTCTTTGCATGCAAGGCTTTCCAAAGCCTCGGTCACCGTACGAATACGATATACAGCAGCATCATGAAGAACATGAATAGGCGCCTGCGAATCAATCAACAGCGCAGGAACATTCGAATCAAGGCCGGTAAGCGGAATATATCGATTCATCCTAAGACTCTCTACCTGAGTGATAAATGCCATCACTCAAGCGTCGCCAAACGGATGGGTGACAGCTGTACGTAGGTTGGCGAACCGGCAGTAGAGAAAACCGGCAGACCCGAAGGTCTCCCACGCACAGCCGTCATATAGCGACTTTGCAGGCGCACACGTAGCTGCACAAAAGCTACGAGCTTGCACATTTCTCTACCGTCAGGTCGCCAAACCTGAGTCGCCTGTGGGCGACGGGTGGACTATAAACTCTTCGGCCACGCGCCTCAACGCACCAAACGCCCAGCGCTTCCTCGCCGACGGCCTGGTCAGCGACTACGACCAGTACCGCTACCTGATGGACAACGCCTTGGCCAGCAAGGACGCCCTCAACCTGAGCCTGGGCGTGGCCCTGATCGGCGCGCAGGTCGGCGCGTTGACCCACGACATCGTGTGGATGGAAAACCGCGTCATCGACGGCCAGACCGTGCTGGTGCCGACCCTGTACCTGGCCCAGGTGACGTGGCAACGTCGATTGGCGGCAGGTCAAGGAGATCCACGACAGCTTCAAGTACAGCAACTCGGGTCTCGGCCCGGCCTCGCAGATCATCATCGCCATCGTCATGGCCGCAGTGGTCGGCCCGATGGCGGCAGGTGCGATGGGTGGTGCCACCGGTGGCATGGTGGCTTCAGGGGCCATTACCGCAGAGACGGCCGCCGGCGTGTCAGCCGCTACAGGCGCCGTGGCCGCAGGCGCTGCGAGCAAGGCTACCGTCAGTGTCGTCAACAACCAAGGCAACCTGGGTGCGGTATTCAAGGACGTCACATCTTCAGATGCCATAAAAGGCTATGCAGTTGCCGGCGCCACCGCAGGTCTGACCGCAACCTACTTTGACGGCTGGACCGGAACCGAGACCGACTACGCGACCGGGCAAGTTACTTCCGCGCCGTTGAACACCTGGTCTGGCGTCGGACAGTTTGCCGCGAATCAAACGTTGCAGAACGGCACGTCCATGTTGCTGGGCAAGGCGCTGGGCCAAGGTGGAAGCGGCAGTGACGCACTCAAGAGTGCATTGTTCAATACCTTGGCGGCAGTCAGTTTCAATGCCGTCGGCGACTACACGAACAACCGCCTGACGGAAGGTTATCCGCCAAAAATCATGGTGCATGCCATGGTCGGTGGTCTTCTCGCAGAGGCAACCGGCGGCGACTTCAGAACCGGCGCATTGGCAGCAGGCCTCAACGAAGCTGCGGTGGGTTATCTGAACACGCTGGTCAGAGGCGACAAGACGCTGCTTTCGATGAGTTCTCAAGTCGTAGGTGTAATGGCGGCGGCTAGTCGGGGGGATGCGGACGCCAGTTCGATAGAGAAAGGCGGTTGGGTGGCAAAGAATGCCACGCAGTACAACCACATGCTGCACCAATCCCAAACTCAGGCACTGGATGAGCAGCGGCAACGCCATCCCGAAAAAGCTGATCGGCTAAATGCGGCCGCTTGTGCACTGACGCGATGTGCAGAGTCGATCCCCACGGATGATCCGCAATACAGCCAGTGGAAGGCATTTCAGGATAGAGGCGAGACGTATCAGGAAGAAGTCGCGCTCCTCGAAGGAACGGGTCAATTCGATGGGCGTAGTTTCATCGATTGGAGTGACGACCAGTTCGGCGCCTACGGTAATGCTGTGCAGAAAATAGGCGCAGCTCGAGATACAGCCGTCGGGCTTGTGGGCGGAGCGGGAGGATACGGCGGTATGATCGCCACATCGCCCGCTTGCGTCGGTATCGTAACCTGTACAGTACCTGCTGCTCTCGGTACGCTGGGCACCCTGTCGCTGCAGGATGCATGGGAATCGGCTAAAGGAATCACAGCTGACTTTCAGTCTAGTGAGCCACAGAGGGTTGCGGATTCCTTCCAGTTGGGTACCTTCCCAGGAGACGAAAGCGCGACGACTGAGTTGCTCAAGGATGCGGCTATAGTGGGGGCGGGAGCTACTGCGCTTGGAGCGGCTGAGAGAGCTTATAGGAAGATTGCTGGGGGGTTTACTAGTGGTGCAAAAGCGACTGGGACGGCTAGAGAAGTTGCAGGCACGGGCGCTAGAAATCCGTTGCTTGATGATGCGATACCGAGAGGCGGTGATCGTCTGATCGTGGATCAAGGACCTATGCCTACCTGCGGTCACAACTCTTGTGGGATGGTTCTGAATACGTTGGGCAAGGAAGTTAATATAGACACTCTCATCCAAAAGCTCCCGCCTTCTGAAAAAGGGATTTTTGCTCAGGATGTTGCTAGCCTGATGAAATCTGAAGGTATTCCTGCAAGTGCCTTTGGAGGCAGAAATGCCGCTGATTTGGCTAGGTATACCTCAAGCGGAACGCCAGTAGTTGCTCGAATTATTGACAAGACGACAGGCTCTGGTTTTTCCCATTTTGTTGTGGTAGATGGTGTTACAATAAGAAGTGGCATTTCTGTTGTGGCTGTTCGTGATCCTCATGGTAAGCAGTATTTCAGTCCTGTTAATACCTTTGAAAGAAATTTTTCGGGTGAGGTTGTTGTTCCTCGGAGTGCTTTGAAATGAAATTAAATATCAGATTTCCCAAAAACATGCATACTGAACAGTTGCTCGGGCAGGAGCGAATTCCTTGCTTGTGCAAGATCTCTAAAGAATTTGAGGTCTCTTTTTCGGATACCGTTCCTGAGGCATCTGGAGTCGTGCTTGAATGGGATCGTGATGAGTTGGAGTTAAGGGCGATTGCAGGTGGGGGGGGGCAATATACTCACTGCGCGAATAGCCTCATTACTTTAGAGGAAGTTGAGCCTGATGTTTATAAGGTCATTGGGCTGGAAATGTTTTATTCAAATTTCGGGTGGTGTGTTGTCTTGAAGGATGGTGAGTATGCGCCGCCAGGGAATTTTTGGGACGAAGAGTGACGGTTTTTGATGGGCTTTACTGACAGGTTGGTGCAAAGGCTACTGCTACAACGGGAGAGGTTGTAGCTACTGAGGCCACAAGTGCAAATGCCTATAGGAGAGCAAGCTGGCTCTGCTACAAAGCCCACACTGCCTCGGTTTGGTGGGAAAAATGCGCACACGCCGAGAGCTGTAAACATTGATGTAACTGCGAATATTCAGTCCGGTATCCATGCGGATGCTAGGCAACTAACTTTTAAAGACGGCTCAGTTAGAGAGGAAGGCATTTCAGGATAGAGGCGAGACGTATCAGGAAGAAGTCGCGCTCCTCGAAGGAACGGGTCAATTCGATGGGCGTAGTTTCATCGATTGGAGTGACGACCAGTTCGGTGCCTACGGCAACGCTGTGCAGAAAATAGGCGCAGCTCGAGATACAGCCGTCGGGCTTGCGGGCGGGGCGGGAGGATACGGCGGTATGATCGCCACATCACCCGCTTGCGTCGGTATCGTAACCTGTACAGTACCTGCTGCTCTCGGTACGCTGGGCACCCTGTCGCTGCAGGATGCATGGGAATCGGCTAAAGGAATCACAGCTGACTTTCAGTCTAGTGAGCCACAGAGGGTTGCGGATTCCTTCCAGTTGGGTACCTTCCCAGGAGACGAAAGCGCGACGACTGAGTTGCTCAAGGATGCGGCTATAGTGGGGGCGGGAGCTACTGCGCTTGGAGCGGCTGAGAGAGCTTATAGGAAGATTGCTGGGGGGTTTACTAGTGGTGCAAAAGGGTTAGAAATTGCCCCGGGTAAATTTGACTACATGTTTGGCCGTGTCGTTAGCAGCTCCCATAATGCCGCTCGTTCAAATCAGCTTGCGCTCGAAATGAAGAGGCTTGGTGTTCCGGACACTGTCACTGGTCGTCAGATGCTTACTGATCACTTGGTCCTTTCTGCCAAAACTGACGGCAATGTGATGAGTACGTTCTCCAATCAGTATGGAAAATTTGAGGTCAGAGAGTCTTTGTTTATAGGGCCATCGGGTAAGGCTGCTAATTTTCAAAGTACATTCCAAGTTCTTGATGACGGAACTCGTAAACTCAGCGCAGTGATACCGCTTCACTGAGGAGATTGTAATGAAGTTTCCAGATGTAAATGACTTTTTGGAGGAGTTTGGTATGGAGCCTGTGGAGGTTGATCCTGCCTTGGCTCTATGTCGGTATACAAAAAAATCAAAAAATAGTGAGATTGAAGTTGATGTGTCTTTTAGTGCTGTGATGAAATCTTTCCAGATGGTACTGAGACTTTCTATGCAAGAGCTGGCAGTTGTTTCTTCAGAAAATGTCAAATCGATTGAGCTAGTGCGGGATGGTTCCGGGGCTGGACTTCATGTTGTATTTGATGTTTGCGAGTCGCTTTCGGAAGCCAGAGTGATATTTGAGCCAGACGTCAGCTGCCGATGGTGGACGTTGCGTAACGTTTAAAATGGTGCAAAAGGTGGAGCTGTTAGCGCCGGCGCTGAGAATGCGGCCTTGTATCCAAAGCTGAAGGATCAACTGATACAAGAAGATCTGAGTGATATTGCAGCCCAGGATTCAAGATTAGCTGCGGCTGTGAACGGCAGTGGAACGAAAAATCCGAACCTCTCTATAGGCCAAGGCACATCTTTCGAAGCTAATCAGTTGGGTAAAATCTGGGTTGGAGATGGAGCGAAAAAAACAAGTGATGGGCTTGGTTTGATTAGCGCAGACGGCACTTGTGTATATAGGCCGCCAACACCCAAAGATTCGCCTTTTGCAACGACAGGCGTGCAGGCTAATTTTGAAACTTACAATATAAATCCGGTAACAGGTCAACGCGTAAAAGTAAGTAACGGTCATATGGATGTGGCTGACTAGGAGGAACGATGCGTGCTGTCATAAAAGGTATTTCTAATGACATTTTTGATGTCGAGACATTTGTTCCTGAGAACGTGGACAACTTTTTTTTAAGTCTTCGTATTCGAATTGGGCTTGATTGCACACAAGGGGCAGACGATTTTGAGCTTTTCATTTGCACTCCAATGTGGCTAGAAAAGACAATGTGGGAACCTCGTTGGGGGAGAGGTTTATTAATTGTCCGAGAGTATGATTTTTCGACTATTAATGGATTGATTCATGAATATGTGAGTCGCTGCGAGGGGGATAGCTGGGAAGCTATCGTGATAAAACTAGGGAAGGTGTTTTCTTGGGAGTTTGATGATTACCAATCCTAATTAATAGGATTTTTATCTAACACCGGCTCTGCGCCGGTGTTGTTCTTTGTGTCAGCGTGGGAGTGCTGATCATGCTAGCTAATTCTTAACTAGGCTCTGTACGAAATCTCGAGAAACCTAATCGCCGCTGCTCCAGCCCTGAGATTTTGTAGAGTCACGCGCCATTAACGGAAAGGAATTCTGTGATGGCAAGGCGCTACGAACTCACGGACGAGGCCTGGGATGTGGTCTCCGATCTCTTCATCGAAACCCATGGCCGGGGCCGGCCGCGACTGAGCGACCGACTGATGCTCGATGGTGTGCTGTGGGTACTCTGCTCGGGTGCTGCATGGCGAGATATGCCTGAGCGCTTCGGCCCATGGTCAACGGTGTATCAACGGTTTCGGGGCTGGCGAAACCAAGGGACTTTCGAGCAGATGCTCAAACGTCTGCACCTGAGATTGAATGAGCAGGGCTTGATCGATCTGCAAACCTGGATGATCGACTCAACTGCAGTACGCGCAACCCGAGCCTCATATGGCGTCGGGAAAAAAGGGGACCTGACGAGTCTGCCGATCGTGCTCTAGGCCGCAGTCGCGGCGGCCTGACTACCAAAATCCACATGCTCTGCGACGCCAACGGAACACCGCTGCGCTTCCTCCTCTCTGGCGGTCAAGCCAGTGACATCAGCTACGCACAACCACTGTTGGACGAGGTCAGCATTCCATCGAACCAACGTGGCCGCCCGCGCAAGCGCTGCAAATGGCTGCTCGCCGACAAGGGCTACGACGCCGAAGCGCTACGCCGCTACTGCGATCAATATCGAATGCAACCCGTTATCCCGCTGCGCTCGATGAAGCGCAAGCCCAAGCCTGGCCTACCAAGACTGTTTGACAGGCCCAAATACCGACAGCGCAACATCATCGAGCGCATGTTTGGCTGGCTGAAAGAGAACCGCCGGATCGTGACCCGCTTTGACAAGCTCGCGAAAAGTTATGCCGCCATGGTCTCGCTGGCTTGCTCCATGCGGTGTTTGCGACATCTCTTTTCGTACAGAGCCTAGTGCACCATCAGGAAATCCAGCACCCGCCGACTGAACGCCTCACCGACTTCCACATTGGAAAGATGAGCCGCCGGATATTCGGTGTACTCGGCATTCTTGATACCAGCCTGCAGGAACCGGCCATGGTCTGGGGTGGTCACCACGTCTTCGGTACCCGCGATGATCAGCGTGGGTACGTTGACGCGGTCGAGTTGCGTACGGTAGTCGGCATCGCGTACTGCCGCGCAGTTGGCGATATAGCCTTGCGGACTGGTATGCGCCAGCATCTGGCAAATGCGCTGGGTCTCTTCCGGCTGCTCCTGGGTGAATCGTGGGGTGAACCAGCGGGCGATGGAGCCATCACGCAAATCGACCATGGCCTGTTGGCCGCCCTTAAGTACGGTATCGATGCGGGTGTTCCATACCTCCTCGTTGGCGATTTTGGCGGCCGTATTGCACAGGGTAAGGCTGTGCAGGCGATCGCCTGCGTTGATTCCCAGCCATTGGCCGATCAGGCCGCCCATCGACAAGCCGACGAAATGCGTCTTTTCGACACCCAAGGCATCGAGTAGAGCCAGCACATCGTGGCCGAGTTGCTCGATGGTGTAGGGGCCTTCGCTGACCTGCGATGAGCCATGGCCACGGGTGTCATAACGCAGCACGCGAAAGTGCTGGCGCCACAAGGGAACTTGGGCGTCCCACATGCCAAGGTCGGTGCCCAGTGAATTGGACAGCATCAAGACAGGCGCATCGTCCTCGCCATCCAATTGATAATTCAACGCGACATTCTCTAATTGCACGTGCGCCACAGGGGTCTCCTTCGGGCATTGAAACGTTAAGGGTCTGGCCCTCTCCATGGCGTCATGCAAACGATGCCGTCCGTTGCGCCTGGGAACCCCTTCATAGGCAGATCGCCATGCTTGGTAAACGGCTGCAGGGTTTCGCAACGCCGGAGAATGGCCACTCTCTGCAGGCTTTCGGTCAGCGAGCGTCAGGTGCTCAGGGTAAGGAGAAGGGCAGAAGGTTTACAATCGGATAAGCGAATGGCTGTGCGATCATCGAACGCTTTGTACTGCATTCCGATAGTCGCCAGGTGGAGGCTCAAACCTCTCGTCTCAATGCGTTCCGTCGTCATCGCCAGGAGCGCCCTCCGTCATGCGTGAACCAATGCGTTTGACGATGGAAAGACACCGCTGCACCAACGGACTGTGATCGTTCATGCGGCGACTCAAGATGATCGGGCTCACCGCACTGGTGTCGACCAGGCCTACATAATTGATGTCGGTGCGATGTTGCTGCTGCACCGAGGACGGTACCAGGGCTATGCCCACGCCAGCTGCGACCAGGCCAATCGCCGTCTGCAACTCGTTTGCCCACTGACTGACCTGCACACTCATGCCGTGGTGCGCAAACAACGCCAGCACATGGTCTGCATAGTTCGGCCTGGGATTGGACGGGTACAAGATGAAGGGCTCACGCGCTAGCTGGTCCAGGCTCACCGACTTCCCGGCCAAGGGGTGACCGCGGGGCAGGGCGGCGACGAGCGGATCCTCCAGAAGTGTCAGTTGCAAAATGGCGGGGTCTTCGATGCGCAGTCGACCGAATGCGATGTCGATCCTGCCGCTTTTGAGTGCGTCCACCTGTTCGAGCGTGGTCATCTCGCTTAACGCCAGTTCCAGTTCAGCGTCCTGACGCAATTCCCGGATCAGCTCCGGGAGAACGGCATACAGCGTGGAGGGTGCAAACCCTATCCCCAACCATTGTCTATGTCCGCGGCCGATGCGCCGTGTGTTTTCGCTGATGCTGTCCACTTGCTCAAGCAGCATGCAAGCCTGTTCATGGAAAAAGCGTCCAGCTTCGGTCAGCCGTAGAGGGCGTTCGCGGTGAATCAACAGCGTGCCCAACTGCTCTTCCAGCTGGCCGATTTGCCGGCTGAGGGGCGGTTGGGCAATGTGCAGGACCTCGGCGGCTCGCGTGAAGTTGAGCGTTTCTGCCACGACCTTGAAGTAGCGAAGGTGACGAAGCTCCATCAGATCTCCTAGGTATGGTTGCAGATTTATTTGATATTGGACGTGGGCAGCGTCTCGCGCAATGCTTGAATTATCAAGTAAATTTTGGGCTTGATCGTCTCCTGATCAGGCCATGAGCGGACCTGAGGACCTATGCCTGACGCCGTTATCGAACAGATTGATGCAGTGATCGTCGACCTGCCCACCATCCGCCCGCACAAACTGGCGATGCACACGATGCAGCAACAGACGCTGGTCGTTCTGCGGCTACGCTGCAGCGATGGCGTGGAAGGCATCGGGGAGTCCACCACCATTGGTGGCCTGGCCTACGGTTATGAAAGCCCCGAGGGCATCAAGGCGAATATCGACGCGTATCTTGCGCCGGCGCTGATCGGTATGGCTGCCGACAACATCAATGCCGCCATGCTCAAACTGGACAAGTTGGCCAAGGGCAACACCTTCGCCAAGTCCGGCATCGAAAGCGCATTGCTCGATGCTCAGGGAAAGCGCCTGGGGTTGCCGGTCAGCGAACTGCTGGGCGGCCGTGTGCGCGACAGCCTGGAAGTGGCCTGGACCTTGGCCAGCGGAGACACCGCACGGGACATTGCCGAAGCCCAGCACATGTTGGAAATCCGCCGACACCGGGTATTCAAGCTGAAGATCGGCGCCAACCCCGTAGAGCAGGACCTCAAGCACGTGGTGGCGATCAAGCACGAACTGGGCGCCAGCGCCAGCGTGCGGGTCGATGTCAATCAGTACTGGGACGAGTCCCAGGCCATTCGCGCCTGCCAGGTACTTGGCGACAACGGTATCGATCTGATCGAGCAACCGATATCGCGCATCAATCGTGGTGGCCAGGTCCGCCTGAACCAGCGCAGCCCGGCACCGATCATGGCGGACGAATCGATCGAAAGCGTCGAGGATGCCTTCAGCCTGGCTGCCGATGGAGCCGCCAGCATTTTTGCCCTGAAGATCGCCAAGAATGGTGGGCCACGCGCCGTGCTGCGCACCGCACAGATCGCCGAAGCTGCCGGCATCGCCCTGTATGGGGGGACCATGCTCGAAGGTTCGATCGGTACGCTGGCCTCGGCGCATGCGTTTCTTACCCTCCGCCAGCTGACGTGGGGGACTGAACTGTTCGGGCCACTGTTGCTGACCGAAGAAATCGTCAACGAGCCGCCGCAGTACCGCGATTTCCAGCTGCATGTTCCACGTACCCCAGGCCTGGGCCTGACCCTGGACGAACAGCGTCTGGCGCGTTTCGCCCGTCGCTGATTACGTATTCAACGCAAGGAGTTCAATCATGCTGTTCCACGTGAAGATGACCGTGAAACTGCCCGTCGACATGGATCCGGCAAAGGCCGCCCGACTCAAGGCTGACGAAAAAGAACTGGCTCAGCGCCTGCAACGCGAAGGTACCTGGCGCCACCTGTGGCGCATTGCCGGGCACTACGCCAACTACAGCGTTTTCGATGTGGCCAGCGTCGAGGCTCTGCACGACACGCTGATGCAGTTGCCGCTGTTCCCCTACATGGAAATAGAAGTCGACGGTCTGTGTCGCCATCCTTCATCGATTCACAACGACGATCGCTGATCAGGATCAAGTGCACCCGTTACCTGACAACAACAATTCGAGGTAAACCTCATGACCGTGAACATCGCTCAGACTGCGCCGATCCAGGCATTTTTCAACAAGGTGGCTGGCCTGGACCATGCCGAGGGCAACCCTCGCTTCAAGCAGATCATCCTGCGGGTCTTGCAGGACACCGCACGCCTGATCGAAGACTTGGAGATCACCGAAGACGAATTCTGGCACGCCGTCGACTACATGAACCGCCTGGGCGGCCGTAACGAGGCCGGGCTGCTGGTTGCCGGTCTGGGTATCGAACACTTCATCGACCTGCTCCAGGAGGCCAAGGATGCCGAGGCCGGTCTGAGTGGCGGGACCCCTCGCACCATTGAGGGCCCTCTTTACGTGGCCGGCGCGCCTATCGCCCAAGGCGAGACGCGCATGGACGACGGTACCGACCCAGGGGTCGTGATGTTCCTCCAGGGGCAGGTGTTCGATGCGCAGGGCAAACCGCTGGCCGGGGCCACGGTCGACCTCTGGCACGCCAATACCAACGGCACCTACTCGTACTTCGATTCGAGCCAGTCCGAGTACAACCTGCGTCGACGTATCATCACCGATGCCGACGGTCGCTATCGCGCACGTTCCATCGTGCCGTCGGGCTATGGCTGCGATCCACAGGGCCCGACCCAGGAATGCCTCAATCTGCTGGGGCGCCACGGCCAGCGTCCGGCGCATGTGCACTTCTTCATTTCGGCACCGGGTCACCGTCACCTCACCACCCAGATCAACTTCGCCGGTGACAAGTACCTCTGGGATGACTTCGCCTATGCCACGCGTGACGGGTTGATCGGCGACCTGCGGTTTGTCGAGGATGCTGCTGCGGCGCGTGACCGCGGTGTGCAGGGCGATCGCTTTGCCGAGTTGGCGTTCGATTTCCAGTTGCAGACCGCTCCCGCTCCGCAAGCCGAGTCACGCAGCCATCGGCCGCGTGCGCTGCAGGATGCCTGAATCAGGCGCGTCGATGTAAGCGTCTTTACCCAAGCTGCGGCGCCCCTCGTCATGGGCGTTTCATGACGAGGGCGTTCGCCCCGCTTTGCCGTTGCACCCGCTACACCCGCGCACCCTCAGCGTGCCATGCGTTGCAGCAGGCTCGCTGTCCCGTAGTCGCCATACCCTGATTCCAATAACAATAAAGGTCCTTGGTCATGCATACCCTCTCTCTGCGTCCGCTCGCCTGTTGCTGACAGGTCACTGCCTTGTAATTCCCTTTCAGGCTGTCCTATCAGGAACTCGCGCGCATGAACGACTTCACCCAAGAGCAACATGTCCGGCAACAGCACAAACGTTATATCTACGAATGGTACGTGGTCATCCTGTGCATGGTGGCCTACATCTTCTCGTTCGTGGACCGGCAGATCCTTGCGCTCATGATCGAGCCGATCAAGGCCGACCTGCAGTTGAGCGACACCCAGTTCAGCTTGCTGCATGGCCTGGCGTTTTCGCTGTTCTACGCCTTCATGGGCATGCCCATCGCCTACCTGGCCGACCGTTTCTCGCGCCCGCGCATCATTGCGATCGGGATCATTTTCTGGAGTATCGCCACGGCGGCCTGCGGGCTGAGCAAGAACTTCCTGCAGATGTTCCTGGCACGAATTGGGGTAGGGGTCGGTGAAGCGGCGCTGTCACCCTCGGCCTACTCGATGTTCAGCGACCTGTTTCCCAAGGAAAAGCTCGGCCGCGCCGTAGGGATCTACTCGATTGGCTCTTTCGTCGGAGGCGGTATCGCCTTTCTTGTCGGCGGCTACGTCATCGCGATGCTCAAGGACGCGCAGACCATCGAAGTCGCTGTGCTCGGCGCGATGAAGGCCTGGCAGCTGGCCTTTTTCATCGTCGGGCTTCCCGGGGTGATTGTCGGCCTGCTGGTCTGGCTGACCGTGCGCAATCCCGAGCGCAAGGGTGTGCAGGTCGATGCCGACGGCAAGGCCCGTCAGGTCAGGTTGACCGATGGCCTGCGGTTCATCGGGCGCCATCGTGCGACCTTCACCTGCCATTACCTGGGCTTCTCGTTCTATGCGATGGCGCTGTTTTGCATGATGAGCTGGACGCCTGCGCTGTACATCCGCAAGTTTGGCATGAGCCCCGAACAGGCGGGCTTCATGCTCGGGACCATCCTGCTGTTGGCCAACACCACCGGTGTGGTGTTCGGTGGCTGGCTGACCGACCACCTGGCCAAGCGCGGGCGCAGCGATGCGGCCATGCGCACTGGCGTCATCGGTGCAGTGGGCATGATCGTGCCGGCTGTACTGTACTCGCAGGTCGATCAACTGTGGGTCTCGGTAGCGCTGCTGGTGCCGGCGATGTTCTTTGCCTCCTTCCCGATGCCGGCCTCCACGGCCGCCATGCAGATACTGTCACCCAACCAGGTGCGCGCCCAAGTGTCGGCGGTATTCCTGTTGATCAGCAACCTGCTTGCACTGGGCCTGGGCACGACCCTGGTGGCACTGATCACGGACCATTACTTCGGCATCCCGGCGGCGGTCGGGTCGTCGATGTCGATCGTCAGTCTTGGCGCTTCGCTGCTGGCCATCGTGCTGTTGGCCAGAGGCTGCAGATGCTTCCGTGACAGCATGCGTCGCGAACACCCTGCCGAGGCCTGAGAGGCGGGCGGATGTCCAGCTGTTGGAACGTTTGCGCGCTTACACCGGCTTTCGCCAGGTGCTGGGGCAGTCGCTGGTCACGTACATCCGTGATCAGCGCTTGCTCGCCGCGCAGAGCATCGACCTACCTCAACACACGGAGTTCTCCGATGAACGTTACTATTCTGGGCGGCGGGCACGGCTGTTACGCGGCTGCGGTGGAAATGGCCGAGCGCGGGCATGCTGTTCGGCTCTGGCGCCGCGATCGGGCTGCACTGGACACGTTGCAGGCGATCGGCAGCCTTGCGGTACGCGATTACCGAGGTACCCGGCGGATCGAGCTGGGTAGCCGCCTGCAATTGGTCGGTGATCTGGCGATGGCCTTGGACAGGGCCGACCTGATCGTCATTCCCTTGCCATCGACCACCCACCTGTCGCTCGCCAGCGAAGTCGCCCCGCTGTTGCGCGAGGGGCAGGTCGTGTTCCTGCCGCCAGGTACCTTCGGCAGCTACGTGTTTGCCAAAGCCTTGCACGAGTGTGGCAATCACGCCGACGTCGCTTTCGCTGAAACAGGCACGTTGCCTTACCTGGTTCGCAAGCATGCTGCCGACCAGTTGGTGATCAGTGGTTACGCCACGCGTCTTCCGACCGGGGTGTTCCCGAGTCGGCTGGCCGAGCATGCCTTTGCGGTGCTGCGTGAAGCCTACCCCAGTGTCGAACCCCTCGAGGATGCACTCAGTGGCGCGCTCATGAATGCGGGCCCGATCATTCATCCTCCGTTGATCCTGATGAATGCCGGGCCTCTGGAGCACTTCGCATCATGGGACATCCATAACGAAGGGACCCAGCCTTCGGTGCGTCGTGTCACCACTCAGCTGGATGCCGAGCGCATGCGTATCCGTGAAGCGCTGGGTTACCCGGCGCCGCACTTTCCTCTGGCCGATCATTACAACACCGATCAGGGCGATGAGTGGATGTATGGCCGCGGTGCCCATGGCACCCTGACCGACAGTGGTGACTGGCGAGAAAAGATCGACCTGCAGGAGCACCGCTACATGCTCGAGGATACCCGGCTGGGCTTGTCGCTGCTGGTCTCGGTCGGGCGTTGGGCGGGCGTGCCGACGCCTGTGGCAGCCGGCCTGCTGGCACTGGCGTCGGCAGTGACCGGGCGTGACCTGTACGCTGAGGGGCGCACATTGGAGAGCCTTGGGCTGGCGTCGCTCGGACGTGAACAGATGTCCAGGCTGTTGCGCGAGGGCTTTGCGTCATGAGCGCGTCACTTCGGCATGTTGCCGTAGTCGGCACCGGGCGCATGGGCGAGGGCATTGCCCTTGCCTTCGCCCAGGCAGGGTTGCGGGTGAGCCTGATCGACTTGAAAGACCGCACGCCTCACGCTCGACTGCGGTTCTTCGAAGATTCGAGGAAAAACCTGGATGTCCAGATGGCGAGCATGGTCGCGCTGGGGCTGATCGATACGCAGCAGGCCACGCAACTACTGGAGCGGATCGCCTGGCTGCCGCTGGCGGATGCCGACCAGGCGCTGCGGGACTGCACGCTGGTTTTCGAGGCGGTGCCGGAAGTGCTGGAGACCAAGCGCGAGGCGTTCGCCTGGATCGATCAACGGGTGGCCCCCGAGTGCGTGATTGCCTCGACCACCTCCACCTTTCTGGTCACTGAACTGGCCAGCATGGTCCGCAACCCCGGACGCCTGCTCAATGCCCATTGGCTCAACCCTGCCCATCTGATGCCGCTCGTCGAAGTTTCGCGCAGCCCTCAGACCCTCGACAGCGTCGTTGCCGAGCTGCTCGAGACCCTTCGAGGCATCGGCAAGGTCGCGGTGGTATGCAACGCCGTACCCGGCTTCATCGTGCCACGCCTGCAGGCGCTCGTGATGAACGAGGCGGCACGCATGGTCGAGGAGGGTGTCGCCAGTGCAGAGCAGATCGACCTGGCTGTGCGCACTGGTTTCGGTCTGCGTTTCTCGGTGCTGGGGTTGCTGGAGTTCGTCGATTGGGGAGGTGGCGACATTCTGCATCATGCGTCGGCCTATCTCAGCAGTCGGCTGGGGGAGCGCTACGAGGCCGCGCAATCGGTGTTGGACAACATGGCCGCAGGCCGTAACGGTTTGCGCGATGGCGTGGGTTTCTATGACTACCGCCACACCGACGTGAATGCCTATCGCCACGAACGAATGGCCGCGTTGGTGGAGCGGCTGCGTCAGGTCAGCCTGCTGCCTCGGTTCGCTGCAGCGGGCCAAGCCAGCATGGCTGGGCAGGATCGCGGGCGTTGTCAGTAACTGGCCTATTATTTGCCTTCACATTGCCATGTAGTCTTTTTCGCAAGAGGAGCAGGGCATGTTCGCCCAATGCCAACGGTTCGATGACGTCAATGCACACGCTGGCGCGATAGTGGGTTGGCATCAGATCTATGACCAGATGAGTGCCGGCAGTGCCCATACCGAACTGGCCCACCTCACGGCAGAGCGCTTCCAGGTCTTTCGCGAAGTCCTCGACAAGCGTGTCGTTCAGCACGGTGTCGCGCCACAGGGCCGGTTGTGCCTGGCAATGCCGGCCGGAACCAGCTGCGCCAGTGTCTTTCAAGGCACGAGTGTGGGTCGTACCGATGTCACGGTTCTACACAGTGGCCAGGAGTTCTTCGTCCATTGCGCAGAAGGCATGGACTTGCTGGCGGTCAGTGTCGATGCACTGCACCTTGAGCGTCTCGCCGAGCGTGAATTCACTGCACCAGAATTGCGCAGGCTGAGCCGTTGTACCCGGATGAACGTCAGCCCGCAGTTTCTGGGCGCCATGCGCAGTCAGTTGCAGTCGATCGTCGAGTCGGCTGTGCAGGGTGATGCGCTGTTGGAAAGTCAGATCGAGCACCTTCTGCTCGAATGCACGCTGGTACTGCTCGAGCAGGTGTGCGAACCGGATGGCAGGCGTGCCGGTAACGTTGCGGTGAGCGCCTATCTGGTGCGTCAAGCGCATCAGATGGCCATGGACTACCTTGACGAGCCCTTGTCGATCCTGCAGATATGCGACCGGCTCGATGTCAGCCGCAGCACGCTTCAGCGCAGCTTTGTGAGTGTGACTGGCTTGCGTCCGGTCGAGTACCTGCGTCTGGTCAGGCTCAACGCCGTGCGGCAGCGCCTGCAACGGACCCGCGCGGATGAATGTTCAATCGCGCGGGTTGCCTACGACGTGGGGTTTTCCCACCTGGGGCATTTTTCAGGCGCCTATCGGCACTTGTTCGATGAGGCGCCTTCGCATACCCACAGGCTGCAGTGACGGAGCTCGAAGGCGCCAGAGCGTCAGATGAAGCGCTCGTAGCGATAGGGGGTCGGATCAACCAGAGGATTGACCCCCTGCAGCAGATCCGCTGCCAGTTGCCCCGCCGCCGGGGATGTACCGAAACCATGACCGGAGAAGCCGGTTGCCAGCATCAGGCCCGGCAGCTGGCTGACTGGCCCGATGACCGGGACCGAGTCAGGCGTCACATCGATGGTGCCGGCCCAGGTCTGTTCGATTTTCACGTGCTCGAAGACTGGCCAGGCGGCCTTGAGGTTGCGTAGCGCCTCGTTGTTGAGATGTTCGTTCGCCAACGGGTTTTGCGTGCGAACGTGCTCGAACGGCGTGACGCTGCCAGGCTTCCAGCGTCTGGCCAGCGCGAGATCCTTGAAGAAGGCCTTGCCCAGCGACACGCGCAGGTAGCTTCGCTGGGCACGGAATTGGGGCAGGTACTGCATGCCAAGGAGTGCATGGTCCCACGTCAGTGGAGCATCCAGCGCGCCTCGTTGGGTGATGATGAAGCCGCCATCGATGTGTTTGCGGAACGAGAAATCGGGTGCTCCCATCGCGATGTCCGTAGGACCTTCCATGGGCGCGGTACGCAGCACGGAGCAGTTGAGGGGCAAGGTAGGCAGGTCGATGCCATGGTTGCCCAGAAAGCGTCGTGACCATAGCCCGCCCGCCAACAACACCTGTTCGCAGCGAATCTCGCCGTGCTCGGTCACCACACCGTCGATACGTCCGGCGGCAGTGGTCAATGTCCGAACCGCGCAGTTCTCGATGATCACCGCCCCGCGTGCGATCGCTGCATTGGCGATGGCGCTGCTGGCCCGTGTCGGTTCGGCGCGACCATCGCTGTCGGTGAAGATGCCGCCGGCCCAGGGCGTTCGACCACCGGGAACACGCTGGTCGATTTCCTTCGCAGACAGCAGGCGCGAGCCAAGGTCCAGTGACTCGACGCTTTTGATCCAGTTCTCGTGGAAGGCCATCTGCGCCGCGTTGTGGGCAACGAACATGATGCCCGCCTGACGGTAACCGACATCGTGCCCGACACGAGCGGGCATCTCTGCCCAGAGACGGTCGGCCGCCTGCGCGAGTGGAATATCCTCGCGATGACGGCTGGTCTTGCGCACCCAGCCCAGGTTTCGCGAGGACTGTTCGCCGGCAATGCGACCTTTCTCGAGCACGACCACCGGTATGTTGCGTTCGGCCAGGGTCAGCGCGGCCGTCAGGCCGACAATGCCTGCGCCGATGATCACCACGGTCGTGGAGGAGGGGAGCTCTTGTGTGCACTGCACTGGCTCGATGACTGGTGGCATGCTGGATTCCCGTCGATGAAAAGCTGAGCGTGGGTGAAGACTTCAGGTGTTACTGACCCAGGGTGATCCGGGAGGTGTCGGCGCTGGACGCACCACGGAAGGCCGTGACTTCCAGTTCGACCTTGTAGACCGTCGAGCCCAGGGGCGGGCAGGTGACCGTGCTGGCCGGATCGATGCCCCGGAACTTCTCCCCGACGATGGTCATGACGGTGGCAGTGTCTGCAGGGTCTTGAATGAACACACGCGAGCAGACCACGTCGGCCAAGGTTGCATCGACCGAAGCCAGCGCCGCTTCGATGTTCAGGAACACCTGATGGGTCTGTTCAGCCAGGTCTTCGGGGATCTCGTTGGTCTTCGGGTTGCGTCCAGCCGTGTTGGACACGAAGATCCAGTTGTCGACGGCGACCAGGCGCGAGTAGCTGCCCAGGGTCTCGTACTTGGAGCCGGTCTTCAGTTTGGTGATGTGAACCATTTCGATAGTCTCGCAGTTGGGTGAAATCATTAGCTCAGTGCTGGGGATTCCCAGAGGTTGAGCTTCAAGCCGACGCCGCGCTCGAGTGCTTGGCGGTAGACGACCGTTCCCCACGCGACATCCTCGACAGGCATACCGCCCACCGACATGATGATGATCTCTTCGTCGTTGGTACGACCGGGTGCCTCTTTGGCGATGATCTTGCCGATGTCCTCGAGCTGCTCTGGCAGCAGTTTCTTCTCTTCGATCATGTCCATGAAGCGCACGCCAATCAGCGGTACGTAGTGGTGGGCGGGTTTGGGCAGTTCTTCGAACCAGGCCTGGTAGAGACCGGTGTTGTCCACCACCTTGCGCACGTCGGACGCTTCCATGGCCTCATCCATGCGGCAGCCCGCCGGCATGGCCAGAAAGGCCCCCGGCTTGACCCACTCGCGCTTCACCAGCGGGTAGGTGGACGGGTCCCCTGTTTCGCCAGAGGTGCAGTAGGTGACCAGGTCCGATCCGCGTACCACCGCCTCGATGCTGTCCACGACCTCGATGTTGACGATCTGTGGGTAGGTACTGCGCAGCCAGGTGATGAAGTCGTCCAGGCTTCTGGCACTGCGACCCTTGAGCTTGAGGGTGTCGACCTCGGGACATACGGCCATGAAGGCGGCCACGGTGGTCTTGCCCATCACGCCCGGCCCGAGCAGTCCGATCACCTTGGAATCACGCCGCGCCAGATGACGGGCACCCACGCCAGGGATGGCACCGGTGCGGTAGGCCGACAGCAGGTTTGCCGACATGTGGGCCAGTGGCGCACCGGTGTCCGGGTCGTTGAGGGTGAACATGAGGATGGAGCGGGGCAGGCCCTTCTCCCGGTTGGCGATGTTGGAGCCGTACCATTTGACGCCTGCGGTCTGGAAGTTGCCGCCCAGGTAGGCCGGCATGGCCATCATGCGACGGTCGGCCGTCGGTTTCGGCATGGTCGGGAAGGGCGAATCCTTGGGGAAGGTGATCATCGCGCCATGAGAGTCGCTGTTGGGCCCGGCCATGCGGTAATCGCCGTGGTAGAGCAGACCGAACATCTCCTCCATGGTGTTCACGCAGGCAAGCATGTCGGTGACACCTGCACGGATCATGTCTTGCTCGGAGAGGTAGAGGAAATCGATTTTTGTAGTTGTGGTCATGGCTATTCTCGGTAGCAGGAGTGAGCGCACGCGAGTACGCACAGTGAAGTGTGCGTATGGCACTGACGATGGTAGGGAGCGGCCCGGGCGGGTGGCTATCCCGAAATGGTCACGAACGTGACCGAGCGCGCAGCCTTGGCAGAGAGCCGCGTTGGACGATGCCCACGCCCATACGTCATCGGCGTCCGTGAGGTCGGGTCTGACCTGCCGGTTGGCAAGCGTTGCCAAAAGCTCGGCAATGTTGAACATGCCGGGGCGGGTAAAGGCCTGCACACTGTGGCGATCGTCGACGTGACGGGGCGAAAGGCTTGCGTCCTGATGCACCGACGCGACAGACGAGGCCGAAGCGACTTCGCGAAAGCAAGCAGCGCAGTCACCTCCTGTTACACCACGCCAGGATCACACCATGACAATAAAAACATCCAATCCCATCGATAGAACCTCGGTGTACATCTGCGCCGGTCTCGTGTCTGCAGGCGGAGCCTTGCTGCTGAATGTCCTGCCGCTGCTGTTTGGCGCCTTGTCAGAGCGTTATGGGTTCGGCGAGAACCAACTGGGGAGCTTGGCAATGGCCATGAACCTGGGGTTCGGCGTGCTGGGCCTGGCTTCACTGCTGTGGATCCGGCGCGTCAGCTGGCGAGTCATTTCATGTTCCGCTTCGGTGCTGGTCGTGGCGGCGCTGCTGTGCATCCTGACCGATCCGCCCTATGAGACCCTGTTGATGATCATGGCGCTGGCAGGCGCCGGCACCGGAGCACTCTACGCCCTGGCGATGACCATCTTCGGCGACAGTGCCCAACCTGAGCGGGCCTTCGGATTCAAGCTGGGGATGGAAACCATACCGGGCGCGATCCTGCTCACTCTCCTGCCCGTGGCCGTGGCCCCGATCTGGGGCTTTCACGGCATGATCATGACCCTGGCCATCGCCATGATGCTGATGGGGATCGTCCCACTGCCCTGGGTACCCCGCCGTAGTCAGCGTGTCGCGGAGGTGCTGACGGGGCCTGCGCCAACCGCTAGCCGGGAAAGCCGTGCCATCGTCTGGTTGGGCCTGGTTGCCAGCCTGGTGTTCCTGACCGGGATCATGTCCGTATGGGCATTTCTGGAACTGATGGGCAAAAAAACCGGCCTGTCGTCGGATACCATCGGTACGGTATTGGGCATAGGTTTCGTCATCAACGCGGGCAGCGGTTTCGTCGCTTCCTCCCTCGGGCTGAAAGCCGGCCGCTTCCTGCCGGTGGCGGTGGTCGTCTGTGCCGAGGTGGCAGGCCTGGTCATGCTTGGTCAATTTGCCTCCCTGACCACGTACGTGATCGGTGCGATGTGCATGCTGTTCTCGATCAGTTTCGTGCTGGCCTACACGTTCGGGCTGATGGCCGAGTTCGACCTGTCAGGCAAGCTGGTTGCGTTGGGCGCACTGTGCCTGTCGATCGGGGCCGCGGTCGGGCCGGCGATCGGGGGGCTGCTGATCGAGACCTATGGCTACACAGCCGTGCTGCTGTTCTCCGGTGGATGCTCGATCAGCGTGCTGCTGATCTACGGCGCGGCCGTGCTGAAGGCTTGCCCGTCAAAGAAGACCGACAATACCGAGGCCAGTGTGGTGATGCCCCGCACCTGATTGCGGCGCTGGGAAAAGGCTCGTCGAGCGTGAGGCCGACGAGCCTTTTCATTAAGTGGCACAGGCGTTTCCTGTCAGGGATTAGGGACGGGCTGACGTGTCACGCCTTGAACTGCCGGACCCGTTCCTGCTGAAGCGTGGCCAGTGCATTGAGTTGCTGGCTGATGGCGGCCGAATGCTGCGCCTGGTCGGACAAGGAGGCGGTCACGTCGCGTACAGCCTCGACATTACGGTTGATTTCTTCTGCAACACTGCTCTGTTCTTCGGCAGCGCAGGCGATCTGCACGTTCATCTCGGTGATGATGCCTACCGCATGGCGGATCTGCTCGAGCACATCGAACGCCTGCTGCGAGCGCAGGGCATTGTCCTGGGCCTGTTCGTGGCTGCGTTGCATTGCCGACGTCACCTGGCGGGTGCCGTTACGCAAATTGTCGATGATCGTTCCAATCTCTTCGACAGAGGCTTGGGTACGCTGCGCCAGGCCGCGGACCTCATCGGCCACCACGGCAAAACCCCGACCGGCCTCGCCTGCGCGTGCAGCTTCGATCGCTGCATTGAGTGCAAGCAGATTGGTCTGCCGGGCAATCGACAGGATGACGTCCATCACCGAGCCGATCTGATCGCTGCTGACCGCCAACGCCTGCAGGCGTTGCATGCCGTGGCTCATGTCGTCGGCAAGTGCCTGGATGCCTTGGGTTGAACGCTCGATCACCTGTACCCCATTGCCCGTCGCGGTTTCGGCATGGCGTGCTGCATCGGCCGCTTGAACCGCACTCTGCGCGGCATTCTGCGCCGTGGCCGACATCTCGTGCACGGCGGTGGCCATCTGGTCGATTTCGCGTAATTGCTGCTGCATGCCCAGGCTCGTCTGGCTGGCGATCTGTTGCGACCGATCCGCTGTATCGCGCGTGTTGCGTACTGCCTGCTGAACCTGGGCGATCACCGGTTGCAGTGTATCGAGGAAGCGGTCGAAGGCTCGGCTCAGGCGCCCCAGCTCGTCACGCTTGCCATATTCCAGGCGCCGCGTGAGATCGCCGTCTCCTTCGGCGATGCCTTCGAGCAGATGGGCTACGTGCAGGATCGGGCGCGTCACGCTTCGCGCTGCCAGCCACATCATGATCATCCCCAGCAGCGCAAGTGCCAGCCCCAGGCTCACCTGCAGGGTCAGGCTGGAGAGTCGTTGGCCCTGCATCCGTTGCTCAAGCGTGGCAACCGGTGCACCCAGGACCGCCTTGGATACGCCCACCTCCACATGCCAGGGGTGGACATCGGCGATCGGCTGTATGGGCACGATGACCCGGATCTGCTGGCTGTCTTCGAAGGTCTGCGTTCGATGGGTCTGCTGCACCTGCCGAAGATCGGCCGCCAGGCCGGGCTGCTCTGTCTCCAGCAGTTTGCCAATCCGCTCTGGATGATCGCTCGATGCCGCTATCACGCCGTTGGTACTGAAGATGCCGAGACGACCCTGCCCGTCATACAGCGATGCGCTGGCGGCCTGTGCATCCGCTTGCAGAGCCTGCAGATCCACATCCACGCCTAGTACGCCCACCACGCGGCCATCGACCAACAGGGGAACGGTGACGCTGGTCACCAGCCGCGGCGTACCACTGGTATCGTCCAGATAGGGTTCCAACAGGCACGGCTTGGCGCTTTCACGTGCGCAGGTGAAAAATGCATTGAACGGCGCGCCACTCGGGCCTGGCCTGTCGTTTGCCAATAAGGGTTCGTCGCCGAGTACCGCTTGCAGCCGGCCTGCTTTTGGCTGCAACCAGTACAGCGCGAAGCGGCCGCGTTCATTGCTGCCAAGGTCCGGTTGACCGATGAAGGCGGCATCCTGACCATCCAGCGCATTGGGCTCGAACGCAACGAACAGGCCCAGCAGCTCCGGACGCTGGACGAGGGCTGTCTGCATGATCTGGGTGAACTCCTGACGCAACTGACGAGCTGCCGTTACGCCTTCCCCTTGCCTGCTCTTCAGGTAGAGCAACTGGCTCGCCAGCGCTTGCGCGCGTTCGTAGGTACGGTTCAGACCTTGCTGGATGTTCAGGGCCTGGGCGCGGCCTTCGGCCTGGAGGTTGTCTCGTGCAGCCTCTTGCAGCATCTGGGTGGAACTGGCGGCGATGGCGTTTGCGTCGCGACGGCTCTGCTCCAGGGACAGGCCTGCAACCAGTCCGACCACGGACACCAGGCAAGCACTGGCCAGCAGTGTGATTTTGTTTTGAATGTTCAAAGCAGGGCGCCCCTTTCTTGTGATGCGTAGCCGTGTTCTGCCGCTGAGGCTACCCGGCGTCGGCGCCAATCCCTAACGCCGATGACAGGCTTGGCAGGCAGTCACAAAGGGTCGGCAGGCAAGGACAAATGGGCATGGGGTCGATGCCTGACAGGGCGCAGCCTCATGGGGCAACCGGTGATTGGCACGGCGGTACAAGCCCTTGACAGAGAGGAACAAGTGCCGCGGCACAGGGCTGAGTAACCTAGGTGAATCCCGAGGCCCATGATGAGCGACACAGGCCTCTGCTTGACCGCCACTTATTAAAACAACAGCCCGTGGTTAAGGACTCACCTATGACATTCAACCGGACACTTGGCACCTTGGCTGCCGCCCTGGCTGCAGCGAGCCTGTCGCCCACCAGCTATGCCGTTGCCCTATACGAGACGGCCGATACCCATGTCAGTGCAGAAGGACTGGCCGCGTATGGCATGTTCAACAGCCGTCAAAGCTACAACGGCCTCGAAGGGGGGCGCCACTGGCGCGAGGCCTATATCAAGTACGGCGTCAAGGCCGATACCCGGCTGGGTGACGTCGGTACCGCCTACAGTGGCTTTGCCATGGTGTCCTCGGGTACCTGGGGCGACGGCGATGCCGGTGGCTTCACCGATGGCACGGAACGCACCACGAAAATCGAAGATGCCTACCTGGGCTGGCGCTCTGGCGATAGCTTTCCCGTGCTTGGCCCTGATGGCCTGGACGTGTCCTTCGGCCGCCAGGGCTTCAAGCTCGGACAAGGCTTTCTGATTTCCGATGACGGCCCGAACCTTGGCAAAAACGGGGGCAATCGTGGCTACGACCGGGGTGGCGCCTACTATTTAGGCGCGCGTCATGCCTTCGATCGCACCTTCATCGCACGCGTGGGCGGAGCAGAGGGCTGGCACGGGACCGCGGCCTGGCTGAAATCCGACAACCACGCTCAAGCCAATACGGAATTGGGTATTGCGGCGCTGGCCTACACCCGCAAGGAAGGCACGCTGGAGGCGACCTGGGTACACGGCATGAGCGTGGATGACCAATGGGCTTCCGGCTTTCTCAAGCGCCGGGATGGCATGAACATCTACAGCCTGCGGGCTCAAGGTGACGCCGGTATCACCGATGCCAACTTCGCCGCCGAGTACGCCACGCAACAGACCCATGGCGACCAGGAAAGCGCGTGGTACCTGCAGGCCGGTTACCAGTTCAGCCAACTGCCCTGGACGCCCAGTGTCACGGCCCGGTACACGCGCTATTCCCAGAACTGGGACCTGCTGTTCACCGGCTTCAGCGATGGCTATGGCACGTGGTTCCAAGGGGAGGTAGCCGCCAATTATGCGGGACCGTTCAATACCAATAGCAGCATCACGCACCTGGGGTTGAAAGCCAACCCGGTGGAGAACGTGACCTTGGGGGCGTTGTTTTTCGACTTCCGTACGGTGGGCGATCGCCAGCGTGTGAACCTCGACGCGCGGGAGCTGGACCTTTATGTGGAATGGGCAGTATCCCCACACGTGATCGTGACGCCCTTGCTAGGGCTGTACCGTCCCGATCACGCCGCCGGGCAGGGCGGGTCGCAAACCTCGGGCAGCGGCACGAACGTATACAGCCAACTGATCGTGGCCGTACCGTTCTGAATCACCCAGGGCTTGGCTGAGCCGTCAGGCCCCGACAGTCGCCTCTGATCGAACCGTGCATGACGAGGCCGACGATAAAAGCAATTTCACCCGGTTTGCGCAATATCGTCCGCGCCGCTGCATTCACGCAGGCATACGCTCTCATACACACTCACCGGTTGGAGGCGTCATGAGCAATACGCATATCGAAGATGGATACCCTTTGTTCGACCTGCGCGTCGAAGTGGCCGCGCCGGGCGCGGGCCTGCCGTTCATCTGCAAACACGTAGAAGGTGATTACTTCACCGTCACGGACGATGATTTGATCACCTTTGGCCCTGGCGTCCAGTTCCCGATGTTCTCCCTGGCGGCAATTCTGCCCTTGCTGGCGGCCAAGCAACGTGAACTGCACCCCAACGACTGGATGGGCCTTGATGCCGTCATCGCCTGCCCCGATCCGCACTGCGGCGGACGTTTCAAGATCACCCGCGAGGCCCGTGTGCTGCACAGCCTGGCCGAAAATTCCGCCATCGGCCGCCGCGCCGGCCAGTGAAAAGGATCGATCATGAGTATTCCACGCGTACAACTACGTCCTGACTTTTCGGTTCCGCGCATCATCAAGGGCAACTGGCAGATTGCGGATGACCATAGTGCGGGTGTCGATGAGGCGGCGCTCTACGACCACATGGCGGCGTTCGTCGATGCCGGCATCACGGCCTTCGACGGTGGCGACATCTATTACGGCGTCGAAGCGCGCATCGGGCAGTTCATCAAGCGCTACCGGCAGGAACGCGGCGCAGCGGCGGCCTCGCGCATTGCCGTGCATACCAAGTATTGCCCTGCATTTCTTCAGGACGCCGGTCTACGTGCGCACCGGCCCGCCGATGTCGTTGCCGTGATCGATCGCTCTCTGCAACGGATGAACGTAGAGCGGCTCGACATGGTGCAATTGCACTGGTGGAACTACGACATCGACGGAAGTGTTGAAACGGCGTTGACCCTTCAAGCGCTTCAGCGCGAGGGCAAGATCCATCACCTCGGCGCGACCAACTACAACGTGGCGGAACTGTCGAAGCTGGTCGAGGCAGGCGTCGATATCGTCAGTAACCAGGTGCAGTATTCATTGACCGATCGACGCGCTGCGAATGGCATGGCGAGCTACTGTGAGGTCCATGACATTCATCTGTTTGGCTACGGTGCATTGGGCGGCGGTTTGTTCAGCCACAAGTGGCTAGGGATCGAGGACCCCGGCCGGCCTTGTTTCGAAAACGTCTCGCTGGACAAGTATTACCGCATCATCAACGACTTCGGCGGCTGGCCACTGTTTCAGCGCCTGCTCGCCGTGCTCGATGACATCGCACGCCGGCATGGCGTCGCGCTCTCCACGGTTGCCAGCCGCTATGTACTCGACCAGCCGGCAGTGGCGGCGCTGATCCAGGGCGCACGGCACGCCGGTCACCTTAAGCACACGCTCGCGGTGTTTCAGCTGGCACTCACGGACGAGGACCGCCAGCAGATAGACAGCGTATTGGCAGACAGTTCCGGCCCGGTTGGCGACTGTTACGACCTCGACCGTCTCGAGAATCGAGATGCCCTGGAAAACATCGCCCGTGAATATTTCGATGTGGAGGCCGGGCGCCTGGTCGTGCGCCAGCGCGATGTCGCCACGCTTGAGGTGCCCTACGGGCACCATTTGAAAGCCTAGCGGCAATCGCCGTCGCACACGCCGTTCACTCATCCCAAGGAAAGCGCGCATGGCCACAGAAACCCGAAACCCCATCGACCGCACCTGCGTGTATGTAGGCGCGGGGTTGATATCGTCTACCGGAGCATTGTTGCTGAATGTCATGCCGGTGTTCTTCGGCGTGCTGGGGTCACGGCTGGGGTATGGCGAGCAGCAACTTGGCACACTCGCGCTGGCCACCAACCTGGCTTTTGCGGTGGTCGGCGTCGTGTCGTTGGCCTGGGTGAGCCGGTTCAGCTGGCGCACCATCGCGCGGGTTGCGACGACAGGCATGGCCTTGGCGATCGCGGCCGTGCTGATGAACCCTGGCTATGGCCAACTGCTCGGCCTGCTGGCGCTGGCAGGTGGCTGCGCCGGGGCGCTTTATGCGCTGGCGATGGTGATCTTCGGCTGCAGTTCGCAACCGGAGCGTGCCTTCGGTTTCAAACTCGGCATGGAATCAGCGCCCGGCGCGCTGATGCTGCTCCTGCTACCTGTCGCGGTGATCCCGCAGTGGGGCTTCAGCGGCGTGGTCGTGGCCTTGGTCCTGGGCACGCTCCTCATGGGGCTTGGCCCGTTGTTCTGGGTGCCCAAGGGCAGTGCCCAGCCGTCTCGGGTGGCGGCCATGGGCGGCGGTGCAGATCAGGGGAGGTATCAGGTCATCGTGTGGCTGAGTCTCGGTGCGAGCCTGATTTTCATGATGGGCATCATGGCCATCTGGCCATTTCTCGAACTGATCGGCGGCAAGACCGGCTTGTCCACCGATCAGAGCGGCGTCGTGCTGTCCGTGGGCTTCCTGATCAATGCGGTGGGCGGCTTCATCGCCTCCTCCCTAGGCCTGAAAGCCGGTCGGATAGCGCCTGTGGCCATCGTGGTGACGGTCGAGCTACTCGGGCTGGTTCTGATTGGTCAGTTTTCTTCGCTGGCGGCCTATGCAACGGGCGCGCTGTGCTTCCTGTTCTCGATCAACTTCGTACTCGCGTACACGTTCGGACTGATGGCAGAGTTCGATGCCTCCGGTAAGTTGGTTGCACTCGGGGCGGTCTGTATTTCCGTCGGCGCCGCATTGGGGCCGGCGATCGCCGGGCAGCTGATCGAAGAGGTCGGCTATGGCGCTGCGCTGATCTTCTCGGCGGCCTGTTCGGTGGCTGCATTGGCGATTCATGCCGGGCTGTCGATGCGTGCTGACCTGTTGCACCGGCAGGTACGGCAGGACGCATTGCTGCCACTGCCGTAGCGTGTCTTGCGCGGCCATCAGGGCGGCGCGGAAGGGGGATCGATGGGGTCGTCGTACTTGCAGGGTTTCGCCTGGTACCAGCAACTGCCGCGTGGTTTCAGTTGCACCGTGAGTGCGCCCAGCCCCTCGCTGCGGGCGGCGAGCATCTACACGCATCGTCTGCCACAGGCTACCGCGTGTCTGATAGACCTGTGCGAGAACCCGGTACTCAGCATGGCCATTGGGGTAGGCGGTGCCATTGAGCGCACCATCGAAGGTCGACGGGAGCGCGCGGCCCTTGGCTGTTACGACCTGACCCTGACCCCTGCGGGCGTTGCGTGCGATTGGCACTGGCAAGGCACCGTTCTGGACATCGTCGACATCCATATTCCCACTGCAGTGCTTGAGCAGCTAGGCCAGGAGCATGGTGATTTTCGTGGAGGCGGCCTCAACTTCAAGCCGACGCTCGCACTCAAGGACGAGGGTCTGTCGCTGCTGATACGAGGGTTGCTCCACGAAGCGCCCTGGAGGTCCGGTTGCGCCATGCTGCATGACACGTTCACCAGCCACCTGGTCGCCAAACTGCTCGGTCGTGAGCACCTGCTGGTGACCCTGCCAGGTACCCGGCGGTCGACGCTCGGGCAGCCCGCGCTGGCCCGGGTCAAGGATTATATCGAAACCCACCTGGCCCAGGATCTGTGCCTGGATGAGCTGGCTGCCCTCGTGGGCGTCAGCCGGTTTCATTTCCTGCGGCTGTTCAAGACCACGGTGGGGGTGACCCCGCATGTGTACCTGAGCGAGCGGCGAATGGTGCAGGCTGCCCGCTTGCTGCGGGACAGCCATGCGCCGGTGATCGAGATCGCAGCCGCTTGCGGTTTCGATGATCCTTCCTACTTCGCCGCGCGCTTTCGCAGGCACGTGGGGGTGACGCCCATGCTCTACCGTCGGGTTGAGCGTGGGGAGGGCGGGTAGAAAAGGGGCTTCCTGGATCGCTCGGTGTCGAGAGGCAGATCATAGGGATCCAACCTGCCTGGGCGTCCTGGGAGACCGCCGTGCCTCACTGCAAGGGCGAGAAGGCGGCGGGCAGATAAGCGACCGAATTCATCTTCTGCAATTGCGGGCCCGAATTTTCGGGCGGCCAGACGCCGTCACGGACCGCACGCGTGCGAACATCGAGCCGTTGCTCAAGGCTGGCGTAAGGCCAGATATGCAGATAACGCGGAACCCGTCCGCTGGTGGCGTAGAACGCCGCGTAGACCGCTGAGTAAGGCTCGCCCGTGCGCGCCGTGACCGCTTTCTGCCAGCCTGCCAAGGTGGGTGCGACCCCGGACGGTACCAAGTCGTATTCACGAAACTCATAGAACGGACCGTGAGCCCCGGCCAGCAATGGCGAGAGAAAGGGAAACAGGCGGTAGTCATCGACGGTCTGTTCCAGGACGAACTCGCCGATACCGAAGGCATCGGCCGCCAGCAATACGCGCTGACGCTCTGCTGC
Source organism: Pseudomonas monteilii (assembly GCA_001534745.1). Taxonomy (NCBI): domain Bacteria; kingdom Pseudomonadati; phylum Pseudomonadota; class Gammaproteobacteria; order Pseudomonadales; family Pseudomonadaceae; genus Pseudomonas; species Pseudomonas alabamensis. The sequence goes on from CP013997.1 coordinate 1,576,537, forward strand.
CTGAACCTCCAGGCTGCTGAAGCGGCGCATGACGGCAACGGTGTTCTGCGGGCCGATCTCGGACAGCCAGCATCCGACCAGCTCCACGCCTTCGAGCGCCTCCTGCAGCGCGACCTTGAGCCGCGGCAGGGCCTGTGCGGGCGTGCGCACGCGCAAGGTGAACCGGATCAGCTCGTAGAGATCGGTGTCAGGTGTGTCCAGCAGGGGAGGAAAGTGAGGCATTGCATGTTCTCCAGGTAAAAATAAAGGCCTGGGCTTGCCGACACGAGCAAGCCCAGGCAAAACGAAGCGGTGTCAGCCTGGCTGTTGCTGGGGTCGTATGGAGAAGACCGCGACCGTGGTGATGGCGCCCATCACGATCAACATGATCGACACCGGCCAAGCCTCCTTGTAGAGGCTGAACAGGGCCGTCGCTGCCAGGGGCGCCAGGCCTCCGGAAAAGATCGAAGCAATCTCGTGACCCATGGCCAGGCCCGAATAGCGCACCTTGGCGGGAAACAGTTCGCCCATGAGCGCCGGCTGAGTGCCAATCATTGCGCCATGACAGAAGGCCATGCCGAGCAGCGCCGCCAGATAGACCCAGACCGGTGAGTGCGTGTCGAGCATCCAGAAGAACGGAAAGGCCAGCAGCATCAAACCGACGGATCCGATGGCATAGACGATCCGCCGGCCTATCCGGTCCGATAGCCAGCCCCAGAACACGATGGTACCGGCCTCGACGATCATGGCCACCATGACACTGGCCAGGACCAGCTGGGTGTCGAGCCTGGTGAATTTCGCGTAGGCAATGGTGAAGGCGAGAAACAGGTAGGCGCTGCCATTCTCGGCAATGCGAAGGCCCATCGCTTGCAGCACGGCCTTGGGATGATTGCGCAGCACTTCCATGGCCGGCATATGTTCAGGCTGATCCTGGTGGGCCTGCTCCTCCACGAACGCCTTGCTTTCCGGCAGGCGTCGGCGGATATACACACCGACGCCGAAAATCAGAATGCTGGCCAGGAATGGCAGGCGCCAGCCCCAGCTCATCATGTCCTCCTGGGGTAGCATCTGCACGAGATAGAAGGCCGCAGCCGACATCACGAAGCCTCCCGATACGCCCAGCTGACTCCAGGCCGCATAGAAGCCGACACGATCCTTGGGTGCGTTTTCGCTGAGCAGCAGCACGCCACCGCCCCATTCTCCGCCAGAGGCCACGCCTTGCAACACACGCAGGATCACCAGACACGCCGGAGCGAGGTAGCCGACCTGTTCGAAGGTCGGCAACAGGCCCATGGCGAAGGTGGCGATCCCCATGATCCCCAGGGTCATCACCAAGGCTTTCTTGCGTCCGGCCTTGTCGCCGATATGGCCGAATATCAGGCCACCCAGTGGTCGGGCGAGAAAGCCCACGGCGAAGCCTGCAAAGGACGCCATGGTGCCGAGCACCGGATCGGTGCCGGCCGGAAAGAACAACGGTGCGAAGATCAGCGCAGCCGCCGTGCCATAGAGAAAGAAGTCATACCATTCCAACGCGTTGCCGAGCACGGAGGCCAGCACGATGCGGCGCATGGTGCCTGAGTCGGTCTCAGGGGCCAGGCGGGGGGTGAGGTCAGTCATGCGTCATCTCCTTGCAGGCCATTACCAGAACTTCCAGGTGTAGGTGGTCACCAGCCGGAACTCGTCGTAGTCGTTGCCGTATCGGCTTTGGGTCTTCAGGTTCTTCAGCTCGAAGCCCAGGTCTCTGAACGGACCGCTCTGGACAACGTAGGTGAGCATGATGTCGCGCTCGCTTTCACGGTCTCGCGAGCGCCCGGCACCGCGGTCGATGTCCGTACCCTTGATGTAGCGGGTGAACAGCCTCAGCCCAGGGACACCCATGGCGGCGAAGTTGTAGCCATACCGCACCGACCAGCTGCGCTCGTCCGGGCGAATGAATGGCAAGCCTGCCCAGTTCGGCAGGTACCCCTGCGGCACATAGCCATTGAGGGTGGGGAACACCGTGTCGCCGGTCATGCGCTGATAACTGGCGCCGACCATGTGCCCGTTTTTTTCCAGGGTGAGCAGGCCGAAGTACGCCTGGTTGTCCACCGCACCACTGCGGGCGGCGCCGTCCTCGCGGTTGTTGAAGTAGCCGATGTCGGTCTTCAGTTGGTAACCGTCCGAGAGCTTCAGGGTGTGCTTGATGCCGGCGTAGTCCTGTTTGTAGATGTCATTGAGTACACCGTGGAAGTAGCTGCCCTGCAGGTCAGGGGTGAGCGCGTAGGTGGCGCCGATGAAGTCGAGACCGTCACTGTCCAGGCTGTCGCGGGTCCCGTAGCGATAGAGGCGCTCATGGTTGGAAGATTCGCGGGTGACGATCGACCAGAACCGACCGCCGACCAGGGTCAGGTCGTCGATGTCGCGCGATTCGATCACGGCCCCTTGGTAGATGGTGTCCAATTGGCGGCTCGGATCATTGGAGGCCACCGGATAATTGGGCTTCTGGTCACCGATCCTGGCGAGTGTCCTGGCGTATTTGAGCTTGAGCGTTGCACCGGCGCGAGCAGCGTCATCTGCGGCCTTCTGGTCATGCCGACTGAAGGGGAGGGAGCCGTCATCGCCCGTTGAATCCAGCCTGAGGGCGTACTGCCCATTGAGGTCGAGGCCGATGGCCACTGGCGTGTCGGTATAGCCCGACTCGAATTGCAGGTCAAAGCCCTGCGACCAGTTGCCCACCTTGGACACAGGCGCGTCGGAGTGGGTGAAGTTACGGTTCAGGTAGAGGTTACGAAAATTCAGCGACAGGTGGCTGTCATCGACGATATCGGCCAAGCAGGTCAGGGGGAGGGTAGTCCCCATGCACATGCACATTGAGGTAGCACGCAACGGCCATTTGAGTCCCATGGGATCATCCTGGAAAAGTGATCAGTACAAGGTCTTGGCAGTCGTCCAACCGGGCAGAAAGCTCTGCAGGTCTAAGGCCCGCTTGTCTGTCACGCAGTGTTTTTGTTGTTTTAGATATCCAGCACCAGGCGCTTGCCGCGCGCCTGGGAACAGCACAGCACGATGTGTTCGTCGCTCTGTTTTCTCTCTCCAGTCAGGTATCGCGCTCTTGCACCCTCCTGATCTGGACGACCACGTCGAGCCGCTGGTCGTCCAGGACCATCTCCCTCAGAGGATGTAACCGATACCGGCCAGGGTATCGTCGCTGTTGATCAGGCTGATCACCTTGCGGTGGATTCTGAAATCGCCTTCGGCACGCACCAGGGTGTAGGTCACATCGGCGCTGTAGTGCTTGAGGCTTTCCTTGCGAAACTCGCGGATGTTCTGCGCGGCGCGCACGGTGACGTTGACGCCGTCATCGTCGAGCACCCGGATGCGCGAGACCGTGCGCACGGTGCGCGGCTGCGGGCTGGTCGAGATCGACTCGCCGCCGATCAGCCGCTGCACGCGCAGGCCGCGCATGTGGTGGTCGTCGTAGGCGTAGTTCAGGGTGTTCTCGAAATCGGTTTCCTTGGGATCGATCGGGATGATGTAGGTCCCTTTTTCCGTCCACAGCTTCAGCCAGCCGTCGTACTCGCCATGGTCGAGCATGTCGCCTTCCTGCCAGAGAAAGGCGGTGACTTCGTTGAGCAGCTCGAGGTTCATCATTTGGCCTCCGCGGTCATCATCTTCTTCCACTGCTGGTAGGCCGCGCGCATGCCGGTCTCGGCACTGACGTCGGATACCAGGCCATCGGGGGTGGGCTTCTCGCCGGGCAGGCCGCGGTTGAGCATGATCCACAGGTTCTCGCCGGCGTTGGCGCCTTTCTGGACACGCTCCCAGGCCTCGGAGTCATCCGGGGTGCCGAAGCCCATCGGCCCCTGGAAGTGCTCGTGCAGGCGCAGGCGGTAGCGGTTGGCCGCAGCCGGTCCGCCGTCCATGGTGATCACCGAGTGATGGATCTCGGTCTCGGTCACCGAGATCGGTTGCAGCACACGGAAGAAGGCCATGGAGCAGGCGACGTTGGGGAACAGGTTGAGGTTGAAGCCCGAGCCGCCGACGGCGCGCACGATGCGGCGTACCTGCTGCTCCTCGATGCCTTCGTCACGCAGCTCGGCGGCCAGGGCCTCGAAGCGCTCGGGGATCGGCTTGTCGAGGTCGGCTTCGAGGTCGACCAGGTCGGGGATCATCACCATCACGCTGTGGCCGTTGCCCAGATCCTCGACGTAGCCGGGGCCTTTGACGAAGTCGAACAGCTCCAGGGTCTGCTCGTCGACCGAGGACAAAAAGCTCTTGTGCACCAGCGGGAAGTGGTAGGCGTCGGTGGTGTTCTCCAGCTGGATCTTCCAGTTGCCGGGGAAGCGGAAGCGGTGTTCGCCGGGCACCTTGATGCCGTAGCCGGCGCCCTGTTTCATGAACAGGTCCATCCACTTCTTCGCCGCGCCGAGGAAGTCTTCCAGCGGCTCGATGTCGTCCTTGAAGGTGGCGAAGACCATGCCGGCATAGCGTTCGGTGCGCAGGCTGACCAGCGGCAGCTCGGCCTTGTCGATGCAGTCGCCGTAGCTTTCCGGGTGTGGCACGCCGCGCAGCGAGCCGTCCAGGGCGTAGCCCCAGCCGTGGTAGGGGCAGACGAAGCTGTTGGTCTTGCCCTTCTTGTGCTCGCAGACGGTGGCGCCGCGGTGGCGGCAGCGGTTGAGCAGCACGTTGATGCCTTTCTTGCGGTCGCGCACCACGATCACCGGCTGCTTGCCGATGTAGGTGGTCTTGTAGCTGCCGGCGTCGGGGACTTCGCTTTCGTGGGCGACCCAGATCCAGGTGCTGTAGAAAATCTTTTCCAGCTCGGCGTCGAACAGCGCCGGGTCGGTGTAGAGCGAGGTGTGGACACGGTCGGCCTGCACCAGCTCGGCCGGGTCGACCGCCAGGTTCAGGGCGGGAATCAGGTGGGTCACGGTGTCACCTTTATCAGATCGGCAGCCAGCCGCTACCCGTCACGTGTCGGGGAGGCAGGCGCGTCTTGCCGAGCAGGGTTGTTGGGTCGATGAAAGAGGCGAGAGACCTTCAGGCCAGCGCCATACGGACCGGCGCTAGCGCGCCTGCAGGCAGGAAGGTGGAATGCTAGGGGGATGGGATGTTATGTCACGCACGGTCATGGCTTGGCCCTCTTGTTATGTGCTTCATCTGCCGTGAAGCGTTATAGGTCAAACGCTAATGCCAGCACCGACTTGGCTCAATAACAGGCAGGATCAATGTCGTTGCGATTTACGCAACGAGTTGAGTGGCACTGCGATGGAACACCCGTGCGAAGGTCAGATAGCCATCCGAACGGCCTTCGCCATCTCGATGGCCAAAGCCCTGGAGAGCTCGTCAAGCGCGCGGCCCCGCCGTGCGACGATCTGGATCTCGGTGCTGTTCATTTCGTCGTGGCTGATCGCGATGGCCTTGAACGTACCAGCCTTGAGTTCTTCGATGACAGGCAGCTCGGCGAGCAGCGTGGCCCCTAGCCCGGAGCGCACGAAATCCAGGATCACCGTCAACGAGTTCGAGGTCAGGGCCGGCAGGATCTGGAAGGGCTGGTGCTTGCAGGCGTCATCGACCAGTTGACGCACCCGGAAGTTGGCACCCGGTAGCACCAAGGGTTCGTGGGCGATCTCCCGTAGACTGATGGACGAGCGGCTGGCCAGCGGGCTTTGTCGGTGAACGATCATCCGTAGCGGTTGTGGCACGCTGAACAGGCGGTTCAGCCTGGCGATGGCACTGGGAGAGAACACGACGCCCAGGTGTGCCTCGTCGGCCAGAACCATTCGTTGCACCTCGAAAGAGGGTGCGGTAATGATTTCGGCCTTGTGCGCGGTGTGCTGGCGCAAAAACGCCTGCAGCGATGCGATTGCGCGGACGCCCAGCAGGCCTTCGCCAATGGCGATGACCGTCGAGGCACCTTCGCGCGCCTGCAGTTCCGCGAGCTGATCGAACAGTGCCGTCTGCTGGCTCATCCGCTGGACGTAGTAATCCACCAACAGCAGACCTGCCGCCGTTAGGCACACCTTGTGGGTCGACTTCTTTATCAGCTCGATTCCTATCTCTTCTTCCAGCTTTGCCACCTGCCGGCTGACCGAAGAGGCCGCAACCCCCAGCGTCTCGGCTACGGCGCGCATCGAGCCTTTCTCATGACACAGAAAAAGGTAGCGCAGACGGTAGTCGTGCAGGTCGGGCTGAGGCGCTGTCGGGTTGGGCATCACAAAGGTCTCTTGTCATTGGCGAACGGCGGCGGTTCGTCGAGTGCAGGTCACCGGTCCACCTTGGCCCGCTCCGTGCTTTGCCATGCTACATCAGTTTTTTGTTACCCATAATCACGTGAAAAATGCACTATTACAGGGCGAATCAGCGTTGGAGGTGGATGTGAAGGGGCATGCGATGTCTGTTTGGAACGAGAAGGTGCACGCTGTATGCGGGCGCTTCGAAACCCGCTATGACCACTGCCAGAGCCTTTTCATCGGCGAATTACGGCGCTCGTTGCTCGGCAAGACCCAAGTGGCCCATATCCGCAGCAATGCCAATGCCAATGCCATCGCTCGGTCAGGCTCTGAGGCAGGCCGCGATGCCGACCCTCACTGTTTCCTTGTGTTACAGCAGCACGGAGAGATGTCCATCGAGCTGGGGGACCGCGTGCTCGATTTGCGCGAAGGCGATCTGGCGCTGCTCGACTCCGCGCAGGGGATGAAAATGATTCCTCGCGGGCTCTTCTCCCACGTGTCGATCCATTTGCCAGGCGAGCGGGTCAAGCACCTGGAACCAAGCCAGTTTGGCAAGCTGTCGACTACCGGGGCCTGTGGCCAGTTGCTGGGTACGATCGTCCGCCAAGTGGCAGCGGGCGAGCTCGAGCAATGGGCACGGCCCGAGGATGGCGATGGCCTGCAAACGGCGTTGGTAGGGCTATTGCAGTCTGTCGTGGAGTATCCTTCTCGGGATGGCTCACCCGGGTTGCACCTGCATGAGGTGCAGTCCTTGATTCAGCAGCGGCTGGACTCGCCACGGCTGTCGCCGGTCGCCCTTGCTGAGGAGCTGGGTATCTCCAGTCGTCAGCTGTATCGATTGTTCGAGTCGCGCGGGGATAGCGTCTGTCGTTACATTCTGCGCGAGCGTTTGCTCAAGGCTGCATTGGATCTGCGCAATCCGGCCTACAGTCACCGTTCGATCACCGAGATAGGCTCGCGGTGGGGGTTCGCCGACTCGGCGCATTTTTCCAAGACGTTCAAGAAGCAGTGGGGCGTCACTCCCCGCACCTATCGCGCTCAAGGCAACTGAGCGACCGTCAGGTTCAGGCAAGGTAGTGCCTGGGCCAGGCCGTGGCGCTCGTCCTGCACCTTTGCATCCTTCATGTCCAGCTACCTCCACTGGGGCGCTACCGCCTTGGTGATTTGACTCGTCCCTGAAGCATGGCGCCTGCCGTGAACCCTTGACGCAGGGCAGCGACTCTCGACAGCGCTGTCGTGCGTCGTCATTTCCAGCGGTCGAGCATCCATCCCACAACCCGGATCGATCTAAAGTGTTCGTTTATCGGACGATTTTAAAATCACTTCGCGATAGGGTTTTTTTAAATGCGGAATAACTGAAAATAAAAGTACTTAAAAAACAATAAGATGACGCTGCCGATGGTTATCGGTTCCACTTTTTCAGGGGCGCGCTCACGCCCTTTTTAGCGTGAATAATCAATTGACAATTCACGTAATTAATCGCACATTTTGGTCATCGGCACCTACAAAAAGAGAGACATACCATGCCGCCCGATCAAGACCTGCTTGTGAAACGTGGTGCGTGCGTTTCATGCAAAAGCACCGCTACATCCCTACCGATCATCGGTAGCGCCAGTTCCCGCAAGGGCCCCGGCATTTCCTTCCTTGCCCCTCGTCCTTACCGTGCCTGAGACGGAGAAAATCTATGGATTCGCTATGCCTGCGTGCAGCGCCCGTGTCGGCGCTTTCCACTGGTCCAGCCTTCGAGGCCTTGCTTGACGGCGTTCGAGCGCGTGCCCGACTGGGTGAGTTCGACCGTCAGCGACACATTTCCCGGGACGTGGTCGATGCGTTCAAAGCCCATGGCGTTTATCGCGCCCTGGTGCCCAAGCGTTTTGGCGGGCTGGAATGCACACCTGCACAGTTCTGCGAAATGATCGAGCGTATTGCCCATGCCGACGGTTCGGCCGGCTGGGTAGCGAGCTTCGGCATGAGCCCGGTGTATCTGGCGGCGCTGCCACTGGAAACCATTGCACGGATCTATCAGAAAAGTCCGGATACCGTGTTTGCCGGTGGCATTTTCCCGCCACAGCCTGCCGAGATCGTCGAAGGCGGTTTCAAGGTCAAGGGGCGCTGGAAGTACTCCAGTGGCTCGATGGGCGCCGACATCATCGGTGTCGGCATCGCCCCGCGTAATGGCGACAAGCTGGACCTGCCACGCTTGGCGGTGATGCCGAGCAGCCAGGCACGTATCGAGGAAACCTGGGACACCGTGGGCCTGTTGGGCACCGGCAGTCACGACGTGGTCGTCGAGGATGTCGTGGTGGGCGAGGAGTGGACGTTCGTGCGAGGTGGCAAGTCCAACCTGGACGAGCCGCTGTTCCGTTACCCCTCGTTGTCGTTGGCTACCCAGGTGCTGTCGGTGGTCGGGCTGGGCGTGGCGCGTGCAGCGTTGGACGAACTGTCCGGAATGGCCAGCGGGCGCATCTCCGTCACCGGCGCACCGTCGCTGGCAGAGCGTCCTCTGGCACAGGTCGATGTGGCCAAGGCAGAAGCCGCGCTGCGTTCGGCACGTGCCTTCTTCTATGAGTCCATCGAACAGGCCTGGGATCACGTGCTGGCAGGCGACCCTGTACCTGTCGAGACCATCAACCTGCTGCGTCTGTCGTCCACTCACGCGACCCGAGTGGCGGCCGACGTGGCACGCAACGCACAAATGCTCTCGGGCATGACCGGTATCTATAACGAAAGTCCGCTGGCCCGCTGCGTCAATGACGCTCAGGTGGTGACCCAGCATGCCTTCATGGGCGACGTCACCTATCAGAACGCCGGCGCCATGTTCTTCGGTAAACAGCCCCTGCCGGGCTACCTGTAACTGTCGGGATCTTTGAAATGAACGATAAGAAAGCGTTGCGCGTACTGTTCTGCATGGGCATCAACCAGAACTTCTTCGATGCTCCACGGGAAGAGCAGCTGCAGGTCTGGGCTGCCTTCAGTGCGATGTGGAATGGCATCCATGACCTGGCCGGGGTCAACGTGCTGGGCAACATGGATGACGACCAGGGCATGGTCGGCCCGTCGGACGGCTTCCCCTGGACCACCTACCTGCTGGCCGACGTGCCGGACATCGAGACCGTCCATGCAGCCTGCAACCTGTTCCGTACCACGGCAGTGGGCGAGGGGCCGTACAAGTTGTGGCGCTACGCCAAGGTAGAGGCTCGCGTCGGCCGCGAGCTGATCATCCAGCGCGCCTGAACACCTCAGTATCGAGAACAGCCAGCCATCGATGCTGGCAAGGAGTACCCCGTGACCAACCTGATTCCCGCCCTGAACCTGGCGGTCGACCCGGCCGAACTGGTGCAGGCCGACCGTGTCCACACCTCGCTCTACACCGACCCAGCGCTGTTCGACGCCGAGCTGGAAAAGATCTTCCACAGCACCTGGATCTGGGTCGCCCACGAAAGCGAAGTCCCCGACGCCGGCAGCTACAAGACCACCTACATCGGCAAGCAGCCGGTGATCGTGGTGCGCGATCGCAAGAAAGGCATCAACGTGCTGCTCAACCGCTGCCGCCACCGCGGCGCCACCGTCTGCGAGCACAAGAAGGGCAAGACCAACAGCTTCGTCTGCCCCTACCACGGCTGGGGCTACGCCCTGGACGGCTCGCTGCGCGGCGTGCCACACCCGGAAAGCTACGGCGACTGCATCGACAAGGCCGAGCTGCCGCTGGTCAGCCTGCGCACCGAACGCTATGCCGGCATGGTCTTCGCCACCTTCAAGGACGACATCGAGCCGCTGGAAGACTTCCTCGGTGCGGCGAAGAAGTGGATGGACCTGTTCATGAAACAGGGCGCCGGCTATGGCATCAAGGTGCCCGGCGAGCACCGCTTCCGCTTCCCCGGCAACTGGAAGATCCAGCTGGAGAACACCACCGACGCCTACCACTTCCCGCTGGTGCACAAGAGCTTCTTGTCCTCGGTCGACGAGCAGACCCTGGAGCTGTTCGACTTCGTCAAAGGCCCCGGCTACGTCGAGGACCTGGGCAACGGCCACAGCGTGATGGTGATGATCCCCGACCTGGTCGACCTCGAAGCCGACCTCGACAAGCCGATCCCCGAGCGCTTCGAGGCCCTGGCCGCCGAACTGCGTGACGAAGGCATCGAGGAGCAGCAGGTACGCCGCATCGTACGCGCCGTCGGCGGCTCGGGCTTCAACCTCAACCTGTTCCCCAACGTCGCCTGCTCCATGGCCTTCTTCCGTGTGCTGCAACCGATCTCGGTGACCGAGACCGAGATCCATCACTCGGTGATCACCATGGACGGCGGACCGGCTGCGGCCAACCGCTACCGCCTGCGCCTGCACGAGCACTTCCAGGGGCCGATGGGCTTCGGCACCCCGGATGACTCCGAGGCCTGGGAGCGTGTCCAGAAAGGCGCCAACGCCGGCGAGAACCTGTGGATCATGCTCAACCGTGGCCTGCCCGGCGAGAAGCCCACCCCCGATGGCCTGGTGTCCGACGTCAGTGCCGAGACCGGTATGCGCGCGGCCTACCAGCAGTGGAAGAAGATGATGACCGCGGAGGCCAAATGATGAACCTCGAGCTGCTCAACGAAGTCACCGCCTTTCTCTGGCAGGAAGGCGACATGCTCGACCACGGCGAGTACGACGGCTGGCTGAAGCTGTGGACCGAAAAAGGGACCTACATCATCCCGATCGATCCCAAGGAAACCGATTTCGAGAACACCCTGAACTACGCCTACGACGACCACCACATGCGCGGCCTGCGCGTGCAGCGGCTGATCGGCGGCGAGTCGATCTCGACCAGCCCGCAGCCCCGCACCGTGCGCACGATCTCGCGCATCCGGGTGCTCGACGATGACGGCGTCAACGTCACCGTGCGCGCCGCGCAGAACATCCGCGAGTTTCGCAAGGAAAGCCTCAAGCACTACAGCGCCGATGTGACCTACACCCTGGTGCGTGCCGAAGGTGGTTTCAGGATCCACCGCAAGGTGATCAGCCTGATCAACAGCGACGATACCCTGGCCGGTATCGGCTACATCCTGTGAGGGGGCGAGCATGAACCAAGTTGCATTGGTCACGGGCGCCGCACAGGGCTTGGGGCAACGCTTCTGTGCCCAGCTCCTGGCCGCAGGCTTCGATGTCGTGGTCTCCGACCGTGATCTGGCGTTGGCCGAAGCTGCGGCTCAGGCATTGCAGGGGTCAGGGGGGCGCACACTGGCGGTGAAGCTCGACGTAGGCTCGAAAGCCGATTTCGAGCAGGCCTTGGCACAGGTGCTGGAACACTTCGGCGCGCTGCACGTGGTCGTCAACAACGCGGCGGTCACCAAGACTACGCCGCTGATGCAGATCACCCCGGACGAATTCGATGCGGTGGTCGGCCTGAACCTGCGCAGCGTGTTCCTAGGGTGTCAGGTGCTGGGCGCGCACATGGCCGAGGCCGGTTACGGTCGCATCATCAACATGGCGTCGCTGGCAGGACAGAATGGAGGGACCGCCACCGGCGCCCACTACGCGGCGAGCAAGGGGGCGATCCTCACCCTCACCAAGATCTTCGCCAAGGAATTTGCCAGCCGTGGCGTCACCGTCAATGCCATTGCGCCCGGGCCGATCGATTCGCCTGCGGTGCGGGCGGCGGTGCCGGCTGAACGCATGGAGGGGCTGCTCGCCGCTATCCCGGTGCAGCAGCTGGGCGATGCCGATTTCCTCGGCCAACTGATCGTGCAACTGGCGCGGCCTGAAGCCTACTTCACCACCGGGGCGACCTGGGACGTGAACGGCGGGCTGTTCATGCGTTGAGTTTTCCGGAGGCGCCCGTTCGCCTCCGATGTTATGCAGGACACTGCCATGAAAGAAGAATTGTTGAATGTCGTCGTGCGCAAGCGCGAAATCCAGGGCGCCGATGTCGTCGTCCTGGATCTGGGGCATGTCGATGGCGCGGCGCTGCCGGCCTTCGAAGCGGGCGCTCATGTGGATATCCATGTCGCCCCCGGCGTGGTGCGTCAGTACTCGCTGTGCAGCGACCCGGCCGATACCTCGGTGTATCGCCTGGGTGTGTTGAAGGACCCTGCCTCGCGCGGGGGGTCAGTGGGGGTGCACCAAGCCCTGCTCGAAGGGCGCGAAGTGCAGATCAGTGCGCCGCGCAACCTGTTCCCGTTGGCACCCGACGCCCAGCGCACCCTCCTGCTCGGGGGCGGCATCGGCATCACACCGATGATCGCCATGGCGTTTGCCCTGCATCAGCAGGGGGCCGATTTCGAGCTGCATTATTGTGGACGTTCGCGCACGCACAGCGCCTTTCTGGGCGAGCTGGCCGATGCGCCCTTCAAGGATCGGGTGGTTACCCACTTCGACGACGAGGATCCCGCACAGCGCCTGAACCTGGCCGCGGTGCTCGGTAGCGGCACGGCCGGGACGCACCTGTATACCTGCGGGCCTGCAGGCTTCATGGACTGGGTCATTGGAGGCGCTCGCCAGCAGGGCTATGCCGAAGACCATATCCACAAGGAATACTTCCAGGTAGAGGTCGATGCCAGCGGCGGCGGTTTCGAAGTGGTCGCCGCGCGCAGCAACAAGACGGTTCAGGTCGCCCAGGGGCAGACCATCCTCGACGCCCTGGCCAAGGTCGGCATCAAGATCGAGATTTCCTGCGAACAAGGCGTGTGCGGCACTTGCATGTGCGAAGTGCTGGAGGGCGAACCCGATCACCGTGACGTGTACCTGACAGACGAAGAAAAGGCCGCCAACGACCAGATTCTGGTGTGTTGCTCGCGAGCCAAGTCCAACAAGCTCGTGCTGGATATTTGAGGAGAACGACCATGGTAGACGTAACCCAATTTCGCAACGCGATGGCGATGCTCGGTGGCGCCGTGTCGGTCATCACCACCGACGGCCCTGCCGGGCGCTTCGGTTTCACCGCCTCGGCAGTGTGCAGCGTTACCGACTCGCCCCCTACGCTGTTGGTCTGCATGAACCGGTCTTCCCACTCCAACGAGCATTTCAAGACCAACAAGGCGTTGTGCGTGAACGTGCTGGCAGGGACTCACCAGGCGCTCTCGGGAGCGTTCGCCAACCGTGACCTGAACATGGAGGAGCGCTTTTCCACCACCCACTGGACAGTGCTCGAAAGCGGTGCGCCGGTGATGCAGGAAGCGTTGGTCAATTTCGATTGCCATATCGCCCAGGTTCACGAGGTGGGTTCACATAGCATTTTCTACTGCGAAATCCAGGACATTCGCTGCGGCGGCGCCGACGACGGCCTGGTGTATTTCAACCGCGCCTATCACCGTCTTGGAGAAGCTTCCAAAGCGTGCTGACGGCGCTCGATGCCTCACCCTTTGCCCAGCAGCGCTGGGCTTTTTTCGGCAAGGGCGTCGATACCTCTAGAAGGTTTCGAGGTTGTGGAACACCACTTCGAGCATCCGGTTCAAGCGCTGTACCTGAGCATCGGTCAGCCCTTTGAAGCTGCGCTGGAACAGCTCCCGGGTCACGTCCTGCATGCGTTCGATCATCAGCACGCCCTGCTCGGTGATTTGCACCTGGGTAACACGACCGTCCTCTGCGCTTTGGGCGGTCTGTACCAGGCCGTCGTCTTTCATTCGATAGACGATCTTGGTCGTCGTCGAAAGCTTGGCAATGGCATGGGTGGAGATTTCCGAAATGCTCGACTGACCATTCTCATTCAGGATCCAGAGCACACGCCAACGAGGTACGTCCAGATCGACCTTCTTGAGCAGGCGCTCCATGTTCTGCGAGTAGCGACCATGAACGCGGGCGAGCCAGTAAAAGGGGAAATCTTCCTTGCGAAATTCATCGCTGGCGGGGTCGTGGTGGGCGTGGCCTTTCAGTGTCGAGTTACTCATGGCTTCACTGCGTATGCGAAATAGTCGCGACATCATAGCCGGTTCGGTGGATTTGGCCATGATGGAAACGCCTCGAACCGCCGTCGGACGCAGACTGCATGGGGCTGATTTTTAATGGAATGTTCAGTTGATGTTTCATGTGAATAGTAAGCGTGCCGCCCTTGGCTTCACTGGCACCCCATCATCGAAGAGGTAGCTCAGAATGACCATCATCGTGGAAACCCTCGACCTGGGCGGCACCGGCCCGCGGGTCGTTGTCAAGGACACCATCGACGTCGCCGGGACCGCGACCCGCGCGTCGAGCAAGTCACTCGAACAGGCACCCTTGGCGGCTCAGCATGCCGATGTGGTCACCCACCTGCTGGCCGCCGGAGCCCGTTTGACGGCCAAGGTGAGCCTTCATGAGTTGGCGTTCGGCACCACGGGCATCAACCACTACACTGGCACAGTCGTGAACCCTCATTATCCCGAGCGGATTCCGGGGGGGTCTTCCAGCGGATCGGCCGCTGCGGTTGCCGCTGGCCTGGCTGACTTCAGCCTCGGTACCGACACCGGAGGCTCGGTGCGCATTCCCGCCTGCTGCTGTGGGGTGTTCGGTTTCAAGCCAACGTTCGGCCGGGTCAGTCGCAATGGGGTGATGCCACGTCACACCACGCTGGATTGTGTCGGGCCGTTCGCCGCCAGCTTGCCCATGCTGATCCGGGCGATGACCATGATGGATCCCACGTTCGTATTGGCTCAGGTGCCACGCCAGGCCAGGGTGGGGGTGCTTCGGGTGACTGCCGAGGCGGCGATCCAGAAGGTCGTGCATGAGGCGCTCACCGCCAGCGGCCTGAGCCTGGAGGACATTGCATTCGAGCACTTCGATGCCGCCTATGAGGCAGGCATGGTCGTCATCAACCGTGAGACCTTCGATGCCTGCGGCCACCTTCTGGCAACCGGACAGGTAGGTGCGGATATCGCCGGGCGACTGGCCGCAGCAGGCGAAACGACCGCGTCGGCCTTGGCTGAGGCAGAAGCCGTGCGTCGACGATTCACCGAGGAGGTGGACAGCGCGTTGACGCGATTCGATGTGCTGGCGCTGCCGACCATGCCGGACTTCCCGCTGCGTGTCGAAGACGCAAGCGATACACGGGCTGTGCTTGGCATGACGTCGCTGGTCAGGCCGTTCAACCTCTCGGGTCATCCTGCACTGTCCATTCCACTGGTCAGCGAATCGGGCCTCCCGGTCGGGCTGCAGCTCATCGGCGCCAAGGGGGCCGACGAAAAGCTGTTGGCAGTCGCCGAGCGCCTGCTGCAGAACATGCATTGCGCAACACCTCAGTGATTCCCACGCGGGTTGGTCTTGACCAGCCCCTCATGTCCATCCTGGAACCGATCCTAGGAGCCTGTCCATGACCGATATCGACGACCTTCGCGAGCGCTTGCGCCGCTTTGAAAGCCAGCAAGCCATTCGGGTGTGCATCAACCGTTACATGACCTTGTGCGATGCACTGGACAGCGCCACGCCCCTGGATGAGCTGGCGCTGCTGTTCACCCGTGATGCCGTGTGGGAAGGGAAGGGAGCCCGATACGCCTCCAGTTTCGGGGGCTACCGAGGCCGGGAGGCGATCAGGTCGATGTTCGCGACCTACATGAAGACGCCAGCGCATTTCGCCCTCAATGTGCACTTCCTGACCAGCGAGGTGATCGAGGTCGATGGCGACCACGGGCAGGCCACCTGGATGATGCTCCAGACCAGCACGTTCAGCGAAGGCGCTTCTCATCTCAATGCTGCACGTCTGACGGTGCGCTTCGAGCTGGAGGAGGAGGCGTGGCGCATGGCGCACTTCCAGACTGAAAACCTCTTCAGCCGCCCGGTCACGGCCTGGAACAGCGATGCGCCACTTCCGGTGCCTGACAAGACGTAGCACACGCCAAGTGACGTTTGGCACGGCGATACAAATCGTTGACAGCGATGAACAAGTGCCGCAGCGAAGAGCCGGATACCCTCGACCGATCTTTTGCGTGACGTGATTCATTTCTTGCCTACAGGTGGTTCCATGAGCGATATCCAGATGCTTCCCCGCGTTCAGCACTTTCTCGACAGTGCGCCCGGCAGTTTCGTCGATGGGCGTGCCGTCAGCGAGCCGAGCGCCGAGCAGATCGAGATCGTCGATCCCTCTACCGCTGCGGTGTTGACCCAGGTGGCGCACGCCAGCGAAGCGCTCGTCGATCAGGCTGTAGCGGCAGCGAAAAAAGCGTTCCATGGCACCTGGGGGAGCACCTCGCCCTATCTGCGCGGTGTGGCGCTCAATCGCCTGGCCGATCTGATCGAGGCCAATGCCGAAGAACTCGCTCAGCTGGAATCGCTCAGCTCCGGCAAGTCGATCCACCTCACTCGCCAGCTGGAAGTGCCGCAAAGCGTCGTGTTCCTGCGTTACTTCGCCGGTTGGGCCACCAAGATCCATGGCCAGACCGCTACACCTTCGCTGCCCTCGTTCCAAGGTGAACAGTACGCTGCCTTTACCCGTCGTGAAGCGGTGGGCGTCGTCGCTGGTATCACCCCCTGGAATTTTTCGTTGATGATCGGCATCTGGAAAATTGCCTCGGCGCTCACCTGCGGCTGCACCATCGTGGTCAAGCCCAGTGAGTTCACCCCACTGTCACTCCTGCGGATCGCCGAACTGGCCGGCGAAGCAGGCGTGCCGGCTGGCGCACTGAACATCGTCAACGGACGTGGCGCTATCGGTCAGCAACTGATCAACCATCCAGACGTGAGCAAGGTGTCGTTCACCGGTTCGGTGCCTACGGGCATTGCGGTCGGCAAGGCAGCGTTCAATGCCAACTTGACGCGGGTGACCCTGGAACTGGGGGGCAAGAATCCGGCGGCGTTTCTGGCCGATGTGGATGTCGATGCGGCGGTCGAGGGGATCTTGCAGACGGCTTACGTCCATCAAGGCCAAGTCTGTGCAGCCCCGGAGCGGCTCTATATCCACCGCAGTAAAGTCGACGCGATCTGTGCGCAGCTGGCTGAGCGCCTCGGGGCATTGAAAGTGGGCGGTGCCTTGGATGAGTCGGCGCAGTTCGGCCCGCTGGCCAACAAGGCGCACTATGACAAGATCCTGGCATTCTTCGCGCGTGCCAATGAGCGCCAGCAAGTCATCTGCGGAGGGAAACCGGTTTCACGGCCCGGTTATTTCGTCGAGCCTACGCTCATCAAGGCCGAGCATGAGCATGACCCATTCCTGCAGGAGGAAACGTTCGGTCCGATCGTGACGGTCCTGCCCTTCGACGACGAAGAAGAATTGGTGCGCATGATGAACGATTCACCCTTCGGACTGGGGGCGAGTGTCTGGACCAACGACCTGTCGAAGGCCATGCGCCTGGTCCCGCGCATCGAAGCAGGCATGGTCTGGGTGAACATGCACACCTTCCTCGATCCCGCCGTACCCTTTGGCGGCGTGAAAGGTTCGGGGGTCGGTCGCGAGTTCGGCAGCGCCTTCATCGATGATTACACCGAGCTCAAGTCCGTCATGATGCGGTTCTAGCCTCGTCAGACGGCTGTACGGCGTCGGCAGGATCGGCAGGGACGCCGAAGGGGGCGCAAGCCCCTTTGCTGCCAAGCGGTTCAACGGGCTTCAAGCGTTAGAGGTAGGTTTTTTCGATCAAAGACATTTGCGACACTGTCTTCACGACATTTTCACCTTGGCCTTGGCACGATGAAGCCACATCCGTGAAACACATTCGCCCGCCTTCCCCAGCGGGCTTTTCTTTGCCCGTCGGTTTTATCTTGAGCCTTCTCAAAGCGCTCCACGGGTACCACTCCCTCCCACGGGTACGCGTGCGCGATTGCCCCGTGCGAACCACGTCACTACGATGGCGCTTTCTCCCCACAGAGATTCGCCGTGCCCATCCCGAACACAGTGCTCAACATCGCGACCCCCGTCATCATGCTTCTGGGGCTCTACTGCCTGGTGCGCTGCATCGCGCGAGCGCGACGGATCATCTTTCCTGATGTGCGCATCCGGTTCGCAGCCAGTGCCAGCCCCTGCACACTGACGTTGCCGCAGCCAGGCCGGTACGTGATCAACCTCGTGATCCCGCCCTTGACCTTCATCACCGGCGTGGCGTATTTCGCCGCCCGGTTTTCCGTCGCCACTTCGCCCGGTGGCGAGCCATTGGCATATCGCGCCTATGGCCGTTCGCTGTTCAGCGTCCAGAGAACGGACATGTCCGGGAATCAGTCCATGCCCTTGGGCGCGTTCGACTGCGCCGCGCCAGGCGACGTCGTGATCACCTGCCTGAACCCCGAGACGATACGGGCGAAGTATCAGCTGGAAGTGGCGCCCCACGTGCCGCCCTTGACGGTCGTCTGCCTCGTGCTGGCGATCATCGCGTCCTTTGCCATGACCTTCGGCGGCTTGATCGTCTTCCTGCTCTCGCTGGCCGGACGCGTCTGAGCCGCTCGTGCAGTGCCAGCTCTGGCGCAGGGTGGTGCGCGTACACCCATGGTTGTCAGGTCAGTAAGTACCGTCTTCAACCCGCAGTGCCGACGCGGCCTTCACGAAGTCGATGAAGGCGCGCAGAGGGGAGGGCAGGTAACGTCTGCCAGGGTAGTAGAGGTAGGGGCCGTTGAAGGATTGCCACCATGGCTCCAGCACCGGTTCGAGCGCACCACTTTCCAGGTGAGGGCGCAGCCACTCTTCGAAAAGGTGGACGATGCCCAGACCGTCGATCGCCGCCTGTATCGCCAGGTCGATGCTGCCGATGCCGACGACCAGCGGGCCACTCGGCTCCACCAGGACGGTTTCGCCTGCACGCGCGTAGGCCCAGGGCGGCATCGCCCCGCTGGGGAACTTGCCCCGCAGGCAGGCATGCTCGAGCAGGTCGCTGGGCTGTTCAGGGCGCCCGTTGAGCGCCAAGTAGGCCGGGGAGGCCGCCGTGGCGCAACGCTGTATGCGCGGGCCTATGGGCACGGCGATCATGTCTTGTTCCAAGCGCTCTTCGTAGCGGATGCCTGCGTCGCATCCGGCCGCCACCACGTCCACGTAGCTGGCTTCGGCGACGATCTCCAGACGGATGTCCGGATAGGCCTTGAGAAAGGGCGTGATGAGACTGGGCAGCACCAGGCGCGCCGCACTCAGCGGCACGTTGAGTTTCAGGGTGCCGCATGGCCTGTCGCGAAAGTCATTGACCACGTCCAGTGCGGTGTCGAGTTCGCCCAGGATCGGCACGATACGATCCAGCAACCGGCTACCGGCCTCCGTGGGTACGAGGCTGCGCGTCGTGCGGTTCAACAGCCGTACGGCGAGCCTGGCTTCCAGTCGCCGCACGGCGTCGCTGAGACTGGACGCGGACATGCCACCCAGCCGAGCCGCCTCACGAAAGCCGCCGGCGCTGACGACCCTGACGAACGCCTGCATGTCTTGAACGTCGACGCCCACTGTTCGCTCTCCCGTACGGCCCGTCCCGATTGCACCGGATTATCGGCCTGTCGGTCAACCGTTAAAGTACCGGCACACTTCATCGCACAGGCGCATCCACATGACCCACGTCAGCCACGCAGGTACTTTTCTCTTGGGCGATCGCCTCGTCCACCGCATGGGGTACGGGACGATGCAGCTTGCAGGCCCAGGCGTGTTCGGCCCCGTCAGGGACCGAGCCCAAGCGTGTGCCGTGCTGCAGGCGGCAGTGGAAGCCGGTGTCGATCACATCGACACCGCAGACTTCTATGGGCCTCATCTCACCAACCGATTGATCCGCGAAGCGCTCCAGCCCTATGCCGCCCACCTGACCCTCGCGACCAAGGTCGGCGTGCGGCGTGGCGACGATGCCTCCTGGCATCCGGCAGCGGCGCCTGGCCAGTTGCGGCAGGCAGTGCACGACAACCTGCGCAACCTGGGTGTCGAGGTGTTGGAGGTGGTCAACTATCGTGCCTGGGGGACGCAGCATGCGCCCGATGAGTCTTCGCTCGAAGAGGCCTTCACCACGCTGGCGGAGCTGCAACACCAAGGGCTGATCCGTCACCTCGGCCTGAGCAACGTGTCAGCCGTCCAGGTGGAGCAGGCCAGGCGCATCGCGCCGGTGGTCTGCGTGCAGAACCACTACAACCTCGTGCATCGGCGGGACGATGGATTGATCGATACCCTGGCGTCGCTGGGCATCTCCTACGTACCGTTCTTCCCGTTGGGCGGCTTCACGCCTCTGCAATCGGACGTGTTGGCCCGAGTCGCCGCTGGGATGGGCGTCTCGCCCTCGAGCGTGGCGCTGGCCGCGTTGCTGCAGCGCTCACCCAACATCCTGCTGATTCCGGGCACGTCCTCCCTGGCGCATCTGCAGGAAAACCTGCGCGCCGCCGCGCTGGTGATCGCGCCCGACGACCTGGCCGAGTTGCAGGCGCTGGCTCCATCGGCGCATGGAGAGAAGGCGTAAAGGAGGCGGCCCCCCCTCGAATCAGGCGTGGCCGGCAGCGCGAGGTTGCGTCCTCACCCCTCGGGCAAGGTCACCCCACAGATGAAATCGCTCGAGCCGAGCCGGTGCGACCCGTACTCCACGACATACCCCTCGCCGCGTCGCTCGGCCTCGATGCAGGCGGTCTGCCGGTCGGCGTACACATCGACGAAATGCCAGGGGTGCCGATCGCGCAGCACGCCCCATCCCAAGACCCAGCCAGCTCGATCAGGGTCTGGTGGCAGGTTTCTGGCCAAGCTGCGAAGGCTCATCGGGCATGTCTCCAGGCAGGTGAGGGTCAACGCTACTATGGAAGGCTTCAGGGCGGATACTGGACGTTCATCCACGCAGGACGAAGTCTGTGTCAGGCACTCGAAGGCAGTGCGTGTGTGAGGACCCAGGGCGACCTCCAGGCACTACTCTTCAGGGGTCTGGAATGCGTATTCCCGTTGCGCACCCGCCCTGCACATCCGACTCTCCAGCAGCGCCGTCATCTGCTCGAGCGACCACGGCTTGGACACGAACAGCGCCGTGGGCGGCAGCGTGCCGTTGAGGTCGCCATTGCCGCCACTGGTGACCAGCACCGGCAGGGTAGGGTCCTGTTTGTAGGCCGCCCAGGCCACGTCCCAGCCATCCACCCGGCCTGGCGTGTTCACATCGGTCACCAGCAGGCTCCACGGCTGCCCCGGCAGCAGGCTGACGCCAGCGTCGGCCGTATCGACGGCCACGGCGCAGCCACCGATGTCCTCGACGATCGTTACCAGAAATTCGCGCAGCGATGGCTCGTCTTCGATGATCAGTACAAGCGTGTTTTCCATGAGCATGAGCCAGACAATCGATAGACGATTGAGCCGACAGCCGCCCACCCGTTGTATCGCCCGGACCAATGGCCCTGTTTGTACAACTTTCGGCCCTTTCACGGGCATTTGTACAAGGCTGCCACAGTGCCATACCCTTCGACCGCGCCGCCGAGGTGGCCATCGCCCATGAGCGCCTCCTTGTGTCAGGATGGGGCCTTTTCCCGCCCAAGACGCCGCCATGCTCCCACGCCATCTGGTCCGCCGCCTCGACCTTCTCACCCTGCAGCTGTTCGTCTCGGTCCACGAGGAGGGCACGCTCACCCGTGGCGCCGATCGCGAGATGATCGCCCTGTCGGCGGCCAGCAAGCGCCTGAACGACATGGAGCAGGCGTTGGGGATCGAAGTGTTCGAGCGCAACGCCAAGGGCATGCTGCTCACCGCGGCGGGCGAGACCCTGCTGCACTACGCCCGACGTATCCTGGGTGATCTCGAGAAGATCAGCATCGACGTCGGCGAGCACCTGCACGGGGTCCGTGGCTATGTGCGCATGCTGGCCAACATCTCGGCGATCATCGAATTCTTGCCCGAAGACCTGCAGGCCTTCATCGCCAGTCACGGGCAGGTCAAGATCAACCTCGAAGAGCGGCCCAGCGCCGGTGTGGTCAAGGGCATCCTCGACGGCTTCGCCGACCTGGGCATCTGTTCGGCCGACACCGAGATCGACGGCTTGCTGGCCGTGCCCTATCGCCAGGATGAACTGGTGGTCGTGATGCGGCCCGAGCACAGCCTGGCCGGCGAATCGCAGCTCGACTTCGCGCAGACCCTGGCCTTCGACCATGTGGGGCTGCATGCCGACAGTTTCATCAACCTGCGCACCCATGCCGCCGCGCGCGCCTGTGGCAAGCCGCTGCGGCTGCGCATCCATGTGCCGGGCTTCGATGCGGTGTGCCGCATGGTCCAGGCCAACCTCGGCCTCGGCGTGCTGCCGCGCAAGGCCTTCGAGCTGATCGGCCGGCCCCTGGGGTTGACCGCAGCCGCCTTGCAGGACGACTGGGCCCTGCGGACCTTGCTGTTGGTCGTACGCGACCCTGCCGAACTGTCGCCCGTGAGCCGCTTGCTCTACCGGCACCTGCAAGGCGGCTGATACGGGCCTTCGTGTTTCACGAAGGCGTCTTGCGGATTTACGGTTGGTCGAGGCCTGGGGGCCTCGCTTAGGCTGGCTGCACATTCCAAGAACAACAAGGGAGCAGCCCATGACTGCACTCAGCGGCCTTCGCGTCATCGAAATCGGTACCTTGATCGCCGCGCCGTTCGCGGCGCGCCTGCTCGGCGAGTTCGGTGCCGAGGTGATCAAGATCGAATCGATGGGGACGGGCGATCCGCTTCGTACCTGGCGCAAGATGCACGACGGCACCTCGCTGTGGTGGTACTTGCAATCGCGCAACAAACACTCCCTGGCACTCAACCTGAAGTCCGCCGACGGCATCGCCATCGTCAAGCAGCTGGTCGAAGGGGCCGACGTGCTGATCGAGAACCTGCGCCCTGGTGCGCTGGAAAAGCTCGGCCTGGGCTGGGACGTCCTGCATGCCCTCAACCCGAAGCTGACCCTGGTGCGCATTTCCGGCTATGGGCAGACCGGCCCGTACCGTGATCGACCGGGCTTCGGTGCCATCGGCGAGGCCATGGGCGGGATTCGCTACACCACCGGCACGCCTGGCAGCCCGCCGGCGCGGGTCGGTGTGAGCCTGGGCGACTCGCTGGCCTCCATGCATGCGGTCATCGGCGCGCTGATGTCGGTGCTGCGGGTCAAGACCGGGCAAGGCGAGGGCCAGGTGGTCGACGTGTCGCTGGTCGAGAGCGTGTTCAACGTCATGGAGAGCCTGGTGCCCGAGTACGCCCTAACCGGCCATGTGCGCGAGCGGACCGGCGGTGCCTTGCCAGGCATCGCACCCTCCAACACCTACCCGACCGCCGAGGGCGCCTTCGTGGTCATCGCCGGTAACAGCGACCCGATCTTCAAGCGACTGATGCAGGCGATCGGCCGGCCCGACCTGGCCCAGCGCGAGGACCTGGCCCACAACGACGGCCGTGCGCCCCAGAGCGAGATGCTCGACGCGGCCATCACCGACTGGACCTCGGCGCACCCCATCGCACATGTGCTCGACGTGCTTGACGCGGCCGAGGTTCCGTCAGGGCGCATCTACTCGGCGGCCGACATCGTCGCCGACCCTCATTACCAGGCCCGTGACATGCTGCTCGACGCCACGTTGCCAGGCGGTACCCCGGTGAAGATGCCGGGCATCGTGCCCAAGCTCTCGGACACGCCCGGCCAGGTCAACTGGCAAGGCCCGGCGCTGGGCCAGCACACCGACGAAGTCCTGCACGGGCTGGGCTTCGATGAGGCCGACATTCAACGATTCAGGCAAGCGGGGGTGGTGCAATGACGTCCAATGAAGGCCAACGATTGATCGTGCAGGAAGTGTCCCCACGCGACGGCTTGCAGATCGAGCCGACCTGGGTCGAGACCGTCGACAAGATCGCCTTGATCGATCAGCTGTCGCAGGCCGGGTTCTCCCGTATCGAAGCCGGCTCCTTCGTCTCACCCAAGGCCATCCCGGCGCTGCGTGACGGGGAGGCGGTGTTCAGCGGCATCCAGCGGCGCCCGGGCGTGCTCTACGTGGCGCTGGTGCCCAACCTCAAAGGCGCGCAGCGGGCGATGCAGGCGGGGGCGGACGAGCTGAACCTGGTGATGTCCGCCAGCCAGACCCACAACCGCGCCAACCTGCGCATGAGCCGCGAGCAGTCGCTGGCAGCGTTTGGCGACATCGTCGCGCTGGTGCAGGGCACGCCCCAGCGCCTCAACGGTTCGATCGCCACCACCTTCGGGTGCCCCTTCGAAGGCCCGATCGATGAAGACGACGTGTGCCGGATCGTCGACAGCTACCTCGAACGGGGTCTGACCGGCATCACCCTGGCCGATACCACCGGCATGGCCAATCCGCGTCAGGTCACGCGCCTGGTGAGCCGTGTGCTGGAACGGGTGCCGGCCTCGGCCTTGACGCTGCATTTCCACAATACACGGGGCCTGGGGCTGTGCAACGTGCTGGCCGCCTACGAGGCAGGTGCGCGGCGCTTCGATGCCGCGCTCGGCGGGCTCGGCGGTTGCCCGTTTGCCCCGGGGGCTTCCGGCAACATCTGCACGGAAGACCTGGTCAACCTGTGCGACGAGATGGGGATCGACACCGGCATCGACCTGGACCATCTGATCACGCTGTCGCGCACGCTGCCGGCGCTGCTGGGCCATGAGCTGCCTGGCCAGGTGGCGAAGGCCGGACGCAACTGCGACCTCCACGACGCCTCGCGCTACCTGGACACGTGACGCCGCACGCCGGGCAGCCCCTGCCTGGCGTCGGCACCGCGTCCTTTCCAGACACAACAACAATCGGGCACCCCACGGGGAAGCCTTCTGGAGAATCACATGAGTCTGTCCGCTACCTCCCTCGGCGGCATCGTCGACGATGCCAGCGCCGAAAAGGCGATCGTGCGCAAAGTGGCCTGGCGCCTGATGCCGCTGATCATGATCTGCTACCTGTTCGCCTTCTTCGACCGCATCAACATCAGCTTCGCCAAGTTCCAGCTGCAGGCCGACCTGACCTTGAGCGACACGGCCTACGGGCTGGGCGCCGGGCTGTTCGTGGTCGGTTACGTGTTGTTCGAAGTGCCCAGCAACATGATGCTCTACAAGGTCGGCGCACGACGCTGGATCGCCCGGATCATGATGTCCTGGGGCGTCGCCACGGCGCTGATGGTCTTCGTCACCGCCGAATGGCAGTTCTACGTGCTGCGTTTCGTGATCGGCGCCATGGAAGCCGGTTTCGCCCCCGGGGTGCTGTACTACCTCACGCTATGGTTCCCGCAGAGCTACCGCGGGCGCATCACCTCGACCCTGTTCCTGGCCTCGGCCTTCGCCGGGCTGCTGGGCGCACCGGTGTCGGGGCTGGTGCTCGGGCACATGGACGGGCTGCTCGACCTGCGTGGCTGGCACTGGCTGTTCCTGCTCGGGGGTGTGCCTTGTGTACTGCTGGGGTTGCTGGTGCTGGGCGTGCTCAAGGACCGCGTCGCCGATGCGCCCTGGCTGACGGCGCAGGAGAAGGCGCTGCTGTCCAGCCGCATCGCCAGCCATGAAGCCAACTCGCACGGCTCGTTGCTGGCGGCCATCAGGCTGCCGGGGTTCCTGATGCTGGGGCTGATCTACTTCCTCATCCAGGTCGCCTCCTATGGCCTGAACTTCTGGGCGCCGCAGCTGATTCGCAGCGCCGGTACCGAGAGCCCGGTGGCCATCGGGCTGCTCACCGCGATCCCCTACATCTGCGGCGCGATCAGCATGGTGGTCATCGGGCGGCTGTCCGACGCCACGGGCGAGCGTCGGAAGTTCGTCTGCGGCCTGGTGATCGTGGGCGCGATCGGTTTCTTCAGCGCCGGCATCTTCGCCCAACACACCACCTTCCTGATCGTCGCCCTGGCCTTGCTGGGGGCGGGCATCATCGCCTCGATCCCGGCGTTCTGGGCACTGCCGCCGAAGCTGCTGGCCGGTGCGGGTGCCGGTGCCGCTGGCGGGATCGCGCTGATCAATACCCTGGGCCAGTTCGGCGGCATCGTCAGCCCGGTGATGGTGGGCTACATCAAGGACGTCACCGGCAGCACCACCCCGGCGCTGTACGTGATCGGCGTCACCAGCCTGCTGGCGGCGGCCTTGCTGTTCTGGGCCTTGCCGGAGCGTCTGCGCAGCAAGGATGCCCCGAGCCGCTGACCGGAACACGCGTTCACGGCGACGAGGGTTCTGCCGCCGCGACGCGTTCACGGCCTGTCTGCGGGCTGGGGCATAAAGTTCGCGGGCGCACCGCCGACATGGTAGGCAGCGAACGATGACATTTCGACAGGGCCCTGTGCGGCCCTGGTCATCCGTCGATTCCGGTGAGCCTGGCCCTGCCAAGGTACGCCACCCGCAGCTGTCTACCGTAAAGGCCCGTGTATGCTAAAGAACGCTCCTCTGAGCGCGAAGCTGTTGCTCATTCTGATTTTCCCTTTGCTCGGGCTGCTGTTCTTCGCCGGCGGCAATGTCGTGGACAAGTACCACACCCTCACCACCATGAACCAGACCGTCGAAGCCACCACGACGGCGCAGCGGTTCAGCAACCTGATCACGTCCCTGCAGCGCGAGCGCGGTGCCAGCGGGGTCTTCCTCGGCAGCGGCGGCAAGTCCATGCAGGACAAGCTGGTCACCTATCGCCAGGAGACCGATGCCGCAGTCCAGGCCGTGCGCCACGGGTCGGCACCGGCCGATGCAGACCTGACCGAGGCGTACCGCGCGCTGGACGGGTTGGCCAGTCTGCGGTCGCAGGTCGATGGGCAGGCGATCAACAACACCGAGTCCGGTACACGCTTCACCGGCCTGATCAAAGCGCTGATCGGCTTCACCCATTCCCTGGAAACCGGTGTCGAGAACTCGACGATCCTGCGCGCCATGGGCACGCTCAACCAGTTCATCGAAATGAAGGAGCGGGCAGGGCGCGAGCGTGTGCTGCTGGGCCTGGCCTTTAGCCAGAACCGCTTCGACGCCGGGCTGCTGTCGCGCTTCGCCAGCAACCTCGGCGAATTCTCGGCCTACCTGGACACGTCGCAACGCCGTGCCACGGCCCAGGTGCGGGCCGAGCTTGAGGCCGTGCTGCAACAGCCAGGCTCCCAGGAGGTGGCACGCTTGCAGCAGCTGGCTTATACCACCCCATTGGGTGATCCGCTCAACGTCAAACCCGAAGCGTGGTTTACCTTGGCCACCGCGCGCATCGATCAGATCGGCAAGGTCGAGGTCAACCAGAGCGAGAGCGTGCGCCAGCTGGCGTTGCATACCCGCGATGCCGCCGCCCATAGCCTGTGGCTGACCTTGGGCGCGGTGCTGATCGTGCTGGGTGTAGTGCTGGCGTTGTCGTTCATCATCATCCGCGAGATCAACCGGGCGGTGGGTGGCATCAACGGGGCGCTGGTGGCGCTGTCCAGGCGCGACCTGACCGCCCACGTGCAGTATCAGGGTCGTGACGAGTTCGGCCAGATCGCGAGCAACCTGAACAACATGGCCGTGCAGATCCGCCAGGTGATCCAGGAGATCGGCAATGCCACCTCGCAGGTCGCGACCGCGGCCGAGGAGGCGTCGGCGGTGGCGGTGCAGACCAGCCAGAGCGTGGCCCAGCAGCGCACCGGCACCGATCAGGTCGCCACGGCCATCAACCAGATGAGCGCGACGGTCAGGGACGTGGCGCGCAGCACCACCGAAGCCTCGGAAATGTCCCAGCAGGCCAACGCCAACACCGCCCAGGGCCGCAGCGAGATCGAGCGCTCGGTGCAACTGGTGCAGGCGTTGTCGGAGCAGGCCGAACAGACGGCGACGATCATCGACGAACTCAAGCGCGAGAGCGATTCGATCTCCTCGGTGGTGGACGTGATCCGCGGCGTGGCCGAGCAGACCAACCTGCTGGCGCTGAACGCGGCCATCGAAGCGGCCCGGGCAGGCGAGCAGGGCCGGGGCTTTGCCGTGGTCGCCGACGAGGTCCGGCACCTGGCGCAGAAGACCCAGGAGTCGACCGTCAGCATCCAGGCGATGATCGGCAAGCTGCAGGACGGTTCCGACCGGGCAGCCTCCTCGATGCAGGAAACCCTCGACAAGGCCAAGACCGGCGCCAGCAACGTGGAGCGCGCAGGCCAGCGCCTGGTGGAGATCGCCGAAGGCATCGCCACCATCAGTGATCGCAACATTCAGGTGGCGTCGGCCGCTGAAGAGCAGACCCTGGTGGCCGAAGAAATCAGCCGCAACGTCAACGACATCAACGACCTGGTGATTCAGGTCAGCGCCGGTGCCGAGCAGACGGCGGCGACCAGTCGCGAACTGGCCCGCCTGGCCGAGCAGCAACAAGCCTTGGTAGGACGTTTCAAGGTGTAAGGGCAGGGCACCAGGGTGTCGCCTGACGACGTCCTGGCGCCCGTGGCTGGCCTCAGGCTTCGCAGTAGTCGCGCCAGCCGATCTTCACCGCACCGTTCTCCACTTCGTCGACACGCACCCCGGCGGTCTCGGTCAATTCCTGCAACACGCGTCGCCAGTCTGCCGGGTCTTCGTTGGGCAGTCTGGACACCGTGATGCTCTGGATGCGCTGGACGCGCGGGTCGGCGATGAGCCGCTGGACGCGATGACCGATCTGCTCATAGGTGCGGGGTTTGGTCTGGGTGAAGTCGGGCTGATGAAGCATGATGTGAACCTCCATTTCTACTGCTGTATATGTGTACAGTAGTGAAGGTGTAGGAAATTGGCAACGGAAATGTAGGACTGTTTGGACGCCTGTCTTGGCGGGTGGAGACGGCGTACAGCCGACAAAGCGCAAGGCCTAGCCCAGATACGCCGAAACCTGGGTGGCTGGCGCTTCAACGTGCCTGTCGCTCGGGTTCAGAGCTTCATCAAGGCACGCACCACCACCCCGATGATCCGACAGTCGCCCGCGCACATTTCCGTCGGATAGGCCGGGTTCAATGGCTTGAGATACCGCCGCCCCCCATCTTCGACCAGCTTCTTGAACGTCGCCTCGTTACTGTCCGCCAGCTTGGCGATCACCAGCTTGCCGTGCTGCGCGTCGGCCTCAGTGTCGACCAGGATCAACGTGCCCTCGGCGATGCTCTGGCCCACCGGCGCCGTCATCGAATCGCCCTTGACCTCCAGCCAGAACGCGGTGCCCTTGGCGTCGTATTCGGACAGCTCGTACCGGTCGGAAAACCCAGGCGGGAAGGGCTCGACCGCCTCGGCCCAGGCCCCGGCGGCGACCCAGCTGATCACCGGGTAGCGGAAGGTGAGGGTGGGTTGCTCGGTCGGCGCGACATTGGTCTGCGGCGCAGGCGTCGTGCGCTCGGGCAGCATGGGGCCGAGCGCCTCGGACAGCCAGATCGCGTTCACACCACAGACGTGGGCGATCTTGGGCAAATGCGCGCTTTGCAGGTTCTTGCCCGTTTCCAGCTGGGAGATGACCGGCTGCTCCACGCCCACCTGCTGGGCCAGGGCTTTCTGGGTCAGCTGGGCATGCTGGCGGGCGGCTTTGAGGCGTTCGGCGAGTGTCTTCATGGGGGCAGTGTATAAGTTTGCTTATCCTCTTGCCAATAAGCATGCTTCTTTCTACAGTATAAGCATGCTTATCAAGGCGGCCTCTGGCGCCTGTCATGAGCCCCTTTCAACACGCGACGCCTTGGCGTCCATTCGGCCTCCGCGTCCAGCGCCGCCTGCGCCTGACCGGAACGCCGAGCCACGGAGATCTCGACATGCGCCTGAACACGGCACGACAAGCCTGGCACGACTGCTACCACACCCCTTCCGACCAGCAAGGTCGCGCGCTCGAGCGCCTGGGCGCGCTGGGTACACGCGTGCAGGTCACCACTGGGCAGCGTGGCGCGGGCCGTGCTGCCCACCAGGCCCTGGCCGGCAGGGTCCAGGCCGCCATCGCTACGTTGCGCCGACCGCTCAAGGCGTTCGGCGACTTCATGTACTGCCCGCAGTTGGACACCGACACCCAGGAGGTCGCTCAGGAGGTGGTGTTCACGCTGGTGCAGCAACGCTCGCCCCGCATGACGGCTGCCAAGCGCGAGCAGCTCGACTACGTGGTCAAGGGCGTCATGGCACGCTATCGGTACATGCATCAGGGCGGACAATCGGCCAACGCCGACCCGCTGGCTGCGCCGGAAGCTTTCCGCGCCTGGCTGGATGCGCACTATGGCGTGGCGCTGGAGTCGACCAACTGGACGCGCAACTGGGGCGGCGCCGTGAGCCTGATCTTCGCCTGCTGCGAGGACCTCGATGCCGTGGTGCTGGCGCCGGTCATCGACGCATTGCAGGTCATGAAAAAAAGTGCGTGAGGGGGGTTGCGCTCCGGTGCGGCTGGTGGCAAGATTTCCTCACTTTCGAAGTTTCGCCCAGCGCGAAGCGGATCAAGAAACCGGCCCCTGAGCCGGTTTTTTTGTGCCTGCAAAAAGGCTCGCCCCAGCGTTCGGCTGAGGCCAGGGGGCATCACGCGCTTCCTGCTTCGTACGGCTTCAGCGCGCCGACAGGCTCGCTTCTTTTCTCCGACTGCCCCGTGCAGTCTCTGCTTCTGGACAGACCCCATGGACCCTTCCGATTTCGGCCCGGGCACAGCCACCTGGCTGGGCGGTACGGGCACCGTGCTGCTGGGCGGCTTTCTCTGGCTGCGCAAGTTTCTCTCCAAGGATGCTGCCGACCGGGCCATGGACACGGCCGACATCGGCGTGGTCCGGCGCCTCAACGAGCTGCTCGACTCCGAGCGCGAGGCGCGCTTGCAGGCCGAAGCGCGTGCCGATCAGTTCGCCAAGGAACGCAATGAGCTCGCCGCCGCCGTGGGCCGCATGGAAGGCAAGATCGAAGCGCTGACCGGCCAGGTCGAGCGCCTGACCGAAAAGGTCACCACCCAGAGCGAAGAGATCGCCCGGCTTCGGCCGCGGATAGGAGGCAGCGCCTGATGGACCGATGTGCATTGGAATTCATGGCCCGACGCTGGTGGCGTCGGGTCGAGGTCTGGCTGATCGCGACTTTGCTGCTCAGCGGCGGCGTCGTGCTGGGCTATCAAGCGGCCTGCTGGACGCTCGCCGAGGTCCAGGCCCGGCAGGTCGAAGAGATTCGACGCGCCTACGATACGGCCTTGAGCGAGCGTGATCGCCGCCTGGACGAGCTGGCCCGTCGCACGGATGTCGCCGTGACCAAGGCTGCGCGTGCGGCCACGGCAGCGACCCAGGCCGTGGACAAGGCGGACGAGGCGCTGGCCAAAGGCGAGCCCTGACCAGGGCGAAGGTGCCTGACGCGGCCTTCTCCCTACACCGTGCGTGAGTCCTTGCGCACGTCCCCCTCTGCTTTCACCCCGCAGTAAACCCCAACCCGCCCCGTGCGGGTTTTTTCGTTTCTACCCAAAAGGAAAATCACCATGGCTACACGTTTCTCCCTCCCCAACGGCGCTGTTCTCGAAATCGCCAGTGCCCTGGGCGCTCCCGTTGCCTTCACCGCACTGAGCAACGCCAACCCACCGGTGGCCACCGCCGCCGGCCACAAGCTCAAGAACGACGACGTGCTGCTGGTCAACTCCGGCTGGTCGTTGATCAACGATCGCGCCGCCCGGGTCAGCAAGGCCGCGACCGATACCTTCGCCCTGGGCGGTCTCGACACCTCGCGCGCCGACAGATATGGCGCCGGCGCGGGCGTGGGCGCCGTCACCCCGGTCACGGGCTGGGCACCGATCTCCAAGGTCACGGCGTTCACCTCCTCGGGCGGTGAGCAACAGTACCTGACCGTCGGCTACCTGGAAGACGACGTCGACCGTCAATTCCCCACCAACCGCACCCCCAGCACCCTGGCGATCACCGTCGAGGACCAGCCCACGGCGGCGTACGTCGGGCTGGTCGAGTCCTACAGCGAAACCAAGACGCTGGCCGTGGTCCGTCTCAAGCTGCCCAACGGTGACCAGATTCTCTACCCCGGCTACGTCAGCCTCACCAGCACCCCGACCCTCGAGCGCAACAGCCTCATGACCCGCACGCTCAGCATCGCGCTGTCGGGCCTGCCGCTGCGCTACCTCGCCGCTGCCTAAGGAGCCGCCATGACCACGATCAAAATTGCGCAAGACCCGACGTTCACCGCGTCGGTGCCGCTGCCGCGGGTCGGCGGCGAATCGACCCCAGTCGAGTTCGAGTTCCGCTACCTGGACCGCCTGGCCCTGGCCGAGCTGTTCGACCGCTGGAACGCCGCCCGCGAGGCATTGACCGCTCGTGCCAGCGAACCCGGCGTGCGCTGGGCCGAGATCACCGCCCAGGAAATCGAGTTCCAGGTGGACCAGCTCCAGGCCATCGTCACCGGTTGGGCATTGGACGACGCCTTCGACGTCGCCGCGCTGCACCAACTGGTCGGGGCCTGCGCCGGTGCGCCAAAGGCGGTCATCGAGGCCTACCAGGCCGCTTACACCCCGGCTCGCCTGGGAAACTGAGAGCGGCGGCCCGGGCGATCTATGCACGCAGCCCCGATGCCGAACAGCTGGCCAGTTTCGGCCTGACCCCCACCGACCTGCCTGAGCAGACGGTGGAGGTCTGGCCGGACGCCTGGCCTGCGTTCCGGCTCTTCGAAGCCCTTGGCACGCAATGGCGCCAAGGCTCGGGGCGCCCTACGGGGCTGGACTATGGCGTGGTTCCGGCGGTGGCCTCGATGCTGGGCATCGACCGCCACGCGCTGGCCGCGCTGTTTTCCGATCTGCGTGTCATGGAGGCAGAAGCCCTGGCCGCCATGGCCGAAACCGCGGAGTAAACTATGACGACCATTGCCGAATTTGGAGTACGGGTCGATTCAAATGACGTTGTTCAAGCCGCTGCCAATCTGGATGCATTGACCGACGCGATCAAGCGTGGAGAAGCGGCGGCGCGTGAAACAAGTATCGCGTGGAGTTCGATCTTGGTGACCCTGCAGGACAGTGCCCTGCAGACAAGCCAACACGTTCAGGCCGTTAGCGCAAGCCAGGCTGAACTGGCTCAGCAAATGGTAGCGCTGGCGAGTGTCGTTACGCTTGCATCAGGTTCAGTCCAAGCCGCCGTTGGCAACTTGGCCGCACTGCAAGCAGGCGCTACGCAAACACGTGGCAGCCTGCTCGAAATGGCAGGGAGTTTCAACACGAGTGCCGACTTCGTCAAGAACGCCAAAGGCGCAATTGATGGGTTCGGGTTGTCAATGCCGCCATTGTCTCCAGGACTTATCGCCATAGGTACAGCAGCCAGTGCCGCAGGCGCTGCGTTAGGCGTATTGGCCTATGGTTATACCCAGGGTAGCAAAGAAGCCCAAGCCTATAATCAAGCGCTTGTGATGACGGGCAATTATGCAGGTACATCGACAGCTGCGCTCAGCGACATGGCTGTGCGCGTTGGCGCTGCGAACGGCTCGGTGGGTGAAGCGGCGAGTGTGCTGACGCAACTGGCCGGCACGGGCCAGTTGGCTGAAGGCAGTTTTGAGAGCATTGCCAATGCTGCATTGGCAATGGAAGAGGCCACAGGAAAGTCTATCGAGTCGACGGTCGCAGAGTTTGTGCGTATTGCCCAAGATCCTGTCAGTGCGGCAAAGGCGCTTGACGATCAGTATCACTTTCTGACGGCGTCGACCTATACGCAAATCGCGGCACTTCAACAGCAGGGGGATGAAATCGGCGCCACGCAATTGCTGACGGAGACCTTTGCACAGACATTACAAACACGAGCAGGCTCCATTGTCAGTCATTTGAACGTCGTGGAGCTTCGTTGGAACGCCATCAAGCGTGCGGCCGCAGGTGCGCTGGACGCCATCGTGGACATCGGTAGGCAGGACACGCTAGCGCAGCAAATCGCCACGCTAGAAACGAAACTGGCGACCCCCACTGCCTATTCAAGCATTCCCATAGCCTTTGACGATAATCCTAATTTGATGGCGCGTAATACCACGCGCGAGGAGGATGAAGAAAAGCTGCGGCTGCTCAGGCTGCAACAAAAAGAGCGAGACGAAACAACACGGCGCGCTGCAGAGGCTGCACGCCGAGAGCGCCAGGAACTCGAAGAGGCGCAACAGCGAGCACAAGAAGCGTTGAACGCCCCCCCACGACCCCCTCGCTTGACCGCCGTCGTGGCAAGCGTGCCTCGTACAGACGTCAGCACAAGTCCACCGCTTCTACCTCCCAACGCTCCGGCTAAGGCTCCCTCGGACACGCCCAAGGAAACATCGGCCGAGGCATCCCAGGTCTTTATCGAGCAGCTTGAACGTCAGCGCAAGGCATTGGAGCGCTCTGGTGAGTTGGCTGCCAAAGCGCTTGGTTTAGGCGAGCGGCAGAGTAACGTGCAAGCACAAACCGAGGCAGCCACCACTCGATTCGATGAGGAGAGAGACAAGCTCGGCGCCAAACGCAGAGCCTCACCGCAACAGTACGATGAACACACCTATCGTACGGATCTCGCTGCGCTGGACAAGGCCGAAACTGCTTATAAAGAAACGGTGCTCGCTAATTATGAAGCGATGAACGAGGCGCGGGGGGACTGGCGTAGAGGCGCTTCTTCGGCATTCCAGAGTTACCTCGAGCACGCCCAAGACGTGGCGGGGCAGACGAAGACTTTATTCACCAATGCCTTCAGCTCGATGGAGAATGCTGTAGTCACGTTCGCGATGACAGGCAAGTTTTCGTTCACGGATTTTACTCGGTCCATTCTCAGCGATATGGCGCGCGTTGCAGCACAGCAAGCAGCCTCTGGTCTGTTATCAGGTATAGCAAGTCTCGCCACCACGGCAATCAGTGCATGGGCTGGAGGAGGTTCAGCCGGGGCAGGCAGCAGTGTCGGCTCCGCAGCAGGCAGCGACAACGACATGTTCAGTCTGGCCAATGCGTCGTCAGGTATGACCTACGGGAGCAGGGGGTTCTCTGCAGGCGGCTACACCGGCCCCGGCAACAAGTACGACCCCGCCGGGATCGTCCACGCCGGGGAGTTCGTCCTGCGCCGCGAAGTGGTCAGCCAGCCCGGCATGCGCAACTACCTCGACCACCTCAATGCCCGTGGTTATGCCGACGGTGGCCTGGTCACCCCTCTGGCCGTTGCACGACCTGCCACCGGCAGCGGCATGGCGATCCATGTCAGCACCACCGTCAACGTCGCCGATTCCGGCGCGGGCGACCCCGGCAAAGGCCTGGATCAACAGGCGTTGCAACAGAACATGGAGAAACAGATGAAAGCGGCAGCAGACAGGGCCGTGGCGGATTCGTGGCGGCCCGGTGGCGTGAGCCATCGCAACACCCTGGGGAGACGCTGATGGCGATCGAACGATTTCTCTGGCCCACCCAGCGTGGCGGCGCGACCACGGTGGAGTACCGCACACGGCAAGCGCGCTTTGGCGGCGGCTACCGGCAGGTGGTCGGCGATGGCCCCAACAACCGGGAAGACAGCCATGCCATCACCGTGACGGCTGACAGGCAGACGATGCAGGCGATCCTGGCCTTCTTCGACCGCCACGCCGGTGCCAAGGCCTTTCTCTGGACCACACCGCTTGGCGAACTCGGCCTGTACACCTGCGCCGATCCCGCGACCACGCCCGTGGGAGGGGGCCGGTTCACCGTGACCGGGACCTTCCAGCGGGCCTACCACCCTTGAGGAGCGCCCATGTCGCTGATCAAACAGATCCAGGCCCTGGAGCCTGGTAGCGAGGTGCTGTTGTTCGAGCTCGACGGCTCGGCGTTCGGCGCCGGCGTGCTGCGCTTTCATGGGCACGCCATCCCCCATACGCCCGAGCAGCTGGCGGCGGCTGGCGATGCCGCCGACCAGCTGCCGGCGCGACCGATCTGGTGGCAAGGCCAGCTGTACAGCGCCTGGCCCATGGAGCTCACCGGCATCGAAGCCAACTCGGACGGCACGGCCGTGCGGCCCACCCTCACGGTCGGCAACGTGGAGGGGCGCATCACGGCGCTGTGCCTGGCCTTCGACA
Organism: Pseudomonas monteilii; assembly: GCA_001534745.1. Taxonomy (NCBI): domain Bacteria; kingdom Pseudomonadati; phylum Pseudomonadota; class Gammaproteobacteria; order Pseudomonadales; family Pseudomonadaceae; genus Pseudomonas; species Pseudomonas alabamensis. The sequence goes on from CP013997.1 coordinate 1,612,379, forward strand.
ACCTGCTGGAGTTCAAGCTGACCTTGCGCCACACCCTGGCGCGTTACCTGGATGCGGCCAACTACCCCGAGGGCAACCCCGAGGCCGACCCCAGCGAGGAGGCCCTCGATGTCTGGTACATCGACCAGAAAGTCAGCGAGAACGGCACCACGGTCGCCTGGGAGCTGGCCAGCCCCGGCGATGTCGGCGGCGAGACCATCGGCCGGCAGATGACCCAGCTGTGCCATTGGGCGATGACCGCCGGCTATCGCGGCCCGGATTGCGGCTACACCGGTCCGGCCTACGACCTGGAAGGCGAGCCCACCGACGATCCGGCCCGGGACCAGTGCAACGGCTGCCTGGATTCCGGCTGCGTGGTGCGTTTCGGGCCAGGTAATCCCTTGTCGTTCGGCGGGTTTCCTGCCGTTTCGCTGATCGCCAGGAGTTGACCATGCGCAAACACATACTGGCTGCCGTGCAGGCGCATGCTGCCGAGAGCTACCCCCGCGAAGCCTGCGGGCTGTTGCTGGCGATCGGTCGCCGTCAGGTCTATGTGCCCTGCGAAAACACCGCCCGCGAGCCGGCCGAGGAGTTTCGCATCACGCCCGAAGCCTATGCCGACGCCGAAGCGCAGGGCGAGGTGATCGGCATCGTCCACTCGCACCCCGATGCCACCAGCCGACCGTCGCCCCGCGACCTGGCCATGTGCGAAGCCACCGGGGTGCCCTGGCACATCCTGTCCTGGCCGGAGAACGACCTGCGCACACTGGTTCCTACCGGGCACACGCCGCTGCTCGGACGACCCTTCGTGCATGGCGCCTGGGATTGCTGGCAGGTGTGCGCCGACTGGTATGCACGCGAGTGGGGCCTGGCGTTCCCTGCCTATGGCCGTGAGGACGGCTGGTGGGAGCGCGCCGAGGGGCCCAGCCTGTACGAAGAAGCCTACGCCGCGGCAGGTTTCGAACCGGTCAGCCAGCTCCAGCGCGGCGACCTGGTGGTGATGGCCGTGGGGCGTACCGCGCACCCCAACCATGCCGGCATCTACCTGGGCGACACCCCGCAACTGCCGGGCGAGCCCACCGACGTGCATGGGCCAGGGCCTTTCCTGCTGCACCACCTGTATGGCCGGCCCTCGGAGATCATCGTGTTCGGTGGGCCCTGGCGGGACCGTACCCGGTTGATCCTGCGTCACCGCGATGCGCCCAAGGCCATACGACCACTCGACCCCGCCACCCCCTGAACCGAGGAGGTTCGCATGAAACGAAATATGGAGCTGATCCGCGCGCTGCTCACCACAGTCGAAGCGCTGCCCGACCTGGACGCCACGCTGCGCCCGGATCAGCTGGAAGGCTACGCGCCTGAGGCAGTGACGTACCACATGCTCCTGCTGCAACAAGCCGGTTACCTCGAGGTGACGGTGACCGAGTACGTCGGGGAAGGCCTGGACTGCATCGCTCGTCGATTGACCTGGGACGGGCAGGCGTACCTGGCCACGTTGCGTGAGCCTGATGAGCAGGCTTAGCGCGAAGGCGCACGTCCTCGACCAGACGGTGATTCGCGTGGCCACCGTGCGGGCGTTTCTCACTCAATCGGAGGCTTGCCATGTCAACCCTGCTTGCCGGTGACCCGATGACGGTCATCAAACTGTCCGGACCATTGGCGCGACGTTTTGGGCGGATTCATCGTCGGTGCCTGGACGTCAGAAGCTTCAAGGACGCCTGCCGCGCACTGGGCGCGACGCTGCCCGGTTTCGACGAGGAAATCCGCCGCCTAGACCGCCTCGGCATGCGCTTCGCGATCTTCCGCAATGGCCGCAACATCGGCCAGGACGAATTCGAGCGAGGCGGCGCCCGCGAGGTCCGCATCGTCCCGATCGCCGAAGGCAGCAAGCGCAGCGGTTCCTTCCAGACCGTCCTTGGCGCCGTGCTGATCGCGGTTGGCTTTGTCTTGAGCTTTACCCCGCTGGCCGCCGCTTCGCCCTTTTTCTACAAGGTCGGCGCCAGCTTCATGATCAGCGGCGCCTTGCAGATGTTGAGCCCGCAAGCCAAGGGATTGATGCAGAGCGGCGCGCCAGAAAACCTGCCGTCCTATGCCTTCGGTGGCGCCAGGAACACCACGGCCAGTGGTAACCCCGTGCCCCTGTGCATCGGCCGCCGCCGATGGGGCGGGGCGGTTATCTCGGCGTCCATCGAGGCACAGGACACCCATTGACCAACCTGCAGGCGAACCGCCCTGGCGAAGCTGGAGCCTGCTCAGGAGGCGCGATGAGCGCAATCGTTTATACACCGATGACCGACATCCGGTTGTCCGGGTCATTGGCCCGTAGGTTCGGCCGGGTTCACCGCCGTCAGCTCGACAGCGGCGACACCTGGGAAGTCTTCAAGGCCTTGAAAGCTACGCTGAGCGGCTTCGAAGACGAAATCAGGCGACTGGATCGCCTGGGCATGCGTTTCGCCATCTTCCGTAACCGCAAGAACGTGACACCTGAGGTCTTTGATCGAGGCGGCACACGCGAGTTGCGCATCGTGCCCGTGGTGGGGGGCAGCAAGCGTGCAGGGGGCATGCAGATCGTCGTGGGTCTGGTGATCCTGGCGGCGGTTGCCTTTCTGGGGCCCGCAGGAGGCATAGCGGGGGCACTTTCGGCGGGCGGTGCTTGGGGAACCGCTGCAACGATCGGCATCAGCATGGCCGTGGGCGGCGCGCTGCAATTGATCAGCCCGCAGCCGCAAGGTTTGTCCACGAGCGCTGCGCCGGAAAACAGGCCGTCCTACGCCTTCGGCAGTGCCAGGAACACCACGGCCAGTGGCAACCCGGTAGCGCTGTGCATTGGCCAGCGTCGCTGGGGTGGCGCGGTCATCTCGGCGTCGATCGAGGCGCAGGACAAGGCCTAGTGGCGCCGGGCAGGCCCGCTCACCCATGATCACGTCCCTATGAGGCCGGCTGCCAAGGACCTGTGGGCTTGCCCGCGATGCAGGCAGTGACGGAACGGACGCTATCGCGGGCAAGCCCGCTCCCACAAGCTGCTTGCGCAGCCATGCCTACACCGACGGCTGCAGAGGTCTGGGTGGGAGCTGGCTTGCCAGCGATAGGGCCCTGTCGGGCACCGCCTGCGTTGCGGGGAAGGCCACATATCAGCCATGCGGTCGGGCATGTACCCAGTAGAAAAAGACAGTTGCTCTCACATGGAAGTGCATCGGTCTGTCAGCCCCGTAATGCAGCCCAATCCATGCGATCCCTACCGGTGCACCGGACCGGCCGTGATTCGGCCCCAGGGCGTGTGAAGCCAGGCATCCCTCTTCGAACGACCTCCCCATGCAGATCACTGCGCCGTGTGGCTTAAGGCCGCCGCCTGCTGCACGCGCACGCCTGCACCACCTCATTCCACATTGGCACTCACTCTTCCAGAGGCCCGCAATGACCATGACATCCCACATGCCCCTCACGGGTGCAAAAGGTGGCGCCAGCAAACCCAAGACCCCGGTCGAAGCACCCGACAGCCTGCAGTCCACCAACATCGCCAAGCTGCTGCTGGCAGTGGGCGAGGGCGAATTCGACGGCATCCCGACCGACCAGGACATCTACCTCGACAACACCCCGATCCGAGACGCCAATGGCGCGCTCAACTTTCCGGGCGTGAAGTGGGAGTGGCGCCCTGGTACACCGGAGCAGGACTACATCCAAGGCATTCCGGCCGTGGAAAACGAAACCTCCGTCGGGGTCGAGCTGCGCAGCGACACCCCCTTCACGCGTGCCTTGACCGATCTTCAGCTGTCGGCGGTGCGCGTCCGCATGGCCTGGCCGCGCCTGCTCAGCCAGGACAGCAACGGCAATACCAATGGCTACCGCATCGAGTACGCCATCGACATCGCTACCGACGGTGGCACCTATGTCGAGGCGCACCGTGGCGCGGTCGACGGCAAGACCAACAACGGCTACCAGCGCTCGGTCCGGGTCAACCTGCCAACTGCTAACAGCGGTTGGACGATGCGCGTACGCCGGCTGACGCCCAACGCCGACAAAGGCGCGATCGCCGACACCATGACGATCGCCGGCTACACGGAGATCATCGACCAGAAGCTGCGCTACCCCAACACCGCACTACTCTACATCGAGTTCGATGCGCAACAGTTCCAGAACATTCCGGCCGTCACCGTCGACTGCAAGGGGCGACGCTGGCCGGTGCCCAGCAATTACGACCCCGTGACCCGCCGTTATGACGGCGTCTGGGACGGCAGCTTCAAGCACGCCTGGACCAACAACCCGGCCTTCGTCACCTACGGCCTGTGCGTCGAGGACCGCTTCGGCCTTGGCAAGCGCATCAAGCCGTGGATGGTCGACAAGTGGGAGATGTACCGGATCGCCCAGTTCTGCGACCAGGCGGTGCCAGATGGCAAGGGCGGGGAAGAACCGCGCTTTCTGTGCGACATGAACCTGCAAGGCCGCGCCGAGGCCTGGACGCTGTTGCGCGACCTGTCGGCCATCTACCGTGGCATGGTGTACTGGGCCCATGGCGCGCTGTTCATGCAGGCGGACATGCCACGGGCCCAGGACATCGACTACGTGTTCACCCGCGCCAACGTCATCGACGGCGATTTCGTCTACGGCGGTGCCGAGCGCAACACCCACTACAGCCGGGCACTGGTCAGCTACGACAACCCCGCCAACAATTACGACACCGATGTGATCCCGGTGACCGACCTGGCGCTGCAGCGTCGCTATCGCGACCGGCCGGTCGAGATTTCCGCCATCGGCTGTACCCGTGCCTCGGAGGCGCAACGTCGCGGCAAGTGGGCCCTGCTGAGTAACGACCAGGACCGCACCGTCACCTTCAAGACCGGCCTGGAAGGGCGCATCCCGTTGCCCGGCTTCGTCATCCCGGTGGCGGACGAACTGGTCGCCGGCCGGCCCAACGGCGGGCGTATCGCCGCCGCCGAAGGGCGCGTGGTGACCCTGGACCGCGACACGCCAATCAAAGCCGGTGATCGTCTGGTGGTCAACCTGCCCAACGGCACCGCCCAGGCACGCACCGTGGCCGCGGTCACCGGCCGTGCGGTGACCGTCACCACCGCCTATGCCGTGCAGCCCGAGCCACAGCTGCAGTGGGCGATCGACTATGACGACCTGGCCATCCAGCTGTTCCGGGTGCTCAAGACTACCCGCACCGAGGACGGCCACTACGCCATCACCGCCCTCGAGTTCAACCCGAGCAAGTTCGCCGCCATCGACAACGGCGCCAAGCTCGACGAGCGCCCGATCAGCGTGCTGCCCAGCGGCACCGTGCAACCCCCGGCGCAGCTCACGCTGTCGTCCAGCTACCGGATCGACCAGGGCATCGCGGTCAGCACCCTGACCCTCGAGTGGTCGGCCGTGGAAGGCGCGGCCGGCTACGACGTGGAATGGCGCAGGGACAACGGCAACTGGATCCGCCTGCCGCGCACCGGCATGACCTCGGTCGACGTGCCAGGCATCTACGCAGGCGCCTACCTGGCACGCGTGCGTGCGATCAGCGCGTTCGAGCTGGCCTCGTCCTGGACGCATTCGGCGCTGACCTCGCTCAAGGGCAAGGAAGGCGCGCCACCTGCCCTCACGCGCCTGACGACGGAGAGCCTGATCTTCGGGATTGGGTTGACGTGGGGCTTCCCGGCAGGGGCAGGGGACACCCAGCGCACCGAGCTGTGGTACAGCGAGGGGACGGACCTGGACAAGGCTACCAAGCTGGCTGACCTGGCGTATCCGCAGGATCGGCACACCTTGCAGGGCCTTCGCGCCGGGCAGCGGTTCTACTTCTGGGCGCGGTTGGTCGACAAGTCGGGGAATGTGGGGGTGTGGTTCCCGAGCGGCACCACGTTGGTGACCGGCGTGTCGAGTGCGGATGCTGGGCCGATCCTCGAGCAGATCCAGGGCCAGGTGACCGAGAGCGCCATAGGCCAGAAGCTCAACGAGCGGATCGACCTGGTCGACGGTACCGGCCCCGGGTCGGTGACCGAGCGCGTCACCACCGCCTCGAACGCCATCAAGGCCGACGTCAACAAGCAGCTCATCCAGGTCAACAGCACGATCGACGGCGTGCGTTCGAACTTGCAAGGCCAGATCACGGCCGTGGACGGTCGAGTGACCACCGCACGCGACGACCTGCAGAAGCAGATCAGCGAAGTCTCCTCGATTGCCGGGGCGCTGCCCTACAACAAGACCAAGACCTACGCCCTGGACCAGGCGGTGCTCGGCGCCAACGGCAAGCTGTACCAGGCCAAGAAGGCGGTACCGGTCAACATGGCGCCGCCGAACACCGACTACTGGGAAGACGTGGGCCAGTCCGTGCGCACCGCCAACGGTACAGCCAGTGCCGTCAGCAAGTTGCAGATGGATGTCACGACCCTGGGCGACACGGTCACGGCCACGTCGAGCAAGGTCGATGGTTTCCAGGCCAGCATCAACACCGCCAACAGCAACGCCAGCGCTGCCCAGGGCGCCGCGCAGGCTGCGAACGACCTGGCAGGCGGCAAGGGCAAGGTCATCGTCCAGAACGCAGCGCCGGCGGGTGCGGATCGCCTCCCGCAAAACTTGTGGATCGACACGACCAGCGGGGCCAACGCGCCCAAGCGCTGGAATGGCTCTGCCTGGGTTTCGGTCAGCGACAAGGTGGCCACCGATGCGGCCGCAGCAGCCCAAAGCGCCCTGAACCAAGTGGGCAGCAAGGCCGACGCCAGCGCGGTCAACTCGCTGAAGCTGACGGTCGAGCAGCAGGGCCGTGATCTGACGTCCCAGGGCAGCACCCTGAACGGCCTGCAGACCGCGATCGACGGCAAGGCCAGCTCGCAAGCCCTGACCCAGCTGACGAGTCGGGTCAAGCTGACCGAGGACAAGAACGGCCTGCAGGACGACACCCTGAAGTCGCAGAGCGAGTCGCTGACCACGCTCAAGGACACCGTCAGCAAGAAGGCTGAGGCCTCGACCGTCACCCAGCTGGCCAACGACGTGAAGACGCAGGGCAACACCTTGTCGGCGCAGGGTTCGTCCCTGACCAGGATCGAGGCAGGACTGCCGCTTCTCGGCGGCGAGAACCTGCTGGCCAACAGTTCGTTCGAGGAGGAGGCCAGCGGCGGCAGGCCAAAGCACTGGAACATTACCGGCAGCGCAGCGCGTGCACTGGTGCCGTCGGCGCTCACAAGCAGCACCATTGCTGCGCGCATCTCTGGTACGCCAGCGGCCGGCGCTTACATCGAGATCGTCTCGAGTTCGGTCGATGGCAGACCTAACGTCAAGGTCACTGGAGGGTCGACTTACACGCTGACCGTCTACGCGCGGGGCAGCGGCCGGATGCGCATGTACCTCCAGTTCCTGGACGCCTCGACCGGCGTCTTGAGCGCGCCATCGACGGAAGAGGGCTTCGTGCTCTCCGATACCTTCGTCCGCTACGCGCTGACCGGGACTGCGCCGGCAGCCGCAACGCAGGTCAACGTCTACGCCTGCCGAGTGTTCAACACCGGCGCTGCCGGGACGACTGTCTGGGCCGAGGTCGACAACGCCCAGCTGCAGGAGGGCACCATCGCCACGGCCTACCAGCCATCTGTCGTCGCAGCTGGCGACACGGCGGCACAAGCGACCACAGCGCTGGCCGCGCGCGTGGAGAAGACCGAACAGGGGCTGACCTCTGCCAGCCAGCAGACCACGCAACTCAGCAACAGCCTCAGCACCACCAATGGCAATGTGGATAAAGCGCAGAAGGCCGCCCAAGACGCCTACAGCCTGGCGGATGCCAAGGGCAAGGTGATCGTGCAGAACTCCGTGCCCTCAGCGATCAACCAGCAGATCCAGAACCTGTGGATCGACACGACAGGAGGTGGAAACACGCCGAAGCGTTGGAATGGCTCGGCCTGGGCAGCCGTAACCGACAAGGTTGCCACCGACGCGGCGGCAGCCGCGCAGAAGGCCCTGAACCAGTTGGGCGACAAGGCTGACGCCAGTGCGCTGTCCAGTCTGGGCAGCACGGTTGAGCAGCAAGGCCGCGACCTGACCGCTGCTGGCCGGTCCGTCACTGAACTGACTGCATCCATCGGCAATGTCGGCAGCGAGAACCTGCTGTACAACCCATCGCTCGAGGCGCCTCATCCTAGTCGTGCGGGTCTGGCAGCTGGATGGGACCTGGGCAATGCTTTGGCAAACCTCGCGTACTCCCTGGTGGCTTCCACACTGGACCCAGCAGGCAACGCAATCCGCCTGGACCTCACCATCAACGGCGGGTCGAGCTACGTGGACCTGGCGCCCGACCGAGCCTACTGGCCGGCGGTACCGGGCGGGCAGGCCATGGCCATGTCCGGGTACTTCCGCGCCACAGCTGGCATGATCGCGCAGCTGTACGTGCAATGGTTCGATGCCGCTGGTGCGAACATCAGGACAGATGGGGCAGCGTCCACCGCGGCGAATGGGAACTGGCAACGTATCACTCTCGCAACCGCTGCATCGCCGATGGGCGCAGTCAAGGCACGCACCATCTGCCGTATCAGGGGGCCATTCAATGGCGATACGGTGTCCGGATTCTGCGAGTGGGACCGCATGCAGTTCGAAGTGGGCGACCGGGTATCAGGCTGGCGCGATAACGGGCAGGTGAATGCAGCACAGGCGGCCGCCAATGCCTCGGCGACCACTGCGCTGACTTCGCGGGTCACCAAGACCGAGGAGTCGCTAACCAGTCAGAGCGTGGATATCACGCAGCTCAAGAACACCCTGAGCTCTGGCAATTTCGTTGCCGGTAGAGCATGGGAGATGCTCAACGACAATCTGGGATGGTACGCCACGGCAGCTGACGCCACGCTGACGCCGGGACCGCTCTTTTCAACGATGCGGGGCGGCAATAGCAACCTTCAGGTGAACATCAATCCTGCGAAGTTCTCCGGCGCAGAGAACCCCATCGTCAGGTTCCGCATGCGGCGTAGAAACACGACGCGTGTGGGTTGCCGCTTGTATTGGGCGAACGAGGATGGGGGGTTGGCCGAGACGCGCATGATGCCCTTTGACGTCGACGTGAGCAAAAGCGATTGGCAGGAGATCGAGATCGACCTGTCAGGCAATTCAGCCTGGGTGGGCAAGACCGGCATTTACGCGCTGCGCCTGGACATGACGACCACCAGCGACACTAAGGCTGAAGTCGACATTGCCTATGTCGCCGCTGGTCGCAAGTCTGTGGCGGCATCCTCCCAGGTTGTCGCGTTGCTCGGCTCTGTTGTTTCGCAGCAGGGTAGGGATATCGAAAGCACGGGCAGGCAGACCGTGGAGCTGCAAAACAGCCTGACCACTACCGACGGCAACGTGACGAAGGCACAGACGGCTGCTGATGCCGCCAGCAAACTCGCGGGCGGCAAGGGCAAGGTCATTGTCCAGAGTGGCGCACCCGGGGCAGATGATCGCCTGCCACAGAACCTGTGGATCGACATCACGGGCGAGGCCAACACCCCCAAGCGTTGGAATGGCTCGGCCTGGGCCGCCGTAACCGACAAGGTGGCTACCGATGCGGCGGCAGCGGCCCAGAATGCCCTGAATCAACTGGGCAGCAAGGCCGACGCCAAAGCGCTCACCGACCTCACGACGCGGGTCAAGGACACGGAGGACGGACTCTCCACCCAGGCCAGCCAGCTGACAGTGCTGGGCTCTTCAATTGGCAGTGCGCAGCCGTTTGTGGCCGGCGTTTCCTGGGAGTTCATCAACTCTGTACGCGGCTGGGTCGCGAATGCTGCTGACGGAACCATTACTGCGGGCCCAGCGTTTGCCACGATCAAAAAACCGACGAACCTCCAGGCGACCAACACGTTCGGGAAGATCGTCGGAGCCGAGAACCCTTACCTGCGCATCCGTCTTCGTCGTCGCAACACCACGCGAGATCGGGCCGCCATGTACTGGGCAAACGAGGACGGCGGGCTGGCGGAGAACCGTCGTATCGACTTCTCGATCAGCCTGTCCTCGACCGACTGGCAGGACATCGAAGTGGACCTGTCGAGCAATACGCAGTGGGTGGGCAAGACGGGTATCTACGCCATTCGGCTGGACATGACCGGAAGCGCCAACACGGCCTGTGAGATCGACATTGCCTATATCGCGATCGGCCGGCGCTCGGCAGCGGCTTCGGCCCAGGCAGTTTCTCTGCTCGAAACCGCGGTAACCCAGCAAGGAGGCGACCTGAAGCTTACTGCTGACAGCGTGACCAAGCTGACGGGCGAGCTGGGCAAGACAAACGGCAATGTCACCGAAGAAGCAAGGCTCAGGGTAGAGGGCGACAAAGCTCAGGCCTCCAAGACCGACAAGGTGCAGACCAATCTGGACACCACCAACGGAACCGTCAAGACCGTGTCCGACGCGGTGGTCAAGTTGGACGGCAAGGTGAACACCAGCTTCTCCGTGCGCCTCCAGGCGTCGGCGGGCGGAACTCACTATGCGGCCGGGTTCGGCATTGGCCTGGACAACAACGCCGGCACGTTCCAGTCGAGCTTCGTGGTGAAGGCTGACCGGTTCGTGGTGATGAACCCGGTGGGTGAGGGCCTGATCACGCCTTTTGCAATCCAGAACGGCCAGGTGTTCATCAACGACGCGCTGATCTCGAACCTGGCGGTGCAGCGTGCGGTTGTGGGCAGCACGATCGGATCGCAGGCGCTTACATCCTACGGCGCCCCTCGCATGACCCTGAACTTCAATGGAGGAGAAATCATCATCCAAAACAATGCCAGGTCAGGTCGTTATATTCACATGCGGGAGGACGGCATATTTATGGTCAGTGATGGCATCATCGCTATTGAGTTGAGTCTTTAATTATGGCGGGTCTGGTAATTAGGCGTCCCGACACGGGCGCCACACTCATAAGCCTTGCTACCAGAATCACGAGATTTATGGGGTCTTTTGAAATATCCGGGGCCGGTAGATGGGCGATCCCCCCTAGTGAGGGTGTATTTTGGTTTTATGCTCGCCATCCTGGTTATTACACTGATCGCGGGTATGGAACAAAGCTTATACTAGATGGGCAATCGTTGTATTGGGAGAATATGCCACCTAATACGATTATCCTTTGGGGGTACTACTAATGGCACGAGCCAGGATTAGGAATGGCAACAAGGTTCTGCTTGTTGATGAGAGTTATGCCAACCTGGCTTTACGCGAGTATAAGGTGGTAACCACGGGGGCGGAAAATCATCAGTTCTTTTCAACTGTGGATGTAACCTTTAATAATGATCAAAGCGTACTCGCGATTAGATCCAGTAGCGATGTAGCCATATACAGCGTTAGATATACTCCTGGGTTCGTCACATATAGTATAATTGCAGTGCGAGGTTATGCAACAATAGAGTGTTGGAACTTTGATCTAGCTAAATATGGTGCCTACGGCAATCTTGATTGGCCAAAGTTAATTATTAGAAAACCTGGCACTGGTGAAGTCGCATTTGATTCAAGAATGCGGTATATGAAAGTGATAAATTTTCAGTACACTAATAGTGAGAGCGATCAGGCGGCTGTGAATACTTCATATCCGGGTACACTGCCAGCAGTAGTAATCGCATCGCAGCCATGGATATTCAACTCGGAGCGAATTGGTATTCCCAACCCCCACAGCACAATAGTTTCTCAAGGATTGGGGTTTGTTAGAATGAATTCTACGACGGTTACGATAACTCCATTGGCGATATTTAATGACTTTGTAGACCAAAATGAAGGAAATGTTCACCCATCTACCGCAATGCCAGACGGTTACTGGATGACCCTAGACGTTTCTAATTTGCTGTAACCACCAACCAGGAAGTTTAAAAATGCCTTATATCGCAATCAACGCTACCAACAGCTACGACGCAGCCAACTCGACCCGCTACGCCACCCAGGAGGAAGCTGACGCCCGCGCTCGCGAGATCCTGAGTCAGTTCCCAAGGGCCCAAGTCTTCACCGCTCAGGTGCTCAAGGAGTACACGGTCAAGGTGTCGATCACGGCCAAGGAACCGGCCGAGCCCAAGCCGGAAGCCGAGGCGGAAGCTGACAACGCCGCCTGACGGCCCGCTGCACTCACCCAGCCCGCCCTGCGCGGGCTTTTTCATGCCTGGAGAAAACCCATGACCGCACGCGGTGTACGCAACAACAACCCCGGCAACATCGATTTCAACCCACGCAACGCCTGGGTCGGCCAGTTGGGCCTGGAGGAAGGCGTGGCCAACCCGCGCTTCGCCCGTTTCGACTCCCCCGAGAACGGCATCCGCGCCCTGGGCAAGCTGCTGGTCAACTACCGCGGCAAGGACGGCCTGCCCGGTGTCGGCGGGCCGGGCATCGACACGGTACTCGAAACCATCGCCCGCTGGGCGCCGAGCAACGAGAACGACACTCAGGCCTACGCTCAGGCCGTCGCCACGCGTCTCGGCGTGCCCCCTGCGGCGCCGATCAACATCCAGGATCCCGTCACCCTGCGCGGCATGGTGGTGGGCATCATCGTCCATGAGAACGGCGGTAACCCGTACCGGCCGGCGGTCATCGACGAAGGCGTAAGACGGGCGCTGGCATGATCTGGCCGTTACGGGCTGGTCTGCTGGCCCTGGTGCTGGCGTCCTGCTGGGGCGCCTATCGGCAGGGGCTTTCAGTAGCACGCACCGAGGCCCAGGCAGCCTGGGCGCAACGTGACAGCAGCGATCGCCTGGCCGAGACCGAGGGCCAGCACGATGCACGCCAGGAAGAACAACGCCGCGCCCAGGCGCAGGAGGAGGCGAGAGCCCATGCACACAAACACCACCAGGTGGCCGACGCTGGCGCTGCTGGCGCCGATGCTGCTGGCCAGCGGCTGCAGCACGACGCCGCCCAACTCGCCGCCAGCGTCCGTTGCCCCGGCACGGATCCCGCCGCTCTCGCCCGAGGCCAGGCAGCCACCCGCGCCGCTCTGGTGCTCTCCGACCTGCTCGCACGGGCTGATGCAAGAGCGGGAGAACTGGCGAACGCGTATGACCAGGCCCGAATAGCCGGGCTTCAATGCGCGCAGGAATATGACGGGCTGCGCGTGCCAGGGGCGCCTCGTTTCATCAACGAACAGGCCCATGAATAATGGCGTCATATTTATGTCGAAGGCTGCCTTCAGCTTCCCACTATCAGCCTTAACGTATTGTTATAAAAAGAAAGTAGCATTTTGCTATCTGATCGCTACAATGCGCCCCGGCCAAACCATGGCCAGGCCAATGAAGGCGCACAGGAGCGAGTGTCGATGTTTCGGAAGATGATGGGGACAATGGTCGTTGCAGCGATGATCGGCGTTCAGGGTTGCGCCAGTATCGTGGGTGAATCGCGCTATCCGGTGGTGGTGTCCAGTGCACCCCCGGGCGCGGCGTTCGAGATCACTGACAAGAACGGCACCGTGGTGCACACCGGCAACACGCCGAGCACGGTCACGCTCAAGTCCGGCAAGGGCTATTTCACCGGCCAGACCTACACGCTTCGTTTCAAGAAAGACGGCTACCCGGACAGGACCGTCGAACTCGATTCCAGCCTGAGTGGCTGGTACTGGGGCAACATCCTGGTCGGGGGGCTGATCGGCATGCTGATCGTCGACCCATTGACCGGCGCCATGTACAAACTGCCGGAATACGCTTCGGCGGACATGGGTCAGCCTCTGGTGAACGCCAAGCCGGACACGCTCAAGGTGGGTGTGATCGATGACCTCAGTGCCGCTCAGCGTGAGCAATTGGTACCTGTCCAGTAAGGAATGCGTCGCGCCACCTGCAGGCGCCGTACCGTTAGGATCCACGCTGGTCAGACAGACCGATGCAAGCCCCTGGTGCGGGGCTTGCCCGCGATACAGGCAGTAGCGGGCCGGACGCTATCGCAGGCAAGCCCGCTCTCACGGGCCTGTGACAGCGATGAAGCCTTCAGATGGCGCCGTCGCCCGGGTTCGGCCCGTCCCTGTCATCCACGTCGTACTTGCGCGTATTCGGGTCACGCGTGTTCTCGGCCGGGTGCCGCGAATCGACCGTAGGGTCGACATGGGTTTCGGAATTGGGGTCGAACCCGGTTTCATTGTCGGTCGCGCCTGCCTTACCTTTTTGCGAAATGTTGCCGGGTGCGTTGGGGTTGATGTCCATGACGGCCTCCAGTGAACAGCGCAGGGGGATCCGCGCGTTCAACTTTGAGCCAGGCTCAGCGGTTAAGTGCCCTTGCGTTGATCGACGGTGGGCGTGGGGCAATGCCGGTCGACGGCTCGACGGCCATGCTTTTTCAGCCCCTTTGGCAGCGCGACGCAAGAATGACTGACGGCACCCGTCCATCGGTTTTGTCTCTATCTTGCTTCCGCTTTTCCTCGCCCGGCGTAGGGCATTTCCCAAAGATCGTCCCAGCGGCCCATTTGCATTGTGCAGCCGGCTGGCGCTGCCTAGGCTTCGTTCCACCCAGCTCCTTGGGAACATCGATCACTGGAACGCGAAGAGGCACACCATGGCCGTCAGGTTGGACTTTCACACCACAGACCCCGAACAGATCGCATTGGCCAAACGCTATTGGGCGATGGACGAGGAGGGCCTGTTCCTGGAGCGGGTACGCGACCTGCTGCCGTTTCGCGAGGTGACCCAGGCCGGTAGCCTTGCGGCCTACCTGCGTACGTTCTGCGAGGTCTATGACGAAAACCAGGCATGCCCCCGCTGCGAAGGGCCTGTGCGCATCAAAGGGCGCAGCGAGGCACGCCGGACGTATCAGCCTGCCCGCACGGCCTGCCCCGATTGCCAGGCACGTGAGCACCTCGCGCGCCTTCAGCGCGAAGCCGAGGAGCGCGCTGTCCTGACCCAGAAGCTGGCCCCTTACCTCAAACATCTGCAGACCCATACCGTGTGCTACGCCGAACTGCCGGACGATGCGGTCCTAGTCCTCCAGGCCATCCGCGCCCTGGTCGGTCCACGCTTGAGCCAGGGGACATTCACCCGCACGGACTGCAGCGAGTTGACTGCCCTGGGCGCGGATGACTTCATCGATCGGTTGTGCGAACAGGGTGTGCTGCTGGACGATCCCACGGTCATGCCAGGCGCCTACTTCCTGAAAGGGGACCAGGTGTGGGTCAAGAAGCACCAGGCGCGCTATCGACTGTCGCCCGATGCTGACCTGGGCCGCTCCGAGCAGGCGCTCGACGTTCTGATGGAGCGCGCCCTGTGCGACACGCAGGCGCTGACACGTCTGTGGCTGGATTACGCCACCCAGGATGTCCTGCGCTACCTGCAAGGGCAGTGCGACCTGCACAACCTGGTGCCGGAGCCTGAGCATGTCGGCAAACTGGTCGGCACGATCCGTCAGGCGCTGCACACCTACAGCGTTGCCCAGGTCTGGGCCATGAGCTGGAAAATCGTGCGTGATGCCGCGGCACTGGCCAGTCGCAGCTACTACAACTTCGCCAAGGCTGCGGCGACATTGCCGGGCAAGCTCCGCAAGCAACTGGAGCTTGCCGAGTCCAGCCAGACACTGCGTAACGAATGGTCACGACCGGAGCCGCACATTGCGGGCGCCTTGGGCATGGTGTTCCTGGCGCGCTTCGACATCGACGAATACAGCACGGGGGATCAGGTCCTGGCGCTGTTCGCCCGGCTGGGTCAGCGTGCGGAGCCCGAGGCCCGGTTGCAGGCCTTGGCCACTCAGTTCGTCACCACCAGCCTGGCGCGTGCCACCGTACCCGCTGCCTTGCAGGCATTCGCCGAGCATATCCGGGCAGGCCTGGGGGTGGAGGAGGCGCTTACACAGGCCATGCAGCGTCAACCTGACGTGTTTGGCTGACGCGGCAGGCGTACCGGCTTCAGGCCTGCGGCCACTCGAAGACGAACGTGGTCCAGCCGGCCTCGCAGTGCACCCGGATGCATCCGCCATGGGCCTGGACGATGGAACGGGTGATGGCCAGGCCCAGTCCGGCGTGCTCCTGCTGGCCCTCCCGGCGCGCCGGATCGACGCGGTAGAAGCGATCGAACACACGCGGCAGCCGATCGGCCGGGATCGCCGGGCCGATGTTGGCGATGCGTACGCGTGACAGGCCGTCGAGGCTGTCCACCGTCACCACGATCTGCCCTTGGGCAGGCGTGAAGCGCAGGGCATTGTCGAGCACGTTGGAGAATGCCCGGCGCAGCATGTGCCGATCGCCCGCCATGTCGCCGCGGCCGACCCGTCGCAGCTCGACCCCGCGCTCCTCGGCCAGGGGGGCGTAGAACTCCAGCAGCGCATCCAGCTCCTCGTGCAGCGCCAGTGGCTGACGCTGGGGCAGCAGCAGGCCATGGTCCGACTTGGCCAGGTACAGCAGGTCGTTGACCAGTTGCGCCATCCATTGCAGCTCTTCCAGGTTGCCGTGCAGCGCCTCGCGGTAGGTTTCCAGGGACCGTGGCCGTGACAGCGTGACCTGGGTGTGGGTCAGCAGGTTCGACAGGGGGGTGCGCAGTTCGTGGGCGATGTCGGCGGAGAACCCGGACAGGCGCTCGAACGCGTCTTCCAGGCGCTCCAGCATGGCGTTCACCGCCTCGGCCAGGCGAGCCAGCTCCTCGGGCATGTGCGCCACCGGCAGGCGTGTGGTCAGCGAGTGGGCCGAGACCCCCGCGGCGATCCGCCCGATCTGGCGCAGGGGTCGCAACCCCCGGCGCACGGCCCAGGCGCCCAGCAATGCCGTGGCCAGCGCGGACAGCCCGACCGTGAGCCAGATCAGGCGCTGCATGTGCTGCAGAAAGTGCTGGTGGTGCGTGATGTCCAGCAACAGGGCCACCCGGGGCGACCCCGCGTCGACAGGACGCAAGGGCGCGGCGAGGCTGCGGTAGTCGATACCGTCGGCATGCAGGGTCGTCAGGCCCGCGTCTGCTGGCGTGGCGGGCAGGTCAGGGCGGCTGTCGAACCACGGTGTGCCATCGCTGGCCTGGATGCGCAGGGCCAGTTCCGCCGGATGCCCCAGGTCCTGGCGCAGCGCCGGCAGGTAGTCGGCAAGGTCTTCGGGCCGTTGCACGTTCGCCAGGCGGGTGATGATCGCCGTGAGGCGAGGGGACAGCCACTGCTGGTCCAGCTCGATGAAGTGCTGTTCGCTGGCCCGGCTGAACAGCACGCCGGCCGTCAGCGACACCAGCGCGGTACAGGCGGCGAACAGCACGGCCAGGCGGCTGCCGAGGGACAGTCGATGGATCAAGACGCGCGCGCCTCCAGCACGTAGCCCATGCCGCGCACGGTGTGGATCAACTTGTGCGCGTGCGGATCGTCGACCTTGGCACGCAGACGCCGGATCGCCACTTCCACCAGATTGGTGTCGCTGTCGAAGTTCATGTCCCAGACCAGCGAGGCGATCAGCGACTTGGGCAGTACCTCGCCGTGACGACGCAGCAGCAGTTCGAGCAGCGCGAATTCCTTGGCGGTCAGCTCGATCCGCAGGCCTCCGCGCTCGACACGGCGGCGGATCAGGTCCAGGCGCAGGTCGGCCAGGCCCAGGAAGGGTTCCTGGGTCGGCGCGCTGCCGCGCCTGAGCAGGGTGCGCACCCGCGCCAGCAGTTCGGCGAAGGCGAACGGCTTGACCAGGTAGTCGTCGGCGCCCAGCTCCAGCCCGTGCACGCGGTCCTGCACCGCATCACGGGCGGTCAGGAACAGCACGGGCGTTTCCAGCCCGGCGGCGCGCACGGCCTGGAGGATTTGCCAGCCGTCACGCCCCGGCAGCATCACGTCGAGGATCAACAGGTCGTGTTCGCCGGTCAAGGCCAGGTGCAGGCCGGTGTCGCCGTCCTCTGCCAGGTCGGTGACGAAGCCCGCTTCGCTCAGGCCCTGGCGCAGGTAGTGGCCGGTCTTGGCCTGGTCTTCGACGACTAGCAGTCTCATGGCAACGCTCGTGGCAAGGGCGGTAGTTGGGGGCGGAGGGCAGCAGCCACACCTCCAGGCGGCAGGGCGTCATGATACGCCAGGCAGGGGTGGCCCGGTGTGAAGCTGACAATCTTGTAATGCAGCGGTCAGGTCCCTGCCAGCCCGACCTGTCAGACTGTCGCCATCCCTCGTTCTGGAGCGTTTCCGATGAAGTCCACGCTACTGGCCTGTGCGCTGACCCTGACCTGCACGGCGGCCATCGCCGACCCGGCGCACACCTACGCATTCGGCGAACCGGGCGACCCGGCCAAGGCCGACCGTACGGTCGAGGTGCTGCTCAAGGACATCGCGTTCGAGCCCGATCGGTTGCAGGTCAAGGCCGGCGAGACGGTCCGCTTCGTGCTGGTCAACCAAGGACAACTGCCCCATGAGTTCAATCTGGGCGACAAGGCTATGCATGTCGAGCACCAGAAGCAGATGCTGGCAATGGCAGGCCATGTGCACGGCGGCACGGCGCACGATCACGACACCGCCAACACGGTGCTGGTCATGCCGGGCAAGCGCGCCGAGCTGACCTGGACGTTCCGTGGCTCGGCCCCGATCGAGTTCGCCTGCAACGTGCCTGGGCACTACCAGGCGGGCATGGTGGGGCCCGTGACCATCGAGTGACGGCAGGTGCCAGCGTTGGGGGAAAACCCGGTAGAATGGCGCATTTCGATTGACCAGGTCAGAACCATGCATCCCGCTGCCGAACATTCCCCGCTAGGCAAAGCCAGCGAGTACATCTCGACGTACACCCCGTCGCTGCTGTTCCCGATTCCCCGTGAGGCCAAGTGGTCCGAACTGGGCGTCACCGCGCAGACCCTGCCGTGGCAGGGCGTCGACTACTGGAACTGCTTCGAGCTGTCCTGGCTGCTGCCGTCCGGCAAGCCGGTGGTGGCCATCGGCGAGTTCGCCGTTCCGGCCGACTCGCCGAACATCATCGAGTCCAAGTCCTTCAAGCTGTACCTGAATTCGCTGAACCAGACGGCCTTCGCCACCACGGCCGCCGTCCAGGCCTGCCTCGAACAGGACCTGTCCGACGTGGCCGGCAAGCCGGTGCAGGTACGCATTCGCAGCCTGGCGGACGTGGAGGCGCAGGGCTTGGTCGCGCTGCCGGGGCAGTGCATCGATGAGCTGGACCTGGAGGTCAGCGACTACAGCGAGCCACGGCCTTCGCTATTGCGCTGCGAACCGGGCGCCGCCGTGGAGGAGGTGCTGCACAGCCACCTGCTCAAGTCCAACTGTCCCGTGACCCATCAGCCGGACTGGGGCAGTGTGGTGGTGCAGTACCGCGCCGAGCGTCGCCTGGACCCGGCCAGTCTGCTGGCCTACCTGGTGAGCTTCCGTCAGCACTCGGATTTCCATGAGCAGTGCGTCGAGCGCATCTTCCTGGACCTTCAGCGTCTGCTCGCGCCGGCGTCGCTGACGGTCTATGCGCGCTATGTGCGCCGGGGCGGGCTGGACATCAACCCCTACCGCAGCACTGAAGCCCTGACGGTCGACAACGGGCGACTGGCCAGGCAGTGAGGGGCACGCTGGCCGGGCCGTGACCGACCCGGCACAGCATCAGATGCCCATGCTGTGCAGGTGGGTCGCAATGTTGCGCAGCGTGGCGGTCAGGTCCGGGTGAGCGGCTTCGAACCGTTCCACCGCCAGGTTGACCCCGTCGGCGATGTTCGAGTC
This sequence comes from Pseudomonas monteilii, assembly GCA_001534745.1. NCBI lineage: Bacteria > Pseudomonadati > Pseudomonadota > Gammaproteobacteria > Pseudomonadales > Pseudomonadaceae > Pseudomonas > Pseudomonas alabamensis. The sequence continues at coordinate 1,631,873 of CP013997.1, forward strand.
CTGGGCCTGGGTCTCCGTCTCAAGCGCGAGCTGGGCCTCGATCTGCTCCATCAGCTGGTGCAGATTGTCGCGTTCTTCGAACGACAGAGGCGCATTGGTCTTCAACTGCTCGCGCAGGCTATCGAGTTGCTCTTGCAGTTCGCGGGCGGGCATGGGGCGTCTCCCTCAATGAAATGGTCACAGCCATGGACCTCGCCGGCAGGGCAAAGGTTCTTGCACGGCTGTTCACAGCGTATGCCAAGGCAGAGGGGTCTGCCTCGTTCGCCCGGCGCCAGGCGACTGCCGGGCAGGTGCGCGTTTCGTTGAAGATCATGACGTGCAGGTAAAACTGTTCTCGAACCCCGCAGTCTTTATACTGATGCCTTATCAGCCACGCGCCCGGCGCGTGATCCGTGACTCGATGGAGATATGTTATGCGTGCGATTGCTGCTGGCGTGATGCAGCGAATCACCCAGGCCTGCGTGTGTGCCGGCCTCGTCCTGGCGCCCTGGACGGCGAGCCAGGCGGCGACGGAAGACGATCCGTGGGAGGCGGTCAATCGCCCGATCTTCCAGTTCAACGACTTCCTCGACACCTATGCCCTCAAGCCCCTGGCCAAAGGGTACCAGGCCGTCACGCCACAGTTCGTCGAAGACGGCATCCACAACGTCTTCAACAACCTGGGCGACGTCACCAACCTGGCCAACAACATCCTCCAGCTCAAGCCCTACGAGGCCGGCGTGGACACCGCGCGGCTCATCGTCAACACCACGTTCGGCCTGGGCGGCCTGATCGATGTCGGCACCCACATGGGCCTGACCCGCAGCGATGAAGACTTCGGCCAGACCCTGGGCTACTGGGGCGTGGGCAGCGGTCCGTACGTGGTGATTCCTTTCCTGGGGCCAAGCACGGTGCGCGATGCCGTGGCCAAGTACCCGGACACCTACACCCGGCCGTATCGTTACGTCGACGACGTGCCGGTGCGCAACTCGGTGTTCGCGCTGAACGTGGTCGATACCCGGGCCAACCTGCTGTCGGCCGAGAAGCTGATCACCGGCGACAAGTACATCTTCATCCGCAATGCCTATCTGCAGAACCGCGAATTCAGGGTCAAGGATGGCGAGGTCGAGGACGACTTCTAATTCGTGCACAGGGCAGGGCGGCTCTGGCCGCGCCTGCCCGGTGTGAAAAGGCGCCGTATCTGAAAACGAAAAAAGCCCAGTGCTCGGCACTGGGCTTTTTCATGCTGCCAGGGGTGTTGTGGACATCGCTGACAGGGCAGAACTGGTCGGAGAGACAGGATTCGAACCTGCGGCCTTCTCGTCCCGAACGAGACGCGCTACCTGGCTGCGCTACACTCCGATGAACAGGATCTTACTCGACGCGAAAATGCCGTGCAAGCCCCTGATGCGACAGGTTAAACCGTCGAATCACAGCTCCTTGACGGTGCGTACCTGATCCTTGTTGATGCGGGTCTTCTTGCCGTCGAGCTGTTCGAATTCGTAGAAGCCGGAGTCTTCATCGTAGGACGGTTTGTCGGTGGCCTGGATCTCGCGGCCGTCGTTCAGGGTGATGACGGTCGGCGAAGCGCAGCCGGCGAGCGTCGCCAGGCCGAGGGCGAGCAGGAAAGCGGGAACGATACGTTGGGCCATGGTGTTTCTCCGAGGCGAAGGTGGAAAGATGGCATTGAGACGCGGACGAACGGTACAAGTTCCTTGCTCGAGCGCGCACGGTGCGGATCGTCATGCATGCCCGCCGATCCGTCTTGCGCTGTGATATAACCCGTGGCTTGTCTTCCCTGCAATGGATCCCGTGCCCTTTATGAAAGCCAAGGCCGATACGCCCTTCGTTCCGCTCAATATCGCCGTGCTGACGGTGAGCGACACGCGCACGTTCGAGACCGATACCTCTGGCCAACTGTACGTGGACCGGCTCAAGGCGGCGGGCCATGCGCTGGCCGAGCGCGTCCTGCTGAAGGACGATCTGTACAAGATCCGCGCCCAGGTGGCGCAGTGGATCGCCGATGACGTGGTCCAGGTCGTGCTGATCACCGGCGGTACCGGCTTCACCGGCCGCGACAGCACGCCTGAAGCCGTCACCTGCCTGCTCGACAAACAGGTCGAAGGCTTTGGCGAACTGTTCCGGCAGATCTCGATCGCCGACATCGGCACCTCCACCGTTCAGTCCCGCGCCCTGGCCGGGCTGGCCAACGGCACCTTGGTGTGCTGCCTGCCCGGCTCGACCAACGCCGTGCGCACCGGCTGGGACGGTATCCTCGGCGAGCAGCTCGATGCCCGTCATCGCCCCTGCAACTTCGTGCCGCACCTGAAAAAGGCCGCGCCGTGTGAAAGCCGTGGCTGAGGCGACCCAGGGCCGGGCCCTGATGCCGGTGGAGGAAGCGCTCCAGCGCCTGTTGACGTTCGCGGTCGCCGCGCCGATCCGTGAAACCGAATCCCTTGCGCTGGCGCATTGCGATGGGCGCGTCCTGGCGCAGCCGTTGGTGGCGAGTCTGGACCTGCCGCCCTGGCCGAACAGTGCCATGGACGGTTACGCCCTGCGTTGCGCAGACGCCTCTGGCGAGCCCTTGCCGGTCAGCCAACGCATCTTCGCAGGCCAGGCACCGGCGCCTTTGCAGCCCGGCACCTGTGCACGCATCTTCACGGGCGCGCCGGTACCTGAAGGGGCCGATTGCGTCGAGATGCAGGAAAACGTCGAGGTACTGGACGACGGGCGCGTACGGTTTGCCCGGTCGCTCACCGCTGGCCAGAACATTCGCCCGCAAGGCCAGGAGACGCGCGCCGGGGAAGAAGTGCTGGCTACCGGGACACGCCTGGGGCCCATCGAACTGGCCCTGGCCGCGACCCTGGGCGTGCCGACGTTGTCCGTGGTGCGTCGCCCGCGGGTCGCGGTGCTGTCGACCGGCGATGAGCTGGTCGAGCCCGGCGAACCGCTGGGGCCGGGGCAGATCTTCAACAGCAACCGGCAACTGCTGATCAGCTGGCTGGAGCGCCTGGGCTGCGAACCGGTGGATGTCGGCATCCTTGCCGACGACCTGGCGCAGACCCGCGCCTGCCTGGCCGGCCTTCGGGGCATCGACCTGATCCTGTCCACGGGCGGGGTGTCGGTCGGCGAGGCGGACTACCTGGGCATCGCCTTGCGCGAGGCCGGCGAACTGGACCTGTGGAAGCTGGCGATCAAGCCCGGCAAGCCGCTGACCTTCGGCCACTGGCAGGGCGTACCGGTACTGGGCCTGCCCGGTAATCCGGCCTCCACGCTGGTGACCTTCGGCCTGCTGGCGCGGCCCTACCTGCTGCGTCGCCAGGGCGTCGACGATGTCACGCCTCTGGGGGTCGACGTACCGGCCGGTTTCGACTGGCCGCGTGCCGGTACGCGCCGCGAGTACCTGCGTGCACGGCTGGAGAGCGGGCAGGCCTGCCTGTACCCCAACCAGAGTTCGGGCGTGCTGCGCAGCGCTGCCTGGGCCGAGGGCCTGGTAGAGGTGCCCGAGGGGCAGACCCTGCAGGTCGGTGACCCGGTGCGTTTCATCCCGCTGAGCGAGTTGCTGGGCTGACGGCAGTTTTTCGCGAAACGCGGAGTATATCTGCCAAAACCGTGGTCGAGATCTGCGCACGCTCGACGGAGGAGACGCACGATGAACGTTCGAAAGGCCATGTTGGTGCTGCACGGTAAGCAGGCAACGAATGACGCGGTTCGCGAGGCGGTCAAGCAGATGCGCGAGCGCGGCTGGACGCTCGATGTGCGGCTGACCTGGGAAGGCGGCGACGCCGAGCGTCTGGTCCAAGAGGCCTTGGCGGCGGGCTACCCGCACATCGTCGCCGGCGGGGGCGATGGGACCTTGCGCGACGTGGCCCAGGCCATGGCCGGCGCCTCGGCCAGCCTGGCGCTGTTGCCACTGGGCACGGCCAACGACTTCGCCCACGCTGCCGGCGTCCCCCTGGAGCCCGAGGACGCCTTGCTGCTGTTGGAGCAGCCTGCCAGGACGGTCGACCTGGGCGCGGCGGGGGAGCGGATCTTCCTCAACATGGCGACCGGGGGCTTCGGCAGTACCGTGACGGCCAACACGTCCGAAGACCTGAAGAAGGTCCTGGGCGCCGCCGCCTACATGCTGACCGGCCTGAGCCGCTTCAGCGAGTTGCAGTCGGCCTCGGTCGAGCTGACCGGGCCAGAGTTTCACTGGCAAGGGCAGCTGCTGGCCCTGGGCATCGGCAACGGGCGTCAGGCCGGTGGTGGGCACGAACTCTGTCCGGAAGCGGTGATCGACGACGGCCTGCTGGACATCAGCATCCTGCCGGCGCCCCAGGAAGTGGTCGGCGCCTTGCGCGAGCTGCTGTCGGGCGAGGGGCTGTATGTGCGTGCGCGGCTGCCCTGGGTGGAGATTCGCAGTTCGCAAGGTGTCGACATCAACCTGGACGGCGAACCCTTGCAAGCCGATGCCCTGCGCTTCGAAGCACGCCCGGGGGCGCTGCGCCTGCACCTGCCGCCTGGCTCGGCGTTGCTGGGGCAGGCGCAGCTCACCGGCCCCGTCTGAAACGACCTGGATAACGGGGGCCGCAAGGCCCTTGAACCTTCATTCCCGCTGCGCAGGACAGACCCTGCAATTTGCCCATCAAGCTCCGCCCCCTCCCGCCGATACAGCCGTATCACCTTCAATCCGCTACCACACCCTGGGGGCCCCATGGCCGGCATTCTCGACACGGTCGATCAACGCACACAACTGGTCGGCGAAAACCGTCTGGAAATTCTCATGTTCCGCCTGGCCGGGCGGCAGCTTTTCGCCATCAACGTGTTCAAGGTCCAGGAAGTCCTGCAACTGCCCAAGCTGACGCTGATGCCCCAGCGCCACGCGTTCGTCTGTGGCGTGGTCAACCTGCGCGGCCAGACGCTGCCGGTGATCGACCTGTCCCAGGCCATCGGCATGCGCCCGCTGCAACCGGGTCCTGACAGCACCATCATCGTCACCGAGTACAACCGTTCGGTGCAGGCGTTCCTGGTCGGTGGCGTGGACCGCATCGTCAACATGAACTGGGAGTCGATCATGCCACCCCCGGCCAGCGCCGGGCGGCAGCACTACCTGACCGCCATCACCAAGGTCGATGATAAGCTGGTCGAAGTAATCGATGTCGAGAAGGTGCTGGCCGAGATCGTTCCCTACAACGTCAAGGTATCCCAGGCCCGGCTCGAAGACCCGATCCTGGCGCGGGCCCGTGGGCGCGAGGTGCTGCTGGTGGATGACTCCAGCGTGGCCCTGGCGCAGTTGCGCGATACGCTGTCGCAACTGGGGGTCAAGCTGCACATGGCCAGCGACGGACTCAAGGCGCTGCGCCTGCTCAAGGGCTGGGCCGATGCCGGCGAGAACGTTTGCGACAAGCTGCTGATGGTGTTCACCGATGCCGAGATGCCCGAGATGGACGGCTACCGCCTGACCACCGAGATTCGTGGCGATGCACGCCTGCGTAACCTGTACGTAGTACTGCACACCTCGCTGTCGGGCAGCTTCAACGAATCGATGGTGAAGAAGGTGGGGTGCGACAATTTCCTCTCGAAATTCCAGCCCGACCGTCTGGTGGACGTGGTGCGCGAGTGCCTGCTGCGCGACCAGGCCCCTGCCTGACCGCGATCGCAATGCCCGGACAGCACGAAGGCCTGCGCGGCAGGCCTTCGGTCTTGGGTGGGGCAGGGGGCGTCACAGGTCGTCGAAGTAGCGCTCGTGCCAGTCCACCAGCGGCTGCGGGATATTGAGCTTCTGCCCATAGATCACCGAATACGACAGCACGTTCTGCACGTACTGGCGCGTCTCGTCGAACGGAATCGATTCCACCCAGACGTCGAAGCTCAGGTGCTTGGCGCCCTTGAGCCATTGCCGTACCCGTCCCGGGCCGGCGTTGTAGGCCGCCGAGGCCAGTACACGGTTGCCGTTGAACTGGCCATGGACCTGGCTCAGGTAGGCCGCGCCCAACTGGATGTTCTTCTCCGGGTTGAGCACCTGCGCCGGTGACGCCAGGGGGATGTCGAACTTGCGCGCGGTCTCCTTGGCCGTGGCCGGCATCAGCTGCATCAGGCCGCTGGCACCCACGCCGGAGCGGGCGTCTTCCATGAAGGCGCTTTCCTGGCGGGTGATGGCGAACACCCAGCTCGGGTGCAGTCCACGGACCTTGGCTTCACGCACCAGCGTATCGCGGTAGGCCATCGGGAAACGGATGTCCAGGTCGTCCCAGTACTTGGCCAGGCTGATGGTGCGAATGGCCGGGAAGTACCAGCGCATGTCGTAGGCCAGGCGGGCCTGGGCCACCATCTCGTCGCGGTTGAAATGCCGGCTGACGTGGTACCACTCGCGGCGCCCGTCGACGATCTGGCCACGGGCATGGAATTCCAGCGCGCGTTCGATGCCCGGCGTGGTGCGCACCTTCTGCTTCAATTGTGGGCTCAGGACCAACGGCTTGTGGTTGAGCTGGTAGGGCGTGTGGGCGCGTTCGGCGGCCAGGAAACCGTAGAAGTCGCGCTCGTCGGCCACTGCCTTGTACAGCCGTGGCACCTGTGGGTTCTTCGGTTGCGCCAGTTCGAGCGTACGCGCCTGCCAGTAGCGCCAGCGGCTGGTCGTGGCGAGCGAGGCCGGCAGGCGCTGGGTCAGGGCGTGGGCATCGTCCCAGCGACCCAGGCGCAGCAGCAGGCGCAGGCGCCATTCGGTCACGGTGTCGTCGCGCAGCTCCGGGTCGTAGCGCGTCATCAGCTCCAGCGCCCGCGGGTCGTAGCGGCGCGCCAGGGTCAGGCCGATCTCGCGGGCGATGGCCACCTGCTCGTCCTTGGAGAAGTGCATGCGCTGCGCGTAGTCGTCCAGCAGGCTCATGGCCTGTTGAGGGTCCTGGCGCGCCAGGCGTCGCAGGCCCAGGCCGACCACATCGGACATGGCCTCGTCGACCGGCGCGAAGCGGGAAGGCTGGTTGAGCAGTTCCGGCTTCTGCGCGACTTCGATCAACAGGCGGCCTTGGGTGCCAAGTGTGCTCAACCCGTTGACCAGGGTGGTGGCCAGCGGGTAGTTGCGCGCCTGGGCCGCCAGCTTGGCCCGATGCCAGCGACGTGCTTCGGTCAATTGGCCTTCGGCCGCCCACAGACCGAACAGCGTGTCGCAGGCGGCTGGTTGCGGCTTGCCCACGTTCCACAGTCGCTCTGCAGTGGCCAGGCCTTCGGCGCGCTGGCCGTGCGTGAGCTGGTACTGCCCATTGAGGCAGTCGAGTTCGGTGAAGTTGAGTTTCGGGTCGTAATACCGCGCGAAGGTCGCCCAGTCGCCGCGCTCGGCCAGCCAGCGCAACCAGCGCAGCTTCATCCAGTTGGCCTGGGGCAGGTCGCCATGGGCCGCGAGGAAGGCTTCGATCTCTTCGTTGCTGGCGCTTTTCAGGCGCGCGGTCAACTCGTCGTAGGCCAGGTAGGGCGTGAGCGGATAGTCGCTCAAGACCTGGGCGTTGCGCAGGTAGGGGCCCTTGTCGCCCTTGGCCAGCGCGCGCTTGGCTTCGTCGTAGTACTGACGCTGCAGGGTGAGATCTGCGGCCTGCGCACCAGCGGCGGCGGTCAGAAGCAGGCATGAAGCGAGGGTGAGCAAACGGCTGCGCATGATACGTCCAGGCAGGGAAAGCAGGGAAGTGACGGCCAGGCCAGCACTGTGGAATAGGTCGGGCCTTAGCTTAGCTGGTTGCCGAGGCTGGAAGAAAGCATTGTGCCGGTATCTGGCGCAATGGTTTTACCGCAGGTTTCAGCCGGGCCGGCCGTCCAGCGTGGCGTAATGCCTCGCGCGCCCAAGTCAGGTAGAATGCGCGCCCGGTTTCTGGAGAGAATCATGACCCTGCTCAAATTCAGCGATGTGTCCCTGGCCTTCGGCGCGATGCCGCTGCTGGACAAGGTATCGTGGCAAATCGCCCGTGGTGAGCGGGTGTGCATCATCGGCCGCAATGGTACCGGCAAGTCGAGCATGCTGCGCCTGGTCAAGGGCGAGCAGAAGCCCGACGACGGCGACGTCTGGCGCGCCCCGGGTCTGAAGATCGGCGAGCTGCCGCAGGAACTGCCGGTGGCCGACGGCCGCAGCGTGTTCGACGTGGTCGCCGAAGGCCTGGACGGCGTCGGTGCCCTGTTGGCCGAGTTCCATCACCTAAGCCAGAACATCCAGGGCGACGACGACCTGGACAAGCTGATGCGCGTGCAGACCGAACTCGAAGCCCGCGATGGCTGGCGCCTGCAGCAACTGGTCGACAGCACCCTCAGCCGCCTGCAACTGCCGGCCGACAAGACCCTCGCCGAATTGTCCGGCGGCTGGCGCCGTCGTGTCCTGCTGGCCCAGGCGCTGGTCTCCGAGCCCGACCTGCTGCTGCTCGACGAACCGACCAACCACCTGGACATCGGGGCCATCGCCTGGCTCGAAGAGGCCCTGAGCACCTTCAACGGCGCGGTGCTGTTCATTACCCACGACCGTTCCTTCCTGCAGAACCTGGCCACGCGCATCCTCGAACTGGACCGCGGCGGGCTGATCGACTGGAACGGCGACTACGCCAGCTTCCTGGTCCACAAGGAAGCCATGCTGGCCGCCGAAGAGACCGCCAACGCGCTGTTCGACAAGCGCCTGGCCCAGGAAGAAGTGTGGATCCGCCAGGGCATCAAGGCGCGCCGCACCCGTAACGAAGGCCGCGTGCGTGCGCTCAAGGAGCTGCGCGTCGAGCGCAGCCAGCGACGCGAACGCCAGGGCAAGGCCAACCTGCAGATCGAGTCGGCCGAAAAATCCGGCAAGCAGGTGATGCTGCTCGAGAACGTGAGCTTCGCCCACCCCGGTGGCCCGCACCTGGTCAAGGACTTCTCCATGGTCCTGCAACGCCAGGATCGGATCGGTCTGCTCGGCGCCAACGGCACCGGCAAGACCACCTTGCTCAAGCTCATGCTGGGCGATCTGGAGCCCACCAGCGGCAAGATCGAGCGCGGCACGCGTCTGGAAGTGGCCTATTTCGACCAGATGCGTCACCAGCTCGACCTCGAGAAGACCGTCATCGACAACCTGGCCGAAGGGCGCGACTTCATCGAAATCGACGGGCAGAACCGGCACGTGCTGAGCTACCTGGGCGACTTCCTGTTCAGCCCGCAGCGCGCGCGTACGCCGGTCAAGGCGTTGTCCGGTGGCGAGCGTGCGCGTCTGCTGCTGGCCAAGCTGTTCAGCAAGCCGGCCAACCTGCTGGTGCTCGACGAACCGACCAACGACCTGGACGTCGAGACCCTCGAATTGCTCGAAGAGGTCCTGTCGGCCTACAAGGGCACCGTGCTGATGGTCAGCCACGACCGGGCCTTCCTCGACAACGTGGTGACCAGCACCCTGGTGTTCGAAGGCGAGGGTCGCGTGCGCGAGTACGTCGGCGGTTACGAGGACTGGATCCGTCAGGGTGGCTCGGCCAAGCTGCTGGGCGTGGCCGAGAGCAAGTCCGGCAAGTCGGAGCTCAACAGCGCGGTGGTCAAGCCGGTGGCCGAGGCTTCCGAGGCACCGGCCCCTGCGCCTGCCGAGGCCGGTGCCAAGAAGAAGCTCAGCTACAAGCTACAGCGCGAGCTTGAGGCCCTGCCGGGTCAGATCGATGCGGTGGAGCAGCAGATCGCCCAGGTGCAGGAGGAAGTCGGCAGCGCGGCGTTCTACCAGCGTCCGATCGGCGAGACCTCGGCGGTGCTGGCGCGTCTCGAGGCGCTGCAGGCCGAACTGGACACGCTGGTCGAGCGGTGGGCCGAACTCGAGGCCTGAACAGGCTCGCCGACCCGGCAGGTGCCGGGTCGGCCATGCGCCGTCAGTCCTTTTGCAGGCGTACCGCCAGCACATCGCACGGTGCGCCGTGCAGCACGTCATTGGCTGTCGAGCCCAGCAGCAAGGCCAGGCCATGGCGCCCATGGCTGCCTACCACGATCAGGTCACAGCCCTGTTCGGTGGCCAAATCATGGATTTCCTGACGCGGTTGCCCATATTTCAAGTGCGAGTCACCACGCGCGATGCCAGGGTACTTGGCGAACAGCCGATCCAGGCGCGCCTTGGCCTGGTCGAACTGTTGCTGCTGCAATTGCGACAGATCCATCGGCACATCGCCGCCAAAGGCCATGGCCATGGGTTCGACGATGTGGACCAGGGAGACCTTGGCGCCGGCGGGCTGGGCGAGGGCCATCGCGCGCTTGATCACCGGATCGCATTCTTCGGTCAGGTCGACCGCGACCAGCAGGTGGGTGTAGGACATGGTAGGTGCTCCTGGCAAGTGCAAAGATTCCAGTAGAGTCGGTATTCGGCTGGCCATGGCAAGGCCGGCTAACCCGCTCATTCACAACGCATTGTAGGACGTACAGATATGACGGTATGGCTGGTTGTGTCAATCCTCGCGCTGATTCTCAGTCCGCTCGCCTGGCTGCGTCCTTCGCGCAAACAGAGCGAGCAGATGAGCCTGCGCCTGGAGGCCCGGCGCCGGGGGATGGTCATGCAACTGGCTCCCCAGCAGTGGCCGCACTGGATGGAGCGGGACGCGCCGAGCCCGTGTCCCCAGTATCATCGCGCACGTCGCCGGGGCCGTCAGGACCAGTGGTGTTATTGGCAGGTCACGCCAGGCACCTGGCTCGACCGTTGGCGCGAGCCCTGTGCCGATCCTCGGGTGATGGAGGTGCTGGCGCGGTTGCCCGAGAGCGTCTACAAGATCGAAGCGGATACACGCATGATCGCGTTGTGCTGGTCGGAACGCGGCGAGGAGTCGGTGCTGCAGGACATCGCCTGGGCGTTGAATACGCTGGCTTGATGCTGTGTGAAAGTTTGCTCGCCCATGAGGGCGGTGACGGACCGGACACTATCGCGGGCAAGCCCGCACACAAGCTGCTTGCGCAGCCATGTCGACATCGACAGGCGGCAGAGGTCTAGGTGGGAGCTGGCTTGCCAGCGATAGGGCCCTGTCAGGCGCCGCCTGCATCGCGAGCAAGCCAGCTCTTATAGAACAAAAAATAGCTTGTTGATTTCAAAGGAAATAATTTTAGAATTTTGTGAGCCCTGCGGGCCCAATCGCGGCACAGGGGCCGCTCCCACAGGTGACCGCGATAGCCTGCAACCGCGCGGTGGGACTACGGGTGTAGGAGCGGCCCCTGTGCCGCGATGGGCCGCAAGGCGGCCCTAAAATTGATTAGCAATGAAGCTTCGGATCCTGCCAGCTATCGCCATGTTTTCTGCGCGATAGCGCGGCGCCAAGGCGGAGGGCGGACTCCCACAAGCTGCTTGCGCAGCCATGCCGACATCGGCAGGCTGCAGAGGTCTAGGTGGGAGCTGGCTTGCCAGCGATAAGGCCCTGTCAGGCGCCGCCTGCATCGCGGGCAAGCCCTACAGTACCGCGATCGCCTCTACTACTGCGGTGTAACTACGGGTGAACGGCCCCAGCCGGGGCGTCAGACCGGCCGCGATTTGGGTCCGCTGGGCCCACACATTAGCCCATGCGGTCTGGCATGTAACGAGTAGAAAAAAGACAGCTGCTCTCACAAGGTCCGTGGCCGCCGGTCTTGCTGTGGCATGCTCATGGGGCAGCGATTCCAAAGATCATCATCCGTAAAAGCTCGGCTCCTTCCAGCCATCGCCACGTCCTCTGCGTGAGCAGGCCGCTGCCTGACCTGCCAGCGAAGCGCACCTTCGGCCTTGCGCACACTGGCACACCCTCCCTCAGCCGCTATCGTGTCTCATCAGGCATAACGTGACCAAAAGGTCGCAAATCGTCTGCATCCGCCAGCATTTGACAAGCCTCCGCATTTCGGAGAATGTGTGCGCACCCCAAGTCAAACGGGCGTATGAATTGAGCGTTTGTCGGTGAAACGCTCTGCCATGACCCGATTCGCGCGGCGATGGGTGCACCTGGTACCACGGCAGGCAAGGCCCGCCCCACCAGCGGTCGACGCGTAACGTTCAGCTTCCATATTGGAGATCAGTGGATGATTTACGAAGGTAAAGCCATCACGGTTGAGGCGCTCGAAAGCGGCATCGTCGAATTGCGCTTCGACCTCAAGGGTGAGTCCGTCAACAAATTCAACCGCCTGACCCTGGAAGAGTTGCGCCAGGCCGTCGAGGCGGTGAAGGCCGACGCTTCCATCAAGGGCGTGATCGTCAGCAGTGGCAAGGATGTGTTCATCGTCGGTGCCGACATCACCGAATTCGTCGAGAACTTCAAGCTGCCCGAGGCTGAACTGGTGGCCGGCAGCCTGGACGCCAACCGGATCTTCAATGCCTTCGAGGACCTGCCGGTGCCTACCGTGGCGGCCATCAACGGCATTGCCCTCGGTGGCGGCCTGGAGATGTGCCTGGCGGCGGACTATCGGGTCATGTCGAGCAGTGCCAAGATCGGCCTGCCGGAAGTGAAGCTGGGCATCTACCCGGGCTTTGGCGGTACCGTGCGTCTGCCGCGCCTGATCGGCGCCGACAATGCCATCGAGTGGATCGCCGCCGGCAAGGAAAACCGTGCCGAGGACGCCCTCAAGGTCGGCGCCGTCGATGTCGTGGTCGCCCCCGAGCTGCTGCGCGCCGCTGCCCTGGACCTGATCAAGCGTGCCATCAGCGGCGAGCTGGACTTCCAGGCCAAGCGCCAGCCCAAGCTGGAAAAGCTCAAGCTCAACGCCATCGAGCAGATGATGGCCTTCGAGACCGCCAAGGGCTTCGTCGCCGGGCAGGCCGGGCCGAACTACCCGGCCCCGGTCGAGGCCATCAAGAGCATCCAGAAAGCCGCCAACTTCGGGCGCGACAAGGCGCTGGAGATCGAGGCGGCAGGTTTTGCCAAGCTGGCCAAGACCTCGGTCGCCGAAAGCCTGATCGGGCTGTTCCTCAACGATCAGGAGCTCAAGCGCAAGGCCAAGATCCACGACAAGATCGCCCATGACGTCAAGCAGGCCGCCGTGCTCGGCGCCGGGATCATGGGGGGCGGCATCGCCTACCAGTCAGCGGTCAAGGGCACACCGATCCTGATGAAGGACATCCGCGAAGAAGCCGTCCAGCTCGGCTTGAGCGAGGCCTCCAAGCTGCTGGGCAGCCGTGTCGAGAAGGGCCGTCTGACCACGGAGAAGATGGCCGAGGCGCTCAACGCCATCCGCCCGACGCTCTCCTATGGCGACTTCGGACACGTCGACATCGTGGTCGAGGCCGTGGTCGAGAACCCCAAGGTCAAGCAGGCCGTGCTGGCCGAGGTCGAAGGGCAGGTGCGTGACGACGCCATCCTCGCCTCCAACACCTCCACCATCTCCATCAACCTGCTGGCCCAGGCGCTCAAGCGCCCGGAAAACTTCGTTGGCATGCACTTCTTCAACCCGGTGCACATGATGCCGCTGGTGGAAGTGATCCGCGGCGAGAAGTCCAGCGATGTCGCGGTCGCCACCACCGTCGCCTACGCCCGCAAGATGGGCAAGAACCCCATCGTGGTCAACGACTGCCCGGGCTTCCTGGTCAACCGTGTCCTGTTCCCGTACTTCGGCGGCTTCGCTCGCCTGGTGGGTGCCGGCGTGGACTTCGTGCGCATCGACAAGGTGATGGAACGCTTTGGCTGGCCCATGGGCCCGGCGTACCTGATGGACGTGGTCGGCATCGACACCGGCCACCACGGTCGTGACGTGATGGCCGAGGGCTTCCCCGACCGCATGAAAGACACCCAGCGTACCGCCATCGATGCCCTGTACGACGCCAAGCGCCTGGGCCAGAAGAACGGCAAAGGCTTCTACGCCTACGAAACCGACAAGCGCGGCAAGCCGAAGAAGGTCGCCGACCCGGCGGTGCTCGACGTGCTGCAGCCGATCATCACCGAGCACCGCGAGCTGAGTGACGATGACATCATCAACTGGATGATGATCCCGCTGTGCCTGGAAACCGTGCGCTGCCTGGAAGACGGCATCGTCGAGACCGCTGCCGAGGCCGACATGGGCCTGGTGTACGGCATCGGCTTCCCTCCTTTCCGCGGTGGCGCACTGCGCTACATCGATTCGATCGGCGTCGCCGAGTTCGTTGCCCTGGCCGACCGCTATGCCGAGCTTGGGCCGCTTTACCAACCCACCGAGAAACTCCGTGAAATGGCCCGCACCGGCCAGCGGTTCTTTGGTTGAGCGACCCTTCGAGACTGAGCGAGAGATAACGTATGAGCCTGAATCCAAGAGACGTGGTAATCGTCGACTTCGGTCGCACACCCATGGGCCGCTCCAAAGGCGGCATGCACCGCAACACCCGCGCCGAAGACATGTCGGCGCACCTGATCACCCAGCTGCTGCAGCGCAACGCCAAGGTCGATCCCAAGGAAGTCGAGGACGTGATCTGGGGCTGCGTCAACCAGACCCTGGAGCAGGGCTGGAACATCGCGCGCATGGCCTCGCTGCTGACGCCGATCCCGCACACCAGCGGCGCGCAGACCGTCAGCCGTCTGTGCGGCTCCTCCATGAGCGCGCTGCACACCGCCGCTCAGGCCATCATGACCGGTAACGGCGATGTATTCGTGGTCGGCGGCGTGGAGCACATGGGCCACGTCAGCATGATGCACGGTGTCGATCCCAACCCGCACCTGTCGCTGCACGCGGCCAAGGCCTCGGGCATGATGGGCCTGACGGCCGAGATGCTGGGCCGGATGCACGGCATCACCCGTGAGCAGCAGGACCTGTTCGGCCTGCGTTCGCATCAGCTGGCCCACAAGGCCACGGTCGAGGGCAAGTTCAAGGACGAGATCATCCCCATGCAAGGGCATGACGAGCAGGGCTTCCTCAAGGTCTTCGACTACGACGAGACCATCCGTCCGGAAACCACCCTCGAAGGCCTGGCGGCGCTGAAGCCGGCCTTCAATCCCAAGGGCGGCACCGTGACCGCGGGCACCTCCTCGCAGATCACCGATGGCGCGTCGTGCATGATCGTGATGTCGGCCCAGCGCGCCCAGGACCTGGGCATCCAGCCGATGGCAGTGATCCGCTCGATGGCGGTGGCCGGGGTGGATCCGGCCATCATGGGCTACGGGCCGGTTCCGGCGACCCAGAAAGCGCTCAAGCGTGCCGGTCTGACCATCGCCGACATCGACTTCTTCGAGCTCAACGAAGCCTTCGCCGCGCAGGCCCTGCCGGTGCTCAAGGACCTCAAGGTGCTCGACCAGATGAACGAAAAGGTCAACCTGCACGGCGGTGCGATCGCCCTGGGCCATCCTTTCGGTTGCTCCGGTGCCCGTATTTCAGGCACGCTGCTCAACGTCATGAAGCAGAATGGCGGCACGCTGGGCGTGGCGACCATGTGCGTCGGCCTTGGCCAAGGCATCACCACGGTGTTCGAGCGCGTTTGATCCCCGCGGGATGACCATGACCGGGGCTCGATGCCCCGGTTTTTTTTCGATCCGATTCACGAGAAGGCAGCATGCACATTCAGCCAGGCATCTATCGTCATTACAAAGGGCCCGAGTACCGCGTGCTCGGCACCGCGCAACACTCTGAAACCGAAGAGTGGCTGGTGTTCTACCAGGCGCTGTATGGTGAGTTCGGCTTGTGGGTACGTCCCTTGGCCATGTTCCAGGAGCAGGTCGAGGTCGATGGGGAATCGGTGGCGCGTTTCGCGCTGATCGAGCCGCAGGAGAGCCCCTTGGCGACGCTCGGCAAGGCGACCGGTTGAACTCCCGCGCTTGACCTCACTCTGTTGCCACTATATATAGCGGTGCCGCGTCGAGCACCTGGCGCGTTTTTCTTTTCAGCTTTTCAGGAATTATCCGATCCATGGGCAAATCGCTGGTCATAGTGGAATCCCCGGCCAAGGCCAAGACCATCAACAAGTACTTGGGCAACCAGTACGTGGTGAAGTCGAGTATCGGCCATATCCGCGACCTTCCCACCAGCGGTTCGGCCAGCGCGTCCAAGGAGCTTGCCGCCAAGCGCGGCAAGGCTGCGGCCGAAGGGCCGGTCCTGTCGCCGAAGGAAAAGGCGCGCAAGCAGCTGATCAATCGCATGGGCGTCGACCCGGACCATGGCTGGAAAGCCAAGTACGAGATCCTGCCGGGCAAGGAAAAGGTCATCGACGAGTTGCGGCGCCTGGCCAAGGACGCCGACACCATCTATCTCGCGACCGACCTTGACCGCGAAGGGGAGGCCATCGCCTGGCACTTGCGCGAGGCCATTGGGGGCGATGACAGTCGCTACAAGCGCGTGGTGTTCAACGAGATCACCAAGAAAGCCATCCAGGAGGCCTTCGCTCAACCTGGCGAACTCGACATCGCCCGGGTCAATGCCCAGCAGGCGCGTCGTTTCCTCGACCGCGTGGTGGGCTACATGGTGTCGCCCCTGCTCTGGTCGAAGATCGCCCGTGGGCTGTCGGCCGGTCGGGTGCAGTCGGTAGCGGTCAAGCTGGTGGTCGAGCGTGAGCGTGAGATCCGTGCCTTCAACCCTGAAGAATACTGGGAAATCCACGCCGACCTTGGCACCACGCGCGGCGCCAAGGTGCGTTTCGACGTGGCCCGCGAGAACGGCGAAGCCTTCCGGCCGCTGAACGAAGCCCAGGCCATGGCCGCGCTGGACAAGCTCAAGGCCTCCAGCTACAGCATCGTCAAGCGTGAAGACCGTCCGACCAGCAGCAAGCCATCGGCACCTTTCATCACCTCGACCCTGCAGCAGGCCGCCAGCAACCGTCTGGGCTTCGGCGTGAAGAAGACCATGATGATGGCGCAGCGCTTGTACGAAGCGGGCTACATCACCTACATGCGAACCGACTCCACCAACCTGTCGGTCGACGCGGTGAGCATGGCGCGCGAGTACATCGAGCAGGAGTTCGGCAAGCAGTACCTGCCGGAGTCGCCGGTGGTCTACGGCAGCAAGGAAGGCGCGCAGGAGGCTCACGAAGCCATTCGCCCGTCCGACGTGAACACGCACCCGAGCAAGCTCAGTGGCATGGAGCGTGATGCCGAGCGTCTCTACGAGCTGATCTGGCGCCAGTTCCTGGCCTGCCAGATGCCACCGGCGCAGTACCTGTCGACCAGCGTGACCGTGGCGGCCGGTGAGTTCGAGCTGCGTGCCAAGGGGCGCATCCTCAAGTTCGATGGTTATACCCGTGTGCTGCCACAGCAAAGCCGTCCCGGCGAGGACGACGTGCTGCCTGAAATGACCAAGGGTGAAGCGCTCGAGCTGCTCCAGCTCGACCCGAGCCAGCATTTCACCAAGCCACCGGCGCGGTTCACCGAAGCCAGTCTGGTCAAGGAAATGGAAAAGCGCGGCATCGGCCGTCCGTCCACCTATGCGGCGATCATCTCGACCATTCAGGACCGGGGTTACGTGACCTTGCACAACCGTCGTTTCCACTCGGAAAAGATGGGCGATATCGTCACCGAACGCCTGGGCGAAAGCTTCGCCAACCTGATGGACTATGGTTTCACCGCCGGCATGGAAGAAAACCTCGACGACGTGGCGCAGGGCGAGCGCGACTGGAAGAACGTCCTTGACGAGTTCTACGGCGATTTCAGCAAGAAACTGCAGCACGCCGAGTCCGCCGAGAGCGGCATGCGCGCCAACCTGCCGACCTTGACCAACATTCCGTGCAAGGAATGCGGGCGTCCGATGATGATCCGTACCGCCTCCACGGGCGTGTTCCTGGGCTGCTCGGGCTACAGCCTGCCTCCCAAGGAACGCTGCAAGGCCACCGTCAACTTGGTGCCGGGCGACGAGATCGCCGAGGATGACGAGGGTGAGTCCGAGTCGCGCGTGCTCCGCAGCAAGCACCGTTGCCCGATCTGCGCCACGGCCATGGATGCCTACCTGCTCGACGAGAAGCACAAGCTGCACATCTGCGGCAACAACCCTGATTGCCCAGGCTACGAGATCGAAGAGGGCAGCTATCGGATCAAGGGCTACGAAGGCCCGAGCATCGAGTGCGACAAGTGCGGCAGCGAGATGCAGCTCAAGACAGGCCGCTTCGGCAAGTTCTTCGGGTGCACCAACCCGGCGTGCAAGAACACCCGCAAGCTGCTCAAGAGTGGCGAAGCCGCTCCGCCGAAGATGGACGCGGTGAAGATGCCCGAGCTCAAGTGCGAGAAGGTCGACGACACCTACGTGCTGCGTGATGGGGCATCGGGCCTGTTTCTGGCGGCCAGCCAGTTCCCGAAGAACCGCGAGACCCGCGCGCCGCTGGTGATGGAGATCGTCCCGCACAAGGACGAAATCGATCCCAAGTACCACTTCCTTTGCGAAGCGCCGCAGAAAGACCCCGAAGGGCGTCCTACGGTCATCCGCTACAGCCGCAAGACCAAGGAGCAGTACGTGCAGTCCGAAGTCGACGGCAAACCGACCGGGTGGAAAGCGTTCTACGACGGCGGGGCCTGGAAGGTCGAAGACAAGCGCTGAGTGCAGCGGGCGGTCACCTCGTCGTGACCGCCTGCCATCCTGCCTGCTGTTGCGCCACCGCCTTGGGCGAACCATGATCTGTCGGGGTCGTATTCGCGCTTGCCTGGGTGGCGCCTGATCACCGACACTGGCTCATCGCTCGAAGGCCCCAGGAGGGCACCGTGATGGCCCAGGAACTCTACACCCGTACCAACCAGAAACTGTTCTTCGCCGGGCTGGCCCTGGAATCCATGGGCAAGGCACAGGCAAGCCAGGCCATGAACGCACAGGGCTTGGTTCAGGCCGAGCGGGAAGCGGCCGTCTTCCACCTGTACGGCGCCTTGTTGGGATTGTGTCAGGAGATTGCCGGCTTTTACCGTCTGACGCCGTCTGCAGAACCCCGCGTCGAGGCGCTGCTTGCCGAGCCGGCGCTGCGTGATCTTGCCATCCCCGAAGTGGCCGAGCTGCTCGAGTTGGCCCACAACCGCGAAACCTGGCTGGCCTGCCTGCTGCGCACCTACAACGGTTTGTACCTGCCAGCGCAGGCGAAGAAGGCATCCAAGGGGGATGTGACCCAACCCCTGATCCAGGCGATCAACCTGGATGAGCCCGCCTCCCCGGTGGTATCGCGCGAAGAGCTGGAGCACTGGCGGCACAGCCTGAAAGACGTGGTTCGACGTTTCCGCGACGCGCTCAGTGAGTGCTGATGGCCACACTGGCTGCTACAATGCCCGCCTTACGTGGAGAACAGTCTTTTATGTCAACGTCGTTTCTGGAAATTGTCGAATTGCCGGATGGCCGCATCGAGCTGCGCCGTGCCGAAGATGAAGGGTCCCTGGTCATTCTGGATTTCTCCGAGGACGCCAAGGTCTTTCTGCAAGGTCAGCATGTCGAAGTGGCCAAGGCAATGTTGAGCGTCGGCGTGCAGATGGCAGGTCGCCTGGTAGAAGGCGAGCTGGAGCAGGAAGAAGGCCCGCGCGTTCTGCATTGAGGTGACGGGGCCTGGAGGCCCCGAACCTGTCGAGACGATCCTCGATCAAGACAAACCCCTGAGCATCAGCCGAAGCGGATGTTCAGGCTTTGTGCATTCCCCATCATGGCGGCGCGGACAAGCTGTTGACGTGCAGCGGCGTTGACGTTGCCGAGCCAGCTCACCACGGTGTGGCTACGGCCCAGACGCAGGGCTTCGCTGGCCAGTTGCAGGGCGCTCTGGGTACCGCGGGGTTGCAGCAGCAGAATGCGTTCGCGGTTCAGCCCCGCCTCCCTGAACCAGGCGTGGGTCAGGCTGACCGGTGGCGCGATCAGGGTCAGCCAGCGTGCATCCTGCTCCTCGCTGAGTTCGCGCAGCACGGGCGCGAGCAGGCTCTGGCAATGGGCCTGCGCACCGCGCAGGGCCAGTTCACTGAAGTGCTCGGGCCGGTACTCGGGCGCCACAGGCTCCCGAGTCTTGAAACCGGGTAGGACCGGTTGTGCCAAGAAGGCTTCGAACAAAGGCAATTGTGTAGGCCTGGCCGATTGTGCGGTGGGTTGCATGGTGCCTCCTGTCAGCGACGTATCACGCCGACGCTCAAGCCTTCGATCACCAGATCCTGGTCCTTGAGGTCCACTTCGATCGGGGCGAAATCCGGGTTTTCGGCCAGCAGCCAGACCTTGGTCCCTTCGCGCTTGAAGCGCTTGACCGTCACTTCGTCGCCAATGCGTGCCACGACGATCTGGCCATTGCGCGCTTCACGGCAGGTGTGCACCGCCAGCAGGTCGCCATCGTAGATGCCGACGTCCTTCATGCTCATGCCATGCACCCGCAGCAGGTAGTCGGCGCGAGGGTGGAAGAAAGCGGGGTTGATGTTGCAGGACTGCTCGATGTGTTGCTGGGCCAGGATGGGCGCCCCTGCTGCCACACGGCCAACGACGGGAAGGCCGGGCTCTTCCTTGGTGTCTGCGCCGGGGATGCGAATGCCGCGGGAGGCGCCGGGCGTCATTTCGATGGCACCCTTGCGCGCCAGGGCCTTGAGGTGTTCCTCGGCGGCGTTGGGCGACTTGAAGCCCAGCTCCTGAGCGATCTCGGCGCGAGTGGGGGGAAATCCATTGTCTTCAAGGCAGCGCTTGATGAAGGCCAGGATTTCGGCTTGGCGTGGCGTCAGTTTCAGCATGGCGTGGGCTCTGGCTTTTTATACAGTGACTGGGATTATATACAGGGGTGGAGTCGCTGCAAGCACGAACTTGCGAACGGTCGTCCGATTCTCAGGACAGGAGGTGCGCCAGGGTTCGATGCGCAAGAGCAATGAGCGCTGACTCATCGGTCATATGGCCTTGACAGCGGCAGGGAATGAAACGTATGTTTCAAACAACTGTTTGCGGGCGGAAAGGTCATGGCTCAATCGGAAACTGTCGAACGCATCCTCGATGCGGCAGAGCAGCTGTTCGCGGAAAAAGGGTTCGCGGAAACCTCTCTGCGCCTGATCACCAGCAAGGCCGGTGTCAATCTGGCTGCGGTAAATTACCACTTCGGCTCGAAGAAGGCGCTGATCCAGGCCGTCTTTTCGCGCTTTCTCGGCCCGTTCTGCGCCAGCCTCGAGCGCGAGCTCGAGCAGCGGCAGGCACGCCCCGAGCGTCAGGACAGCCTCGAGGCGCTGCTGGAGATGCTGGTCGAGCAGGCGTTGGCCGTACAGCCGCGCAGCAACAATGACCTGTCGATCTTCATGCGTCTGCTGGGCCTTGCCTTCAGCGAAAGCCAGGGGCACCTGCGCCGCTACCTGGAAGACATGTATGGCAAGGTCTTTCGCCGGTACATGCAGCTGGTGAACGAGGCCGCGCCGCGTATTCCTCCCCTCGAACTGTTCTGGCGCGTGCATTTCATGCTGGGCGCGGCCGCCTTCAGCATGTCCGGCATCAAGGCCTTGCGCGCCATTTCCGAAACCGAGTTCGGGGTCGATACCTCCATCGAGCAGGTGATGCGCCTGATGGTGCCGTTCCTGGCCGCCGGCATGCGCGCCGACAGCGGGGTGACCGACGCCGCCATGGCCGCTGCCCAGGTGCGGCCACGCAGCAAGTCGAGCCCTGCCAAGGCCTGAGGACCACACGCCGCGTGTCGCTGCAAGGCTGGGCGTCTTCGTCCGGCTCGGCTAAGCTGCGCGGCGGCGCGCTCCGTTCGTGGTCTCATGCCGCGGCAGGGGCGGGCGCTTCTCCATTTTTCGTACGCTGCGTTTCGCGCTAAGGATTCAACATGCCCATTGGCCTGCAAGGCTCCCTGATGGTGGACATCGCCGGTACCTGGCTGACCGCCGAGGACCGGCACCTGCTGCGTCAGCCCGAAGTGGCGGGCCTGATCATCTTTGCACGCAACATCGACAGCCCGCGGCAGGTGCGCGAGCTGTGTGCCTCCATCCGCGCCGTGCGCCCTGACCTGATCCTGGCAGTCGATCAGGAAGGCGGGCGCGTCCAGCGCCTGCGTCAGGGTTTCGTGCGGTTGCCCGCCATGCGCGACATCGGTGAGTGCGCCAATGCTTCGTCTCTGGCTGAGGCCTGTGGTTGGCTGATGGCGACCGAGGTGCTGGCGGTGGGCCTGGACTTGAGTTTCGCGCCCGTGCTCGATCTCGACCACCAGCGCAGTGCCGTGGTCGGTCGCCGTGCCTTCGAGGGTGATCCACAGCGTGTGGTGGAGCTGGCCGGCGCATTCATCGACGGCATGAACGCCGCAGGCATGGCGGCTTGTGGCAAGCATTTCCCTGGCCACGGCTGGGCCGAAGCGGACTCGCACGTGGCCATTCCGACCGATGAGCGCAGCCTCGACACGTTGCGAGCGGTGGACATGGTGCCGTTCGCCCGGCTGGGCGATCAACTGGCCGCCGTGATGCCGGCGCACGTCATCTACCCTCAGGTCGACACGCTGCCGGCCGGTTTCTCACGCCGCTGGTTGCAGGACATCCTGCGCGGCGAGCTGGGCTTCGAGGGTGTGATTTTCAGCGACGACCTGTCGATGGCTGGTGCCCATGTGGTCGGCGATGCCGCCAGCCGCATCGAAGCTGCGCTCACGGCCGGGTGCGACATGGGGCTGGTCTGCAATGACCGTGCAGCGGCCGAACTGGCCTTGTCCGCTGCCCAGCGTCTGGGCGTGCGCCCTCCGCCCCGTATCGCCCGCATGCGCGGACGCGGCACGGCCAGTACCGACTACCGTGCACAGCCGCGCTGGTCTGCTGCCCTGACCGCGCTCAAGGATGCTGGCCTGGTCGATTGAGTCGGCTTCGAGCCTTTCTTGCCAGCCTCGCTGAACCGACGCATGCCCCTTTCGGTCTACCTCAGCGGTAAATTTCCTAGGACCGAGGCATGCGCGGCAAGACCCTGACCCTGATGACGCTGGCCATCCTGCTGTGCCAGCCAGCCCTGGGGCGTGAGTACCGTTACAGTGACGCCCATCTGCACTACGTGGACTTCTTTCAGGAAAGCGAAGGCATGCCGGCGCTGTTGAAGGCCATGGATGCTGCCGGCATCGAGCACTCGATGATTTCAGGCATCCCCGTAGCGAAGAAATGGCACGAAGACGAACCCAAGCGTCCGCGTTACTACGCCGGTGACGATGCGGCGGCGTACTGGTACAGCGCCACGGACGTGTATGTGGCGGCTGCCCTACAAGAGTTGCCACCTGAGCAGCGCCGGCGCTTTCATCCCTTTCTGAGCGGTTTCAACCCTGTCGACAAGAACGCCGCCGCCCATGTCGAGCGCATGCTCGACCTGTATCCGGGGCTGTGGCAGGGCCTGGGCGAGGTCTTCACGCGACACGACGACCTGACGGCCTTGACCAGTGGCGACACGCCACGGGCCAACAACGAAGCGATGGACCTGATCTACACGCTGGCCGCCAAGCGCGACCTGCCCGTGCTGGTGCACTCGAACATCACGTCCAAGCGCGAGCGCAACCCGTTGTACCTGGCCGAGATCGAAGAGCCGCTGGGCAAGCACCCGAACACGCGTTTCATCTGGGCCCACGCCGGTGCCAGCCTGGAAATCCACCGTCACCAGACGCAGATGGCGTTCCTGTTGCCCGAGGTCACCCGGTTGCTGGAGCAACATGCCAACCTGTTCATCGACCTGTCCTGGAGCATGCGTGAACCCTACCTGCTGGATGAGCAGGGCAAGCCTCGTCAAGCCTGGGTCGACCTGGTCAAGCGCTTTCCCGATCGTTTCATGGTGGGTTCGGACGTGGTCGGTCGCTTCGGCAGCCTGGGCGAGCAGATGCACGGCTTCGACGTATTCCTCGATGCGCTGCCCGAGCCTGTGGCACGCCGAGTCGCCAAGGACAACTTCCTGGCGCTGCTGCCCACGGCCAAGTGACCTGCCGCAGGCAGGCTGAAACGCAAACGCCCCGCCTGGTTCGCGTGAGCAGGGTGCTCAGGTCGCGAACCAGGCGGGGCGTTGCGTGTTGCCAGGGAGGTGTTACTGACCCTGCCAGCGCTTGAGCACCAGCGTGGCATTGGTGCCGCCGAAGCCGAAGCTGTTGCTCATGACCGTGTCGATCTTGGCGTTTTCTTCGGTCTGGCGAGCGATCGGCAGATCGGCAACCGCAGGGTCCAGCTCGTCGATGTTGGCCGAGCCGGCGATGAAGTTGTTCTCCATCATCAGCATGCAGTAGATCGCCTCGTGCACACCGGCAGCGCCCAGCGAGTGGCCGGACAGGCTCTTGGTCGAGCTGATCTTCGGTGCCTTGTCGCCGAACAGTTCGCGCACGCCCTTCATCTCGGCGACGTCGCCCACTGGCGTGGAGGTGCCGTGGGTGTTCAGGTAGTCGATGGGGGTGTCGACGGTGGACAGTGCCATCTGCATGCAGCGCACGGCGCCTTCACCGCTCGGGGCGACCATGTCGTAACCGTCGGACGTGGCGCCGTAGCCCACGATTTCGGCGTAGATCTTCGCGCCACGGGCCAGGGCATGCTCGAGTTCCTCGACCACCACCATGCCGCCGCCGCCCGCGATGACGAAGCCGTCGCGGTCTGCGTCGTAGGCACGGGAGGCCAGTTCAGGCGTCTCGTTGCGCTTGCTCGACAGGGCGCCCATGGCATCGAACAGGAACGACTGGCTCCAGTGCTCTTCCTCGCCACCACCGGCGAAGACGATGTCCTGCTTGCCCATCTGGATCTGCTCCATGGCGGTGCCGATGCAGTGCGCGCTGGTGGCGCAGGCCGAGGCGATGGAGTAGTTCAGGCCCTTGATCTTGAACGGCGTGGCCAGGCAGGCCGAGACCGTGCTGCTCATGGTGCGGGTGACCCGGTAGGGGCCGACGCGCTTGACGCCTTTCTCGCGCAGGATGTCCAGCGCTTCCATCTGGTTCAGGGTCGACGCGCCGCCGGAACCGGCGATCAGGCCGGTACGCGGGTTCGACACCTGCTCTTCGCTCAGGCCCGAGTCCTTGATCGCATCGGCCATCGCCAGGTAGGCGTAGGCGGCAGCGTGACCGACGAAGCGGAAGACCTTGCGGTCGATCAGTTCTTCGAGGTTGAGGTCGATCGAGCCGGACACCTGGCTACGCAGCCCCATTTCCTTGTATTCCGGGTTGAAACGAATGCCCGGACGGCTGTTGCGCAGGTTTTCGGTGACGGTAGCTTTGTCATTGCCCAGGCACGATACGATGCCCAGACCAGTGATAACGACGCGGCGCATGCGAATAACCCTTAGAAGTTGTCAGTGGAGGTGAACACGCCGACCCGCAGGCCTTCGGCGGTGTAGATCTCGCGGCCGTCGACGCTGACCGAACCATCGGCGATGGCCATGTTCAGCTTGCCTTTGAGCACGCGCTTGATGTGAATGTTGTAGGTCACCTGCTTGGCGGTCGGCAGGACCTGGCCGAAGAATTTCACTTCGCCCGAACCCAGCGCACGGCCACGGCCTGGCAGGTCCTGCCAGCCGAGGAAGAAACCGACCAGCTGCCACATGGCGTCCAGGCCCAGGCAGCCTGGCATCACCGGGTCGCCTTCGAAATGGCAGGCGAAGAACCACAGGTCAGGATTGATGTCCAGCTCGGCGACCAGCTCACCCTTGCCATACTTGCCACCTTCGGCACTGATGTGCGTGATGCGGTCGACCATCAGCATGTTGGGGGCGGGCAGTTGCGCATTACCTGGGCCGAACAGCTCACCGCGACTGCAGCGCAGCAGGTCTTCCCGGGTAAAGGCGTTTTGTTTGGTCATGCGAGCTCCTCAATAATCCCCAAGGTGGCGGGGGCAATCTTCCCGGCCTGGCCCGAGCCTAAGGGGCATCGGGTCGGCAGCCTACAGGTAGACTATTGCGTTGTGGTGAAAGTCACAGTGGATCGGTGATCCAGTACAAGTGTTCACTGAAAAGACGTATTTTCAGACGCCACGTGCGTCCTGTCCAGTCTTTAAGACTGCCGCACTTTAGCATTTATCGCCAGTCGGCGCAGTCCCGGCGGACGTCCAGCGATCGAGTACGCGTCGCAAATCGCTGCGCTGGAACGGCTTGCCGAGGTAATCGTCCATGCCGGCGTCCAGACAGCGCTGGCGATCACCCGGCAGGGCACTGGCCGTGAGGGCGATGATCGGTACGTGCTGGCCCTGGGGCAGGTGCCGGATACGCCGTGTCGCCGCGAAGCCATCGATGCCCGGCAGGCGGCAGTCCATCAGGATCGCGTCGAACCGTTGCCGCTCCACGGCGTCGATCGCCTGTTGTCCGTCCACGGCGACCTGGGTGCGATAACCCAGGCTGTGGAGCAGGGCGAGGGTCACTGTCTGGTTCACGGCATTGTCTTCGACCACCAGCACTTCGAGCGCCTGACCCGAGGCGCTATCGCCTTCGGCCATGTCGGTGCGTTCGACGTCGGCGTCTGCCAACGACAACGGCAGCGTCAGCGTGAACGTCGATCCCCGGCGCTCGTGGCTCTGCGCCTGCAGCTGGCCGCCCATGCGCTCGGCGAGCGTACGGGCGATCGACAGCCCCAGGCCTGTGCCACCGTAGCGCCGGGAGATCGAACTGTCCGCCTGCTGGAAGGCCACGAACATCGCCTCCAGGCGCGAGGGGTCGATGCCGATCCCCGTGTCGCATACTGCGCAGGTCAGTTCGAGGGTCCGCGCCGTGAGCCTGCGCCCCTGCACCTCGACGCTGACGCGCCCTTGCTCGGTGAACTTGAGGGCATTGCCGATCAGGTTCAGCAGAATCTGCCGGATCCGGGTCGGGTCGCCCATGACCTGCAAGGCATCCACGCCTTCGGCCACATGCGTCTCCAGCTGCAGCCCACGCGCCCGCGCCAGGTGCTGGAACGCATGCACGCAGCGCCTGACCAGATCGCCCGGGGCGAACACGACCGACTCGAGTTGCACGCTCGTGCGCTCCAGGCGGGAGAAATCGAGGATATCGTTGATGACCTTGAGCAGATGGCCCGTGGACTCGCTGGCGACCGTGGTGTACTCGGCCTGCTCGTGGGTCAGGGCGGTGGTCTGCAACAGCTGCAGCATGCCCAGTACCCCGTTCATGGGCGTGCGCAGCTCATGGCTCATCATGGCCAGGAAGTCGGACTTGGCGCGGTTGGCCTGCTCGGCTTCCTCGCGCGCCTGGATCAGCTGGGCGATCGCCTGTTGCTGCTCGCGGCTGGCGTGGTCCAAGGCACTGGCCAGGCTGTTGATGTGGCGGGCCAGGCGGCCCAGCTCGTTGTCGTCCACCACCGGCAAGGGCGTATCGAAATCGCCCTGCTGGAGCGCCTTGACGGTCTGCGCCATGTCGCTGATCGGTTGGGCCAGGCTGCGTGCCAGGCGCCGTGCGAGCACGAAGGTGAAGGCCAGCGCGCACAGCGCCAGGATGATCGCCTTGATGACGATCTCTTGCTGGCGCTCGTTGAACGCATCGTCCGACATGCCGACGATCACCCGGCCCAGGTAGTCGTCACCGACCTGCGGCGTCGAGGGTTTGCCCTGACCCAGAAAGTCGTTGTCCAAGGCGATGCGCTGCAGGCGGATCGGGGCCTGGAAGACTTCGATCCGTTGCGGTCGCGGCGTGCTTTCGCCCGGCTGCTCGACATAGGTCAGGATCTGGTTGCGGCTATCCTGCACTTCGAGAAAGCGCACGTGCGGGATGCTCAAGGTCGCGCGCATCAGGCTGTCGAGCACCTGGCTGTTGCCAGAGATGACGCCATACTCCGAGGCCGGCGCCAGTTGGCTGGCGATCAGTTGCCCGGTGTGATTGAGCTCCTGGCGCAGGTCCTGGATGCGCACGAAGGTGAAGAAGCCGATCAGCATCAGGGTCAGCAGCAATGCCGGCCCCAGGCTGATGATCTGCGTGCGCGTCTGGATGTTCCAGTTCAGGCGTAGGCTCATGGGCGTGTGCCTTCTTCGGCCAGGGCCAGCTCGGCGGCCTTCGTGTCGATGGGACCAAGGCCGAGGGCCCGAGCCACCTGCTGGTTGCCGAGCACGCCGAAGTGCGTCGGGTAATGACTGCGCGGCCAGGTGGCCGGGGCGCGGTCGAGCAGGCGATCGAGCTCGCTCAGCCAGTCCTGCTGGTCGCTGTAGGTGGTGGCCAGGGCCCCCGCGCGCACGAAGCCCGCGCTCGGGCCGATCAGGGCCAGTTGTCGACCGTAGCTGCTCAGCAGCACGTTCTTGGCGGTCGTCGAGTTGTAGACGTCCGGATCGTCCATTCCGAGCAAGACGTCGCTGCCTGCCAGGACCTGTTGCAAGGGACGGTTGTCGCTCGGCTGCGGCCAGGCCTGGGGCACGATCTCCAGGTTGAGTGGTGCGGCAGCGCGGGTGAGCTCGGCCAGCAGAAAGCCGCTGTCGTTGCCGTGCAGCACCCCGATCCGACGTGCCGATGGCAGCAGGTAGCGGATCAGGCGCAACTGCCGGTCCAGGGGTGGATCGCTCCACAACAGGCTGAGAAACCCGGGCCGCGCCAGGCCCAGGCGGCGCTGCGCCTGGACCCGGCTGACACGCAAGGCGAGGGCAGGGGGCCCGGCCTGCTCGCCCAGCCGCCATTCCAGCGCGTCGGCGTCGAGCAGGATCACCCGCGTTTCCGGCGTCAGCTGGGCAGGGCGGGGCAGCTGCGTCACGGCTTCGAAGCGCACATGGTCGGCCGGGCGACGTGCTTGCAGGGCGTCGGCGAATGCGCGCATGCCAGGTTCCTCCCGGGCTCCGACCACCAGTACCTCGTGCGCCGAAAGCGAACCCAGCGGGCAGATCAGCGTCAGCAAGGCCAGGCACACCCAGCGCCTCATCAGAACTGCAGCTCCGCGCTGAAGCTCAGGCGCCGACGGCTGTCATAGCGGTTCTGCACGAGCGTGGTGGGTTCGTCGTCCAGCCGCTGCTGCCACAGCGCGGCCAGTTCGAGGCGGGTGCCCTGCCAACGCAGGCGTTTGGCCAGGCGCAGGTCGGCACGCTCGTAACGGTAGCCGTTGAGTGCATCGTCGCCCAGGTAGAACAGCCCGCTCGACCAGCCATCGCCCCATTCGCGCAGCCAGGCGACCGAGCCGCTGTTGCGTGCGGTGAGCTGGCGGTCGGCAGGGTTGCTGGCCCAGGCATCGACGTAGGCGTAGGTCACGCGCAGCCGGTCTTCGAGCGTCGCCTGCCAGTCGAGCTGCGCTTCGCTGCCGGTGAAGCGGGCGCGGTTGGTGTTGCTGGCGATGTACTGGTTGTTGCGCAGCGGCTCGCTGATCATGCCGGTGATTTCGTCATGGAACAGCTTGAGGTCGACGTTCAGGTCCAGGGCGGTGAAATAGCCGTTGTAGCCGAGTTCGCGCGAGCGCATGCGCTCCTGCTCCAGATCGCCCGGCCCGCGGGTCTTGACGAAGTACTCGGCCTGGCGTTGACCGAATGCGGCGGGGGTCAGGTGGTCGACCCGGTAGCTCCAGTTGACGTTGTTCTCGAACATGTCCGGCGAACGAACGGCCTCGGCGTACACCAGGCGTACACCATGGCGCGGGGTGATGAGGTAGTTGAGCGCCACGCGCGGGGTGAACGACTCGCCGGACAGGCGGCTGTCCTCGAGCATGGCGCCGCCCTGGAGTATCCAGTGTTCATCGAGGCGCCATTCCAGCTGGCCGAACGTTCGCCAGGTCTGGTCATCCATGCTGCCGTTGAAATAGGTCTGTGAATCGGCGCGGTCGTAGCGGTAGCCCAGACCGCTGAGCAGGCGCAGGCTGTCGGTCAGGCTCAGGGTGTCCTGCAGCTCGAGGTCGTAGCGGGTCTCGCGGGTGCTCTGGTCGACATCGCCGCAGACCACCTGGCTGCCGCCTTGACGATCCCATTGATCCTTGACCCGATCGCGCAGCGCTTGGCGTAGCGGGTCGGTGCTGGTGGGCGGGTGGGTGATGCCACGCGCCACCTGTTCGGCGAAGCCAGGGTCCAGTTGCCAGAGTCGGGTCAGCTCGGGGCTGAACGACAGTGCCGCATCGCAGGCTCGCCAGACCTGACGTCGTTCGAACCGCTGCGCGGAGGCCTGCACGTGCAGGCTGTGGCGCGGATCGATGTCGAGGTTCCAGCGCACCGAGCCGGCGTAGTCGTCGGCCTCGACATCGGCGTCCTTGCCGGCGGCGGCGACGTTGGGGAAGACCGCCTGATACGTGTAAGGGCGCTGATTGCTGCCCTGCTTGGCCGCGAGTTGCCAGTCGAGACGCTGCCCAGGTGCCAGGGCCTGGCTGGCGCTGAGGTTGAAGCGGCTCAGGCGTCGGCTGTCGCGGTAGTCATGGCCGAACGCATCGTGGTCGAAACCGTCGTCTGCCGCGCCCGACAGCGACAGACGCGCGTCGCCGCCATCCCAGCTTAGGCCCTGGCTGGCGTACCAGTCGGCGATGCCGTTCTGGCCACGGGTCACCTTCAGCCGGGTGCCGTGGCTGTCGGCCGGGTGACGGGTCAGGATGTTCACCACCGCCATCAGGGCATTGGCGCCATAGCTCACCGTGTTGGGTCCTCGAAAGACTTCGATGCGCTCGATGTCCTCGAGCGCGACGGGAATGTCGCTCCAGTCCACCGTCGCCAGGCCGGCGCGATACACCGAACGACCATCGATCAACACCTGCATGCGGCGCGCATCGCTGACGTTGCTGCCATGGTAGTTGACGGTCGGCTGGTTGCCGGCGCCGTAGCCGATCATCATGCCCGGCACCAGCCGCATGAGCTCGGGGATGTCCCGCGCACCGCTGGCCTGGATCAGCGCGCTGTCGAGCACGGTCATGCTCCCCGGCACCGTGGCCGGCGACTGCCGCAACCGTGTCGCGGTCAGCACCTCGGGCAGGGCCTGATCGTCGACGAACAGGTCATCGGCCAGCGCCGGCCCGCACAGGGCAGCGGTCAGCAGGAGGGATCGGGAGGGGAAGCCTGCGCGCACGGTGTGGTCTTGGTCAGTGTGAGGGCGGGCATGTTAACCGACGCGGCGGCTTTTGCCAGCGCCGCCCAGCGGCGATTGTCACTGGCCCTGTCGTGCAGGCTCCGTATAATGCCTTCATCACCTATCGACAGCGTTTTTGACGGATGGAACATGACTGGACAGCAAGCTGTAGCGGTGTTGGGAGGGGGCAGTTTCGGCACGGCGGTGGCGAACCTGCTGGCTGAAAACGGCGTGCGCGTGCTGCAGTGGATGCGTGACCCGGCGCAGGCCGAGGCGATGCGCACCCACCGCGAGAATCCGCGCTACCTCAAGGGCATCCGTCTGCGCGACGGCGTCGAACCGGTCACCGACCTGCTGGCCACGCTGCAGGCCTGTGACCTGATCTTCGTCGCGCTGCCCTCGAGCGCGCTGCGCAGCGTGCTGGCACCCCATGCCGCCCTGCTCGACGGGCGCATGCTGGTCAGCCTGACCAAGGGCATCGAGGCGCACAGCTTCAAGCTGATGAGTCAGATCCTCGAAGAGATCGCACCCAAGGCACGTATCGGCGTGTTGTCCGGCCCCAACCTGGCGCGCGAGATCGCCGAGCATGCCTTGACTGCCACGGTGGTGGCGAGCGAGGACGAGGCCTTGTGTCAGCGCGTCCAGGCCGTGCTGCATGGGCGTACCTTCCGGGTCTATGCCAGCGCCGACCGTCATGGCGTCGAGCTGGGCGGCGCGCTGAAGAACGTCTATGCCATCATCGCCGGCATGGCCGTGGCCCTGGGCATGGGCGAGAACACCAAGAGCATGCTGATCACCCGCGCGCTGGCCGAGATGACGCGTTTTGCGGTCAGCCAGGGCGCCAATCCCATGACCTTCATGGGCCTGGCCGGCGTGGGTGACCTGATCGTCACCTGTTCCTCGCCCAAGAGCCGCAACTATCAGGTCGGCCACGCCCTGGGGCAAGGGCTGAGCCTGGAGGACGCCGTCAATCGGCTGGGCGAAGTGGCCGAGGGGGTCAACACGCTCAAGGTGCTCAAGGCCAAGGCCGAGGCGCTCGAAATCTACATGCCCCTGGTCGCCGGGCTGCATGCGATTCTCTTCGAAGGCCGGACGCTCGATCAGGTGATCGAGTGGCTGATGCGCGCCGAACCCAAGACCGACGTCGATTTCATCTCCACCAGCGATTTCAACTGACCTTTGGAGCATCTCCGTGAATCCCTCTTCCCGCCCCGAGCAGCACGAATCGATCATCCTGCGCATCCTGTGGATGCTGCTCTTTCTCGTCGTCTGGCAACTGGCCGAGCTGCTGCTGGCGGCCCTGGTGCTGGCGCAGTTGATCTATCGCCTGGTGTATGGCGCGCCCAATGCCGGTCTGATGAACCTGGGTGACAGCCTGAGCCAGTACCTGGCGCAGATCGGTCGCTTCGGCATGTTCCAGACCGACAGCAAGCCTTGGCCCTTCGCCGACTGGCCAAAGCCGCGGGCGCCAGAAGGTGAAGCGCCGCACAAGCCTGCTGCCTCGCCGTCCAGTCACCGGCCGAAGCCGTGAAGGTCTGGATCCTGCGTCACGGCGAAGCCCAGCCGCACGCAGCGCGCGATGCCGAGCGCCGGCTCACCGCCCATGGGCAGGCACAGGCCGTGCAGGCGGCTGCGCACCTGGTCGGCCAGCCATTGCAGGCGATCATCGCCAGCCCTTACGTACGTGCCCAGCAAACGGCGGCTCTGGTTCATCACGCCCTGGCTGCGCCGCTGGCGGTGCGTACCGAAGCCTGGCTGACGCCCGAGGGCGATCCGCGCGAGGTGCTGAACCAGCTCGATGCGCTTGCCCTGGAGCACGTGCTGCTGGTCAGTCACCAGCCGTTGGTGGGTGAACTGGCCAGCCTGCTCGAGCACGGCCATGTACAGCAGCCCGTGGGGTTTTCCACGGCCAGCCTGGCCGAGCTGGAAGGCGCGTGGGCACTAGCCGGCGGCATGACCTTGCGGGCACTGCATCAACCTGACGGATAAAACAACCTGACACTTTTGTCAGTTGTGGTGGCTTTTTCCCCCTTGCTACCGTTCGTGGCAAATGATGAGTCCGGGGGATACGGATGACCATTCACGACCTGAGGCTGGTGCGCTCGCTGAACCTGCAGACCACCAAGGACAAGGTACGCGACGACAGGGTGCTGGATTTTGCCGAATACAGCGTGCTGCGCGACAGTGCCGGGGCCCGGCTCGACCAGTTGGTGCGCGCGTTCCACGACCACGAGACGTTCGAGGAACTGCACCAGGCGACCCAGCGCATGGCGCAGTCCCTGCAAGCCAGTTGCCTGCTGGTGCGGCGTCTGGAGATGTCGGCCGAGCAGCGTCGGCTGGCCTACGAGGCCCTTGATCAGCAGATGGTCTATTTGCAGGCCTGTCTGCGCCGTTCGCTCTCGGTCGTGAAATCATCGGCCTGACCTGATCGCCCTTGACGATGACTTGTCCAGACGTTGCTCAGGTCGAGCGCTCCTTCGACAATGACCGCTTCGTTGCCGACAACCGAGATGGTCATGCCTCAGCCGATCTTCTTCGCCCATGCCAATGGGTTCCCTTCCGCGACCTATGGCAAATTGTTCGCTGCCCTTGCGCCGGACTACGACGTGAGCCATGTGGCGTGTCAGGGGCATGACCCGCGCTTTCCCGTGGACGACAACTGGCGTGGCCTGGTCGATGAGCTGCTGCACCATGTGCAGGGCCAGCCGGCGCCGGTCTGGGGCGTCGGCCATTCGCTGGGCGGTGTATTGCACCTGCACGCTGCCATGCGCCGGCCGGATCTGTACCGTGGCGTGATCATGCTCGACTCGCCGGTGTTCACGCGTGTCGAGCGCTGGTTGATTCGCGGTGCCAAGCAGGTCGGTCTGATCGACCGCATTACGCCTGCGGGGCGAACCTTGGGCCGACGGGCATCGTTTCCCGACCCCGATACCGCTCGCCGCTATTTCTCCAGCAAGGCACTGTTCCAGGGCTTCGACCCAGAATGCCTGGACGCCTACCTGGAGCATGGGCTGGCGCAAGCCGCACAGGGCTGGCAGTTGCGATTCGATCCTGCGACCGAAATCGGCATCTACCGAAGCGTACCCCACGAGTTGCCCATGCCTGGCCGCCTGCTGGACGTGCCGGTGGCGATGATCGGCGGGCGGCAGAGCCGGGTGGTACGGCCTCGCCACGCGCTGGCCGTACGCGCGCTGCCCAAGGGTGAATACCATGCCGTACCCGGTGGACACATGTTCCCACTGGAACGCCCCGTGGACACCGCCAGCCTGATCAAGGGCCTCTGCGACCGTTGGAGTCAGGCATGAGCGTGAAATCGAGCGAACTCAGCCTGGACCTGGGTCACCTGACCTTGGCCGCGCGGGTGTACGGGCCCGCGGACGGTATGCCGATGCTGGCGTTGCACGGCTGGCTGGACAACGCCGACAGTTTCGTCCGCCTGGCGCCACGCCTGGAGGGCCTGCGCATCGTTGCGCTCGACCTGGCCGGGCATGGTCGTTCCGGGCACCGACCGCCGGGTGGCGATTATCACCTTCCAGGCTATGTGGAGGATGTCCTGGGCGTCGCCGACCGCCTGGGCTGGCAGCGCTTCGGGCTGCTGGGCCACTCGCTGGGCGCCGTGATCGCCGTGCAACTGGCCGGTGCGTTGCCCGAGCGCGTCGATCGACTGGCCTTGATCGATGGCGTGCTGCCGCCCATGGCACACGAGCAGGACGCGGCCAGCCGGCTGGGCATGGCCTTGCAGGCACGCCTGCGCCGACAGCCGGGCCGCAAGCGGGTCTACGCCAGTTTCGAAGAGGGCGTGAGGGCGCGCATGAACGGTCAGGTGCCGGTCAGTCACGACGCTGCCGAACGGCTGGCGCTACGGGGGCTTGAGCCCGTGCAGGAAGGGTTCAGCTGGCGCAGCGACAGCCGTCTGACCCTGCCTTCGCCCGTTCGTCTTACCCAGGGCCAGGCGCTGTCGTTTGTCCAGCGCATCGCCTGCCCGACTCAGCTGATCGTCGCGACCGACGGCCTGTTGGCGCATGAACACGACCTGCTGGCCCAACTGCCGTTCGAGCAGGTGACGCTGCCAGGCGGGCATCACCTGCACCTGAACGATGAACGCGGCGCAAGCCTTGTTGCAGACTGTTTCAATCGTTTCCTGCGGTTTGCTTGACTTGAGCCGGGCAAGTGCCGAGGCTTGCCAGGTTCATCAGGGAGACGACCATGTACATGCCAGACAGTCCATACGGCCCGAGCGGCCAGCCACATTTAGCAGGCAATCGATGAGCAGGCGCTGCGCAACACGCCTGGCAGCAGGCCTGACACTGACCCTGTCCGCCGTGGTGTGCCGGGCGGACGCATTGCCCACGCCGGCCGATGCACGTGTCGTGGACCAGCGGCCTGCGGTGCAGCAGGAGCGTGTCTATCCGCTTGGCGCGTTGCGCAAGATCAGCGGTCGGCTACGCATGGAAGGCAAGGTCGAAGGCCGTGGCCAGGTCAGTTCGATCACCTATGAGCTGCCCCAGGAGCGCACGGCCCGCGAGGCGTTCACCGCAGCGCGCGAGCAGCTGCAGCGCGAAGGAGGGTATCCGCTGTTCTGGTGCCAGAGTCGTGATTGCGGCGAAGCCAGCCTGTGGGCCAACGAGGTGTTCAAGAACGCACGCCTCAACGGCGGGGACGAGCGCCAGGCGTTCATCCTGCTGCGCCGCTCCGCCGAACAGCCCGATGCGCTGGTGTCGTTGTACAGCGTCACGCGGGGCAACGGGCGCGCCTATCTGCACGTCGAGGAATTCGTGGCCGATACGCCCCTGGGCGAGCTGTTGCCGACACCAGCGACGATCCTGCGCGAGCTGCGTGACACTGGTCAGCTGGACTATCCGGAACTGGGCGCGGTGCGGCCGACCTGGGCGACATTGCTGGCGCGCAGCCTCAACCTGGACAGCACGCTCAGGGTCGTGCTCGGCGGTGAACAGCCCGAGGCCTGGCGCCAGCAGTTGATCGACGCCGGCGTGCGCAGTACCCGGCTGGAAGCCAACCCGACGGCCGACAAGGGCCTGCACGTGGAGCTGATCCGCTGAGCACGCCCATCCTGCCCAACAACGACCGATTGCTGGTCCAGATTCTCCTGCTGGCGCTGCTCGGCGCAGGCGTCTGGGTCATGGCGCCGTTCATTTCTGCGCTCCTGTGGGGCGCGATCCTGGCCTTTGCCAGCTGGCCGGCCATGCGCGTGCTGACGCGCTGGCTGGGTGGACGCGAGACGCTGGCAGCCGCGCTCCTGACCGGGGCCTGGACCTTGCTGGTGGTACTGCCCCTGGTCTGGCTCGGCTTCAACCTGGCCGACCATATCCGCGATGCCACGCTCTTCATCCGCGACATCCGCGTCGAAGGGTTGCCGCCCGCGCCACCGTGGATGGGCCGCATGCCCCTGATCGGCGAGCGTCTGGTCGATGGCTGGAACACCCTCGATCAGCAGGGCGCGGCGCTGCTGGCGTCGCTCAAGCCCTACCTGGGGCAGGTCGGCAACTGGCTGTTGGCGCGCAGCGCCCAGATCGGCGGTGGCATCCTCGAGCTGACCTTGAGCATCGTGTTCGTGTTCTTCTTCTACCGCGACGGGCCACGCCTGGCAGCGTTCGTGCTGCGCCTGCTGCAGCGGTTGATCGGCGAGCGCGCCGATTACTACCTGACGTTGGTCGCCGGGACGGTGCAGCGGGTGGTCAACGGCGTGATCGGCACAGCGGCGGCCCAAGGCCTGCTGGCCCTGATCGGCTTTCTGATCGCCGGCGTGCCCGGGGCGGTGGTGCTGGGGATCGTCACCTTCATGCTCAGCCTGGTGCCCATGGGCCCGCCGCTGGCCTGGATCCCGGCCACGGCCTGGCTGGTCTGGCAGGAACACTACGGCATGGCCATCTTCCTGGCCATCTGGGGGACCTTCGTCATCAGCGGCGTGGACAACGTGCTCAAGCCCTACCTGATCAGCCGGGGCGGGAACCTGCCGCTGGTCATCGTGTTGCTGGGCGTGTTCGGGGGGCTGCTCGCGTTTGGTTTCATCGGCCTGTTCATCGGGCCGACGTTGTTGGCGGTGGCGTACAGTCTGTTGCTGGATTGGAGCCGCAATGAACAGCCTCAGCAGCTGTGATGCTTGTCCCGGTCTTCAGGACAGGTGGCACTTACCGCTGCTGTATGAGGGGCTGGTAAGCATGTATGCGGCTTTGGCATTTTAATTATGGGTATGGTGAAACACGATCAAGGCAGTCAACAGCAGGATTTGAATGGTCAACAGGCTGACCAGCAACCGTTTCATGCCTACAGGAAAACGTGCGACTTCGGCTGGGTCGATAAGGTTTCTGCGCGTAAACATTCTGGGTACTGCCACGATCATCGAGATCAAGCCCGTACGCATGAGCTTTCCCAGCAGCCCCGCATGCTGGAACGTTCTTTTGTTGTCATTCACGAATGTGCAGTTTTTCAAGTGCGATTCAAAGCGCTCGGTGTAAGCGTGCGCGACATAGCACTGCACGATCATGGCGAGCATCATCGGGGCCAGTATCAGCAGCGCAATGAACCCCGGATGCACGTCATTCATTCTGATAACCCGGTCTATAAAAAATCACCTGGAATCGCGGCGTCTTGATCATCACCGCCAGCGCACAGGGCACGCTCACACCTGTACCGCTGTAGCCTCCGGCACCAGAAACGCCGCTTCCAGCAATTGCCGGGTATACGGATGCCGAGGAGCGGCGAATACCGTCTCGGCCTCTCCCTGTTCCACCACCTGGCCTTGCTTGATCACCATCAACTGGTGGCTCAGCGCCTTGACCACCGCCAGGTCGTGGCTGATGAACAGGTAGGTGAGGTTGTACTTCTGCTGCAGCGAGCGTAACAGCTCGACCACTTGGCGTTGCACGGTACGGTCCAGCGCCGAGGTGGGCTCGTCGAGCAGGATCAGCGCGGGCTTGAGCACCAGGGCGCGGGCGATGGCGATGCGTTGGCGCTGCCCGCCGGAAAACTCGTGGGGGTAGCGATGGCGTGTTTCGGGGTCCAGGCCCACTTCCTGCAAAGCGGCGATGATCGCCGCCTGCTGGCTTTCGGCGTCGCCGATGCCGTGGATGCGCAGCCCTTCGCCGACGATGTCGGCCACGCTCATGCGCGGGCTCAGGCTGCCGAACGGATCTTGGAACACCACCTGCATCTGCCGCCGCAGGGGGCGCACCTGGTTCGCGTCCATGCCTTGCAGGTCCTGGCCATCGAAGCGAATCTGGCCCTGGCTGGCGATCAGCCGCAGGATCGCCAGGCCCAGGGTCGACTTGCCCGAGCCGCTTTCGCCGACGATACCCAGCGTGCGTCCCCGAGGCAGGCTGAAGTGAATGTTCTCCACCGCCTTGACGTGATCCACCGTGCGCCGCAGCAGGCCCTTGCGGATCGGGAACCAGACGCGCAAGTCGCGCACTTCCAGCAGGGGCGGGCCAGCTGCGGTGTCGGCAGGGCCGCCCGTGGGTTCGGCATTGATCAGCATCTGCGTGTAGGGATGCTGGGGCGCGCTGAACAGCGTCTGGCACTCGGCCTGCTCGACGATGCGCCCCTGTTGCATCACGCACACCCGGTGGGCGATGCGCTTGACCAGATTGAGGTCGTGGCTGATCAGCAACAGCGACATGCCCAGGCGGGCTTGCAGGTCCTTGAGCAGGTCGAGGATCTTCAACTGCACGGTGACGTCGAGCGCGGTGGTCGGCTCGTCGGCGATCAGCAATTCCGGTTCGTTGGCCAGGGCCATGGCGATCATCACCCGTTGCCGCTGGCCGCCGGAGAGCTCGTGGGGCAGTGCCTTGAGCCGTTTGGCAGGCTCCGGAATCCCCACCAGGTCGAGCAGCTCAAGGGTGCGGGCGGTCGCCTGCTTGCCGCTCAGGCCCTTGTGCAGCAACAGCACCTCGTTGATCTGCTTTTCCAGGTTGTGCAGCGGATTGAGCGACGTCATCGGCTCCTGGAAGATCATCGCGATGCGGTCGCCACGAATCTGTCGCAGGGGCTTCTCGCCCAGGCCCAGCAGGTCTTGCCCGCCATACTGGATGCTGCCACTGGGGTGGCGTGCCAGCGGGTAGGGCAGCAGGCGCAGGATCGAGTGGGCGGTCACTGACTTGCCCGAGCCGCTTTCGCCGACTAGGGCCAGGGTCTCGCCGCGGCGGATGTCGAAGCTCACGCCCTCGACCACCCGCTGCACACGGTCACCGCCGACGAATTCGACCGACAGGTCACGGACTTCGATCAGGTTGCGGTCGTGCATGTCATTTCCTCGGGTCGAACGCGTCGCGGGCGGATTCGCCAATGAACACCAGCAGGCTGAGCATGATCGCCAGGACGGCGAAGGCGCTGATGCCGAGCCAGGGTGCCTGCAGGTTGGACTTGCCCTGCGCCACCAGCTCGCCGAGCGAAGGCGCGCCCGGTGGCAGGCCGAAGCCCAGGAAGTCCAGCGCGGTCAGCGTGCCGATGGCCCCGGTGAGGATGAACGGCAGGTAGGTCATGGTCGAGATCATCGCATTGGGCAGGATGTGCCGGTACATGATCGCGCCGTCGCGCATGCCGAGCGCCCGGGCGGCACGCACGT
The DNA here is from genome assembly GCA_001534745.1 of Pseudomonas monteilii. NCBI lineage: Bacteria > Pseudomonadati > Pseudomonadota > Gammaproteobacteria > Pseudomonadales > Pseudomonadaceae > Pseudomonas > Pseudomonas alabamensis. The sequence continues at coordinate 1,671,087 of CP013997.1, forward strand.
ACTCCAGGTTACGGCCCCGCAGGAACTCGGCCCGCACCACATCGACTAGGCTCATCCAGGAAAACAGCAGCATGATACCCAGCAACCACCAGAAGTTCGGCTGCACGAAGCTGGCCAGGATGATCAGCAGGTAAAGCACCGGCAGGCCGGACCAGATTTCCAGAAAGCGTTGCCCGGCCAGGTCCACCCAGCCGCCGTAGAAGCCCTGCAAGGCCCCTGCGATCACCCCGACCACCGAGCTCAGCGCCGTCAGGGTCAGGGCGAACAGCACGGAGATGCGGAACCCATAGATCACCCGCGCCAGCACGTCGCGGCCCTGGTCGTCGGTGCCCAGCAGGTTGTCCGCCGAAGGCGGGGCAGGGGCCGGCACCTTGAGGTCATAGTTGATGCTCTGGTAGCTGAACGGGATCGGTGCCCACAGCACCCAGCTGTCCTTGGCCGCCAGCAGCTCGCGGATGTAGGGACTCTTGTAATTGGCCTCCAGCGGGAATTCACCGCCGAAGGTGGTTTCCGGGTAGCGCTTGAAGGCCGGGAAGTACCACTGGCTGTCGTAGTGCACGGCGATGGGCTTGTCGTTGGCGATCAGTTCGGCGCCCAGGCTCAGCCCGAACAGGATCAGGAACAGCCACAGCGACCACCAGCCTCGGCGGTTGGCCTTGAAGCGTTCGAAGCGACGTCGATTGAGGGGAGAAAGGGCCATGTCAGTGCTCCCGGCTGTCGAAGTCGATACGGGGGTCGACCAGGGTGTAGGTGAGGTCGCCGATCAGTTTCACCACCAGCCCCAGCAGCGTGAAGATGAACAGCGTGCCGAACACCACGGGATAGTCGCGGTTGATCGCCGATTCGAAGCTCAGCAGCCCCAGGCCGTCGAGGGAGAAGATCACCTCGATCAGCAGCGAGCCGGTGAAGAAGATGCCGATGAAGGCCGAGGGGAAACCGGCGATCACCAGCAGCATCGCGTTGCGGAACACGTGCCCATAGAGCACCCGCGAGCGGCTCAGGCCCTTGGCCTTGGCGGTGACCACGTACTGCTTGTTGATCTCGTCGAGGAAGCTGTTCTTGGTCAGCAACGTCATGGTGGCGAAGTTGCCGATCACCAGGGCGGTGATCGGCAGCACCAGGTGCCAGAAGTAGTCGAGTACCTTGCCCAGGGTCGACAGCTCGTCGAAGTTGTTCGAGGTCAGGCCGCGCAGCGGGAACCAGTCCAGGTAGCTGCCACCGGCGAACACCACGATCAGCAGGATACCGAACAGGAAGGCCGGGATCGCATAGCCCACGACGATCGCCGAACTGGTCCACACGTCGAAGTGACTGCCATGGCGCACTGCCTTGGTGATCCCCAGCGGGATCGACACCAGGTACATGATCAGCGTGCTCCACAGGCCCAGCGAGATCGATACCGGCAGCTTTTCGGCGATCAGGTCGATCACCCGTGCGTCGCGGTAGAAGCTTTCGCCGAAGTCCAGGCGCGCGTAATTCTTGATCATGATCCACAGCCGCTCGGGCGCCGACTTGTCGAAGCCGTACATGTGCTCGATCTCGGCGATCAGGGCCGGGTCCAGGCCTTGGGCGCCACGGTAGTTCGAGCCGGCCACGGCCACTTCGCCGCCACCGCCGGCGATCCGGCTGGTGGCGCCTTCGAAGCCTTCGAGCTTGGCGATCATCTGCTCCACAGGGCCGCCCGGGGCAGCCTGGACGATGATGAAGTTGATGATCAGGATGCCGAACAGGGTCGGCACGATCAGCAACAGGCGGCGCAGGATGTAGGCGAGCATGTCAGTGCGCTCCGGCGGCGGTGGCGGTGGGGTCTGCTACCGGGGGCGTGGACGCGGTCTTGGCGTCCGGCTTGATCCACCAGGTGTTGAGGCCGACGTCATACGGCGGCGACTGCTCGGGGTGGCCGACGCGGTTGCTGTAGGCCACGCGCCAGGTCTTGATGTGCCAGTTGGGAATCACGTAGTAGCCCCACAGCAGCACGCGATCGAGCGCACGGGTGTGGGCGATCAGGCTCTGGCGCGAGTCGGCGTTGATCAGGCCTTCGACCAGGTGATCGATGGCCGGGTCACGCAGGCCGATCAGGTTGCGGCTGCCGGGTTTGTCGGCGCTGCTGCTGGACCAGAACTCGCGTTGCTCGTTGCCGGGCGAGGACGACTGCGGGAAGCTGCCGACCATCATGTCGAAATCCCGTGAGCGCATGCGGTTGATGTACTGCGACACGTCCACGCGGCGGATGCTCAGGTCGATGCCCAGGTCGGCCAGGTTGCGCTTGAAGGGCAGCAGCACGCGCTCGAATTCGGTCTGCACCAGCAGGAACTCGATCGACACCGGCTTGCCCTGGGCATCGACCATCTTGTCGTCGACGATCTTCCAGCCCGCGTCGAGCAGCAGCCGATAGGCCTGGCGCTGGTGCTCGCGGATCATGCCACTGGCATCGGTGACCGGATTGCGGAACGCGGTGGTGAACACCGGCTCGGGAATCTGCCCGCGCAGCGGGTCGAGAATCTTCAGCTCCTCGGGGCCGGGCAAGCCCTGGGAGGCCATGTCGGAGTTTTCGAAGTAGCTACCGGTGCGGGTGTAGGCGCCATTGAACAGCTGCTTGTTGGTCCATTCGTAGTCCAGCAGCAGGTTCAGCGCCTGGCGCACCCGCACGTCCTGGAACAGCGGGCGACGCAGGTTGAAGACGAAGCCCTGCATGCCGGTCGGATTGCCATTGGGCAGCTCTTCACGGATCAGTCGCCCGTCGCGCACCGCCGGCACGTTGTAGGCGGTGGCCCAGTTCTTGGCGCTCATCTCCAGCCAGTAGTCGAACTGCCCGGCCTTGAGCGCTTCCAGCGCCACAGCGTTGTCGCGGTAGTAGTCGAAGGTCATCTCACCGAAGTTGTAGGTGCCACGGTTGATCGGCAGGTCCTTGGCCCAGTAATCCGCGACTCGTTCATAGCGAATCGAACGGCCCGGCTTGACCTCGGCCACGCGGTAGGGCCCGCTGCCCAGGGGCGGCTCGAAGCTGGTGCCGTCGAAGGCACGGTCGGCCCACCAATGCTTGGGCAGCACCACCAGCTGGCCAAGAATCAGCGGCAGCTCGCGGTTGTCCTTGTGCTTGAAGACGAATTTTACGCGGTGCGCGTCTTCGGCCACGGCCTCGGCCACGTCGGCGTAGTACATGCGGTACAGCGGGGCACCTTGGGTCGTGAGCGTGTTGAAGGAGAACACCACATCGTCGGCGGTGACCGGTGTACCGTCGTTGAACTTGGCTTCGGGGCGCAGGTAGAAACGCACCCAGCTGTTGTCGGGGGCCTTCTCGATTCTGCCGGCCAGCAGCCCGTATTCGGTAAACGGCTCGTCCAGGCTCTGGCGCATCAGGGTGTCGTAGACCAGCTCCAGCCCCTCGGCCGGGGTCCCCTTGTTGCTGAAGGGGTTGAGGCTGTCGAAACTGCCCGTGCCGGATTGGCGGAATACGCCGCCCTTGGGCGCGTTCGGGTTGACGTAGTCGAAGTGCTTGAACCCTTCGGGGTATTTGGGCGGCTCGTCGTAGAGCGTCAGGGCGTGCTGGGGCGCGGCCAGCGTCGGTAGGGCGAGGCAGGCGAGCAACAGGCTGCCGGCCAGCTGGCGCAGACGGTGCAGGGGCGTCATTGAGGGTTCTCCGAAGGCTTGAGCCACCAGCTGTTCAGGCCCAGGGTATAGGGCGGCGTGGCGACGAAGGCGAACCGGTTGCGGTAGGCCAGGCGATGAGTGTCCAGGTACCAGTTGGGGATCATGTAGTCGTGCCACGACAGGACACGGTCGAGCGCCCGGGCCGCAGCGACTTGCTCGTCACGGGTGCTGGCGGCGAGCAGGGTCTCGAGCAGGTGATCGACGATGGGGTCCTGCACGCCTGCGTAATTCTTGCTGCCCTTGATCGCGGCCTGGCTGGAATGGAAGTACTGCCACTGTTCGAGCCCTGGGCTGAGGGTCTGGCCCAGGGTCATGAGGATCATGTCGAAGTCGAACTGGTCCAGGCGCTGCTTGTACTGGGCGCGATCGACGGTGCGCAGGTGCGCCTGCACGCCGATGCTGGCCAGGTTCTCCATGTACGGCTGGAAGATACGTTCGAGATTGGGGTTGACCAGCAGTAGCTCGAGACGCAGCGGCCGCCCCTTCGTATCGACCAGGCGTTGATTCTTGAGGGTCCAGCCGGCTTCGGCGAACAGCGCAATGGCCTTGCGCATCGTCGCTCGATCGATGCCACGCCCCTGGGTCGTGCTGACCTGGTAGGGCTGGGTGAACAACGCATCGGGCAGCTGCCCGCGATAGGGCGCCAGCAGCAGCCATTCCTGACCCGTGGGCAGGCCGGTGGCGGCGAATTCGCTGTTGGGGTAGTAGCTGGTCGAACGCCGATAGGCATTGCTGAACAGGGTCCGGTTGGTCCACTCGAAGTCCAGCATCAGCCCCAGGGCACGCCGTACCTTGGGATCGGCCAATGGGGCGCGACGGCTGTTCATGAACAGCCCCTGGGTCTGGGTCGGAATGCGGTGGGGGATCTGTGCCTTGATCACCTCGCCACGGCGCACGGCCGGGAACCGGTAGCCATTGGCCCAGTTCTTGGCCTGATGCTCGATGTAGAGGTCGAATTCACCGGCCTTGAAGGCTTCGAAGGCGACGGTCGAATCCCGATAGAACTCGTACTCCACGCGGTCGAAGTTGTACTTGCCGCGGTTGACCGCCAAGTCCTTGCCCCAGTAATTCTTGACCCGCTCGAACACCAGTCGGCGCCCTGGCACGACCTCGGTGATGCGGTACGGGCCACTGCCCAAGGGGGGCTCGAACGTGGTCGCCTTGAAGTCACGGGTCTGCCAGTAATGCTTGGGCAGGACTGGCATTTCACCGAGGCGCAGGATCAGCAGGGGGTTGCCGGCACGCTTGAAGACGAAACGGATGCGCAACGGGCCGAGTACATCGACGCGCTGGACTTCCTGCAGGTTGGTGCGATACGTCGGATGGCCGTCCTTGAGCAGGGTGCGGTACGAGAACGCCACATCGGCCGAGGTGATGGGGTGGCCATCGTGGAAGCGTGCTTCCGGGCGCAGGTTGAAGACGACCCAGCTGCGGTCTTCGCTGTATTCCACCGAACGTGCGATCAGGCCATAGCTGGAGGTGGGCTCATCGCCCGACGGATCGTACTGGCCCGTGCCGATCATCAACGGCTCGTTGAGTTCGTTGACCCCATACTGCAGAAAATTCGGTGTGGTGACCGGGCTGCTGCCCTTGAAGGTGTACGGGTTGAGCGTGTCGAACGTGCCGAAGGCCATGGCACGCAGGGTGCCGCCTTTGGGTGCGCGCGGGTTGACCCAGTCGAAATGGGTGAAGCTGGCCGGATACTTGAGCGTGCCGAATTGCGCATAGCCGTGGCTTTCGCTGACGGCCGCGACGACGGGAAAGCTCAAGGCCAGGCTGATGAGCAGCAGGAGAGGGCGTATCAAGTCGGCGATCCGATCCAGGCGGCTTGGGCTTCGATCGGGCTACAGTAACAGCTTGTCCAGCCTCGAAAAAGACCACCTGCACACGGCGTGTGAGGCGGGCCTGGAGGAACGGATCCGCCAGGTCCTGACGCGTTACCGGCTGACGTAGACCGTCAGCGTCTGACCTGGCTTGAGGGCTTGACCGCTGCGGGGGTTCCAGCGCTTGAGGTGTTTCATTTCGACGTTGAAACGCTTGGCCACCATGTACAGCGAATCGCCCTTGCGAACCTTGTATTGCGTGGTGCGCTGCTTGGAGGCAGCCACCCGGTTGGCGGCGGCCGACGGCGCGCTGCCACCGCGCAAGGCCAGTACCTGGCCTGCCTTGACGCGGTTGCCTGGCAAGCGGTTCCAGCGCTGCAGATCCTTGACCGAGACCTTGTTGGCGCGTGCGATGGCGCCCAGGTTATCGCCGCGCTTGACGCGGTAGCTGCGTGTCTTGACGGTCGGCGCGGACGCTTCGGCCAGCGCCGCTTCGAAGGCGCCCTTTTTAGGTTGCAACGACACCAGCTGCTCAGGCTTGAGGTTCGACAGGCTGGCGCTGAGCAGTTCGGCCTTGGCCGTCGGCACGAGCAGGCGTTGCGGACCATCGACGGTCATGCGCTTCTTGAAGGCCGGATTCAACTGGATCAGTTCGTCCTCGTCGATGTCGGCGAAGGCGGCGACCCGGGTCAGGTCCAGGCGGTCGTTGATGACCACGGCCTCGAAGTAGGGCTCGTTGGCGATCGGGGTCAGGTTGACCCCATAGGCCTCGGGGGTCATGACCACCTGCGACAGGGCCAGCAGCTTGGGCACGTAGTTCTGGGTTTCCTGCGGCAGGGGCAGGTTCCAGTAATCGGTCGGCAAACCGAGCTTCTGGTTGCGCTCGATGGCTCGGCTGACGGTACCCTCGCCGGCATTGTAGGCCGCCAGGGCCAGCAGCCAGTCACCGTTGAACATGTCGTGCAGCTTGCTCAGGTAGTCCAGCGCCGCGTTGGTCGAGGCGGTGATGTCGCGACGACCGTCGTAGAAGTTGGTCTGGCGCAGGTTGAAGTACTTGCCCGTGGTGGGAATGAACTGCCACAGCCCGACGGCATGGGCGCGCGAGTAGGCCATGGGGTTGTAGGCACTCTCGATCGCTGGCAGCAGCGCCAGCTCCAAGGGCATGTCGCGCTCTTCGAGACGCTCGACGATGTAGTGCATGTACAGGCTGCCACGTTCGCCCGCGGTCTCGACGAACGAGGGGTTGCTGGAGAACCACAGTCGCTGCTGCTCGATGCGTGGGTTGACGCCGATGCTGTCCTGCAGCACGAAACCGCGACGCATGCGCTCCCAGACGTCCTGTGGCGCCTGCTCCACCGGTTTGGGTGCGGCGGTCATGATCACCGGTTTGTGCTTGATCCTGGCCTGGTAGTTGGGCACCTGGACGCTGTCGGCCTCGCTGACCCGCGAGGTGCTTTGGCAGCCCACCAGGGTGGCGGCCAGCGCCAGGGCAGCGGCCTGGGCCAGGCGGGTCAGGGCGGCGGATTGGACGGTCCTTCGGCTTCGAGTAGACATCGGCGGGGACGGGTTTCCGGGCAAAAAATTTCGGCGATTCTAGAAACCGCTTCCCGCCTGGTCAACCTTTGACCAATAACCCGATGGAACTTGAGGCTTTCAGAAGCTGTCTTTCCAGCGCCTCAACGCAGCAAACACGGTGCTCGCATCACTGCCGAGCGCAGCCCCCCGTTCGTCTGCTTTTTGTTTAACAGATGTTTCCGAGCAACGCAGGAACGGGTTGGTCGCGCGCTCGAGCGCGAGCGTCGAAGGCAGGGTGATCCGTGCTGCGGCCCGAAGCTGTTCGACCTCCGCCAGCCGGCGGGCAATCTCGGGGTTGCCAGGTTCCACGGCCTGGGCGAAGCGCAGGTTGCTCAAAGTGTACTCATGGGCGCAATACACCTGCGTGTCGTCTGGCAGGGCGGCCAGTCGCTCGAGCGAAGCGTGCATCTGGGCCGGGGTGCCTTCGAACAGTCGGCCGCAGCCGCCGGCGAACAGCGTGTCGCCGCTGAACAGGAGTGGCGTCTGACCGTCGACGGTGTGCAGGGCGATATGGCCCAGGGTATGGCCTGGCACCTCGATGACCGTGAAGGTCAGCCCCAGGGCTTCGACGCGGTCGCCTTCGACCAGGCCCCGGTCGCGTGCCGGAATGCTTTCCTTGGCCGGGCCGCTGACGTAGGCACCGGTTTTCTGCTTGAGGCACTCGACGCCGCCAACATGGTCGTGGTGATGGTGGGTGATCAGGATGGCTTCCAGCTCCCAGCCCGGGTGCGCGGTGAGCCAGTCGAGAACCGGCTGGGCATCGCCGGGGTCGACCACCGCGCATCGGCGTGTCTCCGTATCCTGTAACAGCCAGATATAGTTGTCCGAGAAAGCAGGTAACGCGTCGATCTGTATCATGAGTAGATTCCGATTCGCCGGGTGGTGAGCAGGGCCGTCATCTTATGGACCGCTCAGGTCGTCGCCAAGTTTGCCCTGTCACATGTACGGGCCGCCAAGATCGGCCAGGGGCGGGCGACGAACGCGGCGCCACAGGCGGCGTGGGCCAGACAATCGATCCGAGGAGATCAGCATGACCGACCAGGTATTCGCCCAGGCCGACCGCGAGTGGGTCGAGCTGATCGCGATGGCGCGCGACTGGTTCGAGGGGCCGCAGGGGCAGTTGATGCTGCGCGAAGAGCAGCGCCTGCTCGATGACGAGCTCTCGCGCTACTTCGGCGGCTTTTCCATCCATTACGGACCCTGCGCCGAGCCTTCCCCGGGCGCCTCGCGGATTCAACGCAACGTGCGCCTGGGCGCGCCCTTTCCAGGCGTGGACATCGTCTGCGAAGAGCAGGCCTGGCCGCTGGGCGAGCATGCTGCCGACCTGGTCGTGCTGCAGCACGGGCTGGATTTCAGCCTCTCGCCCCATGGGCTGCTGCGCGAGGCGGCGCAGGCCGTGCGACCGGGCGGCCATGTCCTGATCGTGGGCATCAATCCCTGGAGTACCTGGGGCGCAAGCCATCTGTTCGCCCGCGGCGCCCTGCGACGTGCCCGCTGCATCTCCCCTTCGCGGGTCGCCGACTGGCTGGGCCTGCTGGGGTTCGCGCTGGAGAAACGACGCTTCGGGTGTTATCGTCCGCCGCTTGCCTCGGCCGTCTGGCAGCACCGGCTGGCGGGCTGGGAACGCACGGCGGGAGACTGGCAATGTGCCGGCGGCGGCGTCTACCTGCTCGTTGCCCGCAAGATGGTGAGCGGCCTGCGGCCTCTGTGCCGGCCACGGCGCGAACCCATGGGCAAACTGTTGCCCTTGCCGCTGGCCAAGGCCAACCGCCGTTCCAGCGAGCCCTGACCTGGCCACGGCCTGACTTTTCAATCGAACACTGAGCGGTACATGAGCGATAGCATCGAGATCTACACCGATGGCGCCTGCAAGGGCAACCCGGGCCCTGGTGGCTGGGGCGTGTTGATGGTTTACAAGGGTGCGGAAAAGGAACTCTGGGGCGGAGAGCCCAACACCACCAACAACCGCATGGAGCTGATGGCCGCCATCCAGGGCCTGATGGCGCTCAAGCGCGAGTGCGCGGTGCTGCTGGTCACCGACTCCCAGTATGTGATGAAAGGCATCACCGAGTGGATGACCAACTGGAAGAAGCGCGGTTGGAAAACCGCTGCCAAGGAGCCGGTGAAGAACGCCGACCTGTGGAAGCTGCTGGACGAACAGGTCAACCGCCATCAGGTGACCTGGAAGTGGGTGCGCGGCCACATCGGCCATGAGGGCAACGAGCGTGCCGACCAGTTGGCCAACCGGGGCGTCGATGAAGTGCGTGCGCAACGTCGCACCACGTCCTGATCGTATTCCTTGCCGTCGACGGAGGTCCTAGGTGGAACAGCAGTTGAGCAGGTTGGTGGTTCTCGATACCGAGACCACGGGTATGCCGGTCGGCGATGGTCACCGCATCATCGAGATCGGATGTGTCGAAATCATCGGTCGCCGCCTCACGGGGCGGCACTTTCACGTCTATCTGCAACCTGATCGCGACAGTGACGAAGGCGCCATCGGCGTGCACGGCATCACCGATGCGTTCCTGATCGGCAAGCCACGCTTTGCCGAGGTCGCCGACGAGTTCTTCGACTTCATCCAGGGTGCCCAGCTGGTCATCCACAACGCGGCGTTCGACGTGGGCTTCATCAACCACGAGTTCGCCCTGGCCGGGCAGCAGGATCGTGCCGACATCAGTCGGCACTGCACCATTCTCGACACCTTGATGATGGCGCGTTCGCGCCATCCGGGTCAGCGCAACAGCCTCGATGCACTCTGCAAGCGCTACGGGATCGACAACTCCGGCCGTGAACTGCACGGCGCCTTGCTCGACTCGGAATTGCTGGCCGATGTCTACCTGGCGATGACCGGTGGCCAGACCAGCCTGTCCCTGGCAGGGCACGGCAATGAGGAGGATTCGTCGGGCCAGCAGGGCAGGGCCAGCGAGATTCGTCGTCTGCCCGCCAGCCGTACACCGGGGCCGATCATCCAGGCGACCGCCGACGAAGAGCAGGCGCATCTGGCGCGGCTGGAGGCCATCGCCAAGGCCGCAGGTGGGCCGGCGATCTGGCAGACGTTGATGAGGTAATGGGCGAGTCGCTGCCCGGTAGACGCACAGGCAGGGTCAGGGCCGCAGGCGCGGCCCTGTATCAGGGAACGCGAATCAGCTCGACGCCCGTCTGCGCCAGCTCGAAGCGGTCGTCACCGAGGTGATTGACGCGATCGCCGATTGCCAAGCGGTAGACGGTCACGGGGGAGGCCAGCGCGCCACCGTCTGCGGCTGCAGGCGCCTCCTCGAATTGATGGACCGGGTAGATGCGTCCTTCGGCGTCCCGTGCATGGAACCGACCGACCAGTACTGCTGCCATTTAGCGTACAACCTCTACGAGATAAATTGAATTTCTGCAGCGATAGACCCTCGGCCGACGCGGGAAGTTTTCCAGTGCCGGAAAAAAACTTAAGCAGGCCCATGGCGGTCAGCTATAACGAATGCTTTCTTCCAACCCGTTGAGGTGTCACTTCATGAGCCAGGTGTATTCCGTAGCAGTGATCGTCGGCAGCTTGCGCAAGGCGTCCTACAACCGCAAGGTGGCTAACGCGCTGGCCTTGCTGGCGCCCGCCAGCCTCGAGCTGAAGATCGTGGAAATCGGCGATCTGCCCCTCTACAACGAAGACCTCGAAGCCCAGGCTCCGGCTGCCTGGACGACCTTTCGCCAGGCGGTCAAGGCCAGCGATGCGGTCCTGTTCGTGACACCCGAATACAACCGGACCATGACCGGCGCTCTGAAAAATGCCATCGACGTCGGCTCGCGTCCTTATGGCGACAGTGCCTGGAATGGCAAGCCCGCAGCCGTGGTCAGCGCGTCGCCGGGCGCACTGGGTGGTTTCGGCGCCAACCACAACGTGCGCCAGGCGCTGGTGTTCCTGGACATGCCCTGCCTGCAGATGCCCGAAGCCTACCTGGGTGGCGTCGCCGACCTGTTCGACGAGCAGGACCAGGTGAGCGAGAAGACACGCCCGTTCCTGCAGGGCTTCATCGACACTTTCGATGCCTGGGTGAAGCGTCATTGCGCACCGTGAAGGCTGGCAGCCCATCCATGCGTCGCGCCACCGACCCTCTCGCTGCAGCCCATGAGTGACAAGGACACCATCTCTGTCCACCTGGTGCGTGAGGCCTTGCTGCAGGCCCGTACGGGCGAGGTCCCCACGGACGAAGTGCTGCGTCAAGCCGGTGTCGATCCTGCCATGCTCGACCAGCCCACGGCGCGGGTGTCGGTCCAGGCCTATTCACGGCTGTGGCGCCTCTTGGCACGGCTGGGAGACGATGAGTTCTTCGGCATGGATGGCCGGGGGTTGCGTCATGGCAGCCTGGCGTTCATCGGTCGGATCACCCGGGTGCAACCCACGGTGGGCGCTGGGCTCGAGGTGCTGCTGGAGTTTCTCGGGCTGATGCTGGCCGACCTGCGGCCTCGCCTGGTGCGCCATGCCGGCGTGGCCGAGATCGTGCTCGATGAACCCCTGCCGTCGCCACGGCGCGCCTTCACCTACTTCACGCTGTGGATGTTCGTCCATGGTGTGCTCTGCTGGTTGGCCGGGCGGCGTCTGCCCATCCTGGCCATCGAGCTTCGTTGCGAGGTGCCGCCGTTTTGCGAAGACTACCGGGTGATGTTCTCCGAGCACCTGCGCTTCGACCGGCCTCGGTCGCGCATGCTCCTCGCCGATGACGGCCTCGAGGCAGGTATTCGCCGCGGGCCGGCGGAGCTGAAGCGGTTCCTGGCCCAGGCGCCTGGGAACATCCTGGTCAAATACCGGGACCCGGACAGCCTGGCGCGTCGCCTGCGCCGGCAGTTGCTGCAGCTCGAACCTGCACGCTGGCCGGACGTCGACGGTCTGGCCCGCGAACTCTATCTGTCTGCCTCCACCCTGCGCCGCCGACTGGCCGAAGAGGGCACCTCGTTTCAGGCGCTCAAGGACAGCGCGCGGCGTGAGCTGGCGATTGCCTGGCTGGGCGAGGAGCGGCAGAGCCTGAGCGAGTTGGCCGAGCGCCTGGGGTTCGCTGACGCCAGCTCGTTCTACAAGGCCTTTCGCAAGTGGTTCGGCTGCAATCCCGGTCAGTACCGGGCGCTGGCCTGCCCAGTGCCGGGGATGGACGACTGATCCACGCACAGGGGAGGCGGGCACGCATCAAGCGCTTCCCTCTGCCAACGAACAGGCCTGTCGGGGAGGGTGGTGGTTCCGACCCACCAGGAGTACCCCGATGTCCATCCTTCGCGTCCTGTCCTCCGTTGCGATCCCCTCCAGCGCTGAAATCGACGAAAAGATCGCCAACGCTACCGATCATTTCATTCGTGACCATCTGCCCGATTGGTTGAGCCGAGCGACGCCCGAACGCATCAATCGGTTGCGGGACTGTTTCACTGCCCATTACGCCGCCCAAGACCGTGTCCAGCAACGGCTGGCCGGGCTGACACCGGTCGACCGCTTTGCCACGATGCACCTCGGTGCGGTCGTGGCGCAGTGGGTGTCCGAACCCGTTGCGTTGCATGAGCTGGAATGGCGTGAAGTCCGTCGCGCCTTCAAACCGTCGGTGGGCATCAACCTGCCCAGCGACACCCTCATCGTCCTGCGCCAGCCCGCGCTGCTGCGCCTCATGCAGAATTTTCACGCGGGCGCCACCTTCTACGAAGGCACAGGACTGGTGCGCCAGGGGGACGTGCGCATTCTTTCGGGTGACGCCGACAGCTTCGCGGCCGCCATACGCGCCCTGGACCTTGGCGCGCGTTACCAGCAGCACCTGGCGGCGATCTTCACGCCCGAGGCGCAGCACGCATTGGCCCAGGACAAGCGCGCAGCCCTGGCCCTGTGCACGCAGATCGCCCTGTTGCAAGGCACGCTGACGGCCGACGAAGCGAATGCACTGCAACGCTGGCTCGACGCCGCGCCGACCGACGCGTCCGCCATGGTCGCCTATCCCGGCGCATTGACCGTGCTGGGCGAGTGGGTGACCGATGCCGTCGTCGTCCAGCTGCGCGGTATCGAGGGCACTGACCAGGGTCTGCTGCTGTACAGCCCTAACGATACCCAGGCGCCGCTGCGCCGTTTCTCCAGTTGGGAAGCCATGAACACGGCCTTGGCGCATGCCTTGGGCGACCCGGACTACCGCCGCCGCTTCAGCCAGACGATCACGCTGGCGCGGCGAGCCGAGTTTCTCGAACGGCTGGCCGTGCGGCTCGAGGATCCACGCAGCGATCTGGAGCTCACGGGGCCGACTGTCACCGGCGACCTCTTCGCGCAGCTGGCCGCGCAGCAGATACAGCGTGTCAAGGCAGACGCCGCCATGCTGCTGGTCAGCAATGCCCAGGTCGACGATGCCGCTTCCAAGGCACGCCTGAGTCGCTGGGAAACCCTGGGCCTGGATGTGCTCAACCTGGCCGGTCTGTTCGTTCCCGCCATCGGCGCGGCGCTCCTGGCCCAGTTGACGGCGCAGACCGCATCGGACGCCTACACAGGCCTCGTGCATTGGCACCGTGGTCACCGCCATGAAGCGTTGGAGCACCTGCTGGGCGTGGCCGAGACCGTTGCGGTCGGCGCGGCGATGGCCGTCGGCATCACCTGGGTGGCCCGTGGTTTCAGGCGAAGCGCCTTCGTCGATGCGCTGGAACCGGTCCAGCTGCAGGACGGGCGCCGCCGGTTGTGGCACAGGACGCTTGAGCCCTTCGTCGAGACGCCCGATGACGCGGTCCTGCAAGCCGATGGCCGGTTCAGCGACGGCGAGCGACACTGGATCCGGATCGAGGGCCGCTTCTACCGAATCCATCAGCCCGTGCCTGGGCAGGGCTGGCGTCTGAGACACCCGCTCGGCGAAGGTGCCTACGAACCGGCGGTGCAATTCAATGGCGAGCGCTGCTGGTGCTTACGTGATCACCGCCCGCTGGAGTGGCGCGACAGTGCGCAGATGCTCGACACCCTGTGGCCCCACGAGCCGCCTCTGACGGCAACGCACGCCGAGCGTATCCTGCGCGTGGCGTGCATGGACCAGGACGAGTTGCGCGGGCTGCTGGTCGAGCACCGTCAGGCGCCCTGCAACCTGAAGCTGGCGATCCAGTGGTGCGCTGCGGACCGGCGCATCGAGGCGTTCTACGATCAGCTGGCACGTGCCCGCGTGCCCACTGACACCGCCTTGCTCAGCGAGTGCCGGTTGCAACCTGACCTGACGGGCTTGACCGAGGCGGCGCTGCACGACGCGCTGATCGAGAGGCAAGGCTGGCTAGGTCCTCGGCTGTTCGAGCACCTGATCCGTGGCGAGCGCCTGTCAGACCCCGTGGCCGCGCTGGTCAGACGTGATTTTCCCGGACTGCCGGAGGGCTACATCGAGGTCGTGTTGCAGACCGCCACCCAGGCCGAACGAAGCCTGGCACGGGCCGAGCAGCGCCTCCCGCTGGCGTGGGCCACCCAGGCGCGATCGCTGCTTCAATTGGCTCGGCTGAACAAGGCCCTGGCAGGCCTCTGCCTGAACAACACTTATGGCCCCGACACGATGGACCTGGTCATGCCCCTGCTGCGACGGGTGCGCTGGCCGACACGACTCAACCTGGAGCTGCGCGCCGATCCGCATGGCGCCTTGCTGGCGCGCCTCGTTCCGCAGGCGCCCGAGCAGACGCTGCGGGTGCTGGTCCATGAAGACGATGGCTTCCATGTCTACGATGACCGAGGGCTGGAAGACGAGGCGTCGATACCGGCACCACGAACGCTGTTCCAGGCCCTGGTGGCCTTGCTGTCGCCGCACGAGCTCACGGCGCTGGACTGTCGCCTCGACACCGCCGCAGAAGACCTGCGCCAGACCCTGCTCAAGCACCTGCCCCAGGGGCAGGCGCAGCTCCGCCGACTGGCCGGGTGGACGCCTACGCCAGGCTGGTTCAATCCGGGCCAGCGCCTGCCCGATGGTCGCGTCGGTTATCTGCTCAGCGGGCGGGGACCCTCTGCAAGCTCGACCCGACAGATGCTGCGCGAGCGGGTACGGGCGTTGTACAGCGGGTTCACCGACACGCAGGTCGAGAGCTACCTGAACCTGCTGCTGCGCTCGCCGGGTTCGGCATTCGAAGTCCTCTTGAACCAGGAGATCAGCTACGAGCGTCTGGATGATGTGCTCAACGAGTGGGCCAGTTCGGAAACCCGCTGGCGCCAGCGCACGATACGCAATCGCCTGGGCGCTGCCCTGCGACGGTGCTGGCGCCTGCAAGGCCCCATGGTGTTTTCCGCCAATGGCCAGGCCGAAGGCATGTTGCTGGACCTGAGTGACGCGCCCGTCCCGGTTCTGCCCAGTCTGCCCGAGCGCACCGACTTCGGTCATGTCACCCAGCTGATCATGACAGGCATGGGCGTGGAGGACGTTCCGCAGACGTTCATGTCGGCGTTCACCTCGCTGCAACACCTGAACCTGGCCAGCAACCGTCTGACCCGGCTGCCGGCCGGAATCGAAGGGCTGACCATGCTGCGCAGCGTCCGTCTCGCGGAAAACCGCATCACCTATTCCGAGTCATTGAGCGAATCGCTGCACGCGCTCGTCGACATCCAGCTGCTCGATCTGCGATTCAACCCGCTGCGGCGTTTCGCCTGGCGCCACGATGCACGCATGCGCCTTCATACCTTGCTGCTCTCCCATACCCAGTTGGAAGCCTGGCCGACCGGATTGCTGCCATGCACCTATCTGGAGTATGTCGATCTGCGCTTCAACCAGATCAGAACGCTGCCTGCCGAGCTGCTGAACATGCCGTTCAACTACCGGCATGCCTTCGCCGTCGATGGCAACCCCCTGGCACCGGCCGATGTGAACCGTCTGACCGTGCCAGACCCCGGGGCAGTCGCGCCGGACTGGAGCCAGTTGTATGACGAGGCCAGCACGCGTGCAGCATGGCTCAATGACCTCCCGCTACAGGATCAGACCGCACGTGCCGCCCTCTGGGACCGTCTCAATGCCTTGCCGGACAATGCAGGGTTTCTTGCGCTGTTGAGCGAGCTGACCCACGCGGCTGACTACGTGCAGGCGCGTGACGTGTTGCGCTCGCAGGTCTGGGAGATGATCGAGCGGCTGGATACCGATGCCCAGGTGCGCGGCGAGTTGTTCGCACGCGCCAACGAGCCTCGCACCTGCGCCGATTGCGCGGCTGACCGGTTCTCCGAGTTGCGCTTGCAGATCATGGTCGTCGACGCACAGCGGGCCACCGGGCCGCAGCGCGAGCGAGAGCTGCTGACGCTCGGCAGGCGCCTGTTCCGTCTGGACCGGCTCGACCAGTTCGTCCGCGCCGACATCGCCGAACGCCTGCGCGCCGGCCAGGCCGTGGATGAGGTCGAGGTGAGTCTGGCCTACCGGGTGCGCCTGGCGCAGGAGCTGGACCTTCCTGCGCAGCCGCGGCACATGCGTTTCGAGCAGGTCGCCAATGTCAGCGCGGTCGCCCTCAGCGATGCGCTGGAAACGGTGAGAGCCGCCGAGCGTTCGGCGGAACTGACCGAAAGCCTGAGCCGCCGCGCCTTCTGGCGGGACTATCTGGCCTCGGTCCATCCTGCAGCCTTTGCGGCCGTGCGCGACAACTTCGCCGCACGCGGCAACGCACTCGATGAGCAGGGGGAAACCCTGACCAGCGAGCAGTATCGGGCGCGCTGGCAGACGCTCGACAGCGAGCGCGAGGCAGCGCTGCATGTGCTGACGGTCCACCTCACCGACGAGGCGCTCGCCCGTCATCCGCTCGATTAGTGGTCACTGGCCAAATCGGTCAGGACGATTGGCAGATTTGGCCATTGTGCCCAGGCAAGGCCGGCGCGACCATTCGGGCATCAGTCGCCAGCGGAGCCCCGGCCATGCAGATCGAACACCAGCACTTCGTCGTCAGCGGCGCCGCGTCCGGACTGGGCGCGGCGACTGCGCAGATGCTCGTCGAAGCCGGCGCCCATGTCCTGTTGATCGATGTCGACGCCGCTGCGCTGGAGCGCCAGGCCGAGGTGCTGGGCGAACGGACGTGTTTCGCGGTTGCCGATGTCAGCGACGAGCAGGCTGTACAGGCGGCGATCGACCAGGCCATGAGCGCGTTCGGCAGCCTCCAGGGCCTGGTCAACTGCGCAGGCATCGTCGGCGCCGAGAAGGTGCTGGGCAAACAGGGGCCCCATCGCCTGGACAGCTTCGCCCGCGTCATCGGCGTCAACCTGATCGGCAGCTTCAACCTGCTGCGCCTGGTGGCCGACGCCATGTCGCAAGGCCAACCCTCGGCCGACGGTGAACGCGGCGTCATCATCAATACCGCCTCCATCGCCGCCAGCGACGGTCAGATCGGCCAGGCGGCCTATGCCGCTTCGAAAGGCGGCGTGGCCAGCCTGACCTTGCCGGCGGCGCGCGAGCTGGCCCGTCATGGCATCCGCGTCATGACCATTGCCCCCGGCATCTTCGAGACCCCCATGATGGCCGGCATGCCCGAGGACGTTCGGGCGTCGCTGGCCGCTGGGGTGCCTTTCCCTCAACGTCTGGGCCAGCCGCGCGAGTATGCGGCGCTGGTTCGTCACATCATCGAGAACAGCATGCTCAATGGCGAGGTGATACGCCTCGACGGCGCCTTGCGCATGGCTGCCCGCTAACCTCTCTGGAGCCACCACCGTGAATCGAGAAACCGACCCCATCGTCATCGTCAGCGCCGTACGCACGCCCATGGGCGGGCTGCAGGGCGACTTGAGCGGACTGACCGCGCCCCAGCTGGGTGCCGCTGCGATCCGCGCCGCCGTCGAACGTGCAGGTGTCAGCCCCGAGGCGGTCGACCAGGTGTTGTTCGGTTGCGTGCTGTCCGCGGGGCAGGGTCAGGCGCCTGCACGACAGGCCGCATTGGGTGCGGGATTGGGCCGCCACACCAGCTGCACCACCTTGAACAAGATGTGTGGCTCCGGCATGCAAGCCGTGATGCTGGCACACGATACGCTGCGGGCAGGCAGTGCCGAAGTCATCGTCGCCGGTGGCATGGAGAGCATGAGCAATGCGCCTTATCTGTTGGACAAGGCGCGCGCCGGCTACCGCATGGGCCATGGCCGGGTGCTCGACCATATGTTTCTGGACGGTCTGGAAGATGCCTACGACACCGGGCGCCTGATGGGCACCTTTGCCGAGGATTGTGCGCGCGACAACGGCTTCACCCGGCAGGACCAGGATGCGTTCGCCATCGCTTCGCTGACGCGCGCCCAGGCGGCGATCGAACAGGGGCGCTTCGCCGCGGAAATCGTGGCGGTCGAGGCACCCGAGGGCAAGCGTATGAAGCGCGTCGAACATGATGAGCAGCCCCCCAAGGCGCGCATGGAGAAGATTCCTGAGCTGCGCCCGGCGTTTCGGGAAGGAGGCACCGTCACGGCGGCCAACGCCAGTTCCATTTCCGACGGCGCTGCCGCCTTGGTACTGATGCGCCAGAGCCAGGCACAGCGGCTGGGCTTGCAGCCCTTGGCCGTCATCCACGGCCATGCAGCGTTCGCCGACGCACCGGCCTTGTTCCCGACGGCGCCGATTGGTGCCGTGCGCGCCTTGATGCAGCGTACCGGCTGGGCGTTGGAGGAGGTGGACCTGTTCGAAATCAACGAGGCGTTTGCGGTGGTCACGCTGGCGACCATGAAGCACCTGCAACTGCCCCTCGAGAAGGTCAACATCCATGGAGGCGCCTGTGCCCTGGGGCATCCTATCGGTGCCTCCGGCGCGCGCATTCTGGTCACCCTGCTGTCCGCGCTGCGCCAGAACGGCTTGCGTCGGGGCGTGGCAGCCATCTGTATCGGTGGCGGCGAGGCCACGGCCATGGCCGTCGAGTGCCTGTATTGAGACGAGGTGAACCCCATGCTGCTCAGTGAAGAACAACAACAGATCACCGACGCCGTACGCGATTTCGCCCAGGAGCGCCTCAAGCCCTTCGCCGAACAGTGGGATCGCGAGCACCGCTTTCCCCGTGAGACGATCGAGGAGATGGCAGGGCTTGGCCTGTTCGGCATGCTGGTGCCCGAACAGTGGGGAGGCAGCGACACGGGCTATGTAGCCTACGCCATGGCCGTCGAGGAAGTGGCCGCTGGCGACGGGGCCTGCTCGACGATCATGAGTGTCCACAACTCCGTGGGGTGCGTGCCGATCCTGGCCTTCGGCAACGAGGACCAGAAGCAGCGTTTCCTGACGCCCCTGGCCCAAGGCACCATGATCGGTGCGTTCGCCTTGACCGAGCCCCACGCCGGTTCGGATGCCAGCAGCCTGAAGACCCGTGCACGGCGCGAGGGCGATCACTATGTGATCAATGGCAGCAAGCAGTTCATCACTTCCGGCCAGCAGGCCGGGGTGGTCCTGGTCTTTGCCGTCACGGATCCGAGCGCCGGAAAGCGTGGTATCAGCGCCTTCATCGTGCCCACCGATACGCCTGGCTACACCGTGGCACGGGTCGAGGAAAAGTTGGGTCAGCATGCTTCGGACACCTGTCACCTGGTGTTCGAGGACATGCGTGTGCCGGCGGCCAATCGGCTGGGTGAAGAAGGTGAGGGCTACCGCATCGCCCTGGCCAACCTCGAAGGGGGACGCGTTGGCATCGCGGCTCAGTCCGTCGGCATGGCCCGGGCGGCGTTCGAGGTGGCGCGTGAGTATGCACGTGAGCGACAGAGCTTCGGCAAGCCTTTGATCGAACACCAGGCTGTCGCCTTCCGCCTGGCCGACATGGCGACGCGCATTGCCGTCGCGCGGCAGATGGTCTTGCACGCTGCAGCCTTGCGTGACGCAGGCCGTCCAGCCCTCACCGAGGCGTGCATGGCCAAGCTGTTTGCCTCGGAGATGGCCGAGCGCGTGTGTTCGGAGGCGCTTCAGACCCTGGGCGGTTACGGCTATCTGAATGATTTTCCGCTGGCGCGCATCTACCGGGATGTGCGGGTCTGCCAGATCTACGAAGGCACCAGCGATATCCAGCGCATGGTCATTGCGCGCAATCTGTGAAGGAGCCCTGTGCATGACGTTCGATACCCTGCTGGTCGAGGTCAAAGGTCGCGTTGGCCTGATCACCCTCAACCGACCTCACGCGCTCAATGCCCTCAATGCGCAGTTGATCGAAGAGCTCAATCACGCGCTCGAGCGCTTCGATCGCGACCCGGACATCGGTTGCATCGTGTTGACCGGCTCCGACAAGGCGTTCGCAGCCGGCGCCGACATCAAGGAAATGGCCACGCTGGCGTATCCGCGCATCTACCTGGACGACCTGTTCAGCGAATCCGACAAGGTCGCCAGCCGGCGAAAGCCCATCCTGGCGGCGGTCAGCGGTTTCGCCTTGGGGGGTGGCTGTGAGCTGGCGATGATGTGCGACTTCATCCTGGCGGCCGACACCGCACGCTTCGGTCAGCCGGAGGTCAACCTGGGTGTCTTGCCCGGCATGGGCGGCACGCAGCGGTTGACCCGCGCGGTGGGCAAGGCCAAGGCCATGGAGCTGTGCCTGACGGGCCGCCTGATGAATGCCGAGGAAGCCGAGCGGGCAGGGCTCGTGGCACGCGTGGTGCCCCAGGCGCGCCTGTTGGAAGAGGCCCTGGAGACGGCGCAGCGCATCGCCAGCAAGTCGCTGCCTGTGACCATGATGATCAAGGAGTGCGTCGACCGTGCCTTCGAAGGATCGCTCAGTGAAGGGGTGCGGTTCGAGCGTCGTGTGTTTCATGCCGCTTTCGCGACCGAGGACCAGAAGGAGGGAATGCAGGCGTTCATGGCCAAGCGCGAGCCGGTGTTCAAACATCGTTAACGGGCTTCTGCAGACCCGGGACAGGTCTCGGTAAAGCGAGGGCGGCTGCGTGGCGTCAGGGCTTTGGACAGGGCAGGGTCATCGGCGTGCTACGGGTCGCCTGCCGTCCGCTTCGGTCGATTTCCCCTTCATTTCTGTTGCCCAGCACGACGTGGCGTCTTAGACTGCCGCCCCCTGTAAACGAGCGCCGTACGGCGCTCGACTCATTCCGCTGGCGGGGCGCGGTTCCCGACGGCATCCGCAATGCCTAAATGCACGTATTTTCATAGAGAAATCGATGACCAAGGAACAGTTGCTGGCCATGCCGGCCGATGACTACATGAACGCTGAGCAACTCGCATTCTTCACCGAGCTGCTGCAATCGATGAAAGTCGATACCCATGAGCGCATCGAACAGAGCCGTACCACCATCGAAAGCCTCGATACGCCGTCCGATCCGGCCGATGTGGCTTCGGTCGAGGAAGAGCGTCATTGGTTGGTCAATGCCATCGAGCGTGATCAGCGTCTGTTGCCACAGCTCGAAATGGCCCTGGGCCGAATCCAGGACGAAAGCTTTGGTTGGTGCGACGACAGCGGTGAGCCGATCGGCCTGCAGCGACTGTTGATCAGCCCGACGACCAAGTATTGCATCGAGGCCCAAGAGCGACACGAGCAGCTCGATCGTCACCAGCGCCAGGTGTAGTCCTCTGCGCAAGCCCTGGGGGGCGGATCGCCTCCACGCACGGGTGTGTCCTTCGGTCTGTCGGGAAGGACACGCCCGTCGATCTTCAGGGATCGATCCGGCACTCAAGCCCGTTCGAGTGCCTCTGGTGAAACGCCCGGGCGATCAGGGGCGCGAGAAATCCTCAAAGTTTCTCGACGGGTTTTGCTGTTTTCGGGCATATTCTTCCCTCGTCATGCATGCATGGACGACGGGGTGCTTTGGGGGACGTCATTCGATGTTCACCTGATGCATCTTTTTCGACGATCGTGATGTCGTACAGAACGGCGTTGTACAACGCCCTCGACGGTTGTCCTGTCCATGGCAGCAATCGCTGGCACCAGTCATCTTTCCTGCGTCCGCTGTTGCCGATATGTACAGACCATAGGACGCTGATCCCTTATCTTCGCTTGAAGCGCCGTGGCTTTCGCGTTCGTCCGTTCGCGAAGCGCGGGATAGACCTGATGTGAGGAATTGTTCATTGGCAGTCAGTACTCTGGATACCCACGCGCTGTTCGTGCTGGGTGATTTGCGGGCCAAACTGGTCAAGCAGTTTCAAGGGCGTTACGTGTACGTGACCGAGCAGAATGCCGAAGGTCTCTACATGGCAGAAATCGATACGGACAGCGCGCTGGTGGTCGATGACAAGCAACGGTTGGAACTGAAAGTGGGGGACCACTTCAGGGCGGCCGTGTTGCCCAGTCGCGATGGAGGCAAGCTGGATATCCGCTTCCGTGACATCAAGATGAGCGTGTATGGCGTGGGTGACTATGCCTACGTGTCCACGCCGGAAGGGGAAGGCATCGTGTTTCGCGAGGCTCACACCGCCGTGCTGGTGTTCGCCGCGCATGACCAGCTGCGTGAAGGGCTGGCCAAGACCCTCAAGGGCGTGACCGGCAAGGTCGCCAAATGGCGCAAGGGCGAGCTGATGACGTTCAAGGCCAGCGAATAGCAAGGTGGCGTCCAAGAGCACGGTACGCCGTGCTCAGTTGCCGCTGCGATCGCCGTCACTGATTTCTGCCGGGACATCGTCGCCGGCCGCACGCTTTCTGAACAGCGCGGCGCGCGCCAGCAGCAACGTGGTGACAGGGACCGTGATCGACAACAGCACGGGGATCAGCCACGCATGCAAGACGGGCGCTTCCTTGAGCCAGGAGAAGTACAGGATCGAGGCCAAAGCGATGCACCAGGCGCCGAGGGTCGAAGCCAGGGCTGGTGGGTGCATGCGCTGGAAGTAATCCTTGAGCCTGACCAGGCCGAAGGCGCCGATCAGCGCGAACAGGCTTCCGGTCACCAGCAGCGCTGAAATCGCCAGGTCGAGCCAGAAGGGCAATACGGCAGATTCGTTCATTCGATCACTTCTCCACGCAGCAGGAACTTGCCCAAGGCGAACGAGCCGACGAAGCCGAACAGTGCGATCAGCAAGGCGCCTTCGAAATACGTGTCGCTCGCATAGCGTATGCCCAGCACCAGCATGGTCAGCATCGCCAGAATGTACAGATAATCCAACGCCAGCACCCGGTCCTGTGCCGACGGACCGCGGAACAGCCTGACCAGGGCCAGCGCCATGGCGATGATGAAAATGAACAGGCTGACGATCAGGGCACCGGGCAGCAAGCCGATCATTCGAAGATCTCCATGAGTGGGCGTTCATAGATGCGTTTGAAGTGTTCGATGAACACGTGTTCTTCCATGCTCAGGTCGAACACGTGCATCAGCAGCTGACTGCGGTCCAGTGCCAGCTCGCACCAGACAGTGCCTGGTACCACCGTGGTGATCATCGACAGCGCGGCCAGGCCATGGGCATCGCGCAGATCCAGTGGAACATGAATGAACGTCGAGCGGGGCGGACGCGTGCGCATGCGCAGCACGCCACGCGCGACCTGCAGGTTCGACAGAATGACATCCAGGCCGACGCGGCCCAGCAGGCGTATAACCACTGCCGGACGGCGGATGCGCGCCTGTTGCGGGCGCAGCGGCGCCAGCAGCAGCGGTGCCAGTATGCCCAGGGCGATGCCGAGCAGGATCTGCCCAGGGCTGATCGACACGTTGAGCATCAGCCACAGCGGCAGCAGTGACAGCGAGAGCAGTGGTGCAGGAAACAGCCGCTTCATGGTAGGGCCTGCGCATCGAGTGAAGTGGGGCCTGGAATGGGGCGAGTGCTCATGACCGCATGGATGTAGTTCTCGGGTGCGCTCAGTTGCGCTGCCGCATCCTGGGTATAGCGCAGCAAGGGTTCGGCCCTCAGGCTCAAGCCGATGCACAGCGCCAGCAGGATGGCGATCGGCAGGCATTCGAACCGCCGCAAAACGGGCAAGGGCCGCTCTTCGGGCTTCCAGAAGCGTTGAATGCCGATGCGGCCAAAGGCGATCAGTGACGCCAGGCCGGAAAGGATCAGCAGGACCACCAGCATCCAGCCACTGGCACTCAGGGGCGTCGGGGTGGGCATGCCCAGCCCGGCCGGGTTGAACAGTGCACTGATCAGCCCGAGCTTGGCGATGAAGCCGGACAATGGGGGCATGCCGATGATCAACAGCGAGCAGCCGATGAAGCCGAAGCCCAAAAAGGCCATCGTCCATGGGATCACCTGGCCGATTACGGCTTTCTGTTCGTCGTCCAGGTTGATGCCCTTGGGCGGATGCAGCGACTCGAGCAATGCCGGGATCGGGCCTTCTTCCTCGTCCAGCGGCATGTCGTTGACCGAACGTGAACGTTCGATCAGCTCGGCCAGCAGGAACAAGGCGCACAGGGCCAGGGTCGAGCTGACCAGGTAGAACAAGGCGCTGCCGGTCAGGATGGGCTGGCCGAAGCCGACGGCTGCGATCAGGGTGCCGGCCGACACCAGGATGCTGAGCGCGGCCATGCGCTCCAAGCGCTGCGCGGCCAGCATCGAGACAGCTGCCACGGCCAGCGTGGCCAGGCCGCCGTACACCAGCCATTGCCCGCCGAAAAACGCCGAAGCGCCGGCTTGCGCCGAGAACAGCAGCGTCCAGACGCGCAGCACCGCGTACAGCCCTACCTTGGTCATGATGGCGAACAAGGCGGCCACCGGCGCGCTCGCCGAAGCGTAGGCCGGCACCAGCCAGAAGTTCAGCGGCCAGACGCCTGCCTTGGTGAGGAACGCGGTGGCCAGGATGGCCGCCCCCGCATGCAGCAGGCCACGATCGGCCTCTGGCACCAAGGGAATCTTCATCGCCAGGTCGGCCAGGTTGAGGGTGCCCGTCACCCCGTACAGCATGGCTGCGCCAATCAGGAACAGGGAAGAGGCGAACAGGTTGATGGCGATGTAGTGCAAACCCGCCTTGACCCGTGCACGCCCCGATCCGTGCAGCAGCAGCCCATAGGAGGCGGCCAGCAGCACTTCGAAGAACACGAACAGGTTGAACAGGTCGCCGGTCAGGAAGGCGCCGTACAGGCCCATCAGCTGAATCTGGAACAGGGCATGGAAGCTGGCGCCGGCCGCGTCCCAGCGAGCGCGGGCGAACAGCAGCGCACACACGGCGATCACGCCGGTCAACGTGGCCATCAGGGCCGACAGGTGATCCACCACCAGCACGATGCCGAACGGCGCAGGCCAGTTGCCTGGCAGGTAGACACCGATCGATTCGGCTTGCCCGTGCGCACGGACCCAGAACAGCAGGGTCATGGCAACGCCCAGGCCCACCAAGGTCGACAGCAGGTTCAGGCGAGCCTTGAGAGGCCGATGCTTTTCACCGATCAGCAGCAACACGGCAGCGGTCAGCAGCGGTAACAGCACAGGCGCGACAATCAGGTGATTCATGTCGATCATTCCTCACGCTCCCGACCATCGACGTGGTCGGTGCCGGTCAGGCCGCGCGAAGCGAGCATGACCACCAGGAACAAGGCCGTCATGGCGAAGCTGATGACGATGGCCGTCAAGACCAGCGCCTGGGGCAGAGGGTCGGTGTAATGCAGCAGATCCTGCGGGATGCCATCCTTGATGATGGGCTCCTTGCCGATGAACAGGCTGCCCATGCTGAAGATGAACAGGTTGACCCCATAGGACAGCAGACAAAGGCCCATGATGACCTGATAGGTACGCGGGCGCAGGATGAGCCAGACACCCGAGGCGGCCAGGACACCGATGGCGACGGCAATGACTTCTTCCATCAACGAGCTCCTGCAGGACGGGATTTGGAGGCGAGCCCCGGACGGTAGGCACGCACCGACTGGTGAGCCAGGGCGGTCAGGATCAGCAGGGTCGAGCCGACCACCACCGTGTAGACCCCGACATCGAAGAACAGCGCGCTGGCGAAGTGCACCTCGCCCAGGAGGGGCAAGTGCACGTGGGCCGTATGGGTGGTGAGGAACGGGTAGCCGAGCAGCAGGGCGCCCACCCCTGTCAGGGTGGCGCACAACAATCCCGTGCCCATCCAGCGCAGGGGACGCAGGCTCATCTGGGCCTCGACCCACTGGGTACCGGCCACCATGTATTGCAGGATGAACGCCACCGACATCACCAGGCCTGCCACGAAACCGCCGCCAGGCTGGTTGTGGCCGCGCATGAACAGGTACATCGAGACCAGCAGGGCCATCGGCAGGAGCAGGCGCACCAGCACCGCCGGTACCATCATGAAGCCCAGCGCGGTATCGGCGGCCTGGCGTGGGTTCACCAGGTCGGTGACCACGTCCGGTGCCATGCGTCGCTGCTGCGACGGCAGCTGCATGCTTTCCTTCGGCGGTCGGAAGCGACGCAGCAGGGCGAAGACCGTCAGCGCGACGGCGACCAGTACGGTGATCTCGCCCAGGGTATCGAAGCCGCGGAAGTCCACGAGCATGACGTTGACCACGTTGGTGCCGCCACCTTCGGGCAGGGCCCGGCTCAGGTAGAACGAAGAGATGTCGTTGGGCGTTGGCCGCGTGAGCATGGCATAGGAGATCAGCGCCATGCCGCCTCCGACCAGCCCTGCCAGCAACAGGTCACGCAGGCGGCGCAGGCGTGGCCGGTCGATCTGCGCGGTCATGCGTGGGACGCCCTCCAGGCGTCGTGGCAGCCAGCGCAGGCCCAGGAGAATCAGCACGGTGGTCACCACCTCGACGACCAGCTGGGTGAGGGCGAGGTCGGGCGCGGAGAACCAGACGAACGTGATGCAGGTCATCAGCCCGCACACGCCGACCATGATCAGGGCGGCCAGGCGGTGGTACTTGGCCTGCCAGGCGGCACCGATCGCACAGGCGATGGCGATCAGCCAGAGCGCGACGAAGACGCTCGAGCCCGGAATCTTCGGTCGATCGCCCCAGGTCAGGCCGCTGTCGAGCAGCGGAAAGAGCCCGGCCAGGAATGCCACGACCACTACCGTCAGCAGTTGCATCTGCAGGCGGCGACTGGTCAGCGCGTTCTCGACATGCCGCGCCAGCAGCATCAGGTGAACCTGTCCGCGCTCGAACAGACGCTTGCCGTTGAAGCGCTCGATCAAGGGTGGATAGGCCAGGCGCCCGCGTCGGAACTGCTTGCGCAACACCAGGTACAGCACCACGCCGAGGCTCATGGCCAGCAGGCTCATGACCAGGGGCAGGTTCCAGCCGTGCCAGATCGCCAGGCTGTATTCGGGCAAGGTGCCGCCGACGACGGGCAGCGCGGCGGCCGCCAGCAGGGGCCCGACCGACTGTGCCGGGAAGATCCCGACGACCAGACAGGTGAGCACCAGCAGCTCGACCGGTGCGCGCATCCAGCGGGGCGGTTCATGGGGCGTATGGGGCAGGTCGTCGGCAGGTGGGCCGAAGAAGACGTCGACCGTGAAACGCAAGGCATAGGTCACGCTGAAGATCCCCGCCAGCGTGGCGATGATCGGCAAGGCGATTTCCACCCAGGCCGTGGCGCTGATGAACACGGTTTCGGCGAAGAACATTTCCTTGGACAGAAAGCCGTTCATCAACGGAACCCCGGCCATGGAGGCGCTGGCGACCATGGCGAGCGTCGCGGTGTAGGGCAGCAGGCGGAACAGCCCGCTGAGGCGGCGAATGTCGCGCGTGCCGCTCTCGTGGTCGATGATGCCAGCGGCCATGAACAGGGACGCCTTGAACGTGGCATGGTTGAGAATATGAAACACCGCCGCGACGGCAGCCAGCGGGCTGTTGAGCCCCAGCAACAGCGTGATCAGACCCAGATGGCTGATGGTCGAGTAGGCGAGCAAACCCTTCAGGTCGTTCTGGAACATGGCGGCGAAGGCCCCCAGCAGCAGGGTGCAGGCACCGGCGCCGCTGACGATCCAGAACCACTCTTCGGTCCCGGACAGCGCAGGCCACAGCCGCGCCATCAGGAACACGCCTGCCTTGACCATGGTCGCCGAATGCAGATAGGCCGACACAGGCGTCGGTGCAGCCATGGCGTGGGGCAGCCAGAACTGGAAGGGAAATTGCGCGCTCTTGGTCAGCGCGCCCAGCAGGATGAGCGGCAACAGGACAGGGTAGAGCGCATGTTGGCGAATCTGCTCGCCAGAGGCCAGGACACGGTCGAGGTCGTAGCTGCCGACCACATGCCCGAGCAGCAGCACGCCCACCAGCAGGCACAGGCCGCCCGCACCCGTCACCATGAGCGCCATGTAGGCACCGCGCCGGGCATCGTTGCGATGGTGCCAGTAACCGATCAGCAAGAACGAGAACAGGCTGGTCAGCTCCCAGAAGAACACCATCTGCAACAGGTTGCCGGACATGACCACGCCAAGCATGGCGCCCATGAAGGCCAGGAAGAACGCGAAGAAGCGCGGCACCGGGTCCTGGGGCGACATGTAATAGCGCGCATACAGTGAGACCAGTGTACCGATGCCCAGGACCAGCAAGGCGAACAACCAAGCGAAGCCGTCCAAGCGCAGCACCAGGTTCATCCCCAGGCTGGGGAGCCAGAGAATTTCCTCGCGGATGATGCCGCCGTGGGCGATCTGCGGATAAAGCAGTGCCACGTACACCGTACCTGCCAGGGCGACCGCACCGGCCAACAGTGACTCTGTGTTGCGCGCGTTGTGCGGCAAGACAGCCGCCAGGCAGCTGCCGATGAAGGGCAGAAGCAATAGCACTATCAAAGACATAGCGTCCCAGCCTGCAAAAGGTTTGCCAGAATCATACGTGTGGCGGCAGCCATCACCAACCCGCCAGCGACATGGCAACCGTGTAAATACGTAGGTGTGATGGGGTTTTTTATAACATTTGATTTCAAGAGGTAAGGCTTGCTGGCCCTGCTTCGGCTTTTTGCCATCCAGATGCCGCCACTCAGTGCTGACTCGGTGGCGCGCGCGAGGTTCATTCGTACTGTGAAGGGCGAACACGCGTTGCGACAGTGCATGCACTGTTCCATTATCGTAGGCCGACCTTTCGATGTGGCGCAGGAGTACGCATGAATACCGAGGCTGTCATCCCTTCCGTCATCCCCGCCCGGCTTGCCCGTGTGCGTGAGCTGATGAGTCAGCGAGGCGTGCAGGCCTTGCTGGTGCCCTCGGCCGATCCCCACCTTTCCGAGTACCTGCCGGAGTACTGGCAATGCCGTCGTTGGCTATCGGGGTTCACCGGGTCCGTCGGTACGTTGGTCATCACGCACACGTTCGCTGGCGTCTGGGTGGACAGCCGTTACTGGGAGCAGGCACACAGTGAGTTGCTCGGCAGTGGCGTGACCCTGATGAAGTGGACCTCGGGTCAGGCAGATGCCCTCGACTGGCTGGTGGCGCAGGCGGCGCCTGGTCAGGTGGTGGCCGTGGATGGCAGGGCGCTGTCGCTGGCCATGGCGCGCCAGCTGCGCCACCGTCTGGCACAGCAGCAGGCCAGCCT
Source organism: Pseudomonas monteilii (assembly GCA_001534745.1). NCBI lineage: Bacteria > Pseudomonadati > Pseudomonadota > Gammaproteobacteria > Pseudomonadales > Pseudomonadaceae > Pseudomonas > Pseudomonas alabamensis. The sequence goes on from CP013997.1 coordinate 1,700,361, forward strand.
GATGACCCATCATGACGTACTCGACAAAGCGTGGCTCGATCGACCCGCGCTACCTGACGCACCCATCGTCGAGCACCTGCCGCCTGAAGCCAGTACCTCGCGCGAACAGAAGCTGACCTCGCTGCGCCAGGCCATGCAGGACCATGGCGCGGACTGGCATTTCATCGCGACACTCGACGACATTGCCTGGCTGTTCAACCTGCGTGGCAGCGATGTGCCGTTCAACCCGGTATTCCTGGCCTTCGCGCTGATCGGGCAGACGCAGGCGACGTTGTTCGTCGCCCAGGACAGGATCGATCCTGCCCTGCGTCAGCGCTTGAAGGACGATGGGATCACGCTTCGTGACTACGACCAGGCGGCGCAGGCCCTGGCGACGTTACCGAAGGACAGTCGTCTGCTGTTCGATCCAGCCAAAGTCACGTGCGCCTGGCTCGATGGGTTGAGCAGTACCGTGCTGGGTATTGAAGCGCTCAATCCCACGACGGTGGCCAAGGCCTGCAAGACAGAATCCGAGTACCTGCAGATCCGGCAAGCGATGGAGCAGGATGGTGCCGCCTTGTGCGAGTTCTTCGCCTGGTTCGAGGCGCATGTGGGTCAAGGCAACGTCACAGAGCTGGATGTCGATGTGCAGCTTCTGGCCGCGAGGCGCAAGCGTCCTGGGTTCGTGTCGCCAAGCTTCGCCACCATCGCCGGCTTCAACGGCAACGGCGCCATGCCTCACTACCGCGCTACCGAACAGGCCCATGCAGTGATCGCAGGCGACGGGCTGCTGCTCATCGACTCCGGGGCGCAATACCGAGGGGGAACGACGGACATCACGCGCATGGTGCCGGTCGGCCGACCGAGCGAGGCGCAAAAGCACGATTGCACACGCGTGCTGCAAGGGGTCATCGCCCTGTCGCGTGCGGTTTTCCCGCATGGCATCCTCTCGCCCGCGCTCGATGCCATCGCGCGGGCGCCCTTGTGGGCCGATCAGGTCGATTATGGCCATGGTACCGGGCATGGCGTGGGGTATTTCCTCAACGTCCACGAGGGGCCACAGGTCATCGCGTACCAGGCGCGTGCCGCGGCACACATGGCGATGCTGCCGGGTATGGTCACATCGATCGAGCCCGGCACGTACAGGCCCGGCCAATGGGGCGTACGAATCGAGAACCTGGTGATCAACCGCGAGGCCGGGGAGGGCGCTTTCGGGCATTTCCTGGCCTTCGAGACGCTGACGCTCTGCCCGATCGACACGCGCTGCCTGACGACCGAACGACTCGATGCCAGGGAAAGGCAATGGCTCAACGACTACCACGCACACGTACGCTCGAGGCTGATGCCCTGGGTAGAGGGTGCAGCGCTTCAGTGGCTGGAAGCGCGTACGCAGGCCATCTGAACGAGGCATGTTCGACGACGCCGGGAGGTGTCGTCGAGCGATGTCACTTACAGATGACGATCATGCTGCGGCTCGTGTAGCCTGCCGGGTTGATACCGAACAGGTAATCGCCTTCTTCCTGGTCGGTATCGCCCGATCGCGCGACGACCCGATAACCCTTTTTACTGCACGCGGTGGCGGCCCTGTCGTAACAGCGGTCCCAGGACGATGACAGGCCGCTGCAGTTGATGTGCAGGCCCTTCTTGCCGCGTTTGACTTCTGTCTTGGCCGTGGCGGCACATCCGGCGATCGCCAGCATGGCCAAGACGATAACAATCCGCTTCATTCCTGTCCTTACCCAGTCCGACCCTGTGGCCTGGGGTTCGTGGATGATCGTTCTCCCTGAAAAAACTGGGCATCCGTGCGCGGTCAGTAGAGCGTTCAAAGATGACGACTTTGTGACCGTTTGGATAGACCCTCAGGCTTCTACAATGACTCACGGGCTTTCAAATGACAACGTGGCACCTCAGTCGGCCGCCACGGGTGGCGCAGAAGGCGTCCGGGTGGTCAGGGTGGCACCGATGGAGGCAGTAATGATGGCGCCGATCGCGATCCACTGCAGGTCGCTGAGCACCTCGCCCAGAAAGACCAGGCCGGCCAGGGCCGCAACCACGGGTTCCACGCTCATCAAGATACCGAAGGTACGCGCTGGCATGCGCGTCAGTGCGATCATTTCCAGGCTGTAGGGCAGGGCGGTGGACAGGATGGCCACGGCCAGCGCCACCGGAACCAGGGACAGGTCCAGCAGCGCGGCCCTGGAATGGGCAATGCCGATGGGGGCCACGAAAAGCGTGGCGACGACGACACCCAGGGCCGCGCTTTGTACGCCATGCTCGGCACCGGCGCGCTGCCCAAACAGAATGTACAAGGCCCAGCAGGCTCCGGCGCCCAGTGCGCAGGCCGCACCGAACAGGTCCACGCTGCCTTGGCCGGCGCCGAGAGGGATGAGCATGAACAGGCCGGCGACCGCCAGCACGATCCATACGTAATCGATCATGCGACGCGAGGCGAACAGGGCGACTGCCAATGGGCCTGTGAACTCGAGGGCGACGGCGACGCCCAGTGGAATGCTACGCACCGCCATATAGAAGAGCAGGTTCATGCCGCCCAGGGCGATGCCATAGACGATGACGCTGCGCCAGGCGCTGGCATTCAGGCGAGCACGCCATGGGCGAAGCACTGCGAGCATGATCAGGCTGGCGAAGAACAGGCGCAGGGTCGTGGTGCCTTGAGCACCCACGAGCGGGAACATGGACTTGGCCAGGGTTGCCCCGGATTGGATCGACACCATGGCGAACACCAACATGCCGATGGGTAATAGAAGACGCGAAGCAGGCGTGGAGGTGAGGCTCATGGGGAAAAGACATTCTTCAAGACAGGGCAGGCAATATAGTGTCGGCTGGCGTGGGAAGGCAAACCGTCGGCGGATACGAGGCCAAAAGGTGTTTTTTGAAATAAAGGGTTGACGGGGTTTCAGATCCCCTTATAATGCGCACCACTTCCAACGCAGTCGGAACGATAAACGCCTTGTTAATCAACAGGTTGCGTGAATCGAGATGAAGCTGGAAGGGCTTCGGTCCCGACCGGAAGCGGTGAAAAAAGGCAGTTGACAGCAGGTTGTAACGCTGTATGATTCGCCTCCCGCTTTGAGAGATCGCAGCGAGTCAAGTGGTTGAAGTTGTTAGGGTTTCCCGAAAAAAACTTCAAAATAAACGCTTGACACACAACGAGGACAGCGTAGAATGCGCGCCTCGGTTGAGACGAAAGCTTCTCAGCCAAACGCTCTTTAACAAATTGAATCAAGCAATTCGTGTGGGTGCTTGTGAGTTTGGACTGATAGTCAGATAGATTATCAGCATCACAAGTGACACATGAGTAATCATAGTAGTCATTTGAGATTGCTGAGCCAAGTTTAGGGTTTCTTAAAAACCCAAGCAGTATTGAACTGAAGAGTTTGATCATGGCTCAGATTGAACGCTGGCGGCAGGCCTAACACATGCAAGTCGAGCGGATGACAGGAGCTTGCTCCTGGATTCAGCGGCGGACGGGTGAGTAATGCCTAGGAATCTGCCTGGTAGTGGGGGACAACGTTTCGAAAGGAACGCTAATACCGCATACGTCCTACGGGAGAAAGCAGGGGACCTTCGGGCCTTGCGCTATCAGATGAGCCTAGGTCGGATTAGCTAGTTGGTGAGGTAATGGCTCACCAAGGCGACGATCCGTAACTGGTCTGAGAGGATGATCAGTCACACTGGAACTGAGACACGGTCCAGACTCCTACGGGAGGCAGCAGTGGGGAATATTGGACAATGGGCGAAAGCCTGATCCAGCCATGCCGCGTGTGTGAAGAAGGTCTTCGGATTGTAAAGCACTTTAAGTTGGGAGGAAGGGTTGTAGATTAATACTCTGCAATTTTGACGTTACCGACAGAATAAGCACCGGCTAACTCTGTGCCAGCAGCCGCGGTAATACAGAGGGTGCAAGCGTTAATCGGAATTACTGGGCGTAAAGCGCGCGTAGGTGGTTTGTTAAGTTGGATGTGAAAGCCCCGGGCTCAACCTGGGAACTGCATCCAAAACTGGCAGGCTAGAGTACGGTAGAGGGTGGTGGAATTTCCTGTGTAGCGGTGAAATGCGTAGATATAGGAAGGAACACCAGTGGCGAAGGCGACCACCTGGACTGATACTGACACTGAGGTGCGAAAGCGTGGGGAGCAAACAGGATTAGATACCCTGGTAGTCCACGCCGTAAACGATGTCAACTAGCCGTTGGAATCCTTGAGATTTTAGTGGCGCAGCTAACGCATTAAGTTGACCGCCTGGGGAGTACGGCCGCAAGGTTAAAACTCAAATGAATTGACGGGGGCCCGCACAAGCGGTGGAGCATGTGGTTTAATTCGAAGCAACGCGAAGAACCTTACCAGGCCTTGACATGCAGAGAACTTTCCAGAGATGGATCGGTGCCTTCGGGAACTCTGACACAGGTGCTGCATGGCTGTCGTCAGCTCGTGTCGTGAGATGTTGGGTTAAGTCCCGTAACGAGCGCAACCCTTGTCCTTAGTTACCAGCACGTTATGGTGGGCACTCTAAGGAGACTGCCGGTGACAAACCGGAGGAAGGTGGGGATGACGTCAAGTCATCATGGCCCTTACGGCCTGGGCTACACACGTGCTACAATGGTCGGTACAGAGGGTTGCCAAGCCGCGAGGTGGAGCTAATCTCACAAAACCGATCGTAGTCCGGATCGCAGTCTGCAACTCGACTGCGTGAAGTCGGAATCGCTAGTAATCGCGAATCAGAATGTCGCGGTGAATACGTTCCCGGGCCTTGTACACACCGCCCGTCACACCATGGGAGTGGGTTGCACCAGAAGTAGCTAGTCTAACCTTCGGGAGGACGGTTACCACGGTGTGATTCATGACTGGGGTGAAGTCGTAACAAGGTAGCCGTAGGGGAACCTGCGGCTGGATCACCTCCTTAATCGACGACATCAGCCAGCTGATGAGCTCCCACACGAATTGCTTGATTCTTTGTACGAAGACGATGCTGTAACGCGACCCTGTTATAGGTCTGTAGCTCAGTTGGTTAGAGCGCACCCCTGATAAGGGTGAGGTCGGCAGTTCAAATCTGCCCAGACCTACCATTTCATGGTGCGGCTTGATGCTACGACACACGGGGCCATAGCTCAGCTGGGAGAGCGCCTGCCTTGCACGCAGGAGGTCAGCGGTTCGATCCCGCTTGGCTCCACCACTTCCATCGTCGCCGCTGTTCAGAACTTAGAAATGAACATTTGCAGCCTGAGGCTGTGAAATGTTGATTTCTGACTTTTGTCAGATCGTTCTTTAAAAATTCGGATATGTGATAGAAATAGACTGATGGCCACTTTCACTGGTGGTGATCAGGCTAAGGTAAAATTTGTGAGTTCTGCGCGAGAGCGCAACATGCGAATTTTCGGCGAATGTCGTCTTCACAGTATAACCAGATTGCTTGGGGTTATATGGTCAAGTGAAGAAGCGCATACGGTGGATGCCTTGGCAGTCAGAGGCGATGAAAGACGTGGTAGCCTGCGATAAGCTTTGGGGAGTCGGCAAACAGACTGTGATCCAGAGATCTCTGAATGGGGGAACCCACTCAGCATAAGCTGAGTATCCTGCACTGAATACATAGGTGCATGAGGCGAACCAGGGGAACTGAAACATCTAAGTACCCTGAGGAATAGAAATCAACCGAGATTCCCTTAGTAGTGGCGAGCGAACGGGGACCAGCCCTTAAGTTGGTTGAAGATTAGTGGAACGCTCTGGAAAGTGCGGCCATAGTGGGTGATAGCCCCGTACACGAAAATCTTCTTTCAATGAAATCGAGTAGGACGGAGCACGAGAAACTTTGTCTGAATATGGGGGGACCATCCTCCAAGGCTAAATACTACTGACTGACCGATAGTGAACCAGTACCGTGAGGGAAAGGCGAAAAGAACCCCGGAGAGGGGAGTGAAATAGAACCTGAAACCGTATGCGTACAAGCAGTGGGAGCCTACTTTGTTAGGTGACTGCGTACCTTTTGTATAATGGGTCAGCGACTTATATTCAGTGGCGAGCTTAACCGAATAGGGGAGGCGTAGCGAAAGCGAGTCTTAATAGGGCGAACAGTCGCTGGGTATAGACCCGAAACCGGGCGATCTATCCATGGGCAGGTTGAAGGTTAGGTAACACTGACTGGAGGACCGAACCGACTACCGTTGAAAAGTTAGCGGATGACCTGTGGATCGGAGTGAAAGGCTAATCAAGCTCGGAGATAGCTGGTTCTCCTCGAAAGCTATTTAGGTAGCGCCTCATGTATCACTGCTGGGGGTAGAGCACTGTTTCGGCTAGGGGGTCATCCCGACTTACCAAACCGATGCAAACTCCGAATACCAGCAAGTGCCGAGCATGGGAGACACACGGCGGGTGCTAACGTCCGTCGTGAAAAGGGAAACAACCCAGACCGTCAGCTAAGGTCCCAAAGTCATGGTTAAGTGGGAAACGATGTGGGAAGGCTTAGACAGCTAGGAGGTTGGCTTAGAAGCAGCCACCCTTTAAAGAAAGCGTAATAGCTCACTAGTCGAGTCGGCCTGCGCGGAAGATGTAACGGGGCTCAAACCATGCACCGAAGCTACGGGTATCACCACTAGGTGATGCGGTAGAGGAGCGTTCTGTAAGCCTGTGAAGGTCAGTTGAGAAGCTGGCTGGAGGTATCAGAAGTGCGAATGCTGACATGAGTAACGACAATGGGAGTGAAAAACTCCCACGCCGAAAGACCAAGGTTTCCTGCGCAACGTTAATCGACGCAGGGTTAGTCGGTCCCTAAGGCGAGGCTGAAAAGCGTAGTCGATGGAAAACAGGTTAATATTCCTGTACTTCCGGTTATTGCGATGGAGGGACGGAGAAGGCTAGGCCAGCTTGGCGTTGGTTGTCCAAGTTTAAGGTGGTAGGCTGAGATCTTAGGCAAATCCGGGATCTCAAGGCCGAGAGCTGATGACGAGTTGCCTTTAGGCGACGAAGTGGTTGATGCCATGCTTCCAAGAAAAGCTCCTAAGCTTCAGATAATCGGGAACCGTACCCCAAACCGACACAGGTGGTTAGGTAGAGAATACCAAGGCGCTTGAGAGAACTCGGGTGAAGGAACTAGGCAAAATGGCACCGTAACTTCGGGAGAAGGTGCGCCGGCGAGGGTCAAGGACTTGCTCCGTAAGCCCATGCCGGTCGAAGATACCAGGCCGCTGCGACTGTTTATTAAAAACACAGCACTCTGCAAACACGAAAGTGGACGTATAGGGTGTGACGCCTGCCCGGTGCCGGAAGGTTAATTGATGGGGTTAGCGCAAGCGAAGCTCTTGATCGAAGCCCCGGTAAACGGCGGCCGTAACTATAACGGTCCTAAGGTAGCGAAATTCCTTGTCGGGTAAGTTCCGACCTGCACGAATGGCGTAACGATGGCGGCGCTGTCTCCACCCGAGACTCAGTGAAATTGAAATCGCTGTGAAGATGCAGTGTATCCGCGGCTAGACGGAAAGACCCCGTGAACCTTTACTATAGCTTTGCACTGGACTTTGAATTTGCTTGTGTAGGATAGGTGGGAGGCTTTGAAGCGTGGACGCCAGTCTGCGTGGAGCCATCCTTGAAATACCACCCTGGCAACTTTGAGGTTCTAACTCAGGTCCGTCATCCGGATCGAGGACAGTGTATGGTGGGTAGTTTGACTGGGGCGGTCTCCTCCCAAAGAGTAACGGAGGAGTACGAAGGTGCGCTCAGACCGGTCGGAAATCGGTCGTAGAGTATAAAGGCAAAAGCGCGCTTGACTGCGAGACCCACACGTCGAGCAGGTACGAAAGTAGGTCTTAGTGATCCGGTGGTTCTGTATGGAAGGGCCATCGCTCAACGGATAAAAGGTACTCCGGGGATAACAGGCTGATACCGCCCAAGAGTTCATATCGACGGCGGTGTTTGGCACCTCGATGTCGGCTCATCACATCCTGGGGCTGAAGCCGGTCCCAAGGGTATGGCTGTTCGCCATTTAAAGTGGTACGCGAGCTGGGTTTAGAACGTCGTGAGACAGTTCGGTCCCTATCTGCCGTGGACGTTTGAGATTTGAGAGGGGCTGCTCCTAGTACGAGAGGACCGGAGTGGACGAACCTCTGGTGTTCCGGTTGTCACGCCAGTGGCATTGCCGGGTAGCTATGTTCGGAAGAGATAACCGCTGAAAGCATCTAAGCGGGAAACTTGCCTCAAGATGAGATCTCACTGGGATCTTGAATCCCCTAAAGGGCCGTCGAAGACTACGACGTTGATAGGTTGGGTGTGTAAGCGCTGTGAGGCGTTGAGCTAACCAATACTAATTGCCCGTGAGGCTTGACCATATAACACCCAAGCAATCTGCCGAGCGCAGGTTGGGTGCGAAGACACACGAACCGAAAGTTCGCGAACACACAAAGATCACATATCCGAATCTGCTGGCCTGTCGATACGACGGTCCGGCTACCGAATTTCTTGGCGACCATAGAGCATTGGAACCACCTGATCCCTTCCCGAACTCAGTAGTGAAACGATGCATCGCCGATGGTAGTGTGGGGTTTCCCCATGTGAGAGTAGGTCATCGCCAAGATTCATTTCGCAAAACCCCTATCTGCGCATGCAGGTAGGGGTTTTGTCTTTCCAGAAGACCTGAAGCGAGCGGAGCGCCCATGCACGTGAACCCTGACATCGATGCGTTTCTCGGCTGCCGTACCCCGGAGGCATGGATCGAAGCGGCTCTGCTCGACCAAGAAACGTTGCTGATCGACCACAAGAATTGCGAGTTCAAGGCCGCCAGTACGGCGCTGAGCCTGATTGCCAAGTACAACGCCCACCTCGACCTAATCAACATGATGTCGCGCCTGGCTCGTGAAGAGCTTGTGCATCATGAACAGGTACTGCGGTTGATGAAGCGTCGTAAGATCGCCCTGCGTCCTGTCTCGGCGGGCCGCTATGCCTCAGGTCTGCGTCGGCATGTACGTGCCCATGAACCGGCCAAGTTGATCGATACACTCGTCGTCGGGGCCTTCATCGAGGCGCGCAGTTGCGAGCGGTTCGCCGCATTGGTGCCGCACTTGGACGAGGAGCTGGGCAGGTTCTATCACGGTCTGCTCAAGAGCGAAGCCAGGCATTACGAAGGGTATTTGAAACTGGCTCACCACTATGGCGAAGCCGACGACATCGCCAAGGTGATTGAGCGGGTCAGGGCAGCGGAAGCCGAGCTGATCACAAGCCCGGATACCGAACTGCGCTTTCACAGCGGCATTCCTGCGCGGGCCTGATCAGCCTCGCAGGACATGCCGCCCACAGAAGCGTTGTCAGTCGCGTCGACCCAGCAGCAGGCCGACGACCACGCCCAGGCCTGCCGAGATCGCCACGGTCTGCCATGGGTGGCCTCCGATGTAGGCTTGAGTGGCTTCGACCACCGGCTTGGCCTTGTTGCCCATTTCGCCTAGCGCTTCGCGTGCCTGACGCAGTTTCTCGCTGACCTGGGTGCGCAACGAGTCGGCGTCGTCGCCCACGATCGAGGCGCTGTCGTTGAGCAGCTTCTCCGATTCGGTGATGAGCGATTGAAGCTCGCTGAACACCTGGTCTTTGATCTGTTCGACATCGGCCTGCACGGTAGATTTCCGAGGCATGTGACGCTCCTTTAGGGTGATGGGATCTCTAATGGATTTTTCCTGAGTCGGAAAGTTGCAGCGTCGCCCCGATCGATCAACGAGACGGTGTAAAATGTCCCCTCTTTTTCACTCGCAGGATCGACGATGAGTTTCAACCTCGCCAATCTCAGCTTCACCGAGCGTGCGGAGATCGAAGCGCACAAGGCCCGCCTCTTCGAGTTCTGGCAAAACAACCTTGGCAAAGCCAAGGCCGATGCGGGCCGGCTGATCGGTGAAAAATCACGACGCAAAGGCAAGTGGGCCGAGTGGGTGCGCACCGAGCTGGACGCCATGAATCCACCCGAATATGCCGACCTGGTGCGCGGCGAAGTCAACAAGATGATGGCCGCGGCCAACGTCAAACGCTGACAGGCGCCGATCTTCAAGGCGCGCGCGTTGCGTCGGGCCATTTCAACGTGCCGCTGTCGGAAAATCGCCACGTGCTCGTGCCACGCCCCGACAGTTTGCCATCGACACGGTAGGGCAGGCCGTCGAGCCCCTGCAGGCGGTCCAGCCCATAGACCTGCCGCAGCATGCCAAAGGCGCTGATACTCATCGGCACCGTCACCACCTGCTCGGCATAACGCCCGATGCGCCCTGCCTGATCGCTAACGCCACTGGCCAACGGTTGTCCGTTGACTTTCAGGGTCAATGCCATCCCGTCGAAGTCCAAGGCCTGATCATTGGGGTTCTGCACGCGCAGCGAGAGCGCTACACGCATCTCTAGGTCCTGGCCGGGCAAGGGCTCTATGCCTACGACAGTGACCTGTACCGGGTCTTGCCGGGAAAACAGGGCACAGCCACCCAGGCCGAGCGCTAGCAGCGCGATCATGATGCGTTGGTGCCACACGCGTGTCTTCATGAAGCCTTCCTCGATTCAAGAGCAGGCAGTGTGACAAAGACCTGAAGCCATTGCACGGTGCGAGCCAGGGGCATGCGCTCCCCTGAGCGAACGGACATATCAGGAATCATGTGCATGCGGCCTTTTAGGAAACCTGCGCCTCCCCACGCCCTCCAATGCCCGAGAGTCTTCGCTCAGGAGTCGAAGCATGAACCCTATCCGTGTCATGGCGCTGCTCAGTGCGCTGATCGTCCTGCCCGTCCATGCGTCGCCGGTCGCACCCAGCACGCCTGCTGTCGAGCGCAACCCGTACAACAGCCCGATCCAGCGAATCAACCCCAATAGCCGACAAGGCAGCGTGCCCGCCACTCCGCCCGTACACGGCCCATCGACCGTGCCGCAACCGCGACCACCTACGCTGGATAACCGGGGCATCGGCAATGGCGACAACCTGCGACCGGCACCGCGCACCGAGCTACCCCGTTCGACCCCTACACCGGTGCCACGCGACGCGACGCCTGTGCGCTAAGCATCCGTACCGGTCCTGATTCGTTCCAGTCCCTTTTGAAGGAGTCCCTGCATGCCCCGTTATCCATGGTCAATGGCACTGGCCGCCTTCGCGCTGCTGCCCGCTCTGGCCCAGGCACTTCCCGAAGCGTATTACCCCAGTGAGGAAGGCCAGTTGACCGTTGCCACGGTGGCGGAAGGTTTGCGTAATCCCTGGGCATTGGCGTTCCTACCCGATGGCAAACACATCCTCGTCACCGAAAAGCCCGGTGACTTGCGTGTCATCAGCCCTGAAGGCAAGGTCGGACCGCCCCTGAGTGGCGTGCCCAGTGTCTGGGCCGAAGGGCAGGGTGGCCTGCTCGACGTGGTGCTGTCACCGGATTTCAAGTCGGATCGTACGGTGTACCTGTCCTATGCAGAAGAAGGCGACGACGGCAAGGCGGGCACGGCCGTGGGCCGCGGCCAGCTGTCCAGCGACCTGCGTCATCTGGATGATTTCACCGTGATCTTCCGCCAGCAGCCCAAGCTGTCGGAGGGCAACCACTTTGGCGGCAAGCTGGCCTTCGACCGCGACGGTTACCTGTTCATCGCGCTCGGCGAAAACAACCAGCGTGCCACGGCGCAGGACCTGGACAAGCTGCAAGGCAAGCTGGTGCGCATCCTGCCGGATGGCGAGATTCCCAAGGACAACCCCTTCGTGGGGCAAGACAAGGTTCGTCCGGAAATCTGGTCGTTCGGCCACCGTAACCAACAGGGTGCTGCGCTCAACCCCTGGACCGGCAAGATCTGGACACACGAGCATGGCCCACGTGGGGGTGATGAGATCAACATCCCCAAGGCCGGCAAGAACTATGGCTGGCCCATCGCGACCCATGGCATCAACTATTCGATGCTGCCTATCCCCGAGGCCAAGGGCAAGCATGTCGAGGGCATGGAAGATCCGCACCATGTCTGGGAAAAATCGCCAGGCATCAGCGGCATGGCTTTCTATGACAGCCCGACGTTCAAGGCCTGGGACCATGACCTGTTCATCGGGGCCTTGGCCACCAAAGAGCTGATTCGCTTGCAGCTCGAGGGCGACCGGATCGTCCATGAGGAGCGCTTGCTGGGCGAACTCGACGCGCGTATTCGCGACGTCCGCGTCGGGCCTGATGGGTTTCTCTACCTGCTGACCGATGCCAAGGACGGTGCCCTGTTGAAAGTGGGCCTCAGTACACACTGACCCATGGCGTATCATGCGGGTTTGTCCACGCGAGCCGACCCGCATGACCTTGGACCCACAAAGCCGCTACGAACACGCCGTGCACCATGAAGGGTTCAGCGATGATCCGGCCCAGCGCGCCGCCCTGGAAGCGCTGCAGGCGTGCTACGACGTCCTGAAGACCGGCCGCCCGGCGCAGGGTGTCTACCTCTGGGGGCCGGTGGGGCGTGGCAAGACCTGGCTCATGGACACCTTCCACGCCAGCGTGGTCGACGTACCGCTCCGCGCCCGGCGCCAACACTTCCATCATTTCATGGCCTGGGTCCACCAACGGCTGTTCCAGCTCAATGGCACGGCCGATCCTCTCACTGTGCTGGCGCGAGAGCTCGCTGAGACCATCGAGGTCCTGTGCTTCGACGAGCTGTTCGTCAGCGACATCGCCGACGCGATCATTCTCGGTCGCCTGTTCCAGGCGTTGTTCGAGCAGGGCGTGACCTTGGTCGCGACCTCCAATCAACCTCCGTCGCGCCTGTATGAGGATGGCTTCAATCGAGAGCGATTCCTGCCGGCGATAGCCGCCCTCGAGCAGCATATGCAGGTGCTGACGGTGGCGGGGGAGCAGGATCATCGGTTGCGTCCTGGCCAGGCATGCCAACGTTATTGGGTCCGCTCTAGCACGACCGAATGCGCACTGGCGCAGGTGTTCCGACGCCTTGATCCGGACCGGCTCGGCACGGACCGTCCCTTTGACCTGGGTACACGCCGACTGAACGTGGTCAGGCGCAACGCACAGGCGCTCTGGTGCCGGTTTTCAGACCTGTGCGAGCAACCCATGGCCACTCAGGAATTCATGGCCCTGTGTACCCAGTTCTCGGCCCTCCTGGTCGAGGGCGTGCCTGCATTGGGTGGACAGCAGCGCCCTGCGAGAATTGCTCGCGGAACCGAGGACGCCGCCCAGCGCGTCGAGGCAGGCGACCGTCAGCTGCCGTCCCTGTCCGCCAAGGATGATGGCGTCAGGCGGTTCATCGCATTGGTGGACGAGTGCTATGACCGACGCGTGGCGTTGTACCTCGAGGCGGATGTCCCCCTTGAGGCCCTGTATCCCGAGGGCTACCTGAGCTTCGCCTTTCGGCGTACCTTGAGCCGCCTGCGCGAAATGCAGCTGCAACGCTATGGCCAGGGCCCGGCAGTCTAAGGTAGCGGTTTGCCGAGCCACCCCAGCAGGGCCTGGTGGAAGCGCTCAGGGGCCTCGATCTGTGGCGCGTGCCCCATGCCCTCGAACGTGATCAGCTCCCCCCGAGGTATCTGCCTGACCACGCTGGGCCCGAGCGCCGCGTAGTTGCCCAAGGTCGCCTTCAAGGCCGGCTCGGCCACGTCGCTGCCGATGGCCGTGGTGTCCTTGTCGCCGATCAACAGCAAGGTGGGCATCGACAGGTGCTTGAACTCGTAGACCACCGGCTGAGTGAAGATCATGTCGTAGAGCAGGGCCGAGTTCCACGCCACTGCCTCATGCCCCGGACCGTTGTTGAGGCCGGCCAGCATCTGCACCCAGCGCTCGTACTCGGGTTTCCAGCGACCGGCGTAGTAGGTCGTGCGTTCGTAGGCGCGGATCCCTTCGGCGCTGACCTTCAGTTCGCGCGCATACCACTGGTCGACGCTGCGATACGGCACGCCCAAGGCTTTCCAGTCCTCCAGCCCGATCGGGTTGACCATGGCCAGGCGCTCGACCTTGTCGGGGTACATCAACGCATAACGCGTCGCCAGCATGCCTCCAGTGGAATGCCCCAGCACGATGGCCTGCTTCACGTTCAACGCGTCGAGCAACGTCTGGGTGTTGAGGGCCAGCTGTTGGAAACTGAACTGATACTGGCGGGGTTTGCTCGAGGTGCAGAAACCGATCTGGTCTGGCGCGATGACGCGGTAACCGGCCTGGCTGAGTGCATTGATCGTGCTCTCCCAGGTCGCGGCACAGAAGTTCTTGCCATGCATGAGCACGACGGTACGGCCGTTCGCCGTGCCGGCAGGGGGCACGTCCATGTAGCCCATCTGCAGAGGCTGACCCTGGGAGGAGAACTCGAGGTGCCGCAACGGATACGGATAGTCAAAGCCTTCAAGTTGCTGGCCATAGACCGGCGGCTGATCAGCGAGGGCAGGGCTGCCGACCAGGCAGGCCAGGGTCAGAAGGGTCGCACGCAGCATGAGTACCTCGAACCAGATCGTGTAGGAAGAGGTGACTCTAGCAGGCAGCGAGCGACCTGCTGCATCCAAAGGTGTTACGCCTCATGACGCCTCCTGCCATTCAGCCGCAGGTTCGGGATCGAGGTCGCGCAGCAGCAGCGCGTAGTCCAGGGACACGTGTTCGGGGAGGGGAATCAGCACCACATGCCCATCGCCCGGCGCCACTTCGATGGACGTCTGCCCCGAGTCGCGCAGGCGCTGCAGCTCGAAAGGGTAGTTGCCCTGGGGCGTCATCAGCTCCAGATGATCACCCACGGCGAACCGGTTCTTCACCTTGACCTCGGCCCAGCCTTCGACCCGCGTACCGGTCAGTTCGCCCACGAACTGCTGGCGCTGGGATACCGACTGGCCGCGCTGGTAGTTCTGATACTCGTCGTGCACGTGACGACGCAGGAACCCTTCGGTGTAGCCCCGGTTGGCCAGGGACTCCAGGTCGCCCATCAGGCTGCGGTCGAACGGGCGCCCGGCGGCGGCATCGTCGATCGCCTTGCGATAGGCCTGCACGGTGCGGGCGCAATAGAAGTGCGACTTGGTCCGCCCCTCGATCTTCAGCGAATGCACGCCCATGTGCGTCAGGCGCTCGACGTGCTGGATGGCGCGCAGATCCTTGGCATTCATGATGTAGGTGCCGTGTTCGTCCTCGAAGGCCGGCATCCATTCGCCGGGTCGACCGCTCTCTTCGAGCAGGTAGGCCTGCTCGGTGGGCGCGCCAAGGCCCAGGGTGGGTTCGACCGTCTGCACCATCTCGCCACCCAGCGTCTCGCTGGCCGGGACGGCGTTGTACTTCCAGCGGCAGGCATTGGTGCAGGCGCCCTGGTTGGCGTCCCGTCGGTTGAGATAGCCGGACAACAGGCAGCGTCCGGAATAGGCCATGCACAGCGCACCATGCACGAAGACTTCCAGCTCCATGTCAGGCACCTGCTGCCGGATGTCCGCGATCTCCTCGAGTGACAGCTCCCGGGACAGGATCACCCGCTGCACGCCTTGGCTGGCCCAGAATTCGACGCTGGCCCAGTTCACCGTATTGGCCTGCACCGACAGGTGCACCGGCATCTGGGGAAAGTGCCGGCGCACCAGCATGATCAGGCCAGGGTCGGACAGGATCAGTGCGTCGGGGCCCATGGCGATCACGGGCGCCATGTCCTTCAGGAAGGTCTTGAGCTTGGCGTTGTGCGGCGCGATGTTGACCACCACGTACAGACGCTTGCCCAGGGCATGGGCTTCCTCGATGCCTTGCGCCAGCGTGGCATGGTCGAAGGCGTTGTTGCGCACGCGCAGGCTGTAGCGAGGCTGACCGGCATACACGGCATCGGCGCCGTAGGCGAATGCGTAACGCAGCGTCTTCAAGGAGCCGGCAGGCGCCAGCAATTCAGGGGTGAAAGACAGGGTCATGGGGCACCGCGCAAAAGGCGCCCATGCTAGCGAGGGGCAGGCTTGTGAATATTGATGTACGTCAATTCAGGCATGGCACTTTGCCGAAGGCGCGTGCACTAATGTCTGAGCTCACGAGGAACCTCCATGAACGAAACTGCACTTCAAAACAAGGCGCTGGCCGTCTTGTTGGCCCTGGTCACGATCGCCTTTGTCTGGATACTGCTGCCGTACTACGGCGCTGTCTTCTGGGCCGTGACCCTGGCCATCATCTTCGCCCCGATGCAGCGCAAGCTGCTGTTGCGTTTCGGGCGCCGCCGCAACCTGGCCGCAGGCGCCACACTCGGTGTCTGTCTGCTGATCGCTGTGCTTCCGGTCATCGTCATCAGCGCCTTGTTGGTGCAAGAGGGCGCGACCCTGTACCAACGTATCCAGGGTGGGCAACTGGACCTGGCCGGTTACCTGGAGCATGGCAAGGACATGCTGCCGGCATTCGCGCAGAACACCCTCGACCGCATGGGCATGGGCAACCTCGACGGGCTGCGCGACAAGATCTCCCACGGCGCGATGCAGGGCAGTCAGTATTTCGCCAGCCAAGTGTTCAGCTTCGGCCAGGGCACGTTCGACTTTCTGGTCGGTTTCGGCGTGATGACCTACCTGCTGTTCTTCTTCCTGCGCGAAGGCGCCGAGCTGGCGCGCAAGGTCCGTCTGGCCGTGCCGCTGCCCGAGCAACAGAAGCGTCGTCTGCAGCTCAAGTTCAGCCGCGTGGTGCGGGCCACGGTCAAGGGCAACCTGGTCGTCGCGGTCACCCAGGGCGCGTTGGGCGGGTTCATCTTCTGGATCCTGGACATCCCGAGCGCCCTGGTGTGGGCCGTGTTGATGGCGTTCCTTTCGCTGCTGCCAGCGGTCGGCGCGGGCATCGTCTGGGCGCCGGTGGCCGTGTACTTCCTGATGACCGGCGCGATCTGGCAGGGCATCGTACTGACCGCGTTCGGCGTCCTGGTGATCGGGCTGGTGGACAACCTGCTGCGGCCGCTGCTGGTGGGCAAGGACACCAAGATGCCGGACTGGCTCATCCTGATCTCCACCTTGGGCGGCATGGCGGTCTTCGGCCTCAACGGCTTCGTCATCGGTCCCCTGATCGCCGCACTGTTCATTTCCAGCTGGGCGATCTTCGCCTCGAGCAAGTCGCAGATCCAGCTGCCATCCTGAGCCTCAGCGCCAGCTGTAGGCCACACCCGCATAGACGCCCAGGCCTTCGCCTGGCGTCGAGCGGGCCAGATCGGTGCCTGCGTCGTCATAGCCTGGCGTGACCGTGGCCGCATAGCGGCGGTCGCCCAGGTTGCGCAGGTCCAGCCAGGTCTGCCAGTCCTGCTTGGGCGAATCCCAGCCCAGACGTGCGCCGAACAGCACATAGGCATCAGCCTGATAGCTGTTGGCATAGTCGACCTGCACCTTGGATGCCCACTGCGCGTTGACCCCGGCATACAGCCCACTTGGCCAGTCATAGCGCAGCTCGGCCTGGTAATGATGCATCGGCAGACCCGGCAGACGATTGTCGCCAAAGCGATCGTCGTGGCGATAGTGGAAGTCGCTGAAGGTATAGGCCTGGCGCAAGCTCAGGTAACCGTGGTCGGAGGCTTCCCACAGCCGGCTGTCGAGGCTGGCTTCCACGCCCTGGTGCACCGTGCCGCTGGCGTTGAACTCCGACGGCGTCACCCCCGGCAGGATCTCTACCGCAAGCAGTTCGTGGCGCACGCGGGCGTAGTACCAGGCCAGGTCCCAGCGCCCCAGTGCGGCATTACCCCGGGCGCCCAGCTCCAAGGTGGTGGCGGTCTGGTTCTGCATGGCGATCGGTTGGATCTGGCGGCCACCGACGGCAGGTGAACTCCAGATCAGCGACCAGGGGTGCGGCGGTTCGACCGAGCGGCTGAGGTTGCCGAACACCTGCAGGTCAGGCGTGAGGTCATAACGCAGCCCCAGGCGCGGTGCATAGTCCCAGTCATGCTGGCTGACCTTGCCGCCGTCGCGAGGATAGCTGACAGCGCTTTCCCGGCGTGTGTAGATCGCGGCCAGGCCGCTGGTCAGCCACAGGTCCGGCGCCAGCTCCAGGTCATTGCTCAGGTGCAGGACCGTGTCCGAACCCTGGTAGCTGAAGTCACGGGTACGCGTACCGATGGGCCGGAAACCATTGCCGGCCTCGGGTACACGCACGAATTCGGAGGCGCCGCTGTTGGGCAGGTGCTTGGTGGTGCGCCAGGCCAGCGTGGTCTTGCTCTCGCGGTCGAACAGCGTGTCGCGGCGGTGGTAGGCCAGGCTGCCGCTCACGTCGGTGTAGGCGACCTTGAGGCGGTTGGCCCCTTCGCGCAGGTCCATGGGGTAGTCGTGGTACACCAGTCCGGTTTCCAGGCGCGATTCGTCATCGAAGTACAGCGTGGTCTTGTTCGCCAGCCAGGTGCTGCCCGGTTGCGGCCGACTGGCGTCGCGGCGCAGGTAGATCGGGTTGGCCGCGCGTGGATCGTGCTTGATCTGGTCCTTGGTCAGACGACCGGCCAGGTCATTGTCGGTTTCGCGATAGCGCAGGTAGAAGCGCGTCTCCAGATTGGCATTGAAGCGGTAGCCGGCATTGGCCGCCAATCCCTTGGAGCGCCCGCTCGTGTGGCGCTGATAACCGTCGTACTCGGCATCGGTCAGGGCCACGTAGTAATCGAAGTCGCCCAGCACCTGCCCGGAACTGAGCTGGCGATGCGCATAGCCACGACTGCCTACTTCGTAGCGCGCCTGCAACGGCGCAGCATCGTAGCCGGTGTGGGTGACGTAGTTGATCGCGCCCCCCAGCGCCAGCGAACCGAGCTCGAACCCGTTGGCCCCAGGCAGGATGTCCGCACGGCTCAACCAGAGCGGCTCGAACAGTTCGTAGGGCGTCCCTCCCGGACCGGTCAGCGGCAAGCCATCGAACAGGGTGTACACCCCCGATCCGTGGGCCCCCGGCGCTCGATTGATACCGGACCCGCGGATGGACAGCTTGATGCCGTCATTGCCGGCCGACTGGGCAAAGACACCCGGTTGATAGGCCAACACATCCTGGTTGCTTGCCATTCGGCCCTGTGACACACCGTGCACGTCGACCACGCGGGCTGCCCCTGGCACGGCATGCATTCGATCCCGCGCGGTGTCCACCTCGCTCTGGCGCTGGTCCTCGATCAGCACTTGATCCAGCTCCAGGGGAGGCTGCGCCGCGGCCATGCCACTGGATGCCATAAGGCCCAGCACGCTCAGGGCCGGGGGGAAGAACAGGACCGAACGCATGACGGACTCCACGGTAAAGAAAAGGCAATGGGCATCAGACGCTGGCCGACGGATCCAGAGCACGCGCGTGTCCAGGGTTTGTCAGCGACGCCTGGCAGGCCGATCTTGTGCGGCGATGTTTTACAAATTGCTTCGCTAGGGAGGGAAGGGTTGCATTGCTTAAGGTGAGGACATGCCCATTCGCGCCAGGCCTGACTGGCCTTACTTGCCTTGATGAGGACTCTGCCATGTCAAATCACGCTCACCCCCTAACCGCCCAGACCGAGACGGACGAGCGTCCGATCAGGCTGACCCCCCGCGAGGAGCAAGTGCTGCTCTGGTGCGCCTACGGCAAGACATCGTGGGAAATCGGTCAGATCCTGGGCTGCCAGGAGTGCACGATCAATTTCCACATCGGCAACATCCTGCGCAAGTTTTCCGTCACCACCCGCATTGCGGCCGTGATCAAAGCCCTGCGCTACGGAATGCTCAAGGACTGAGACGCGGAGGCCAAGCACCATGCATATCGATGAGACGTACACCGCGGCCTCCCGTCCACAACGCTGGGTCGGATGCCACGATCCGTTCTGGCCACGCGTGTCGCTGAACGGGCTGCGCGACCGACTGGCGCTGTCGCCAGAGATCAGCGAAGCGCGTCTGGAGGTGGCGGCCCATGCTGCCGTGTTGAAGGCTGCCGCTGCCTTCGCCCAATGGCGTCGCTGTCTGCGTGCCCGTGGTATCCAGCGTTTGCAGGACTTGAACCGCCATGCGGCAGGCCGCCGCTTGACCCATTGCTACCTGAGATGCGTGACGCTCGAGACGCGCAGCCTGCTGCGCTCGAGCCTGGCAATGCCGTGTGGGAGCTCGGCTCATTGAAGAAGGGGATGACGCCATGTACAGCGATTCGGAACAGGCCGCCCAAGCGCTCGAGGCGGCCCAGACACTGGTCGAGACGACGGGGTTCGATGGCAACGCCTTGTTCGGGGCCGTGCTCGGAGCCTGGTTGGTCAGCAGTTCGCGGCACCGTGTCAAAGCCTGGATGATGATCAGTGCGAGCAAGCGACTCAAGGTATGGCAACAGGTCGGTTCCCTGATGATGTCAGCCGGCGTGGGTTATCTGTTCACACCCCTGGTGGAAGCGCTGGCGCCCTTGCTATCCAGCGGCATGGCGGCGTTCGTCGCAGCCGTGGTGGTGATCCCCATCAGTGTCAAGATCATGTTGTGGCTGGATACGGCAGACCTTCGCGACATCCTTCAACGCTGGCGTAAAGGATGAAGTCATGGATGTTCGGACCTGTGCAGCGTCAGCGCCTCGAGCCGCCGCTCCAGATGCCGCAGGCGAAGCTTGTCATCAACGCTCGAAGCGATGGCTTGCAGGTCAGCCGGTTCCAGCAAGCGCAATTGCTCCAGCAGGTCCGGCGTCAGCGCGTGGGCGTGAGAAGGAGGTCCGTCGGCCTGCGTCGCGCCGGGTGGCGGGCTTCCCTTGCCCAGCAGGAGCCAATCGAGCGAGACGCCCGTGCGTGCCGCCAGGTTTACGCACAATGCATAAGGTACGCTTTCTCGGACCTTCCAGCTGCTCAGCGTCTGAGGGCTAATGCCCAACGCTCTGGACAGAGCAGAGTCAGTCTGACAGTCGGTCAGCTGCTTGAGTCGCTCCAAGACGGCAGATAGTGCGTAATTACTCATTTCAAGTATCCATGGCTGGTTTTGACACATTTATAGTGCGTAAACTATTCATAGCGAATATGAACTTGGAATCTACTCAGCCCGTGGGGTATTGGAACGACATTATGAAAAGAACTGTGAGACCGCAGGATAAATCCTACAGCACAAAGCAACATGGACTATTGATTTTAGATCAATTCAACTTTCCGGTTCGTCGCTTCATTGCGGATAGTTCGATGAGCCCTGGCGGATTTGTCAGGAGGTCTGCATGAGTACCTACAAGTTGGTGTGCCCCCATTGCCAAAGCCGTATGCGCATCCGAACCAGCGAGGGCCGGCATGTCTTCCTGCGAGTCGCCTACCTGCAATGTACATTGGAGGCCTGCGGTTGGTCGGTACGTGCCGAGTTCGAGATGACCCATGAATTATCGCCGAGCGGCATGCCCAACCCAGATGTGCATCTCCCCTCGGCCACGGGCGAATTGCGTCGCGCCGTTGCCACGTCCGAACGAGACTGCGCAAGGAGTATGGCGACGTAAAACGACGCTCGAGACGACGCAAAACAAAACACCCCGCCGGGGCGGGGTGTTGTCGTGCAGCAAGGGCATCAGCCGATCAGCGGTAATCCGGCTTGTTGGACCAGCTCCAGCAGTGGCTGCGGATACACACCCAGCACGAAGGCCAGAATGGCGATACCCAGCAGCATTACGCCACCGGCGCGTTGCTCCCAGCGCAGAGGCGCATCGGAACGACGCAGGTTGGGCTCGTTCAGGTACAAGGTCACCATCACCCGCAGGTAGTAGTAGACACCGATGGCGCTACCCACGACCAGTGCGCCGGTCAGCCACCAGAGTTGCGACTGGACGCCTGTGGCGATGATGTAGAACTTGCCGATGAAGCCTGCAGTGAGCGGGATGCCGGCCAGCGACAGCATCATCACGGTCAGTACGGCCGTCAGGTACGGACGGCGCCAGAACAGGCCACGGTATTCGTACAGCGCATCAGCATCACGGCCCTTGTACGGAGACGACATCAAGGTGATCACACCAAAGGCGCCCAGGCTGGTGACGACGTAGGTGACCAGGTAGACCCCGATCGCTTCGTTGGCCAGACCCTTGCTCGCCACCAGCGCAATCAGCAGATAGCCGAAGTGGGCGATGGACGAGTAACCCAGCAGACGCTTGAGGTTGCTCTGGGTCAGGGCCAGCAAGTTGCCGACCAGGATCGACGCCACTGCGATCACGGCCAGCACCGTGCTGAGCACGCCGCTGCTGGCAGCGGGCGACAGCATGAACAGGCGGACCACCACGGCGAAGACCGCCACCTTGCTGGCCGTGGCCAGGAAGGCCGCCACGGGGGCGGGTGCCCCTTCGTAGACGTCCGGCGTCCACAGGTGGAACGGCACCAGCGACAGCTTGAAGGCCAGGCCGACCAGCATCATGCCCAGACCCAGCTGCGCGAGCAGGGTCGGCATGCCGGTGCTGGCCAGTGCCTTGCCCACGCCATCGAAGCTCAGGCTGCCTGCATCGGCGTACAGCAATGCCATGCCGAACAGCAGGAACGCCGAGCCGGCGGCCGACAGCACCATGTACTTGATGCCCGCTTCCAGGGAGCGCTTGTTGAAGAAGGCATACGCCACCAGTCCGTAGACCGGCACCGAGAGCAGCTCCAGACCGATGAACAGCCCGGCCATGTGGTTGGCGCTGACCAGTACCATGCCGCCCAGGGTCGACATCAGCAGGAGCAGGTAGAGCTCCTCCCGATTGCCCGGGTAGCCCTGGGCGCCTTCGCCCAGGTAGGCGTGGGCGAGGGTGACGCAGGCCAGGGTCGCTACCAGCATCAGGGCCATGTACAGGCAGGCGAACTTGTCGATGGTCAGCAGCGGCGTGACCGCCAGCGGCGCGACCTTCAGGACCGGCAGGATCGACAGCAGGGCTGCGTTCAGGCCGATGGTGGACAGCAGGAAGGTCTGGGAATGGTTGCGCTTCCAGGCGATCGCCAGCATCACCACCACCGTGGTGACGGTGGTGATCAGCATCGGCGCCAGTGCGATGAAGTGTTGAGTGGTGAATTCCATAGCGCTCTTACCGGGCCGAAGCGAGTTGAGTGAAAGCGGAGCCAAGCCACTGCTGCACGCCACTCATGGTGGCGGCGGAGGTGTCGAGGAACGGCTGCGGGTAGACACCCAGCAGGATCAGCAGCACCGCCAGGCTCAGGATCATGGCCAGCTCACGCCCGTTCATCCCGGCCAGTACCGTGTCGGCCTTGGCTGGGCCGAAGTAGGCACGGTGGATCATGATCAGCGAGTACACCGAACCGAACACCAGGCCCGTGGTGGCGATCACCGTGATCCACGGTACGTGGGCGAAGCTGCCGATCAGGATCAGGAACTCGCCGACGAAGTTGCCGGTACCCGGCAGGCCGAGGGACGCGGCGGCGAAGAACAGGCTGATCGCCGGCAGGTAGGCGATGCGGTGCCACAGGCCGCCCATTTCACGCATGTCGCGGGTGTGCAGGCGCTCGTACAGCTGGCCGCTGAGGATGAACAGCGCGGCAGCCGAGACGCCGTGCGCAAGCATCTGGATCACCGCGCCTTGCAGGGCCTGCTGGCTGCCGGAGTAGATCCCGATCAGCACGAAGCCCATGTGCGAGACGCTGGAGAATGCGATCAGGCGCTTGATGTCGGTCTGCGCGAAGGCCAGGAAGGCCCCGTAGAAGATCCCGATCAGACCCAGGGTCATGGCGATCGGCGCGAACTCCGCCGAGGCGTTCGGGAACAGCGGCAGGGCGAAACGCAGCAGGCCGTAGGCGGCCGTCTTCAGCAGGATACCGGCCAGGTCCACGGAACCGGCGGTCGGTGCCTGGGCGTGGGCGTCCGGCAGCCAGGAGTGGAACGGCACCACCGGCAGCTTCACCGCGAAGGCGATGAAGAAGCCCAGCATCAGCAGGTACTCGGTGCCGGCCGGCAACTGTGCCTTGAGCAGGTCGCTGTAGTTGAAGGTGATGACGCCGGTGTTGCCATAGTTGACCAGTACCAGGGCCAGGATCGCCACCAGCATGATCAGGCCGCTGGCCTGGGTGAAGATGAAGAACTTGGTCGCCGCGTAGATGCGCGTCTTCTTGCCGTCGGCCGAGCTGTGACCCCAGAGCGCGATGAGGAAGTACATCGGCACCAGCATCATTTCCCAGAAGAAGAAGAACAGGAACAGGTCCAGGGCCAGGAACACCCCGACCACGCCGCCCAGGATCCACATCAGGTTGAGGTGGAAGAAGCCGACGTGGCGCTGGATCTCGTTCCACGAGCACAGGACCGACAGCACACCGAGCAGGCCGGTGAGCAGGATCATCAGCAGCGACAGGCCATCGAGGGCCAGGTGGATGCTGATGCCGAAGCGCTCGATCCAGCGGACCTTGAACTCGAGGGCCCACGTCGGTTCGACGCCCGGGGCCGGCGCCAGCGTGAAGTCACCGGTGCCCCACAGCCACAGGCCGATACCGAGCAGCAGAGACATGGTCAGCAGCGCGATCCAGCGCGGCAGGGTGGCGCCGAAGCGCTCGCCCAGCCAGCACAGGAAGCCGCCGATGAAGGGGATCAGGATCAGCCAAGGCAGAATCATGACGGGTTCGTTTCCTTTCGCAGAGTCGCAAGGTTCATGGTCATGCCGCCATCAGCACGGCGCCGAGCACCAGCACGGCACCCACGGCGATCGAAGCGGTGTACCAGCGCAGTTGGCCAGTCTCGGTCTTGCTCATGGCCACGTGACCGGCACGCGCCAGTCGCGGGATCAGGCCAATGCCACGGTCGACCGGGTCCTTGCGCAGCAGGTGGCTGATCAGCAGGTACGGCTTGACGAACAGCTTGTCGTACAGCCAGTCGAAGCCCCAGGCAGCGAACCACCAGGCCGACAGCGCACGGCCCAGGCCACTGTTGGCCACGGCCGTGACGAAACGACGCTTGCCGAGGAACAGCATGGCCGCCAGCAGGATACCGGCGATGGCGATGGCCCCGGAGGCGATTTCCAGCGAATGCTTGGCCTCGCCCCCGGCATGGCCGGCGCTTTGCGGCAGGACGCCCGCCAGCGGTGGATGAATCCAGGCGCCGATGAAGGTCGACAGCACGATCAGCACACCCAGCGGCAGCCAGTGGGAAATGCCGTGACCGGCGTGGGCTTCGGTCTTGGCTTCGCCGTGGAAGGCGATGAAGATCAGGCGGAAGGTATACAGCGAGGTCATGAAGGCGCCCACCAGGCCGGCGTACAGCAAGCCGCTGTGACCGCTGGCGAAGGCTTCCCAGAGGATCTCGTCCTTGGAATAGAAACCGGCGGTCAGGATCGGCAGGGCCGACAGGGCCGCGCCGCCCACCACGAAGCTGGCGTAGGCCAGGGGCAGTTTCTTCCACAGGCCGCCCATCTTGAAGATGTTCTGCTCGTGGTGGCAGGCGACGATCACCGCACCGGAGGCCAGGAACAGCAGCGCCTTGAAGAACGCGTGGGTCATCAGGTGGAAGATCGCGCCTTCCCAGGCACCGACGCCCAGGGCCAGGAACATGTAGCCGATCTGGCTCATGGTCGAGTAGGCGAGAATCCGCTTGATGTCGGTCTGCACCAGCGCGGCGAAGCCGGCCAGTACCAGGGTCACGCCACCGATCACGCCGACCAGGTGCAGGATGTCCGGCGCCAGGGCGAACAGGCCGTGGGTACGGGCGATCAGGTAGACACCCGCCGTCACCATGGTCGCGGCGTGGATCAGCGCAGAGACCGGGGTCGGGCCCGCCATGGCGTCGGCCAACCAGGTCTGCAGCGGCAGCTGCGCCGACTTGCCGACCGCACCGCCGAGCAGCATCAGGGTGGCCAGCACCATCCAGGTGTCGCCCGCCTGGAATTTCTGCGGCGCCAGCACCAGCAGCTGTTGCACCTCGAGGGTGCCGAGCTGGACGAACAGGATGAACAGGCCGATGGCCATGAACACGTCGCCGATGCGGGTCACGATGAAGGCCTTGAGGGCGGCGTTACCGTTGTTGCGGTTGCTGTAGTAGAAACCGATCAACAGGTACGAGCACAGGCCGACGCCTTCCCAACCGAAGTAGATGAACAGCAGGTTGTCGCCCAGGATCAGGAACAGCATGCTGGCGATGAACAGGTTGGTGTAGGAGAAGAACCGCGAGTAGCCGGTTTCGCCGCGCATGTACCAGGAGGCGAACAGGTGGATCAGGAAGCCTACACCGGTGACCACGCCCAGCATGGTGACCGACAGGCCATCCAGGTACAGGGTGAAGTTCGGTGCGAAGCCGTCCACCGACATCCACTGCCACAGCAGTTGGGTG
Organism: Pseudomonas monteilii; assembly: GCA_001534745.1. Classification (NCBI taxonomy): domain Bacteria; kingdom Pseudomonadati; phylum Pseudomonadota; class Gammaproteobacteria; order Pseudomonadales; family Pseudomonadaceae; genus Pseudomonas; species Pseudomonas alabamensis. The sequence continues at coordinate 1,726,419 of CP013997.1, forward strand.
TACGCGCCACCCGGCGGCGGCGCGACGTTGAACTGCCAGATCACGTAGGCAGCGACGGCGGCCGACAGACCGACCGAACCGACGCCGATCAGCGCCGAGAGGTTTTCCGAAAAGCGCCCGCGGGAGAACGACAGCAGCAGGAAGCCGATCAGGGGGAAGACGAAGGTCAGGAAGAGTAGGTTCATCCGCGCATCTCACTGGCAGCATCGATGTCGAGGGTGTGGAAGCGGCGATACAGCTGCAGCAGGATCGCCAGGCCGATGCTGGCCTCGGCGGCGGCCAGGCTGATCACCAGGATGAACATCACCTGGCCATCGGGCTGGACCCAGCGGCTGCCCGCGACGATGAACGCCAGGGCCGAGGCGTTCATCATCACTTCCAGACTCATCAGCACGAAGAGAATGTTGCGACGGACCATCAGGCCCACCAGGCCCAGGCAGAAGAGCACGCCGGCCACTGCCAGGCCATGCTCGAGAGGGATTGCAGGCATGAATTACTCCTTCGCCTCGTTGCGTCCGAGGTGGAATGCCGTGACCGCCGCAGCGAGCAGCAGCATCGACGCCAGTTCGACCACCAGCAGGTAAGGCCCGAACAGGCTGATGCCGACCGCCTTGGCGTCGACCGTGGTGCCACTGATGGCGGCATTGCTCGGGTTGACGAACAGCACGTAGAGCAGCTCGATCAGCAGCAGGGCGCCCAGCAGTACCGGCCCGGCCCAGATGCCCGGCGTGAGCCAGCCACGTTCCTGGGCCACCGACGCCGGCCCCAGGTTGAGCATCATCACCACGAACACGAACAGCACCATGATGGCGCCAGCATAGGCGATCACTTCCAGGGCGCCGGCGAACGGCGCCCCCAGCGAGAAGAAGATCATCGCCACGGAGATCAACGAAATGATCAGGTAGAGCAGGGCGTGCACGGGGTTGGTGCCGGTCACCACCCGAAGGGTGGAGACCACGGCGATCCCGGATGCGAAGTAGAACGCGAATTCCATCTGTCTGTCCTTATGGGAGCAAGCTCTTCACGTTGATCGGCTCGGCTTCGTCCTGCGCGGCGCCTTTCGGCTTGCCGGCGATCGCCATGCCCGCGACGCGGTAGAAGTTGTAGTCAGGGTTCTTGCCAGGGCCGGAGATCAGCAGATCTTCCTTTTCGTAGACCAGATCCTGACGCTTGAACTCGGCCATTTCGAAGTCCGGGGTGAGCTGGATCGCGGTGGTCGGGCACGCTTCCTCGCACAGGCCGCAGAAGATGCAGCGCGAGAAGTTGATGCGGAAGAACTCCGGGTACCAACGACCATCATCGGTCTCGGCCTTCTGCAACGAGATGCAGCCGACCGGGCAGGCCACCGCACAGAGGTTGCAGGCCACGCAGCGCTCTTCGCCGTCGGGGTCGCGGGTCAGCACGATGCGGCCACGGTAGCGCGGTGGCAGGTACACGGGCTCTTCGGGGTATTGCAGGGTGTCACGCTTGCGGAAACCGTGGGAGAACACCATGGCCAGGCTGCGCAGCTGGGTACCGGTGCCTTTTACGACGTCGCCGATATATTTGAACATGGTCGACTCCTTACTGGGCCGCGACGGCTGGCGCGTTGTACAGCACGAGCGCAGCGGTCACCAGCAAATTGATCAGGGTCAGCGGAAGGCAGAACTTCCAGCTGAAGTCCATCACCTGGTCATAGCGTGGACGCGGGATCGACGCTCGCAGCAGGATGAACAGCATGATGAAGAACGCGGTCTTGAGCGCGAACCACAGGAACGGCACTTGCGGCAGCAGATCGAACGGACCGTGCCAGCCGCCGAAGAACAGCGTCACCAGCAGTGCCGAAATGAGGATGATGCCGATGTACTCACCGACGAAGAACATGCCCCATTTCATGCCCGCGTATTCGATGTGATAACCGTCGGCCAGCTCTTGCTCGGCTTCGGGCTGGTCGAACGGGTGACGGTGGGTCACGGCGACGCCGGCGATGAAGAAGGTGCAGAAGCCGAAGAACTGCGGAATGATGAACCACAGGTTCTGCGCCTGGTACTCGACGATGTCGCGCATGTTGAACGAGCCCACCTGCACCACCACACCCATCAGCGCCAGGCCCAGGAACACCTCGTACGAGACGGTCTGCGCCGACGCCCGCAGGCTGCCGAGCAGCGCGTACTTGTTGTTCGACGACCAGCCGGCGAACAGTACGGCGTACACCGACAGACCGGCCATGGCGAAGAAGAACAGCAAGCCGATGTTCAGGTCGGCCACGCCCCAGGTCGGGGTAATCGGGATCACCGCGAAGGCGATCAGCAGGGCGCTCATCGCCACCACCGGGGCCAGGGTGAAGATCATCCGGTCGACGAAGGGTGGGTTCCAGTCTTCCTTGAAGAACATCTTCAGCATGTCGGCGGCGATCTGGAACATGCCGAACGGGCCGACCCGGTTCGGGCCGTAACGATCCTGCCACCAGCCCAGCAGACGGCGCTCGACGAAGCTGAGCAGCGCGCCGCAGACCACCACGGCCAGCAGGACCACGATGGCGCGTACGACGGTGAGGATCACATCGATCACTTCGGGGGTGAACCAGCTCATCGTGCTGCCTCCTGCAGGCCTTCGACGGTGGCGCCGAAGATGGCCGGTGGAATGCCCTCCAGCCCTTTCGGCAAGGCGACCAGGCCAGCGCCCAGTTGCTCGTTGATGCGCAGCGGCAGGCGCAGCGACTGGCCAGCGACCTGCAGACTGAGCAGGGCACCTTCGTTGACGCCCAGGCGCTCGGCTTCGGACGGTGCCAGGGCCACGTAAGGCGCCGGGATGCGCGTCTGCACCGGTGCTGCGCGCGAGGAGGTCTCTTCGCTGCCGAACAGGTGGAAGAACGGTACGGCGGTCCAGGTGCCACGCGCCGGGTTGAACGCGCTCGGGATGGCGTCGAACCAGCCCAGGCGATCGCCTTGCGATTCGATCAGGCGAACGCCCGGGTCGCCGGCACGCAGGTGGCCGCCGACTTCATCCTGAAACTTGTTCCAGGCCTGGGGCGAGTTCCAGCCCGGCGACCAGGCGAACGGCACCTGCTGGCGCGGTTCGGCCGAGCCCGAGTAGCCTTCCATGGAGAAGGCGAAGGCGGTGTCCTTGTCCTGCGGAATGCGCGGCTCGTGCACGCTGATGTTGGCGCGCATGGAGGTCCGCCCGGAGTAGCGCAGCGGTTCGCGCGCCAGCTTCAGGCCCTTGATGCGGAAGGCGGCGGACGGCGCGGCATCGACGATGCCGGCCAGTTGCGGGGCGGCGTCGGCGCAGGCACGGGTGACGTGGTCGAGCTGGGTCCAGTCCACCGGTTTTTCCAGCAGCGTGGCGCGCAGGGCATGCAGCCAGCGCCAGCCTTCGTGGACCAGGTTGCCACTGTCGAGGAAGCTCGGGTCGAAGACCTGGAAGAAGCGCTGGGCACGGCCTTCCTGGCTGACCAGGGTGCCATCGCCTTCGGCGAAGCTGGCAGCCGGCAGCACCAGATCGGCACGTTCGACGGTACGGGTACGCGAATGGTCGGCGACGATCACCACCTTGGCGGCGTTCAGCGCGGCGTCGACCTTGGCGGCCGGCAGACGGGCGTACAGGTCGTTCTCCAGGACCACGATGGCGTCGGCCTTGCCTTCGATCACTGCGTCCAGCGCAGCATCGACGGATTCGCCACCGAGCATGGCCAGGCCCAGGCTGTTGGCTTCCGGCACCACCAGGCTCAGGGAACCGTTCTTCTCGCGCTGCTTGAGCGCCTTGGCGATGTTGGCGGCGGCCTCGATCAGCGCGGGCTCGGCCAGCGACGTACCGGCGATCACCAGGGGGCGCTGGGCGGCGATCAGGTTCTGGGCGATGCGCTCGGCCAGGGCCTTGGCTTCGTCGTCGAGGCCGGCCACGGCCGGGGCGCTCGGGTCGATGGCATGGGCTACGGCAAAGCCCAGGCGCGCCAGGTCGGCGGGAGCGGCGTGCACGCACTCCTCGGCGACGTCGTCGAGCTTGGTCTCGGCCAGGCTGGCGATGAACAGCGGGTACAGCGCATGCTGGCCGATGTTCTTCACGGCGGCGTCGAGCCACGGCTGCACTTTCATGCCTTCGGCCATGGCCACGGCCTTGCCCTTGGTGGCCTGACGGACGGCCAGGGCGACACGGGCGGCGGTCTGGGTCAGGTCCTCACCCAGCACGAACACCGCGTCGTGCGACTCGATGTCGCGCAGGGTCGGCACCGGCAGGGGGCTGTCGTTGAGCACGCGCAGCGCCAGGCGCACGCGGGCCAGCTCGCCGGCTTCCATGCCGCTGTGGAAGTACTCGGCGCCGACCAGTTCGCGCAGGCCGTAGTTGCTTTCCAGGCTGGCGCGCGGCGAGCCGATGCCGACGATGGTGCGGCCGCGCAGCAGGGCAGCGGCCTTGTCCAGTGCCGCATCGACCGTCAGGATCGAGCCGTCGGCCAGCGCAGGCTGACGTGGGCGGTCCTTGCGGTTGACGTAGCCGTAGCCGAAGCGACCGCGGTCACACAGGAAGTACTGGTTGACCGAGCCGTTGAAGCGGTTCTCGATCCGGCGCAGTTCGCCGTAACGCTCGCCGGGGCTGATGTTGCAGCCGCTCGAGCAGCCATGGCAGATGCTCGGGGCGAACTGCATGTCCCACTTGCGGTTATAGCGCTCGGAGTGGGTCTTGTCGGTGAACACGCCGGTGGGGCAGACCTCGGTGAGGTTGCCGGAGAACTCGCTTTCCAGCACGCCGTCCTCGACGCGACCGAAGTACACGTTGTCGTGGGCGCCGTAGACGCCCAGGTCGGTGCCGCCTGCGTAGTCCTTGTAGTAGCGCACGCAGCGGTAGCAGGCGATGCAGCGGTTCATCTCGTGAGCGATGAACGGGCCGAGGTCCTGGTTCTGGTGGGTGCGTTTGGTGAAGCGGTACCGGCGCTCGTTGTGGCCGGTCATCACGGTCATGTCCTGCAGGTGGCAGTGACCGCCTTCCTCGCACACGGGGCAGTCGTGCGGGTGGTTGGTCATCAGCCATTCGACGACACTGGCGCGGAACGCCTTGGATTCGTCATCGTCGATGGAGATCCAGGTGCCATCGGTCGCGGGGGTCATGCAGGACATGACGATACGACCACGGGTGTCGTTCTCGTCGGTGTACTGCTTGACCGCGCACTGTCGGCAGGCGCCGACGCTGCCGAGCGCCGGATGCCAGCAGAAATAGGGAATGTCGAGGCCGAGCGACAGACAGGCCTGTAACAGGTTGTCTGCGCCGTTGACTTCGAGCGCTTTGCCGTCTACGTGGATAGTGGCCATGGTTCAAAGTTCTTCGTTGGCCCGCGTGAGCAGGCGTGGCTAATGGAAAACGGTGGGCCAGCGGCCGACGCCGGACGAATCGACGGGCCTGCGTGGCCGACAGGTGGCACGGACCACCTGCCAGTCATCTTGTTATGCGCCGACCACAATGGGTCGGGCCAGATTCGGGCGCAGGGCGTCGCTGCCTACGGGGGCGACGCCGGCCTCGAACTCGGAACGGAAGTACTTGATGGCACTGCCCAGCGGCTCGACCGCGCCCGGTGCGTGGGCGCAGAAGGTGCGGCCTGGGCCGAGGAAGTTCACCAGCCCGAGCAGGGTCTCGATGTCCTCCGCCTTGCCCTGGCCTTTTTCCAGGGAGCGCAGCATCTTCACGCTCCAGGGCAGGCCATCACGGCAAGGGGTACACCAGCCGCACGACTCACGGGCGAAGAACTCCTCCATGTTGCGCAGCAGCGAGACCATGTTGACGCTGTCGTCGACCGCCATGGCAAGGCCCGTCCCCATGCGCGTGCCGACCTTGGCGATACCGCCGGCGTACATCTGCGCGTCCAGGTGCTCGGGCAGCAGGAAGCCGGTCCCGGCGCCGCCTGGCTGCCAGCACTTGAGGGTGAAGCCATCGCGCATGCCGCCGGCATAGTCTTCGAACAGCTCACGGGCGGTGACGCCGAAGGGCAGTTCCCACAGGCCTGGGTTCTTGACCTTGCCGGAGAAGCCCATCAGCTTGGTGCCGTGGTCTTCGCTGCCTTCGCGAGCCAGCGACTTGTACCAGTCCACGCCATTGCCGACGATGGCCGGCACGTTGCACAGGGTCTCGACGTTGTTCACGCACGTCGGCTTGCCCCAGACGCCGACGGCGGCGGGGAAGGGCGGCTTGGAGCGCGGGTTGGCCCGGCGCCCTTCGAGCGAGTTGATCAGGGCGGTTTCTTCACCGCAGATGTAGCGGCCGGCCCCGGTGTGCACGAACAGCTCGAAGTCGAAGCCGCTGCCCAGGATGTTGCGGCCCAGCAGGCCGGCGGCCTTGGCCTCGTCGATGGCGCGGTTGAGGTTGCGCGCCGCCGTGGTGTACTCGCCGCGCAGGAAGATGTAGCCGCGGTAGGCCTTCAGCGCCCGGGCGCTGATCAGCATGCCTTCGATCAGCAGGTGCGGCTGCTGCTCCATGAGCATGCGGTCTTTCCAGGTGTTGGGCTCCATTTCGTCGGCATTGCACAGCAGGTAGCGGATGTTCAAGGACTCGTCCTTGGGCATCAGGCCCCACTTCACGCCGGTAGGGAAGCCCGCGCCACCACGGCCCTTGAGGCCGGCGTCCTTGACCGTCTGGACGATCTCGTCCTGGGACAGCTGCGCCAGCGCCTTGCGGGCGGCGGCGTAGCCGTTCTTGGCCTGGTACTCCTCGAGCCAGATCGGCTCGCCGTCGTCACGCAGGCGCCAGGTCAGCGGATGGGTCTCGGCGGCGCGCGCGATGCGGTTGGCCGGGCCGAAGGAAGTGATGGTCATGCGTAACCCTCCAGCAGCTTGGCCACGCCAGCGGGCTGCACGTCGCCAAAGGTGTCGTCGTCGATCATCAGCGCCGGCGCCTTGTCACAGTTGCCCAGGCAGCATACGGGCAGCAGGGTGAAGCGCCCGTCGGCGGTGGTCTGGCCCAGGCCGATGCCCAGCTCGCTCTGGATCTGGTCGACGACCGATTCATGGCCGCCGATGTAGCAGACCATGCTGTCGCAGACGCGAATGATGTGGCGGCCGACCGGCTGGCGGAAGATCTGGCTGTAGAACGTGGCCACGCCTTCGACGTCGCTGGCCGGGATGCCCAGCACCTCGCCAATGGCGTGGATGGCGCCGTCCGGCACCCAGCCGCGCTGCTTCTGGACGATCTTCAGGGCTTCGATGGACGCCGCGCGCGGGTCCTCGTAGTGGTGCATCTCGTGCTCGATGGCCGAGCGCTCGGTCTCGCTCAGGGCGAAACGGTCGGTTTGGATCAGCGTGCTGTTCATGCTTAGCGGTCCACGTCAGCCATAACGAAGTCGATACTGCCCAGGTACGCAATGAGGTCGGCGACCATGCTGCCCTTGATCACCGAAGGGATCTGCTGCAGGTGAGGGTAGCTCGGGGTGCGGATCCGGGTGCGGTAGCTCATCGTGCCGCCATCGCTCGTCAGGTAGTAACTGTTGATGCCCTTGGTCGCCTCGATCATCTGGAACGACTCGTTGGCCGGCATCACCGGGCCCCACGAGACTTGCAGGAAGTGGGTGATCAGGGTCTCGATGTGCTGCAGCGTGCGCTCTTTCGGCGGCGGCGTGGTCAGCGGGTGGTCCGCCTTGTACGGGCCGGCCGGCATGTTGCGCATGCACTGGTCGATGATGCGGATGCTCTGACGCATCTCCTCCACACGGACCATGCAGCGGTCGTAGGCATCGCCGTTATGCGCCAGGGGCACTTCGAACTCGAAGTTCTCGTAGCCCGAGTAGGGGCGTGCCTTGCGCAGGTCGAAGTCCAGGCCGGTGGAGCGCAGGCCGGCGCCGGTGACGCCCCATTCCAGCGCTTCCTGGGTGTTGTAGGCCGCCACGCCGATGGTACGGCCCTTGAGGATGCTGTTCTGCAGGGCCGCCTTGGTGTACTCGTCGAGGCGCTTGGGCAGCCAGTCGACGAAGTCCTTGACCAGTTTCTCCCAGCCACGCGGCAGGTCGTGGGCCACGCCACCGATCCGGTACCAGGCCGGGTGCAGGCGGAAACCGGTGATCGCTTCGATCACGGTGTAGGCCCGCTGACGGTCGGTGAAGGTGAAGAACACCGGGGTCATGGCGCCCACGTCCTGGATGTAGGTGCCCAGGAACAGCAGGTGGCTGGTGATGCGGAAGAACTCGGCCATCATGATGCGGATGGTGTCGACGCGGTCCGGCACCTTGATGCCGGCGAGCTTCTCGACCGCCAGGACATACGGCAGGTTGTTCATCACCCCGCCCAGGTAGTCGATACGGTCGGTGTACGGGATGTAGCTGTGCCAGGACTGGCGCTCGGCCATCTTCTCGGCGCCACGGTGGTGGTAGCCGATGTCGGGCACGCAGTCGACGATCTCTTCGCCGTCCAGCTGCAGGACGATGCGGAAGGCACCGTGCGCGGAAGGGTGGTTGGGGCCGAGGTTGAGGAACATGTAGTCCTCGTTGGCGCCCTGACGCTTCATGCCCCAGGCTTCGGGGTTGAAGCGTGCCGACTCTTCCTCAAGCTGTTGCTTGGCCAGGTTCAGGCTGTAGGGGTCGAACTCGGTGGCGCGCGCCGGGAAGTCCTTGCGCAGCGGATGGCCTTCCCAGGTCGGCGGCATCAGGATGCGCGACAGGTGCGGATGGCCGGCGAAATCGATGCCGAACATGTCCCAGACTTCGCGCTCGTACCAGTTGGCGTTCGGCCAGATGCTGGTGATCGAGGGCAGGTTCAGATCCTGCTCGGTGAGCGCGACCTTGATCATCACGTCGCTGTTACGCTCGATCGACATCAGGTGGTAGAACACGCTGAAATCGGCCGCCGGCAAGCCACGGCGGTGGGTGCGCAGGCGTTCGTCCACGCCATGGAGGTCGTAGAGCAGGCTGTAGGGCTTGGCGACGTTGCGCAGGAAGACGAGCACGTCCTTGAGCTTGGCACGATCGACCCACAGGACCGGCATGCCGGTACGGGTCTCTTGGGCGACGAAGGCGTCGGCGCCGAAGCGCGTGTGCAATTCGACGACCACATCCTGGTCGTCAGCCTTGTAAGGCGGAATGTAAATAGCGGTGTCCGCTGTCATGGTCTCGGTCGCTTTCGGTCAACGTAGAGAATGAAGCCAGGCCGCCGGTTCGCAGGAACGGGCGGCAGGTCGCTGGATCAGACTTCGTCGGGGCTGCGCAGGTTGGTGACCTGAATGCGCTGTTCACGTCGCAGGTCTTTCTGGGCGGGCATCTCGGCACGGTAGATGCCTTGATCGCCGACGACCCAGGACAGCGGACGACGCTCCTGCCCGATCGATTCCTGCAACAGCATCAGCCCCTGCAGGAAGGCTTCGGGGCGTGGCGGGCAGCCCGGCACGTACACGTCCACCGGGAGGAACTTGTCCACCCCCTGGACGACCGAGTAGATGTCGTACATCCCGCCGGAGTTGGCGCAGGCGCCCATGGAGATCACCCACTTCGGTTCCAGCATCTGCTCGTACAGGCGCTGGATGATCGGGGCCATCTTCAGGAACGGCGTGCCGGCAATGACCATGAAGTCGGCCTGACGGGGCGATGCCCGGATGACCTCGGCGCCGAAGCGGGCGATGTCATGGGGCGCCGTGAAGGCCGTGGTCATTTCCACGTAGCAGCAGGAGAGGCCGAAGTTGTACGGCCACAGCGAGTTCTTGCGTCCCCAGTTGACCGCACCGCTGAGCACATCCTCGAGCTTGCCCATGAAGATGTTCTTGTGGACCTGATCCTCGAGCATCTGGTCGGTGACGGTGCCGCGCTCACCGACAGGGTATTGCTCGTTGGGCGCGTCCGGGTCGATTCGGGTGAGATTGTATTGCATGCCAAAGCCTCATTGTTTCAGCTTCGCTTGCCGCTTGCGACGACTCTCGGGTGCCCAATCGAGCGCCCCGACCCGCCAAAGGTAGACAAGACCTGCCAACAGAATTGCTATGAAAACGAGTGCTTCGACGAATCCGGTCCAGCCGCTTTCGCGGACGGACACAGACCAGGCAAAGAGAAAGAGGGCTTCGATGTCGAAGATCACGAACAGCATCGCGACCAGATAGAATTTGGCGGACAGGCGCAGGCGAGCGCTGCCGGTCGGCAGCATGCCGGATTCGAACGGCTCGTTCTTGGCGCGGCCCCAGGCCTTGCTGCCAAGCAGGCTGGACAGGCCCAGCATGAAGGCGCACAAACCGATGACGCCCAGAAGGAAGATGGCGAAGCCCCAGTTGTGGGCGATCAGTCCTGCCGAATCGGACATGCTGAAAATCCTTATATAGAGGCCGAGCTCTACAGTCTGAAATAAGTAGCGCAGTGACGACGTGTCGCGGAAGCAGTGACGAAATGTCGCAGCGGGATCAATGGCGGCGATTTTATGGGTAAACCCCGCGCAAGTAAAACCGCCAGGGTAAATTTATTCGTAAGGTTAAGAACAAAAACCTTTCGCACCGGGCTGCAGGCCACGGAACACGGGGATTGGTGGGTACGCCTGCAAGGCAGTTTCTTGTCGATCGCATTAATGAGCGACACGTGTAATGATAATTACTATCATTCTCACGAGTTGCAACTTTGATCGTCGGATCCGGTGATTCAAAGTTCATGCGGCCACCTCGCCATGTGCGCCAGAGACAACCAAGCGTTCTACCCGAGTTGCCAGGCGTCCATGTCGACCTGGATCAATGCTTGTACGATTGTCGGCTGACCTGACGCGTTCCATCGAAAGCATAGACCGCAATGACGAACGGTGCATCGGCGAGGTGATCTGCGGCGGGAAGGGGCAGGGTGAAAGCAGGGCCCGCGAGGCGAGCCCTGGGTGAACGCGTAGAAAGGAGCGATCAGTGGAACTGCTCTTCCTCCGTGGAGCCGGTCAGCGCCGTGACCGACGAAGCGCCGCCCTGGATCACCGTGGTCATGTCGTCGAAGTACCCGGTGCCCACCTCCTGCTGATGGGCCACGAAGGTGTAGCCCTTGCTCGCATCGGCGAACTCCTGCTCCTGCAGCTTGACGTAGGCGGTCATGTCGTTGCGCGCATAGTCGTGCGCCAGGTTGAACATACCGTGCCACATGTTGTGGATGCCGGCCAAGGTGATGAACTGGTGCTTGTAGCCCATGGCCGACAGCTCGCGCTGGAATTTGGCGATGGTGGCGTCGTCCAGGTTCTTCTTCCAGTTGAAGGATGGCGAGCAGTTGTAGGACAGCAGCTGGTCGGGGTACTCCTTCTTGATCGCTTCGGCGAAGCGGCGGGCCTCGTCCAGGTCGGGCTTGGCGGTCTCGCACCAGATCAGGTCGGCGTACGGTGCATAGGCCAGGCCGCGGGCGATGGCCTGGTCCAGGCCGGCGCGCACCTTGTAGAAGCCCTCGCGGGTACGTTCGCCGATCACGAACGGCTGGTCGTACGGATCGCAATCGCTGGTCAGCAAGTCCGCCGCGTTGGCGTCGGTGCGTGCCAGGATGATCGTCGGCACGCCGGCCACGTCGGCAGCCAGGCGTGCCGCCACCAGTTTCTGCACGGCTTCCTGGGTCGGCACCAGCACCTTGCCGCCCATGTGCCCGCATTTTTTCACCGACGCCAACTGATCCTCGAAATGCACGCCTGCCGCGCCGGCCTCGATCATGTTCTTCATCAGTTCGTAGGCGTTGAGCACGCCGCCGAACCCGGCCTCGGCATCGGCGACGATCGGAGCGAAGTAGTCGATGTAGCCGTCGTCACCAGGCTGCTTGCCGGCTTTCCACTGGATCTGATCGGCGCGGCGGAAGGCGTTGTTGATGCGCTTGACCACGGTCGGCACGGAATCGACCGGGTACAGCGACTGGTCGGGGTACATCGACTCGGCCGAGTTGTTGTCGGCCGCCACCTGCCAGCCGGACAGGTAGATGGCCTGGATGCCCGCCTTGACCTGCTGCACGGCCTGGCCGCCGGTCAGGGCGCCCATGCAGTTGACGAAGTCCTTGTCGGGACGGAAGGACGGGCGCGCGCCTTCGGTGACCAGTTTCCAGAGTTTCTCGGCGCCCAGCCGAGCGAAGGTGTGCTCCGGTTGGACGGAGCCGCGCAGGCGGACGACATCGGCGGCGGTGTAGGTACGGGTCACGCCAGTCCAGCGCCGGTTCTCGGCCCAGTCTTTCTCGAGGGCTGCAATTTGCTGTTCGCGTGTCAGTGCCATGGGATCAACCTCGTCGCATCAGTCTTGGAGTTATGTACCGAGGCTCGACGTACTGATCGGCTGACGCAGTTCGAGGGCAGTGGCAACGCAGGAAGGTGTTCTGAAGGGCAGGGCATGATCGGAGGGCGAGCGCGTCCCGGGCAGGCGAACGTGAGACGTCCTGCGGGCGGTGTGACGCGATTGCCGGTTACTGCTCGATCCGCTTTCGTTCCTTGAGACAACGTTCTCTGTGCAGCCGCAATCCGATCGAACCGCCTCGTGGGCCGTATGGGCGAGCATCCTTGCGGTGGAAGGTGCCTGCCCCAGGGCTTTTAAACCCGTGATCAGCGTGAGCAAGGCCATCATGCCCAAGGGGAAATTCGCCTGTCAACGATTTTGTAGTGGAAAATTACATGCACTACATCTTTGGTCGTAGACGACTTGGTGGTCACGTTCAGAAGCCCAAGTCGAGCCTGTTCAGGGGATCAGGTCCACTTTGACGCGAAGGGAAACGTCCCGATTACGTTGTGTGCTGTAGGTGTAGGCGGAATCGCTGGAGCGATACTGCGATTGTCCGCTGCTGCCGCCCAGATACAGCCATTCGCCCAGCGGTCCGCTCAAGGTGGTGTCGCTGCTCTGAGCATCCACTACATCCTGACGTTCACGGCTGATGTGATCATGATTGGTGCTGATCTTCAGGTGAACCGTGTTTCCCGAGACGGTAGGCGTCACGTAGAAGCCCTGGGTCACGTTGCGGTATTCGGTGTTCGTCTGCGCCCCGTAGGGTGTCGCCGTACCAGTGGTGATGGGCACGCTCTGGCCTACCTGGATCAAGGCCGTCTGACCGTCGCTGGTCTGGACCTGCTGAAAGCCGCCCTCACGGTTGCTGGTACCGTACTCGATGATCTGCGCCGACCCACGACGATCCTGGCTCTGGACGTCGTCCGTGTCGACACTGATCAGCAGGCGCCCGGCGCGGGTGTCGAGCTGGCGCAACAGGGCACGCACGTCTTCGATGCGCTCCGGGCTGGCGTTGACGATCAGCTTGTCTTCGAAGACGCTCACCGTTCCCTCGCGCCCCAAGGCGGCTTGAGCGGCCGGCAGCAGCTCGGCGCCTGCGCGATGGTGCAATGCGATGACTTCGGAGGCGGCCTGGGTGTTCAGGCTGGCAAGGGCCGACAGGCAGGCCAGAAGGAGGCGTCGTTTCATGTCCAGTACCTCGGCGGTAGAAGAGGGCACATCATGGCAAATTCATGGCCTGTTGTATCGCTCAAGAACAGGGTGAGCCGCAGGGCTGGCGATGGTAGACGGTCTCTGGGCCCGGATTTACCCTCGGCGTGAGGGGTTCGCTTCACGGGGCAGTGGTTCAGCCAAGACAAATTCCGTAACATTCGCAGTCTTGCCACAGCGCTCCGGGACGACTGGAGCGTGCGTTCTATGCCCGCGCTCGCTGTCTTCCCCAGCCGTCGACCTGTCAAAGGGTTTGCCCTGGCGTGTGGCTGACTCGGCCTGTCCGTGTCCCGACAGCGTAGATCGCTCATCACAGGAAGCCCATGAAACCCACCCGTATCCGCGCCGACGTGCTCGCCGGCCTGACCACGTCGTTCGCCCTGGTGCCCGAGTGCATCGCCTTTGCCCTGGTCGCTCACCTCAATCCGCTGATGGGCCTCTACGGCGCCGTCATCATCTGCACGCTGACCGCACTGTTCGGCGGACGTCCTGGCATGATCTCCGGCGCCGCCGGCTCGATGGCGGTCGTCATCGTCGCCCTGGTCGTCCAGCACGGCGCCCAGTACCTGTTGGCCACTGTCGTCCTGGGCGGGGTGGTCATGCTGCTATTTGGCCTGCTGCGCCTGGGCAAACTGGTCCGGCTGGTGCCTTACCCGGTCATGCTCGGCTTCGTCAACGGCCTGGCGATCGTGATCGCCATGGCCCAGCTCGAGCACTTCAAGCAAGGTGAGCACTGGCTCAGCGGCACGCCGCTGAACCTGATGATCGGGCTGGTCGCGTTGACCATGCTGGTGGTGTATGCCTTGCCCAAGCTGACCCGGGCCGTGCCGCCTGCCCTGGTGGCGATCCTCGGCGTAGGCCTGCTGGTCTACCTGCTCGACCTGCCGACGCGCACCTTGGGCGACATGGCGCACATCGCCGGCGGCCTGCCGACGCTGGCCTGGCCTGACGTGCCCTGGAACCTGGACACCCTGCGCATCATCGCCCCCTACGCCGTGCTCATGGCCATGGTCGGCCTGCTGGAAACCCTGCTCACCCTCAACCTGACCGACGAGATCACCGAAAGCCGCGGCTACCCGGACCGCGAATGCATGGCCTTGGGCGCGGCCAACATGGTCTCCGGCCTGTTCGGTGGCATGGGCGGGTGTGCGATGATCGGCCAGACCGTCATCAACCTCAGCTCCGGTGGCCGTGGACGGGTCTCGGGGGTCGTGGCCGGCGTGATGATCCTGCTGTTCATCCTGCTGCTGTCGCCGCTGATCGAACGCATCCCGCTGGCGGCCCTGGTCGGGGTGATGTTCGTGGTGGCGCAGCAGACCTTCGCCTGGGCGTCACTGCGGGTGCTGCACAAGGTGCCGGTCAACGACGTTCTGGCGATCATCGCCGTGACCGTGGTGACGGTGCTCACCGACCTGGCGACTGCGGTGCTGTTCGGTATCGTCATCGCTGCGATCAGCTTTGCCTGGCAGCATGCCCGCGAGCTGTACGCGAGCGGCCACCTCGAGGCGGATGGCAGCAAGCTGTACACGGCGCATGGCACCCTGTTCTTCGCGTCCACCACGCCGTTTCTCGATCAGTTCGATCCGGCCGGGGATCCCGAGCGGGTCACCCTGGACTGCCAGCACCTGACCTTCGTCGATTATTCCGCGATCGCTGCATTGAAGACCCTGCGCGAGCGCTACGCCAAGGCTGGCAAGCACCTGCGCGTGGTGCACCTGTCGGAGCGCTGCAAGAAGCTGCTCAAGCGCGCCGGGGAGCATTGAGCCACACGCACCTGCAGGGCGTTGGCGTCAGTCGCCGACGGCCTGCAGGTGCCAGGTGCCGGCGTCCTCGCGTGCCAGTCCGCTGGCTGGCAGCAGGGCCAGCAGGCGTTCGTGCAGGCTGGCGTCGGTGAAGCCTTTTACGGTCTCCATCTCAAGCTCGCCACGGGCATTGAGGTCGGTCTTGGTGTAGGACAGCCACGCTTTCTTTAAGGCCTGCAGCACGTCGCTGCCCGCGGTCATGGCGAAGCGCCGATGCACCGGTTGGCCTTGCATCATGAAGGTGTGCCGATAGGCGTAGCCGCTTTCATCGCCTTGCAGCTCCAAGCAGCGGTGGCAGCGGCACGGGCCTTCGCCGAAGGCATTGCGCAGGTAGGTGTTGAAGTCGACCACCGGCTTGAGGGTCAGGCGTTTGTCGGTCTCGAACAGGTCGGCGATCAGGGGTTGCTCGGCGCTCATGGGCGATCCTCAGGGTGGTGGGTGGGCTTCGGCGCGCACCCTAGCAGATCGCGCCAGGGGAGGCCATGACGGCGGCACCACAGTCCAGGCTCGCCTATCGACGCGCGCTGGCATACCCTACGCACCTTCCGGCACCGCCGTGCCGTCCACTGCACCCCATGAGGTAGATCGCTTGAGCCAGTTCCCGTACACCGCCACCGTGACCATCAGCGCAGAATCCCACGGGGGCGAGGTCGAGGCCGTCGAGAACACGGCCATGCGCATCGGGCTGGAAGCCGTGACCGAAACCCTGAAGAAAGCCCACTTCGTCGGTACGCTGGCCGCGCCGGACGGCGCGACCCACATCTGCGTCACCCTGGAGAACGGGCTGAGCTACTACGGCCCGATCGTCAACGGGCATGCCGAGCTCGAAGGCGGATGGATCGCCTTCGAGTCGGACATGCTGACCCCGCAGGAGCTGGGGCTCTAAGCGCTCTACAGGTCGGCCAGGCACTGCTCGAAGATGTCCAGGCCTTCCTCGAGCACCGCAGGCTCGATCGTCAGCGGCGCCAGCAGGCGCACGATGTGCCGGGCCTTGCCGCTGGGCATCAGCAACAGGCCTCGCTCCCGGGCCAGGGTCAGCAGTCGCGTCAGTTGCGCCGGCGCCGGCTTGCCCTCGGCATCGACGATCTCCATTCCACGCATGGCGCCCACGCCGGTCAGTCGGCCCAGTGCGGGCGTCAGGCCCGTCGCGATCCAGCGTTCATGGCGCGTGGCGATGGCCTGGGCCTGGCGCTCGCCCCAGGTCGCCAGGTGCTCGTCGCTCATCTGCGCCAGGCTCGCCAGTGCCGCGGCGCAGGCGATCGGGTTGCCCGAATAGGTGCCGCCGAGCCCACCCTTGGGCAGTGCGCCCAGCAGCGTCCGGCGGCCCAGCACCGCACCGAGGGGCATGCCGCCGGCGATGCTCTTGGCCAGTAACAGCACATCCGGTTCGATCCCCAGACGCGGGAAGTCGAAGCGCTGGCCCGTGCGCCCGAAGCCCGACTGGATTTCATCGACGATGATCAAGATCCCGTGGTCGTCGCAGAAACGCCGCAAGGCTTGGGCGAAGGCCGGCTCTAGCGCCAGGAAGCCACCTTCGCCCTGCACCGGCTCCAGGATGAACGCGGCCACGTCCTCCACCGCCAGTTCCACGCTGAACAGCCGTTCCAGCGCTGCCCAGGCCTGGGCGCAGGTCACGCCAGTGTCCACGCTGGGGTAGGGCAGGTGATAGACCGGTCCGGGCAGCTCTCCGACACGCTGCTTGTAGGGCGCGACCTTGCCGTTGAGGTTGAGCGTGGCCAGGGTGCGCCCGTGAAAGGCGCCATCGAAAGCGATGACCGCGCGCTTGCCCGTGGCGCCGCGCACGATCTTCAAGGCGTTCTCGGCAGCCTCCGCGCCGCTGTTGGTCAGCATGCCGGCGACCGGGTAAGAGACCGGCACGAATGCGGTCAGGCGTTCCATCAGCGTCAGGTACAGCTGGTGGGGTGCGGCATTGAACGCCGAATGCGTCAGGCGTGCCGCCTGGTCCTGGATGGCCGCGACCACCGCCGGGTTGCAGTGGCCGAGGTTGAGCACGCCGATGCCGCCGATGAAGTCGATGTAGCGCTTACCCGTCGTATCCCAGACTTCGGCGTTGAGTCCATGGGAGAGCGTGATGGGGTGCACGATGGCGATGGACGAGCTGATGCTTTCCGGATGCATGGGTGCCTGGGCCTGGGTCGGTTGGGACGCTCATCGAACCTTGGCCCGGCGTGTCGTGCAAACGAATAATTGGACTGCGTTCATTCCGCTGATTCGTGAAACGGTTGGCTGCTTCTTTCCTGGTCAATGTGCCTCGCGGAAATGGGTTGGATGTATTCCCAAGAGGAATCATAAGCATCCAAAAGGTCGTTTGTTGGCCTGTGTAGCGTGACGGGATACTGATCTGCATCAACGATAAGAATCCGCCAGCGATGCAGGAGTGAAAACAAGATGGTTGTTGATGCGCTTACCCGTCCGGATGGACTCGCCAGGCCCGGTGCCTCGGCCACCGTCGATCGACCTTGTGCGCCGCCTGCACGCCAGATGCGATCGTCGCGTCGCTGAGCAGCCGGTCCCGTCTTTCGTCGATCCACCGCCGCTCCGGGCGGCTGCCCACTCGAGGGTTTCCCATGGCTTCACACCCACAAAAAAAGCAACGTACCCTGCAGCACGGCCTCACCGGCCGCCAGGTGTCGATGATCTCCATCGCCGGCATCATTGGCGCGGGTCTGTTCATCGGCTCCTCCAACGCCATTGCCACCGCAGGCCCTGCCATTCTGATCTCCTATGCCATGACCGGGCTGCTGGTCCTGCTGGTGATGCGCATGCTCGGCGAAATGGCCATCGCCAATCCCAACAGCGGCTCGTTTTCCACCTACGCCAGCGAGGCCATCGGCCCGTGGGCCGGGTTCACCATCGGTTGGCTGTACTGGTGGTTCTGGGTGCTGATCATTCCGGTCGAGGCCATCGCCGGCGCCGACATCCTGCACGCCTGGTTCCCGGCCGTGCCTTCCTGGGCCTTCGCCTTTCTGATCATGTGCGTGCTGTCGGGGAGCAACCTGGTCAGCGTGAAGAACTTCGGCGAATTCGAATACTGGTTCGCGCTGGTCAAGGTGATCGCCATCGTCGCTTTCATCATCGTCTGTAGCCTCGCGGTGATGGGCTTCTGGCCGCTGGCGCCCGTGTCCGGGGTCAGCCAGCTCTGGGCCAACGGCGGGTTCATGCCCAATGGCTTCGGCACGGTGCTGGGGGGCGTGCTGATCACGATCTTCTCGTTCTTCGGCGCCGAGATCGTCACCATCGCGGCGGATGAAACCGCCAATCCCCAGGAGAAGATTCGCCGTGCCACCAACCTGGTGGTCTACCGGATCGCCATCTTCTACCTGGCTTCGATCTTTCTGGTGGTGTCGCTGGTGGCGTGGAACGATCCGGCCTTGAAGTCGGTAGGGTCGTTCCAGCGCGCGCTGGAGGTGCTGAACGTGCCAGGTGCCAAGCTGATGGTCGACCTGGTGGTGCTGGTGGCGGTGACCAGTTGCATGAACTCGGGGCTGTACACCGCCTCGCGCATGCTCTACTCGCTGAGCGCCCGGGGCGAGGCGCCGTCTGGTGTGCGGCGCATCTCGGGGAGCGGTGTGCCCACGGTGGCCGTGCTGCTGTCGACCCTGGCCGGGTTCGTCGGGTGCCTGGTCAACTACGCGTTCCCGGGCAAGGTCTTCGGTTTCTTGCTCTCGACCACCGGCGCCATCGCCTTGCTGGTGTACCTGGTGATCGCCGTCTCGCAACTGCGCATGCGCGCCCGGGCCGAGCGCGACGGCACGGTATTGACGCTGAAGATGTGGCTGTTCCCCTGGCTGACCTGGCTGGTGATCGGGCTGATCGTTCTGGTTCTGGGCTACATGCTGTTCAGCGATGCCTACCGCTATGAAACCCTGATGACGGTCGGCGTGGCGACTGCGATCCTCGGCCTCTATGCCGTGCGTCGTCGATCGGCGACAGCAGGGCCAGCGACGCAAGGGGCAGAACAGGGCAGGGCATGAGTGTCGCCTGAGTGCCAACCCCTGCGCAGCGCCTCGACAGCGCGCAGGGGTTGCTTTTGCAGCCCTGAAACGCCCATAAAGGCCGTCAAACCGACTTTCGCGCACACCGAGACTGCCGTCATGGACCCATGTCCTGCCGTCGACCTGCTGCCGGCCACCGAGGCCGACCTGCCGTTCGCCCGCGACCTCACCCACCAGGCCATGCAGCCGTACTACCAGCGCTTCGACCTGCACTGGACCGACGCGGCCTTCGACCAGGCCTGGGGCTGGCGGGAGCAGTGGCAGATCCTGCACGACGGTCAGCGGGCAGGGTATTGCAGCCTCAGCCAGGACCGTCAGGCCTTGTTCATCCGCGAGCTGCACCTGTTGCCGGAGCACCGGGGCAAAGGAGTAGGCGGGCGCGTCCTGGAACGTCTTGCCCGCTGGGCCGTCGAGCGGCGCCTGCCGGCCTTGCGCCTGATGGTGTTTCGCGGCAATCCGGCCCGTCATCTGTACCTGCGCCATGGCTTCGTCGAGGTGGGCGAGGACGCGTGTTTCCTGCGCCTGCAGCGCGACCTCGTGCCCAGGACCGTCACCCCTGACACGCCTGCGGCAAAACTGCAATTGGACGATGGGATGCGCTAGGTGAGCCATGCAAAATTTTGTTAAGGTACGCGGATCCAATCGCTCCATGCCGAGGTGTCTGCTTGATTAGGGTCCTTGTGGTCGACGATCACGATCTGGTGCGTTCCGGTATCACCCGCATGTTGGCCGACATCGAAGGCCTGGAGGTGATCGGCGAAGCGGATTCCGGCGAGGCGGCGCTCAAGGCCGTACGCGAATCCAAGCCAGACGTCGTGCTCATGGACGTGAAAATGCCAGGGATCGGCGGGCTCGAGGCGACGCGCAAACTGCTGCGCAGTCACCCGGACATCAAGGTCGTGGCGGTGACCGCCTGCGAGGAAGACCCGTTCCCGACGCGCCTGCTCCAGGCCGGTGCCGCAGGCTACCTGACCAAGGGCGCCGGGCTCGAGGAGATGGTCCAGGCCATTCGCCTGGCCTTCGCCGGGCAGCGCTACATCAGCCCGCAGATCGCCCAGCAGCTGGCGCTCAAGCCCTACCAGTCCCAGACCTCGCCCTTCGACGCGCTGTCGGAGCGCGAAATCCAGATCGCCCTGATGATCGTCGGCTGTCAGAAGGTGCAGATCATCTCCGACAAGCTGTGCCTGTCGCCCAAGACGGTCAACACGTACCGCTACCGCATTTATGAAAAACTCTCGGTCAGCAGCGATGTCGAACTCACATTGCTGGCCGTCCGCCACGGTATGGTAGACGCCAGCCTCTAACGGCGAATTGTTCAGGTACCCATGTCGCAGACTTTCGATGCCAGCGCGTTCCTGGCGACCTGTAGTGGTCGCCCGGGCGTGTATCAGATGTTCGATGCCGAGGCGCGGCTGCTCTATGTGGGCAAGGCCAAGAACCTCAAGAAACGCCTGGCCAGCTATTTCCGCAAGACCGGCCTGGCGCCCAAGACCGCCGCGCTGGTCGGCCGCATCGCCCAGATCGACACCACCATCACCGCCAACGAGACCTCGGCGCTGCTGCTCGAGCAGACGCTGATCAAGGAGTGGCGGCCGCCCTACAACATCCTGCTGCGCGACGATAAATCCTACCCTTACGTGTTCCTGTCCGACGGGCAGTTTCCACGGCTGGGCATTCATCGGGGCCCCAAGAAGGCCAAGGGCCGCTACTTCGGGCCTTACCCCAGTGCAGGTGCGATCCGTGAAAGCCTGAGCCTGTTGCAGAAGACTTTCTTCGTGCGCCAGTGCGAGGACAGCTACTACGCCAACCGCACCCGACCCTGCCTGCAATACCAGATCAAGCGCTGCAAGGCGCCGTGCGTGGGGCTGGTCAGCGATGAAGAGTACGCTGAAGACGTGCGTCACTCGGTGATGTTCCTCGAAGGCCGCAGCCAGCAGTTACACAACGAACTCAACGGCGAGATGGAGCGCGCCGCGATGGCCCTGGACTTCGAGAAGGCCGCGGCCTTGCGCGACCAGATCGGCCTGCTGCGCCGTGTCCAGGACCAGCAGCACATGGAAGGCGGCTCCGGCGACGTGGACGTGGTCGCCGCGTTCGTCAACCCAGGCGGCGCCTGCGTGCACCTGATCAGCGTGCGTGGCGGACGCGTGCTGGGCAGCAAGAACTTCTTCCCGCAAGTGGGCATCGAGGAAGACACCGCCGACGTGATGGCGGCGTTCCTGTCCCAGTACTACCTGGGCAACGCCGAGCGTGAGCTGCCGAGCGAACTGATCGTCAACGTGGTCCACGACGACTTCGCTGTCATCAGCGAAGCGGTGCAGACCTTGCGCGGCCGTGACCTGGACATCACCCACCGCGTCCGTGGAACCCGTGCCCGCTGGCAGCATCTGGCCGTGACCAACGCCGAACAGGCCCTTGGCGCACGACTGGCCAACCGGCAGCACATGGCCTCGCGCTTCGAAGCCCTGGCCCAGGTGCTGGAACTGGACGAGGTGCCCCAGCGCCTGGAGTGCTACGACATCAGCCACTCCAGCGGCGAGGCCACCGTGGCCTCCTGCGTGGTCTTCGGCCCTGAAGGCCCGATCAAGTCCGACTACCGCCGCTTCAACATCGAAGGCGTGACCGCGGGCGACGACTACGCCGCCATGCACCAGGCCCTGACCCGGCGCTTCCGTCGCATCAAGGACGGGGAGGGCAAGCTGCCAGACGTCCTGCTGGTGGACGGCGGCAAGGGTCAGTTGAACATGGCCCGCGAGATGATGCAGGAACTGGGTCTGACCGACCTGACCCTGCTCGGCGTGGCCAAGGGCGTGACCCGCAAGGCCGGCTTCGAAACCCTGTACCTCAACGACGTGGCCCACGAGTTCACCCTCAAGGGCGACTCCCCGGCACTGCACCTGATCCAACAGATCCGTGACGAAGCCCACCGCTTCGCCATTAGCGGCCACCGCGCGCGCCGTGGCAAGGCCCGGCGCACCTCGAGCCTGGAAGACGTCGCCGGCGTCGGCCCGAAGCGTCGCCGCGAACTGCTCAAGCACTTCGGCGGTCTACAAGAGCTCAATCGCGCCAGCGTCGACGAAATCGCCAAGGCGCCTGGCATCAGCAAAAAGCTCGCGGAGTCGATTTATGCCAACTTGCATAGCGAGTAGAATGCCGTACTCACCTCGTGGCCAGTCGTATCGATGAATATTCCAAACCTGCTCACCGTTCTGCGCGTACTGCTCATCCCGATCTTCATTCTGTTGTTCTACATGCCGTACCACTGGAGCTATGCCGCCGCCAGCAGCGTGTTCGCCGTCGCTGCCGCCACCGACTGGCTCGATGGCTACCTGGCCCGGAGGTTGAAGCAGAGCACGCCCTTCGGCGCCTTTCTCGACCCGGTCGCCGACAAGCTGATGGTGGCCGTGGCGCTGGTGCTGCTGGTGCAGACCCACGCCAACCTCTGGCTGACCCTGCCGGCGGCGGTGATCATCGGCCGCGAGATCGTGGTGTCGGCCTTGCGCGAGTGGATGGCCGAACTGGGCGCCCGGGCGCACGTGGCCGTGTCCAACCTGGGCAAATGGAAGACTGCCGCGCAGATGCTGGCGCTGGTGATCCTGCTGGCCAACCCGCCGGTGCTGAGCGTCTGGGTGGTCGCGGGCTACCTGCTGCTGGTGGTCTCGGCAGGGCTGACCCTGTGGTCGATGGTGCATTACCTGCATGCCGCCTGGCCGCACCTGCGCGAAGGTGCGGAACAGAAATAAAGTTTTTTTGAATCAAGGGGTTGACGTGATTGGCCAGATCGCTAGAATGGCCCCATCACGACGCGGGAATAGCTCAGTTGGTAGAGCACGACCTTGCCAAGGTCGGGGTCGCGAGTTCGAGTCTCGTTTCCCGCTCCAGTTATTAGTCTACAGCCTCTAGTGGGGTGTAGATGTTCGAAAAAAGGGCCTTCGGGCCCTTTTTTTGTGCCTGCAGAAAAGTTATGCGGCCCCAGTGGCTTGATGGGGTTCAGCTTCAGGGCAGGCGGGGGTCTCCTTCGAAAACTGTCAGCGCTAAGAGGGCCCGATCATCCGCAGGGCCGGTGATCGGGTGAGCCAGATGTACGTGTGCTAACTGAAAGAGAGTGAAGCGCCTCGGCAGACGCAAAGGGTCTCAGGTAACTCGCTGGCCAGTCTGGACTACCCTCGATAGCCTCTCACGGCAGCTTGCACTACGACCTTTTCCCCTGATCTGCACTCTGCCGCCCTTCGATCAAGGCATGCATTACCTCTGCCTGGATCGACTGACACAGCACTCATTTCAAATAAACATCATTGAATTTGAGCGCTTGTGTCGTATTGTCGCGTGTCGAAAAAAACAGTTTGATCGAAGGTGCATGTTCCACTTTACGATCCGTTTCTTGAAAGACAAGGCTCACGCTCGTCGGTACGTTACGCAAGAGTTGAAACTCACGCCAGTGCGACATCGATGTCTGGCCCATCCTCTGTTCTTTAATCGGCACCGGTGCGCCGGCTTCATCAAAAAAACGACTCTCGCTTTCGAAACGGAAGTCGCGATCTATATCCAGATTGGTCAACGTAAATGTGCAGGTGGGAAAGCGGCCAATGTTTTCACAATTCACCAACTCCACGCGTATACCGTCTACCACCTCGATACGCTTGCCTAGTAGATTGTTACCATCGTTTTCAATGATCGTCGATTGAACCTTGGCGAACTCGAACGTGGGCTTGGCGTATTCAGTACCCAGGATGAAAAAGACGAACGACAGGCCGGCGATCAATAAAGTCAGGGCAGCGCCATGCAGCAGGGGCGGGGCATTGCGTATCTGCCAACAGATGGAAAGCGCCCCCAGGACTGTGAATAGACTGACCAAGAGCACAATGTTGCGCCAGTTGATGAATCCAAAACCAAATACGCTAGGATCAGGCACCAAGTAGGTGATCATGGCCCACATGCCACCTAGCACGACGCCCAGGCCGGTCATGATCTTGGCGACCAGCGATGTGATGTGATGGCGGCGGGGGGAAGCGTGCTGTACTTGCATGTGGGTCATGTGAACTCCATTTCACGTGCACAAGGCACCTAGCCTGAGCAAAGAGCGCTATTATCTCGATGAACATGGCGCGGGTAAAGCTGGATGTCCGTTCCCCCCTCGACGCGCAGCCGCTGACGCCGACTCGAATCATGACACCCGTGCTTCGATCTTCGATGCCCTGTTGTTTATTCTTGTTCTCGTACGTTCTGCATCGAACGGGCCTTGGGTCTTGATCGTACATGTCCACGACAGGCTAGACCGGTGTCTCCCGATCTTTACCTGCTTCGCAGCTGTTCGGCTTGGCGGTTTTGACTTTCGGTTTTAGGAAGGCGGGCGGCCGCGCTAATCGCTTATACATTAAGTCCTTCCGCTCCTATCCGGTGCGCGTCGTGAACAACACAATGTACCGTCGTTGCAGTGTCGCCACGCCGGCTAAAAACCACGCGCCACCGCCACAGGGCTTCCGATATCGAACAATGATCAGGTGCAGGGCTTCACACTGGTGGGGGCGGGGTTGCTGTGGGTCGGCTGGTTCGGTTTCAACGTCGGTTCTGGCCTGGCAGCCAACCAGGGGGCAGGGGTGGTGATGCTGGCGACCATGGTCGCGGCGTGTGCCGGTATCGTCGGTTGGCTGCTGACCGAAACCCGCTACCACGGCCGGCCGACGGCACTGGGGGCGGCATCCGGCGCGCTCGCTGGCCTGATCGGCATCACTCCGGCGTGCGCTTTCGTTGGACCGCTGGGAGCGATGGCGATCGGGTTGCTGACAGGTGCCGTCTGCTTCTTCGCCGTGACCCGGCTCAAGCAGGCGCTGGGTTATGACGACAGCCTGGATGTGTTCGGGCTGCATGGCGTGGGTGGCATCGTCGGCGCACTGCTGACGGGCATCTTCGCCGCGCCTTTACTGGGCGGGTATGTCGATGGGGTGCGCCCGCTCGAGCAGTTGTTGGTGCAGTGCAAGGGGGTGGCGTTCACCTTCGTCTACTGCTTCGTGGTCAGCGGGGCGATTCTGGGCGTGATCAAGCTGACCCTCGGG
The DNA here is from genome assembly GCA_001534745.1 of Pseudomonas monteilii. Taxonomy (NCBI): domain Bacteria; kingdom Pseudomonadati; phylum Pseudomonadota; class Gammaproteobacteria; order Pseudomonadales; family Pseudomonadaceae; genus Pseudomonas; species Pseudomonas alabamensis. The sequence continues at coordinate 1,751,631 of CP013997.1, forward strand.
TTGCGCGCCAGCCGGGAAGAGGAAGAGCAGGGGCTGGATCTGGCGGAGCATAATGAGCGGGCCTATAACCTTTGAAGCGTGAGGGTACGGCCGTGAGGCGCTGAGCGACGTTCAGGGTTGAATGAGTGCTGCGACGACAAGACGACCCAGAACCTCTGTCAGGACTTGCCGCCGCTTGAACTCGAGCGCTCAGCCTGTCAAAGGCGCTGTTGCGTGACGGTCGAAACGGGCGCGGCACGTGCGCGCCTTTTGCAGTAGATGGCCAAGGCCGCAATCATCACGGGGACGGTCAATAGGGTGAAGATATCCGTTATCGTCCACCCCCATGTCGTGATGAGTGCGCCTGAACCGGCGCCCAGCATGGCCCCCACCCGACCAATCCCGAATACCCAACTGACCCCGGTAGCCCGGATCTGCGTGGGGTAATGGGCCGCCCCCAGGGCGAAGCAGCCCGCGTTCGCGGACATCAGTACGTACCCCAGCAAGAAGACAAGTGTGCCTACGCGTGCGAACGAGTCGCTGAACAGTGCGATCAGCAGAGTGAACACGGCGCAGCCAGCGAACATCAGGCCCACGATGCGGTTCGGCTCGAAACGGTCCATTTTCAGCCCGACCGTAAAGTTGCCGAGGGCGCCTCCCACCTGCAGGATCACCCCCAATGCAACCGCCTGCGAATAGGTCATCCCGGCGGCGCTGGCGGTGAGCGGCAGCCAGTTGCTCAGGAAGTACAGGTGGAAGAAGCCCATGAACATCGCGAGCCAGATCGTGAGGGTGCCGACTCTATAAGTACGGTTCAACAGGGCGACCGGGCCCCGTACCGTTTGCGTGTCGACGCTGTGCTCACTGTTGATGAACCGGGTCTCGCCGTCGGCGCTGCCAGGCACCAGTTGGTTGGCTGCCGCCACGAGGCGTTCATGAGGATGATGACGTTGCAGCCGGAACCTGAGCGATTCCGGCAGCCAGAAGATGAGTGCCAGCACCAGGACAAGTGGCAGGACCCCGCCGGTGACGAATATCGAGCGCCAGCTGTAGAGCTGGATCAGGTGCTCGCTGACCAGGCCGCATAGCGCCCCGCCCAGACCGAAGCCACACCATGCCGAAGTGACGAGGAGCGAGCGCCGACGCAAGGGGGCGCACTCGGCGAGCAACGTGGTGATGTTGGGCATCGTCGCGCCGAGGGCCACCCCGGTGAGAAAGCGTGCAGCGGTGAGGCTATGCAGGCTGTCCATGAAGGCGCAGGTCAGGCAGAAAAGGCCCACCGCGCACACGGCGGCAATGATGATCCAGCGTCTGCCGAAACGGTCAGCCAGGGGGCCAGCGAGCAAGGAGCCGATCGAAAGACCGACGATGCCGCTCATCATCAAGGGGCCCAGGTCCCCCCGGTCGATGCCCCAGTCCTGAAGCAGGACGGGGGCGATGAAGCCCATCATCATCGTGTCGAAACCATCGAGCATCAGAATCAGAAGCCCCAGGAAGATCACGGTTTTTTGTTGCCTTCCGATGGGACGGTCGTCCAGGAAGGTATGCACGTCTAGCACGTTCTTATTCATCTTGTTGTACTCGCGCGGCGTATTGACGGGAAGTGGGGCTTGCGCCCCACTGTCAGTTGGCCATGGCCCGTAGCTCAGCAGTGGCGATCGGGTCGACTCGGCCCGAGTCAGGGTCGACGACCGCCTGATAGTGCGTGCGTGCAAAGGCCGCGGTCATCTTGTGGTTCCAGACGTCCTGCTCGATGTCCTCCAAGGGGCGAACAAGGGGATCGCCGAAGCCGCCGCCGCCGGGTTGGGTATGCGACACCACGTCGTTGCGGGCGATGGTGATGCCAACCTTGCTCGGCAGCAGGCGGGTCTCGCTGCCGTGTTGCAGTGCATTGATCGCAGGGCATGCAGGCAAGCCACCTTGCAGGCCGTAAGGGCGGAATTTCATACGGTCGGCGCGCAATTGCAGCAGGACGTCGTCAGCCAGTACGCGGTAGCTGCGCAGGATGCCCAGCCCGCCGCGATAGCGACCGGCGCCAAAACTGTCGGCCACCAGCTCGTAAGCCTCGACACGTACCGGATGTTGCGCTTCTAGCGTTTCCACTGGCGTGTTGGAGAGGTTCTGGGACGCGTTGGTGATGGCCTCGACACCATCGGCGTGGGGGCGCGCACCCCAGGCACCGCAAACCATGTCGACGATGATGTAGCTTTCCCCATTGTCCTTCTTGCCGGACAGACAGACGACGGTATTACCGCCTTCACCCGCTGCCGGAATGCGGTCTGGGACTACCTGGGACAGGGCGCCCAGCATGGTGTCGAAGACCCGGTAGCCCGTGAGTGCGCGGGCGGCCACCGCGGCAGGCTCCAGTGGGTTGAGGACGGTCCCCTCCGGCACGTGCACGTCGACGCAGCGGAACAGCCCTTCGTTGTTCGGCACGTCGCCCTTGAGTGCGCAGCGCACGCTCAGGTAAGTGCAGGACTTGGTGTAGGACAACGTCGAGTTGATCGCGGCGCGCACCTGGGGAGCGCTGCCGGTGTAGTCCACGCTGACCCGGTCCTCCTGAACCGTGACCGCCACACGCAGGGGAATCGGCTCTTCCGACAGACCATCGTCATCGATGAAGTCTTCGAAGACGAAGGTGCCTTTTGGCCATGTGCGGATCTCTTCGCGCGTGAGTCGCTCGGCGTAGTCGAGCAGCTCGGCGAAATAGCGACGGCTGTCATCGCGGCCATAGCGGTCCAGCAGGCGGGTCAGCTCGCGGCTGCCGACCTGGCAAGCGGCGTACTGGGCACGCAGGTCGCCCAGCACGCGGTCGGGTACCCGCACGTTCTGGGTGATGATGCGCTCCATGATGTCGTTGATCTTGCCTGCTTCGTAGAGCTTGACCACCGGAATGCGCAGCCCTTCCTGGTAGATCTCGGTGGAGTCACTGGCATTGGAGCCCGGCACCCGCCCGCCCACGTCGGTGTGGTGGCAGATGACCACGCTGTAGCCTTCGATTTCGCCTTTATAGAAGAAGGGCGCGAACATGAAGATGTCCGGCAGGTGCATTCCCCCTTGATAAGGATCGTTGACGATTACCGCATCGCCTGGCTGCAGGTCGTCGCCATAGCGGAGCTTGACCTGGGCCATCGCTTCCGGGATCGCTCCCAGGTGCAGGGCGATGGTTTTTGCCTGTGCGATCATCTGCCCGTGGCGGTCGCAGATGGCTGCCGAGTAATCCATGACGTCTTTGACGATCTCCGAGCGCGCAGTGCGCAGGACCGTGTAAGCCACCTCGTCCACGATAGCGTCCATGGCGTTCTTGACGACAGCGAAGGTAATGGGGTCGATGGCCTGGCTCATGCGTGGCACTCCTGAATGTCGATGGTGATGTTGCCGATGCTGTCTGCATGGGCACTACAGCCTGGCGGCACCACGATCGTGGTGTCATAGGACTCGATGATCAGGGGGCCCTGTATCGGCGTGAGGCTAATGCTCGCCCTTGGCACCACCGGCGTGGCGTGCAGTGGGACCTCGGGATCGAAGCTGACCAGGCGCTCGCCCTGGGAGCCTTCCAGCGCCGTCGCGTCGACCTTGCATTCGGCGAACTCCAGGCGATGCGCACTACGTCCGCGCGCGCTGACGCGCAGGTTGACCAGCTCCAGCGGTTCGTCGCTAGAGTAGCCAAAGGTTTGCAGGTACTGGGCGTTGAAGTCTTCGGCCAATTGCGCCAGCACCTGATGGTCCATCTGCGCGGTACTCAGGGGCACGGTCAGTTCAGAGCTTTGACCCAGGTAACGGACATCTGCCGAATAGGCGACGTGCGCCGCGTCGGCGGCATACCCTTCGCTCGCCAATACCGTGAAGCCCTGGTCGCTCAGGGCAACCGCTTCGGCCGACAGAGACTGCAGGTCGCACGTGGCCAAGGGCTGCAGAATCGCTTTCACGAAGTTGTGTTCAGCGTCGGCGGTGAGCATGCCAGCGGAGCAGAACACGCCGGCCATGATCGGCGCCACGACCCGCCGAATGCCCAGCAGTCGCGCCACGGCAACGGCATGCAGGGGGCCGCCGCCGCCAAAGGCCATCATCGACATTTCACGAGGGTCCAGGCCGCGCTCGACCGTCACGGCGCGGATGGCGCGTGCCATGTTCACGTTGGCCAGATGGCGAATGCCGTGGGCTGCCTTGAGCAGGTCCAGTTGCAGAGGCTGCCCCACGTAGTGTTCGATGGCCTGGGCGGAGCGCGCCGGGACTACCGGCAGGCTGCCGCCTGCCAATGCCGTGGGGTTGAGGTAGCCCAGTACCATGTTGGCATCGGTAACGGTGGGTTGATCATTGCCTTTGTCGTAGCAGGCAGGGCCTGGGTAGGCGCCGGCTGATTCCGGGCCTACGCAGAGCAGTCCGCCTGCATCGATCCAGGCGATCGATCCGCCACCTGCACCGACCTCGGCGATGTCGATGGCGGGCACCTTCAACACGTAGCCGCCCCCTTTGACAAAACGGCTAGGGGCGCTGATGCCATCGCGGAATTCGTACTCGTTGGTCAGCGAAGGCTGGCCGTCGACCACGAGCGCAGCCTTGGCCGTGGTGCCGCCCATGTCGAAGACGATCTGATTGTCGTCGCCGGCCAGGGCGCCGATCCGTGCGGCACCGGTGACGCCGCCCGCGGGGCCGGAAGCCACGGCAAAGACGGGCTTCTCGCTCGCCGAGGCGATGCCCATCATGCCGCCGTTGGAGGCCATCACCTGCAGCGAGGCGCGCACGCCCATCGCTTCGAGGTCCTGGCGCAGGCGCGCCAGGTAGGTGCGCATGGCGGGAAGAATGTAAGCGTTCACCACGGTCGTGCTGGTGCGTTCGTACTCTTTGATTTCCGGCAGTACCTCGAACGATGCGCTGACCAGTACCTGCGGGAAGTGCTGCTGGAGCAGCTGCTTGGCGCGGCGCTCGTGTGCCGGGTTGATGTAGCTGTTGATGAAGGCGATCGCGATGGCGGTGACCCCTTCATCGACCAGCGAGGCGGCTTCGCGCAGCAGATGAGCTTCGTCCAGCGCGGTAACCACCTCACCCGTAGCGCTCATGCGTTCTTGAATCCCGCGCCTCCAACGGCGAGTGGCCAGGGGTTCGGGCTTGCTCCAGGACAGGTCGAACATGGTGGGGGTTCGGATCCGACCGATTTCGAGCACATCCTTGAAGCCTGCCGTAGTCAGGACACCCGTTTTCGCACCGACCTTTTGCAGGATCGTATTGGAGGCGGTCGTGGTGCCGTGCACGATCTCAGTGATGTCACCTGGCTCGACGCCCGCCTGTTGGAGGAGGGCGTTCAAGCCCTGCACGATGGCTTTGCCCAGGTCTTCAGGCGTCGTCGACGTCTTGTTCACGAACAGGCGACCGTCTGGCATCGCCAGCACAACGTCTGTGAACGTGCCTCCGATGTCGCAGCCTACCCTGACGCCCCTGCTGATTGTTGTTGTTGATGCAGTGCTCATGATTGCTCCATTTGCTGGGTGATCATATGTGCTAACTAACTGGACGTTCAGTTAGTAACTGGTAAGCTAGAATCAAATACAGCCCATGTCAAATGGCTGGGCAAGGAGCGCTGTAGGGCGGCCACGCCGCTGATACACTCGCCAGGCAGGGCTAGACGGAGGATTTTCCCAGCATGAAAGACGACGCTCAGACGGCTCCCAAGCCAAAGACTCGAAACGCCGCGCTAACGAAAGAAAACATCCTGAACGTGGCCACACGGGAATTCGCCGAACGCGGGTATGAGGGCGCGAGCATCGAAGCGATCGTGCTCCGGTGCAAGATCAGCAAGAACCTGGTCTATCACTATTTTGACAGCAAGGAAGGTTTGTTCATCGAGGTGATGGAGCGGGCATACGGGGCCATGCGTGGCCGACAGAACGAGCTGTCGTTGTCGGGTGATCCGGTGCGGGACATGCGTGAGCTGGTGCGAAAAACGATACAGCACTTCATCGACCAGCCCGATTTTCATCTGCTGTTGTCCATCGAGAACCTTCACAAAGCGGCTCATATCCGCAAGTCGACCGTGATCGCACAGATGTTCAACCCGTTGCGGGCTGCGCTTTCGCAGATTCTCGAACAGGGCAAGCAGCAAGGCGTCTTTCGCCAGGACGCCGAGTGGGTAGACCTGTACGTGTCCATATCGGGGCTGGGCGCGTACGCCATCACCAATCGTTATACGCTTTCCTACGTGTTGGATGTCGATCTGGACTCACCCGAGCGCAAGGCGTCCCGGCTCAACCATGCCTGCGAAGTGGTGATGAGCTACCTCTGTGACCTAGGGCCCTCTGCCTGATCCTTCATTGATGCTTGCCTAATCCCTCGCGAACTGCGCAGCCATCACGACCTTGTCGTGATGCGCATTTCCGTGCGTCCGATAGGCCTCGACAAGGGGGTGCGGAGGTGGCCTGGCCGGAGGGGCCACCTTGCAGTGCGAAACAAATAGAAATATCTGCACTCAGAAAGGCGCTCATATTTGTGTGCGATGTTGTATGCATGCGACAATTTGTCCTTTGGTAACCTATGAAGGACTTCAACGTGGTGGAAGATGTCATTCCGAACCGCCTGGGGCGCGTCTGGCTCGCGACCCTCGGCACTATAATTTTGCTGGCAGGCCTCTACTTCATCGGCGGGGGCGGGTGGCTGGCCTGGTTGGGGGGGAGTTGGTACTTCCTGATCGCAGGCTTGCTGCTCGTGCCTGCTGGCGGGCTCATCATCCTTCGGCGGACGCTGGGCTTGCTGCTGATCGCCGTCGCCGTGGCGTACACCGTGGTGTGGGCGCTGTGGGATGTGGGTCTGCAGTTCTGGCCACTGCTGTCTCGCGTACTCGCATTCGCCATGATCGGTGCAGCCGTGGCGTTTTCCGTGCCGCTGTTCACTCGATCGCGTAAGGCGCGGGTGACGGGGGTCGCGTTGGGCGCCGTGGCGTGCGTGGGCGTCGTGATCACCGCAGTCAGCGCGTTCGAACCCAAGAACGTCATCCGTGATGCCGAGTCCGTTGCCGCCGCACAAGACGTACCTGTCGAAAAGGGCGATAAAGAGCCAGGTGACTGGAAAGCCTGGGCCGGTGACACCCATGGTTCGCGCTTTTCGCGCGTTGGCGACATCACGCCTGCGAACGTGAAGGACCTGAAGGTTGCCTGGACGGCGCATACCGGCGAAGCCGTGGTGCCGGGTGCAGGCGATGCCGAAGACCAGAATACCCCGCTGCAAGTCGGTGACAGCCTGTATGTCTGCACCACGTACAGCACCGTAATCTCCTACGACATCGATACGGGCAAGGAAAACTGGCGTTTCGCCGCAGGCAAAGGCAACTCGACCTACCAGCGCTGCCGCGGCATGGCGTACTTCGACGCGACCACAGCGAAGAAAGTCGCCGATGTTCCCGGTATCGCGGCCGATGCTGCCCTGGACGCGTCGGTCAGCCCCCAACGTCTGATCTTCCCGACCGGTGACGGTCGCCTGATGGCCATCGATGCTCACACCGGCAAGCCCGTGGCCAACTTCGGAGTCGATGGCGCAGTCGACCTCAAGGCCGGTATGGGCGAGGTCAAGCCTGGTTACTACCAGCAGTCCTCTACGCCGCTGCTGGCCGGCAACTTGGTGATCGTCGGGGGTCGTGTGATCGACAACTTCGAAACCGACGAGCCACCGGGGGTCGTGCGTGCCTTCGACGCTGTCACCGGCACACTGGTCTGGGCCTGGGATCCGGGCAATCCTGCGGTCACCCGTGAGCCGCTGTCGCCAGCCGGTTATACCCGCGGCACCCCGAACGTCTGGGTGGCCGCGTCCTACGATGCCGAGCTGGGCATGGTGTACCTGCCGACCGGCAACGCGACCCCCGATTTCTGGGCCGGCTTCCGTACCGAAGCCGACGACAAGTACGGCTCGTCGATCGTGGCGGTCAACGTGGCGACGGGGCGTCCCGTGTGGTCCTTCCAGACCGTGCACCACGACATCTGGGACTTCGACGTCACCGGGCAGCCGCTGATCTACGACATCCCCAATGACGATGGTTCAGTGTCCAAGGCCGTTTCGGTCACCTCGAAAACCGGCATGATCTACCTGCTGGACCGTACCAACGGCAAGCCGTTGGCCGACATCGAAGAGCGTCCGGTACCGCAGGGCGATTTGCCGGGCGAGCGTTATTCGCCGACCCAGCCGTATTCCGTGGGCATGCCCAACATCGGCAACGATGTCCTCAAGGAGTCGGACATGTGGGGTGCCACACCGTTCGACCAGTTGATGTGCCGCATCATCTTCAAGTCGAGCCGTTATGACGGCGTGTTCACCCCACCTGGCAAGGACTGGGCGATCCAGTATCCGGGGTCGCTCGGTGGCATGAACTGGGGCGGTGCATCGGTCGATCCGACCACCCACCTGATGTTCGTCAACGACCTGCGCCTTGGCCTTCACTACAACATGGTACCGGCGAAGGACATTCCGCCTGGCACCGGCAGCAGTGAAGGCATGGGGATCATCGTGCAGAAGGGCACGCCATTCGGCACTTGGCGCGAGCGTTTCATGTCGCCCCTGGGCGTGCCGTGCCAGGCGCCGCCGTTCGGCACCTTGTCGGCCATCAACCTGAAGACCAAGAAGCTGGTGTGGCAAGTGCCGGTCGGCACCGTACAGGACACCGGCCCGTTGAACATCCCGACCGGCCTGAAACTGCCCTTGGGCATGCCGACCCTCGGTCCGTCGCTGGCGACCAAATCGGGGCTGCTGTTCTTTGCCGGCACCCAGGACTTCTACCTGCGTGCCTTCAACAGCCGCACGGGTGAGGAAGTATGGAAATCACGCCTGCCAGCCGGCAGCCAGAGCGGTCCGATCACGTACCGTTCGCAGAAAACCGGCAAGCAGTATGTGGTGATCTTCGCAGGCGGCTCGCCGCACTCCGATACGCGCAGTGACAGCGTGATTGCCTATACGCTGCCCTGAACGATCGCTGAGTAAGCTGAAAACGGCCCGATCATGGTGAACCTTGATCCGGGCCGTTTTCGTGTTCGCTCACCGCCTTACGCTACGGCCTGAGCGCCGGTGATCTCGACCAGCGAACCACACATGAAGGCCGCTTCGTCCGACGCCAGGAAGGCCACGAGCGCGGCGACTTCCTCAGGTTTGCCGATTCTGCCGAGCGGCACCATCCGGTCGAGATCGGCGATGGTCCGCCCCGAACGCAGCACACCCGCTTCCAGCATCGGCGTATGGATCTCCCCCGGGCACACGGCGTTGACACGGATGTTGTGGGGCGCGTAATCCCGGGCAAGGTTCTGGGTGAAAGCGGCCACGGCAGCCTTGGTGACGTTGTAGGCGATATGCCCCGGCGCCGGATGCAGCCCCCACTGGGAGGCGGTATTCACGATCGCGCCCGAACCTGCCTCGATCATCGAGGGCAGCACGGCTCGGCAGAGGTGGAACATTGAATCCACGTTGACCGCGAAGCTGTTGTGCCAATCGTCCTCGCTCAGTGCGAGCAGCGCGCCTCGGCGGTTGATCCCGGCATTGTTGACCAGCACATCGATTTTTCCCAACTGCCGAATCACCTCGGCGACCAGCAGGCGACAGGCATCGCCTCGAGCGATGTCGGCTGCGAGGGCGATCGCCCGATGACCTTCGGCACACAGCGCTTGTGCCACGGCGTGCGCTGCTTCCAGATTCACGTCGCTGACCACTACCGAGGCACCTTCATGGGCGAAACGCCTGGCGATGGCTGAACCTATGCCCCCGGCGGCACCTGTAACGATGACGACTTGATGATCGAACCTTTTCATATGGACGCCTGACCTCATCGAGTGTTGTTGTGGTGACAAGGTGAAATGCAGATGTAATAGCATGCATGCAAGCCTGCATGCAATTGATCGTCGGCCCGTTCAGCGTTCGTGCACGCACGCAGCCTTCAACGGGGGCGTGAGCCAGGCCGCTTGTGAGCAAGGTGGGAATGATGAAGCGGCGCTGCGGCCTGAAACCCCGATCGGGCACGGCCGCAGTCTCTGCGCTGGGGGCGTTATGCGATGGACATGCGCGCAGTCAGGTTCTGCTGCATATAGTCGAGGAAGCGACGCTGGAACAACATGGTGTGTTCGTGGGCCGCCGCTTCGGCTGCTTCGGCATCCCGGGCAGCGATCGCGTCGATGATCTGGTCATGGTCGCGCCCCAGGCGATGGGTGCTGGCAGAACTCACGACATGGTCGAAGTGCAGGTGCAGCAAGCGCTGCCCCTCGCCGAGCAGACGCTCGTAGTAGGTGATGAAATAAGGGTTGCGGCCGGCATGGGCGATCGCCATGTGGAACGCCTTGTTGAGCTCCGACATGGCCTGGAAATCGCCCGTCGTCACCGCCCTGAGGTAAGCGGCATCCGCATCCCGAATCGCCTGCAGGTCTTCCGAGCGATGCTGGGTGGCCGCCAGGCGCGTGACGGCACGTTGGATCAGGTCCAGGGCGGAAATGTAGTTCGGGAATTCCTCGATCTCGAACGGTGTGACCAGCGTCGTACGATTGGGCAGAATGATGACCAGGCCTTCGGTGATGAGCCGCGCCAGCGCATCACGCACGGGCGATCGGGAAAGCCCGAACTGCGCGGCCAATGACACTTCATCCAGTTGTACACCCGGCTTGAGCTTGAGCGTCAGAATCTGCTTGCGAAGTTCTTCATAGATATAGCGCCCACCATGCCGACGGGGGCCGCTTTCGATATCGTTATCTTTTGCCATCATCAGGTCTCGATTGGTCTTGCCCCTATCATACAGGTCCGACCTTATTAAATTTCAGTTCTGCTGACTATATCCCCCGCGGAGCGCGAGCTGCACACGGTAGCGACGTGACAGACGTGCTCAAGTCATGGACGGTGCAGCCAGGGCGGCTGCCGGTGGGGGCGTGAATGAAGATGACACTGGCTGCAATCGGCGCCTGAACAGACACTCGTGCAAGCCTCAGGTCAAAGGCGCTGTGCCCGGTATCGTCCGAGCACAGTCGCCACGATCACCGGCTCAGACCGGCGCCCCAGGTATCGCTGAGCATGAAGCCACCGGCCAGGGGATCGTCGGGGTCTACGCCCATCTGCTGCAGGCCGTAAAGCCAGGCCCGGCCGGTGACCCTCGGCAGCACGGCAGGCTTGCCCGCGACCTCGGTATGGCCGAGCAGGGCGATCTGGAATTGCCCACCGATGGTCGAGCGCGACACCAGGCCGTCACCTGGCTGCACCAGACCGCGCGCTGCCAAGGTGGCGAGGTTGGCCGAACTGCCCGTGCCACAAGGTGAGCGATCGACCCGGCCGGGCGGCAAGGTGGTGCAGGTCTGATAGGTGCGCTCATCGAGTCTGTTGCGGAACATCACATACGCCACTTCGTTGACCGAAGGCAGCAAAGGGTGCTGGAGGTTCACCTGCCGATTGATCACCTCTTTCAAGGCCACGCCTGCATCGGCCAGCGCGCGGGCATTCTGTGGTGCGATGGACAGCCCGATCTGCTCGACGTCGATCAGGGCGTAGTACACGCCGCCGAAGGCGACATCGATGCTGAGGGTGCCGAAGGCCTCGGTCTCGATGGCCAGGTCGAGGTGTTCGACGAATGCCGGCACCATGTCCAGCGATACGCTCAGGCAACGCCCGTCCGCGCACTGGGCGCGGGCAGTCACCAGCCCTGCAGGCGTGTCGAGCACCACGGTGGTTTCCGGCTGTTGCATCGGCACCATGCCCAGTTCCAGCAGCGCAGTAACCACGCAGATGCAGTTGCTGCCGGACATCGGGTGAGCCTTGTCGGCCTGCAGCACGATGAAGCCTGCGTGAGCCTCGGGGCATGTCGGTGGCAACAACAAGTTCACCGACATTTGCAGGCAACCGCGTGGCTCCAGCGTGACCAGGCGCCGCAGGCTGTCATCGACGTCGTTGATGTAGTTCATCTTGTCCAGCATGGTGGCGCCCGGGATCCCCAGGACGCCGCCGGTGATGACCTTGCCGATCTCGCCTTCGCAGTGCACTTCAGCCAGTTGAAGCGTCTGTTTCCAACGCATGGGTGTTACCTCACTTGATGTACCAGCCCCAAGGCTGCTCGCTGTCGTAGCGGGTGATCTGCTTGGTTTCCAGGTAGTTGTTCAGGCCCCATTCACCCAGCTCGCGGCCAATGCCGCTTTGCTTGTAGCCGCCCCAGGGCGCTTCGGTGAAGGTGGGCTGCGAGCAGTTGATCCAGACGATGCCGGCGCGGAACAGCCGCGCCACGCGCTCGCAACGGGCCAGGTCCTTGGACATCACCGCAGCCCCCAGGCCGAAGCGCGAGTTATTGGCCGAAGCCACGGCCTCGTCTTCGGTATCGAACGGACGAATGCAGACCACCGGGCCGAAGATTTCTTCGTTCCAGATCCAGCTGTCTTCCGGCACGTCGGCAAACACGGTTGGCTGCAGGTAGAACCCTTTGTCCAGGTGAGCCGGGCGCTCTCCGCCACAGACCAGTCGAGCCCCTTCTTCCAGCCCGCGGGCGATGGCTTTCAGGGTGCCATCATACTGGTTGCGGTTGACCAGGGGGCCAAGCAGCACGCCTTCTTCCATGCCGTTGCCGATCTTGATCTTGCGTGTTTCCTCGGCAAGACGCGCCAGCAGCGGTTCGTAGGCCGAACGCTCGACCAGCACGCGCGAGGTCGCCGAACAGACTTCGCCCTTGTTCCAGAAGATGCCGAACATGATCCATTCGACCGCCTTTTCCAAGTCACTGTCGGCAAAGATCACGAACGGCGACTTGCCGCCCAGTTCCAGGGTCACATTCTTGATGTCCTGGGCGGCGGCTTGCATGATGCGGCTGCCGACCGGCACGCTGCCGGTGAAGGCGAGCTTGTCCACGCCGGGGTGAGCGGTCAGCGCGGCGCCCACCTTGGCGCCTGGCCCGGTGACGATGTTCAGCACGCCGGCGGGCAGGCCCGCTTCGTCGGCGATCCGCGCCAGCTCGAGCGCCGTCAGCGAGGTCTGCTCGGCGGGCTTCAGGATGATGCTGCACCCTGCCGCCAGGGCCGGGGCGATCTTCCACGAAGCCATGAGCATCGGGAAGTTCCAGGGCACGATGGCGCCGGCGACACCGATGGGCTCCTTGCGGGCAACCGACGTGAAGCGGTCGTCGGACAGCGCGACGTCCTTTTCGCGGCGCTGGTCCAGCTCTTCGGCCATGTCGGCATAGAAATCGAAGCAGCCGGCAGTGTCCCCGATGTCCCACATGGCTTCAGGGAAGGGCTTTCCGTTGTCACGTACTTCCAGCGTGGCCAGTTCCTCCTGGCGGGCACGGATACCCTCGGCGATCTTGCGCAGGTAGGCGCCCCGTTCGGCGCCACTCAGCCGCGGCCAGGGGCCGTCATCGAAGGCCGCGCGGGCCGCTTTCACCGCCACGTCGATGTCCTCGGCGCAGCCGGAGGCCACCGTGGCGATCAGGCTTTCATCGCTGGGGTCGAACGCCTCGAAGCTGCCGCCGTTGATCGGGCTGACCCATTGGCCATTGATGTAGAACTGGTCGTAGCGGTTCATGCTGTACCTCCAATAAGGGCAAAGCGCCGGGCGCTGAATGCGGACAGGTCCTGTCCGGGTGTACGGTGGGCGACCAGGTCGGCGACCAGGCGGCCGGTGGTCGCGCCCAGGGTGAGGCCGAGCTGGCCATGACCGAAGGCCATGATCACGTTGTTCAGTCGGGGCGAGCGGTCGATGACGGGCTTGGTATCGGGCAGGAAAGGCCGGTAGCCCACGCCGAACGTCATGCCTTGGGTGTTCAGGTCCGGCAGGACCGTGCGTGCCTTTTCCATGATGATGTCGGCGCGCTTGAAGTTCGGCTCCGCGCCTTCTGCGGCGAACTCGATGGTGCCGCCGATCTGCAGGCCACGGGTCATGGGCGCGAAGCAGAAGCCGCCGTCTGCGTAGATCACCGAATGGCGAATGTCGACGCCCGGCGTTGGCAGAACGGCCTGGTAGCCGGCGATGCCCGCCAGCGGAATGTTCACCCCGAGGGCGTTGAAGAAGGGGCGCGCACCGGTACCGGCGGCGATCACCACATGATCGGCTGGCACGCGCGTGCCGTCGGCCAAGGTCACGCCGGTGGCACGGTCGTTGTGCTCATCGAGTTTCGTGGCTTTCTGACGCACGCGCACACCGCCCTGGGCGATGAAGCTGTCGGTCAGCGCCGCGATGAAGCCTTCGGTATCGCTGACGGCGCGCCAGTCCGGGAACAGCAGGCCCTGCTGGAATTTACCGGCCAGGGCAGGCTCGAGGTCGCCAATGGCAGCCCCGTCGAGCTCTTCGGACGTGAAGCCCAGTTGCTTGCGCAGCGCCAGGTGAGGGCGCTCGTGAGCAAGGCCAGCCGGCGAATCGAACACTGCCAGGATGGGGCGATCGCCCAGCAGGGCTTTGTTCGGGCAGGCGTCGAGCAACGGGGCGTAATCGGGATAGACGTGGGCTGTCAGGCGGGCCATGTCCTGGGCGATCTCGTGGATCTTCGAGGGGCGCGCGCAGGCCAGGAAACGCAGGAACCAGGGCAGGATCCCGGGCAGCGCGCTCGGGCGCAGCGCCAGGGGGCCTTTCTGGTCGAGCAGCCAGCCCGGGATCTTCATCAGGATGCCGGGCTTGGACAAGGGAATGACTTCACTGACCGCCATCTGACCGCAACTCCACTTGGCGGTACTGTCGCCCGGTGCGGCAGGGTCGATGAGCGTGACCCTGTGGCCTTCGCGCTGCAGGTACAACGCGCAGCAGACACCGACGATACCGCCGCCGATGACCACGGCGTTCTGCGATGACGATTGTGGGGTGTTCATGAGTCTGTCTCGTATCAAGAGAGGGGTGCGAGGGGGCCGAGCACCGGCCCCGTGGAACATTACTGCTGAGAAGCTTCGAACACCTTGCGGAATTCGGTCTTCTCTTCATCGGTCAGTGGCAGCAGCGGGGCGCGGGCATTGCCGACCTTGAAGCCGGCCAGCTCGGCGCCGTACTTGACCTTCTGCACGAACTTGCCGCTTTCCAGGTTGGCCATGGCCGGGAACAGGCTGCGCATGACCTGCTGGGCACCGCGGATATCGCCGCGGGTGAAGGCCTTGTGGAAGGCCACGACTTTCTCCGGGAAGATGTTGGCCGGGCCGCAGATCCAGCTGTCGGCGCCCCACAGGTAGAAGTCCAGCGCCTGGTCGTCCGAACCGCAGGACAGCTGAAGGCCTTTGTATTTCTCGCCGATCTCGATGGCGCGCAACAGGTTGCCGCTGCTTTCCTTGATACCGATCACGCGCGGGTGTTCATGGAGCGCGGCGATCACGTCTAGGCCCACTTCGACGTTGGTGCGGATCGGGTAGTTGTACAGCACGACGTTGATGTCAGGGAACGTTTCGAGAATGGTAGTGTAATGGGCCAGCAGCTCTTCCTGGGAGGGCAGCGCATAGTAGGGCGGTGCGATGAGCAGGTTGGTGTAGCCGGCATCGACGGTTTGCTTGATCTGCTCCAGCACCTCGCGGGTGCACGAGCCGTTGGCGCCGGCGATCAGGGTGCCGCGGTCGCCGACGACTTCCTTCACGGTTGCCAGGACCTGGCGGCGCTCGTCATTGGCCAGCGCGTAGTATTCGCCCGTCGACCCCAGCGGTACGAAACCGCTGACGCCAGCCTTGAGCTGATGCTCCAGGATCGCAGCCAGGGTGTCATGGTCGACGTTGCCAGCGGCGTTGAACGGGGTGACCAGGGCAGGCAGGATGCCATTGAGTTTCATGATGAATCTCCGAGTGGTGAGTTGAGGTCAGTCAGACCGGTCAGGTCGGGTCAATAGGCGTAGCGGCGCAGCAGGCGCCCTTCGACCACGCCGACCAGACGGGTCAGCGGGAAGGCCACGAGGAAATAGATCACCGCGACCGCCGAGAGAAACTCGACGGGTCGGGCGGTGCTGTTGGAGATGTTCTGGCCGACGAACATCAGGTCGGCGACACCTACCGAAGAGATCAGCGCGCTTTCCTTGAACAGGCTGACCACGTTCGAGAGCAGCGGCGGCACGGCGCGCAGCAGGGCCTGGGGGAAGATCACGTACAGCACCTTGACCTTCGAGGTCAGGCCAAGCGCGGTGCAGGCGTCGTGCTGCTCGCTGGCGATCGACTTGAGCGCACCCCGGAAGGTCTCGCTGGTGATGGCGCCCATGAACAGCGTCAGCGCGATCAGCACCGACACGTAGGGCGGTATGTCCAGGCCGAACACCACCGGGAAGCAGAAGAACACCCAGAACAGCTGGATCAGCAGCGGTGTGCCACGAAAAAATTCGACATACAGCGTGAGCGGCAGCCGCAGCAGCGGCGTTTTCACCTGGCGCAGCAGGCTGACGACGAAGCCCAGCAGACTGCCCAGCAAGGCGCAGGCCCCAGTAAACGCCAAGGTCAGCAGCAGGCCTTTGAGCAGCACTGGCCAATACGCCAGAACAACCGAGAAATCGAGTGGCATGGCTATCTCCTTAGCGTTGGCCGGCCAATTCCTGGCGCCGCTCGAACCACTGCACCAGCTGCGCGATCGGCAGCGACAGGGCGAAGTAGATGAGGGCGATCAAGGTGTAGGTTTCCAGTGGGCGATAGGCCTCGGTCGCAAGGCTCTTGCCCACGTACATCAGGTCGGCGACGGCCACGATGGCCACCAGCGCACTCTGTTGCAGAGTGCCGATGCCATTGGTGATCAGCACCGGCAGCGCGCTGCGCAGGGACTGCGGCAGGATCACGTACACCGTGCGCTGCCAGTCCTTGAGACCCAGGGCGATCGAGGCGTCCAGGTGTTCGCGAGGCACCGCCTGCACGCCGGCCCGGTAGGCCTCGGCGTTGAATGCCGTGAGGTTCAGCCCCAGCGCCAGGAAGCCCATGACGATCGGGTCGATGAAGACGTCGAACAGCATCGGCACGCAGTAGAAGAACCAGACGATCTGCAGCAGGGCCGGGGTGCAGCGGAAGAACTCGATGAACAGTTGTGCCGGCCAGCGGATGAAGAACCAGCGGCTCAACGTCATCAGGCACAGCAGGAACCCACAGGTCAGGCCGATCAGGTTCGAGACCAGGGCCAGCTCAAGGGTCACTTTCAGCCCATCCAGCAATACCGGCAGGCTTCCGTTCAAAAAATGAAAGTCGAACTGATAGTTCATGGCAGGGCCCTCACTCGAAATGCACGACCTTTTCCAGGAACTCGCGGGTGCGCGCTTCCCTGGGTTGGGTGAAGATCTGTTCGGGATGACCCTGCTCGACGACTTTGCCGTTGGCGCAGAACACCACGCGGGTGGCGATGTGCCGGGCGAAGTGCATGTCGTGGGTGACGATGATCATCGCCATTTTCTGCTCGGCCAGCTGCATCATGACGTTCTGCACTTCGATGACCATTTCGGGGTCGAGGGCGGAGGTGACTTCATCGAAGAGCATCAGCCGAGGTTCGAGCATCAGCGCGCGGGCGATCGCCACCCGTTGCTTCTGGCCGCCGGACAGTTGGCTCGGATAGGCATGCAGCTTGCTTTCGAGTCCCAGGCGGGCGAGGTAGGCGCGGGCCTTTTCGGTTGCCTCGGCCTTGCTCAGGCCATGGACCTTGACCGGTGCCAGGATCAGGTTGCCGAGCACCGAAAGATGCGGAAACAGCGTGTAGTGCTGGAACACCATGCCGATCTGCTTGTGCAGCGTCACGTCCAGAGGCTTGCCGTGTTTGCGGCTGCCGTCGATATAGGGCTTGCCCTGAAACTGGATGCTCCCGCCCTGGATGCTCTCCAGGCCCATCAACACCCGCAGCAGCGAACTCTTGCCGCTGCCGGACGGGCCGATGATCACCAGGCGATCATCGGCGCGCATGTCCAGGTTCATCCCGTCCATGACCACCAGCTGTTCGGAGTAGGCCTTGCGCACGCCTTGAAGCTGGATGAACGAACCGCCCTGAGCGAAATTCGAGTTGAACGAAGCCTGTGGCTGCGAGGCCACCACATGAGGACTGGTCATCAGTGTCGTCTCCGCGAGGGTGCCCTTGGCCGGGCCCCTCGGCATGTCAGCGGGAGTTACTGGGCTTTTTTGCCCGCAAGGATCTCGGCGGAGGCTTGGTCCACCAGGGTGTCGATCTCACCCGCTTCGCGGCGCTGGGTCAGGTAGGCATCGAGTGTGGCCATGTCCTCGGGAGGCGTCTGAAGGGCCAGGGCGAAGGAGACGCCCTGCTTGGCCAGGGCTGGGACTGGAAGCACTTCACGGGTCCAGTCGTTGGCCAGGGCGAAGAGGTGGTTCGTGTCGTTGGCGTCGGCCAGTATGTCCGCGCGCCTCGACATCAAGGCCATGCGGGTTTCATCCGAGCCTGGAAGGCGCATCAGCGTGGCGTGCTTGACCGCCGAAGAGACGGCCTTGTCGGCCGCGGTGCCAGAGATCACGGCAATCGTCACGCCGGGCTTGTCGTACTCGGCCAGGCTGTTGCCGGCACCGGCGAACTTCGGGTTCTTCTCGTTGATCAGCAGCGAGATCTGGTAGTCGGTGGCCGGTACCGAAAACGCAACCGCCTTGGCACGCTCCGGGGTCTTGTTGAGGGCCATGGCCATGTCCCACTTGCCGCTCTGCAAACCAGCCACCTGGTTGTCCCAGCTGGTGTCCACGAACTGTGCCTTCACGTGGAGCACGTTTTCGGCGAAGTCGCGGCAGAGCGCCACGAAGTAACCGCTGTACTGACCTGAAGCGGGGTCGCGCATCACATAGGGTGCGGCGACCGCTGCACCGCAGCGCAGCACCCCTGCCTTGCGCACGTTCTGCCACGTGGCGTCTTCAGCGTGCGCAATGGGTTGGACCAGAAACGTGAGCGCCGTGGCGAGGCAGGCGAGGCTGCCCCCGACCGTGCGTGAAAGTGACCGTGCCATGTCGAGTCTCTCCGGTAAGTTGTTCTTGTAGGCAGAAGAGTAAGCAAGCAAATCGTCATTTTTCTGAGTACTGCGTTGTGTGCAGCAGTGCATTCAGGCTATTGCGGTTGTGCGCGGCCTGTCAACACGTGGCAATTGTTTTTTTTTGGCGCACAGCGACCCGCTCACCCTCCGGTGTGAGCGGGGCAAGGTTCGAGGGGGCGGGGCGGCTTTGTCGGTCAGGCGAGGGCGGGGGTGAGCTGCAACGTGTCGAGAAAGTGCTCGAGGATGAGGTTGGGTCTGCGCCCTTTGCGGGTCGCGATGGCGAGCTTGGAGTCGAAGTACAGCCTGCCAGGGTCGAGAGGTGCCATCAGGCCTTTCTCGACCCAGGTCGCGGCGTAGTGATCCGGGAGAAACCCGATGTAGCTGCCCGTCAGGATCAGGAAGGCGATGCCTTCCCGGTCGGTCGCCGATGCCGCAACGTTGAGCAGCTGGTGCAGGCCGATCGCTTCAGCCGTCATGCGGTAGGTGGGCACCACGGCATCGGCCAGGGACAGTGCGTCGTCGCTGACGTCGGCCGCCTGGGCGAAGAGCGGGTGCTCATGGCTGCAGTACAGCTGGGAGCGCTCCTCGTACAGCAGGCTGTAGTCAAGCCCCGACAGCGGCGAAATCAGCGGCACGACCCCCACGTGGAGGTGGCCGTCCAGCAGGCCGCGCTCGATTTCTCCCGGGGTACTCATGCTCAGGTTGATCCGCACGCCACGGCCTTCGGCGCGTACCGCTTTCAGGGCATGGGTGATGCGCATCTTGGGCTGGGTCACCAGGTTGTTCACGATCGCCAGATTGAGGTCGCCGCGCAGGTGCTGATGCATCTGGTTCACTTCACTGCGAAACCCTTCGATGGCGACCAGGACGGTTTCACTGGCGCGCAACACTTCACGCCCCTGATCGGTCAGCGCGAAGCCGGCGCGGCCGCGCTGGCAGAGCCGCATGCCCAGGCGTTTCTCCAGGTCGCCCATGTGCAGGCTGATGGCCGAACGCGTGATCCCCAAGGCGCTTTCGGCGCCCGAAAAACTGCCGCACTCTGCCACGGTCTTGAAGACCCGCAGGAGCCTCAAGTCAAAATCGCTGATCTGCTGTAGCGGTATTTTTTTTGTCATGCGTGAGCGATCCGATAACTGAGCGAAAGAGAATATAGATTTAACGCATGTGATGTTCCGGCACAAGCTAGGCCCATTCTCCACGCTCAGGATCCCGGTCATGAACCAGGCCTTGCACACCCCGTCATCGTCGGCCAGTGGTCTCCAGTTCGAATCGCACTGGATCGTCCATTCGACGCCGTGGGTGAAGCCCTGCACGGTATCGACTGATCAGCACACTTTCGCGCGACGGGCGCTTACTCACTACAACAACTAGACAGCTTGGCATCAAGCTCGAGGAAAGAAGATGGCAACGATCAAGCACTTGATCCACGGTGAGCACATCGCGGACGACGCCCGCACCACGGAGGTGTTCAATCCATCCACTGGCCAGGCTATCCACACGTTGGGCCTTGCGAATCGCGCCATGGTGCAAAAGGCCATCGACTCGGCCCAGGCTGCCTTTCCGGCCTGGCGCAACACGCCACCGGCCAAGCGTGCGCAAGTCATGTTCCGTTTCAAGCAACTGCTGGAGACGAACGAGCAGCGTATTGCCCAGTTGATCAGCGAGGAACACGGCAAAACCCTCGAAGATGCCGTGGGGGAACTCAAGCGTGGTATCGAGAACGTCGAATTCGCCAGTGCCGCCCCCGAAATCCTCAAGGGCGAGTACAGCCGCAACGTCGGTCCCAACATCGATGCCTGGAGCGACTTGCAGCCCATCGGCGTGGTGGCCGGTATCACGCCGTTCAACTTCCCGGCCATGGTGCCACTGTGGATGTACCCACTGGCCATTGCCTGCGGCAACTGCTTCATTCTCAAGCCCTCCGAGCGCGACCCCAGTTCGACGCTGCTGATCGCCGAGCTGCTGCACGAAGCTGGCCTGCCAAAAGGCGTGCTGAACGTGGTACACGGCGACAAGGAAGCAGTGGACGCGCTGATCGAAGCCCCTGAAGTGAAGGCTCTGAGCTTCGTCGGTTCGACCCCGATTGCCGAATACATCTATGCCGAAGGCACCAAGCGCGGCAAGCGTGTCCAGGCCCTGGGCGGCGCCAAGAACCACGCGGTGCTGATGCCGGACGCCGAGTTGGACAATGCCGTCAGCGCGTTGATGGGCGCCGCCTATGGTTCGTGCGGCGAGCGCTGCATGGCGATCTCTGTGGCGGTGTGCGTTGGTGACCAGGTGGCGGACGCCCTGATTGCCAAGCTTGAACCGCAGATCAAAGCGCTGAAGATCGGTGCTGGCACTTCCTGCGGCCTGGACATGGGCCCCCTGGTCACCGCCGCTGCACGTGACAAGGTCCTGGGTTATATCGATGACGGGGTTGCTGCCGGTGCCAAGGTCGTTGTAGACGGTCGTGGCTTCAAAGTGGCGGGCAACGAAGACGGCTATTTCGTGGGCGGTACGCTGTTCGACCGCGTGACGCCGGAAATGCGCATCTATAAGGAAGAGATCTTCGGCCCGGTACTGTGCGTGGTCCGCGTGAACAGCCTGGAAGAGGCCATCAAGCTGATCAATGACCACGAGTACGGCAACGGCACCTGCATCTTCACCCGCGACGGTGAATCAGCGCGTCTGTTCTGCGACGAGATCGAGGTGGGCATGGTCGGGGTCAACGTACCCCTGCCGGTCCCGGTCAGTTATCACAGCTTCGGTGGCTGGAAGCGTTCGCTGTTCGGCGACCTGCACGCATACGGCCCGGACGGCGTGCGCTTCTACACCCGCAAGAAGGCCATCACCCAGCGTTGGCCCAAGCGCACCAGCCACGAAGCGGCGCAGTTCGCGTTCCCGAGCAACAGCTAAGCGCGCATCAGTTCGGGTGGCAGCGCCATCGGCCGTTCTGACGGAGACCAGCCGATGGCGCTGCTACTCACCCCGTACCGTGACTGGGCGGGCCTTACCTTCTCACCCTTCGTCAAAAGCCTTGGCTGGAGACCTTGCCGCCACCACGCTGGCGGCTTTTCTTTGCCGGGCCGAACCCTCAAGAGGTCGCTGAGCATCATGGCAATCACCAACGCATACGTTAAAGGTCTGGATCGCGACTACGTATTTCATTCGTGGTCGACTCAAGGGGCACTCGATCCACTGGTCATCGCCGGTGGCGAAGGCTGTACCGCCTGGGACTTCGACGGCAAGCGCTACCTGGACTTTTCCAGCCAGCTGGTCAACACCAATCTGGGCCACCAGCACCCTGCGGTCGTCGTGGCGATCCAGGAGCAGGCCGCTACGCTGACCACCGTCGCCCCGGCCACGGCCAACCTGGCACGCGGTGAAGCCGCCAAGCGCATCATCGAGCAGGCGCCCGCCGGCTTCAAGAAGGTGTTCTTCACCAACGGCGGCGCCGACGCCAACGAGAACGCCATCCGCATGGCCCGGCTCTTCACCGGTCGCGACAAGGTACTGTCGGCCTACCGCTCCTATCACGGCAACACCGGCTCGGCCATCGTGGCCACCGGTGACCCGCGTCGCGTACCGAACGAATATGCCCGCGCGCATGTGCATTTCTTCACCCCGTACCTGTACCGAAGCGAGTTCAGCGCGCAGACCGAGGCCGAAGAGACCGAGCGCGCCCTGCGTCACCTGCGTCGGGTGATCGAGAGCGAAGGTGCGGCCTCGATCGCGGCCATCCTGCTCGAAAGCCTTCCGGGCACCGCTGGCATCCTGATGCCGTCCGCCGCCTACATGCAGGGGGTGCGTGAGCTGGCCACCGAGTTCGGCATCCTGCTGATCCTGGACGAGGTGATGTCAGGGTTCGGTCGCACCGGCAAGTGGTTCGCCCTGGAGCACTACGGCGTGGTACCGGACCTGATCACCTTCGCCAAAGGCGTCAACTCCGGCTATGTCCCTGTCGGCGGTGTGGTGATCTCCGAGTCGATCTCCCGTTATTTCGACACCCATTTCTTCCCCGGCGGCCTGACCTATTCCGGGCACCCGCTGGCGATGGCGTCGATCATCGCCTCGATCGATGCGATGCGCGAAGAACAGGTGGTCGAGCACGCGCTGACGATCGGCAGCCAGGTATTGGGGCCACGTCTGCGCGAGCTGCAGCAGCGTCATGCGGTCATCGGCGAAGTGCGCGGTGCCGGCGTGTTCTGGGCGATCGAGCTGGTCAGCGATCGGCAAAGCCGTGCGCCGCTGGCGGCCGACAAGATGCAGGCGATCAAGGCCATGCTGCTGGAACGCGGGTTGTTGCCGTTCGTGGTCGAGAACCGCATTCACGTCGTACCCCCGTGCGTGGTCAGCGCCGCTGAAGTCGAGGCAGGCGTTGCCATTCTGGATGAGGTGATCGGTGCGGTCATGGACTGACTGGCCATAGAGCCCGCTACCTGTCTTGGGTAGCGGGTCCCGGAGGCGCCTTTGCTCAGCGCTGTCGCTGCCAGGTTTTCCAGGACACGAAGTGGAAACGCCCCGTTCCGGCATCAGGCCGGAACGGGGCGTTTGAGGTTCTGCCTAGCGCTGAGTGTCAGCCAGGAACAGCCAGGTTTCGATCACCGAGTCCGGGTTCAGCGACACACTGTCGATACCCTGTTCCATCAGCCACTTGGCCAGGTCCGGATGATCCGAAGGCCCCTGGCCGCAGATGCCGATGTACTTGCCGGCCTTGTTGCACGCGGCGATGGCATTGGCCAGCAGCTTCTTCACCGCAGGATTTCGCTCGTCGAACAGGTGCGCAATGATACCCGAATCGCGGTCCAGGCCCAGGGTCAGCTGGGTCAGGTCGTTGGAGCCGATGGAGAAGCCGTCGAAGTACTCGAGGAACTCATCGGCCAGCAGCGCGTTGGACGGCAGCTCGCACATCATGATCACGCGCAGGCCGTTGTCACCACGGGCCAGGCCGTTCTCGGCGAGCAGGTCGACCACCTGGCTGGCCTCGCCCAGGGTGCGCACGAACGGCACCATGATCTCGACGTTGGTCAGGCCCATCTCGTTGCGCACGCGCTTGAGCGCCCGGCATTCGAGCTCGAAGCAGTCGCGGAACGCCTCGCTGATGTAGCGCGAGGCGCCGCGGAAGCCCAGCATCGGGTTTTCTTCTTCCGGCTCGTAGAGCTTGCCGCCGATTAGGTTGGCGTACTCGTTGGACTTGAAGTCCGACAGGCGCACGATGACCTTCTTCGGGTAGAAGGCCGCGGCCAGGGTGCTGATGCCCTCGACCAGTTTCTCGACGTAGAAGCCCACCGGGTCGTCGTAGCCGGCGATGCGCTTGTCGACGCTGTCCTTGAGCTCCGGCGGCAGACCGGCGTAGTTCAGCAGCGCCTTGGGGTGCACGCCGATCATGCGGTTGATGATGAACTCCAGGCGCGCCAGGCCGACTCCGGCGTTGGGCAGCTGGGCGAAGTCGAAGGCCCGGTCGGGGTTGCCGACGTTCATCATGATCTTGAACGGCAGCTCGGGCATGGCATCGACCGAGTTCTGCTTGATGTCGAAGCCCAACTCGCCTTCGAAGATGTAGCCGGTGTCGCCTTCGGCGCAGGACACGGTCACGCCCTGGCCGTCCTTGAGCAGCTGGGTGGCGTTGCCGCAGCCCACCACCGCCGGGATGCCCAGCTCGCGGGCGATGATCGCCGCGTGGCAGGTGCGCCCGCCGCGGTTGGTGACGATGGCGCTGGCGCGCTTCATCACCGGTTCCCAGTCCGGGTCGGTCATGTCCGAGACCAGCACGTCGCCTGGCTGGACCTTGTCCATCTCGGAAACGTCCTTGATCACCCGCACCTTGCCGGCGCCGATGCGCTGGCCGATGGCCCGGCCTTCGACCAGCACGGTGCCCTTCTCTTTGAGCAGGTAGCGTTCCATGACGTTGGCGCTGGAGCGGCTCTTCACCGTCTCAGGACGCGCCTGGACGATGTACAGCTGGCCGTCGTCACCGTCCTTGGCCCACTCGATGTCCATCGGCCGCTGGTAGTGCTGCTCGATGATCATCGCTTGCTTGGCCAGCTCCGCGACTTCGGCGTCGCTCAGGCAGAAGCGCGCGCGCTCGGCGCGGTCGACGTCGACGGTCTTGACCGAGCGACCGGCCTTGGCTTCGTCGCCGTAGATCATCTTGATCGCCTTGCTGCCCAGGTTGCGGCGCAGGATCGCCGGACGCCCGGCCTGCAGGGTGGCCTTGTGCACGTAGAATTCGTCCGGGTTGACCGCGCCCTGGACCACGGTTTCGCCCAGGCCGTAGGCGCCGGTGATGAACACCACGTCACGGAAGCCCGACTCGGTGTCGAGGGTGAACATCACCCCGGCGGTGCCGGTTTCCGAGCGGACCATGCGCTGCACGCCGGCGGACAGGGCCACCAGCTTGTGGTCGAAGCCCTGGTGCACGCGGTAGGCGATGGCGCGGTCGTTGAACAGCGAGGCGAAGACTTCCTTGGCGGCGCGGATCACGTTGTCCACGCCACGGATGTTGAGGAAGGTCTCCTGCTGCCCTGCGAACGAGGCGTCCGGCAGGTCTTCGGCGGTGGCCGAGGAGCGCACGGCGACGGCCATGTTGTCGTTGCCGCCGGCCATCTCGGCGAAGGCGCTGCGGATCTCGGCGTCCAGGCGAGGCGGGAACTCGGCGTCCATGACCCACTGGCGGATCTGCGCGCCGGTCTGAGTCAGCGCGGCGATGTCGTCGACGTCCAGGGCATCCAGGGCAGCGTGGATACGGTCGTTCAGGCCACTCTGCTCGAGAAAGTCGCGGTAGGCTTGAGCCGTAGTGGCGAAGCCGCCCGGCACCGAGACGCCGGCGCCGGCGAGGTTGCTGATCATCTCGCCGAGGGATGCGTTCTTGCCCCCTACGTGCTCCACATCATGGACGCCGAGCGTCTCGAGGGACACCACGTATTCCGTCCTAGTCGATTCTCCGGTACGTGTTACAGATCGCATCATCAGATCGTTCATGGTCATTCTGCTACGGGAGCCTTGTGTTGTACGCGTTCAAGGGGAAGGTGCGACGCCTTGCGGGTGTTCATCAGGCCCAGGCAGACGATCACGATGGCCAGCAGGCCCGTGGCGGTGATTTCCGAACGGTAGGCGTCGATGAAGAACATGCTGATCAAGGCGCCGCCGATGAACAGGATCACTGCCCAGGTCAGCCACGGGAACAACCACATCCGAAAGCCCAGCGCGTCTCCGGCGGCAAGCACCTTTTTGCGCAGGCGCAACTGCGAGATGGCGATCACCAGGTACACCAGCAGTGCCACGGCGCCCGATGTGGAGAGCAGGAACTTGAACACGTGTTCAGGGGCGAAGTAATTGATGAAGGTGGCCAATACCCCCAGCACGGTGGTGCAGGCCACCGCCGCAACGGGCACCTTGGCGAGGTTGACGCGCGTCAGAACGCGCGGTGCATCACCGCGCCTGGCCAGCGAGTAGAGCATTCGGGAGCCGGTATAGACCTGGGAGTTCATGCAACTGGCGACCGCCAGCAGTACTACGATGTCCATCAACAGCTTGGCATTGGGGATGTGCATGATTTCCAGGGCGCGCTGGAACGAGCCCACTTGCGGCAGGCGCGGGTCGTTCCACGGCACGATGGACAGAATCATGACGATCGACAGCAGGTAGAACACGCAGATTCGCCAGACGACCGAACGGGTGGCGCGAGTGATCTGCCGGGCCGGGTTCCTCGACTCGGCAGCGGCGATGGTGACCACTTCGGCGCCGATGAAACTGAACATCGTCGTGAGCATGGCGCCGACGATCGCACCCGCCCCATTGGGCGCGAAACCGCCATGCAGCGCCATCAGTTGCCCGAGGCCACTGACCTCGCGGTCCGGCAACACCCCCAGCAGTGCAGCCGCGCACAAGGCGATGAAGGCGAGGATGGCGACGATCTTCACTAGGCCGAACCAGAACTCGAATTCGCCATAGCGCGCCACGCTGAAGAAATTGGAGCCGGTCAACAGCAGAATCACCGCCGAGGCAATCACCCAGGTCGGTATGCCCGGTACCCAGGCGTTGATGATGTTCGCCGCGGCAATGGCTTCCAGGGGGATCGCCAGTACCCAGAACCACCAGTACAGCCAGCCGATGCTGAATCCTGCCCACGGCCCGATGGCGCGGTCGGCATAGGTGGAGAATGAGCCGGTGTCAGGAGAGGCCACCGCCATTTCGCCCAGCATGCGCATCACCAGCACCACCAGGGCGCCGGTGAAGAGGTAGGCCAGCAGTGCCGCCGGCCCTGCCTGGGCGATCGCATGACCAGAAAAGACGAATAACCCGGCGCCGATCACGCCAGCGATCGACAACATGGTGACATGGCGCTGTTTCAGGCCCGGTGCAAGTGAGTTGTTGGACATGGATAGACTCATTAATTGTTTTTGGAGCGTTCTGATCCGTACATCGCGCGGCGCCGCGGCCGAATCGCTTGCTCGGCACGCGAAGGCCTGCCGCGTAGCCTTAAAAGGGCGATTCGGTGTCGAGCGAGAGCCCCGTGGGGTCCTGGTCGAGCAGTGTGCAGAGCGCCTCGACCACGATCTGATGATCCTGTCTGTCCGGAAGGCCGGATACGGTGACCGCGCCGATGACGCCGGCACCACGTACGGTGATCGGAAACCCACCCCCTGCGCTGGTGTAGTCGACCGGTGAGAGCGCGTAGCGTTGCGTCATGTCGTCAGCATCGAGCGCCAGCTGATAGCGCAGACGATAGGAACTGCGCAGGAAACGCTGCACGGTATTGGCCTTGCGTCTGATCCACGCGTGATTGTCCGAGGTCACGCCCGGACGGGCAGCGACGAACAAGGGGCGGTCGAAACGCCGTATGTCGATCGCCAAGGGCCACGCGTGTGCGCTCGCCCGGTCGTAGAGAAGGCTGCCAAGCTGCCAGGCATGCGCTTCATCGAACGCTGGAAATTGAAGGATTTCTTCCTGGCGAATCAAGCGCGCCAACTCGTCTTTCAAGTGCATACCCATCTCCTTCTCACTGGCTCACCGCAGGCCAGTGTGCTGTCGATCACTACAGAATGGGCGCAACATTGGGTGAGTTAAATGCATATTTTCTTACGTTTATGTGCAAATCGACTTTCCCATTCAGTGGACTTTCAGCACAAAGCGTCTTGAGCCAGGAATGACAGTTGAAGAGCTTCCAATACGCGCTGAAGTCTGTTGACAGGTTCTAGCATAATTTTTATCTTGAGTGCAGCGATGCACACAAAATCGCATGCACGCAACCGTCGTACCTTCCTGCCAAGAACAATCATTTTCAGTGAGGTCCAACCATGTCTCGTCCAACGCTGTTGTCCTTCAAAGCCTTTATCGTCAGTGCCAGCCTGTGTGGCGCGCTGCTCACTCAGGCGGCTGCTCAAGCCGCTGAAACTTCTCTATGGCAGGACGTGCAGAAAGCAGGCGTGCTTCGCTGCGGCGCAGCGGTGGCTGCGCCCTATGTCATGCGTGATGTGAAAACGGGTGACTACAGCGGTTATTTCGTGGACCTCTGCCGCGACTTCGGCGAGAAGGTGCTGAAGGTCAAGGTCGCCTTCGTGGACACGAACTGGGACAACCTGGTGGCCGGGCTGCAGAGCAACAAATGGGATTTGGCAATGGCCCTCAACCAGACCCCCGAACGCGCGCTGGCCGTGGGTTTCACGGTACCGGCCACCGATTATCAGGTGTCTCTGCTGGTGAACAAGGCCAACCCCAAAGTGGCGCAAGCAACGGACGACATCGCCACACTGGACAAGCCGGACGTCACCTTTGCGGTCATGTCCGGCACCGCCCAGGACAAGGCCATCTCTTCCGTGGTGCGCAACGCAAAGATCATGCGCTTGCCTGGCATGGACGAGGCGCGTCTCGCCGTGATGTCCAAGCGCGCCGACGTGCTGGTCGATGCCAGCGACACGAATCACTTGTTCGCACTGGCCAACCCTGACTGGACCCGCGAAATCCTTCCGAAACCGGCATTGGCCAAGCAGGGCGTCTCGTTTGGCGTGCGCCGCGACATCTCGGCTGCGGATCTTGAAGTGCTCAACATCTACCTGCGCCAGCGCCGCGACACCGGGGAGATCCAGCAACTGGTCGACAAGGCGTCGACGCAGGCGAACGCCGCCAAATAAAGGTACCGAAAGCCGCTTGCCCACCCAGGCGCGAGCGGCTTCTCTTGATTTCGACAATGGAAGGTGAACGCTCATGAGTGACACGAAAGGCCCGCTCGCGGGGCAGACCGTCTTGGTGACCGGGGCATCGGGAGGCATCGGCGCTGCCATCGTCGAGCAGTTGGCAGCCGAAGGCGCTCGTCCCGTCATCCACTACAGCCGTGACGCACAAGGTGCCCAGTACCTGTTGGACCGAATCGGAGGCAATGGCTGGATCGTGCAAGGCGACCTCAGCGATGCCTACGGCCCTGAGCGCTTGTGGAGCGCTGCCCTCGAGGTGAGCGGCGGGCGGATTCACGGGCTCATCAACAACGCCGGCATCCGCACGGAGATACCGCTCGAGGCACCGTCTACCGAATGGCGTGACGCGTGGCGTCGCGAGTTCCAGGTCAATTTCTTCGCCGCGGCCGATCTCTGCCGTGAGGCGGTTGCCCACTACCGTGACCAAGGAGGCGGGCGCATCATCAATATGGCCAGTCGCGCGGCTCAACGGGGTTACACCGCTGGCGCGCTGCCCTACGGTTCGAGCAAGGCCGCGCTGATCAACCTGACCAAGTCCCTCGCGCGCAGTGTCGCCGGTGACGGTATCGTGGCGGTAGCGATTGCGCCTGGGTGGGTGCGCACGGACATGGCCGAACAGTTCATCGCCCAGCATGGGGAAGCGGCGGCCGTTGCCGATATTCCCGTAGGGCGCATGGCGAGTCCTGCCGAGATCGCTGAGTTGGTCGCATTCACGCTGCGCCCCTCCCAGGCGTCGCTGAACGGCGCCACGCTGGATGTCAATGGAGGGAGTTATATCCGTTGACTTGCATTGGGGGCGATCTTTCATGAGGGAGTAGCGTGCCTGGGGTGGGGAGGCCTCATGCACGCTTTGTCCTTTTCGGACGTGGAGGCGCCTCTTCGAATGCTTCAGGTGGAGGCGGTGCAGCCTTGACATTGAAGAGGCGGCAGATGACGTACCAACACAGGGCAACGGTGAGGTTGTAAGGGAACAGCAGGGCCCAGAAGGGCAGTTGCCAGTTCTTCTTGCCCTGCATCTCGCCCGGTTCGCCGGTCCGCCAGGGGGCGTAGTGACGCCAGGCTTCGGTAGGGGTCAGGCAGATGGCGTGGAGGGGACGGTGCCACCAGTTGGGTTCGCTGGGCGGGGGGAGTTTGTCGAGGCCGTGGTCCATGAAGTGACGTAGGTATTCCCAGACTTCGGCGACGTATTGGATGTCGGGTTCGGTGGGTTCGTTGCTGTCGATCCAGAGGCAATCACCTTCATGTAGCGTTCCATCTGCTCGACGAGCTGAAAAAGCAAGCGCATAGCTAGTATTGAAAGCGTGACCGTTGAATTCTCTTTTTTTGAGTAGGCCTCCTTCAGTGGCTGTCCAGTTGAAGCAGATGAGTGTTCGATTACATTGATATAAAATTTTCTTGGTGCTTCGGTTTAAGAAAATGTCCGAAAGTTTTGTTATGTGGAATATCCGATAGGCCAAAAAAGGTGTGAAGATAAAGGGTGTTAGTAAGAATTTTAGTAGCGAATGCGTGTCCTTAAGGGCTAAGAGTCTATAGTCGAGTTCAAATATATCGGGATAGCAGTAGAGCATTAACCCTATTGTCATGGCTGTGTAGAGCTTGGCCATGAAGACAGAATCTGCGATCCACGGGTTGTACAGGCGTAGTGTATGTTCGGAGAGGTCCGAGAGTTGCCCTTTAATGGCAGGGCTATGGCCCGAGCAAGTGGTTGTGGTGAATAGCCAGTGGGTTGTCATGTTAGTGCTTGATATTCAAATTCGGGTCAACGTTTTTCGAGCGTGCAGGCGCTTCTTCGAACGCTTCAGGCGGAGGCGGTGCTGCCTTGACATTGAAGAGGCAGCAGATGGCGTACCAGCACAGGGCGACGGTGAGGTTGTAAGGGAACAGCACGGCCCAGAAGGGCAGTTGCCAGTTCTTCTTGCCCTGCATCTCACCCGGTTCGCCGGTTCGCCAGGGGGCGTAGTGACGCCAGGCTTCGGCAGGGGTCAGGCACATGGCGTGGAGGGGACGGTGCCACCAGTTGGGTTCGCTGGGTGGGGGGAGTTTGTCGAGGCCGTGGTCCATGAAGTGTCGCAGGTATTCCCAGACTTCGGCGACGTATTGGATGTCAGGTTCGGTAGGTTCGTTGCTATCGATCCAGAGGCAGTCTTTTTGATGGAGGGTGCCGTCTGCGCGAGGTGGGGCGAAGGCAAGAGCGTAAACAGTGCTGAAAGATGAGCCGCTGTTTTCGATACGCCTGAATAGACCCCCTCTTGTGCGAGGCCATTCGAATACAAGTGTTTTGCTTATGCGTCTGTAATAGATTTTTTTAGTCGATCGATTCAAGCAAAAGCAAGACAATTTTTTGATGAAATATATGCGATACAGTAGGAGAGGGAGGAAAATGAAAGGGGCGATCAGGGTGATAATAATGAGTACGATATTAGGGTCTCGAGGGTTTTGAATTATTTCAGGTAGGAAAGCTGGGTAAATCATTACTAAGAGCGCAATGGTCATTGCGCAATAAAGTTTGGCCATGAATACAGAATCTGTTACCCAGGGGTTTCTCAGCTGCAAGGTTGTGTTGGATGCCTGTATTAGCTGTCCGTTGATAGCGGGAGTATGGCCCGATTTTGAATTAGGATAAAATGTCCAAAGAACTGCCATTTTAACGCTCAAGTTTAAATGTTGAATGATTTTCGGTTTTGCTGTCTAATTCCTGATTGGTCATGTAAGGGAGTGTCAGCCTCGCAGAGTGCTGAGCGGTCAGCGTTTTCTTATAGTGAACAATTAGGCCGGCAGCGGTTAGGTAAACGGTAGCTGGCTCAGTATGGGCTTCAGGTCCATTGCTCCTGCTGAAGGTCTCCATGTGCCCTGACCATGTACTTACGCCCAATAAGAAACCTGGTAAAAAGACCGAGAACTCGACGGTAGGTGTTTGAGTATTCTTCTGACCAGCAGGGAGCCAGTCATTCGCAGGTATCCAGTGGGGACGGTTACGCCATGACGTATCAATATTTTCTACGCCGAGTGAGCGTGCTTGTTTGGCTGACAACGGTTTGGTGGAGTAATAGATAGCATGCTGCAAGGAAGGGATGTCCTGCTGCATCGCGACGTCTGCCTCGATACAACGAAAGCTCACCATGCTTTTTGGACACAGGATCATGGCATAGCGTACGAGTAGTACAGGGATGCGTGCATTGCAGGCAGGGTTGGACGTGGCACGGCTGATGTAGGAACCACTCATACACGCTTCCTCTTTTTCGGGCGTGCAGGCGCCTCTTCGAATGCTTCAGGCGGAGGCGATGCTGCCTTGACATTGAAGAGGCGGCAGATGACGTACCAACACAGGGCAACGGTGAGGTTGTAAGGGAACAGCACGGCCCAGAAGGGCAGTTGCCAGTTCTTCTTGCCCTGCATCTCACCCGGTTCGCCAGTTCGCCATGGGGCATAGTGACGCCAAGCTTCGGCAGGGGTCAGGCAGATGACATGGAGGGGGCGGTGCCACCAGTTGGGTTCACTGGGAGGGGGGAGGTTGTCGAGGCCGTGGTCCATGAAGTGGCGTAGGTACTCCCAAACTTCGGCGACGTACTGGATGTCGGGTTCGGTGGGTTCGTTGCTGTCGATCCAGAGGCAGTCTATTTGGTGAAGAGTGCCGTCTGCGCGGCGTGGTGCGAAGGCGAGGGCGTACATAATGGTAAATGAAGATCCGCTAAATTCTGTACGGCGAAGTAAGCCGCCCCTGATATCCTTCCACTCGAAAGTCAATGCTTTTCCAAAGCGTTGGTAATAGATTCTTTTGGTTTTCCTATTAAGGTAAAATGAAGAAAGTTTTTTTATGAAAAAAATTCGATACACTAAGAAAGGTGTAAAAAGAAGAGGTGAAAGTAGAATTGTAATTGCAAGTGTGTAGTCGCCGTCGTAGTTAATGTTGTATAGAAAAGCGATGGGTGCTGTGAAAAAGGCTTGAGCTAGCATCATTGCAGTATAAATTTTCCCCATGAAAACCGAGTCGCTAACCCATGGGTTTCGCAAGCATAAATAAGTGTCTGTAATGAAAGATAATTGTCCCGATATTTTAGGTGTTGCTTCTTGTTTTATATGAGGTGTGAAAATCCAAGCGACCGACATATCAGTTTCCTAGTGTAAAGCTTGCTTTGATTGAGGGGTTTGTGATTAGTCCCTGGTTAGGTTGATATGTGATGTCAAATGTAATGCTTGTTTTTTCATTTACTGGGCGCCTAAAGTTAATAACTATGCCTGCTTCAGTAATGTAGCAAGAAACTCTAATGGCTTGTCTGTTTTCAGGAGTTTCTTTTGGGTGGGTTTCGTACGTGGCTGACCATGTACTTTGTCCTATAATAAAATATTTTAAGAGTACCGAAAGCTCTACTGAGTTTTCAAGGGTGTTTGCCTTGTGGTAAATGATGGAATTCCAGTCAGGAAGACGTCCTATATCGTTGTTGATCCAGATGCTATCAAGGTCTTTTAAGCCAAGTGTGCTTGTGTCCTTTTTTGATAGCATCATGGGTGAGTAGAAATGGGCATACCATTCTTCAATCTCCTCACGAATACTTGAGTATCTGAAAAGTTTATTATCATGGTCGAGAAGCACGCCCTCCCTTGATTCCCCATCATTTTGACGCGTGCCATAAATGCTTCTTGCGGCCCACAGCTCTCTAGGTGTGTGGATGCGTTCATATGCTTTAGCGTGAAAATAAAGACCGACGCCAATCAAAGCTGTGCCTGTCAGCAGAACTGCCGCAATTATCCAGCCCGCAAAAGGAATGATGGAAGCTAAGCCTGACATGGCCAAGCTGCTTTCCAATATAAAAATAGAACCGATGCCGATAGCTGTGCCGCCTTGCATCGTAAACTGTGAGGCGATTTCGTCGCCATTCTCCTTTTGGCGTGCTGCTTTGTTAGAGTCTGAGGACCATCCTAAGAAAATGCCTGGGTAGCTTGAAAATCTAGCAAATAAGTTGCTTCCCAAAAACCTTATAAGTCCATTTCCAAACGCCATTCCCGGTGCCGTCGATCCTAATTTAAGCATTACGAGTTTCTGCGTTGCTCTCGCGCTTATCAACGTTGCCGATGCCGCACTCAGTACGCCAAAAATCGACGCCGCAAACCCCAATTGATACTCTGCCGCATCGCTTGCCTGCAGACTGTTATACGCCCCCTGCAACGAGATCAGATTGAACACCAGCATCCCTGCGTTCAGCACGCCGCCGCCGCCCGACGTCAACATTCCCAGCAACTTGGGCTTGACGCGTAAGGTAGTCGTCAACTCAACTCGGACAGTCCGGCTCCCCGAGATACGTAGCTCATTCATCTCTTCGACGTGCGCCATCCCACTTTTCAGATACCTCTGTACCTCTTTGCTAAACGCACTCTCCTGAAT
This sequence comes from Pseudomonas monteilii, assembly GCA_001534745.1. Classification (NCBI taxonomy): domain Bacteria; kingdom Pseudomonadati; phylum Pseudomonadota; class Gammaproteobacteria; order Pseudomonadales; family Pseudomonadaceae; genus Pseudomonas; species Pseudomonas alabamensis. The sequence continues at coordinate 1,786,027 of CP013997.1, forward strand.
CGATTGCTCGGTCACCCCATACCTTGCGGTCAATAACCCCAACGCTTTTTCGAGATTGGCGACACGCGCCGCCGCCTGCACCTGCTGATGCAACGAGCGGCTGGCATCCCAGCGCGTCTTGCCTCGCAACCGTTTGAGCGACACCGTGTGCACCGTCTGCGCAGTCAGGTCGGTGATGTTGGCCATGGCCGGGAAACGGCCGAACAGGCCTTCGATCACGTTGTCGCTGGCACCGAGCAGGCTGCCGACCGCATCGGCCTTGTCCTTGAACGGATTGAACGGCGCCAGGGCGGTGTAGAGCGGGCTCTCGTGCTGATCCAGCCACCGCTCCAGGCGCTGGAAGCGTCGGTCCTGCTCTTCGGTGCCGAGCGCAGGCTGGCCCATGGGCAGGATCATCAGCGCCAGGGCGATTTCCAACCCACGGGCCGAAGTCAGGTCATCACGGTCATAGCAGGCCAACGCCGCTGCCAGGCTGTAAGGGTCGTCCACATGCTGCGCCTCGGCCGTGGCCAGCCACGTGTCGTGGTCGTCACTCGCTTGCAGCGCCAGTTTGCGCAGCGCGTCCAGACGACGCTCCATACTATCGCGCTCGGCGAGAAAGCTCAGGTACTTGGGGGTATCCAGGCGCAACCGCAGACGCGCCCCGTCGGGCGAGTACTCTTCATGGGTGAGTGCATGAAACCGTGCGAGGGCGAGCGAGTCGCACGCATCGGGCCCTCTGCCCATCTCCCTCATTACCGCTTCCAGTGAAGGCGAATCCGCCGGATACAGGCTTTCCAGGGTCTTGTTCAGCAGCAGCGCAATGAGGTTGCGGTGATGGAAATCGCGGCTTTTGGCGCTCAGCCTTTCGACATCCAACTGATAACACCCCGGTACGCACGCCTGCTCCGAACCTTGCGCCGGCTGGGTATGTTCCAGTTGCTCGGAAGGCATGAGGTCGCGCAGCTGATGCTGATAGGCCGAGACCGACAGGCTCAGGTCCAGCGTCAGGCCTTCGGCATCGGGCAGGGCGATCACCACGGGTACTTTAGGCTGGCTCCATGGATAGGCCCGCGCCATGGCGCTGAGGTTGCCGATGGGCAGGCTTTCGGTGATCGGGTGGCTGCTCCAGGTCAGGGACATGCGTCGATGGGCCGGCTTGAAGTCCTCGACCCAATGTTGCACGGCGTCCAGGGGCAGGACGTGCGCTTGCGTGGAAGGCTGCTTGTCGCCCGCGATGAGCTCGGCCATGTCCAGGCGGCGCATATGGCGCATGCGCAGGGCGACCGACCCGGTGATGCGGGCGGTCATGGCGTTGGTCCAGAGATGGGGGCTGTAGCCGATCCACACCTCCTGGGCCGTGTCCTGGCATGTGTCGGCCCACACCCAACCCAGGCTCCGACTGGTGCGGTAGCGGTCACGCCGGTGGTAGTGGTCCAGTCCTTGGTAGCGCAATTCCTTGTAGTGGCCGTCGCCATCGTATTCGTGGATGACCAGCTTCTCGCCCAGCGTGCCCTTCATGAACACATAGACATAGCCAGGCCGCAGGGCGCGTAGGGTATAGGCCGCATGCTGCAGGGCGGGCAGGCCTTGTTCCAGCGCGAAGCCTGCCTCGGCGTAGCGAAAAGCGGGCGCGCCTTCCATGCGCGGGACCACGGCATAGCGCACGGGCAGGATCGGGATGCGTGCACTGCAGGCAGGGCTGGACGTGGCGCGGCTGACGGAGGCTTCAGTCATGGTTGCGTGCCCTCTCGGCGATCAACGCATGCAGTTCCCGGAGGCGACCCTGTGGCGACTCTATGAGGTTGGTGTAGATCGCGACTGCTGCTTCATCGTCCATCAGCCACAGGTGTTCGGCGATCAGGTGCACGAACGGCCTCACGGTGTCCTCTTCGAGGAAGTTGATGGCTTTCAGCTGTGGCAACAAGGTGTCTATCCAGGCCCGCAGATCAGCCAAGGCATGACCTGCATGAGTCGGCATGGCCGAGACCTCATGTGTCAGCGACAAGACGAAGTGCTCGTGCACACCCTGGTCCAGTCGAGCCAGCTCAGAAGCGTCCAGTGTCAGGACCGAAGCGTCACGGGAGCGCGAGGGCGTAGGGCTGCGCTCGAGCGCGTACCACTGCTGGGCAGGGCCCCAGCAGGTACACCAGGCCAGTCGCGACAGCGGCCCGAGCCACGCGGTGTGATTGTCATCGCTCAGGGCCTCGAGCCAGGCCGGAAGATGATCGGGCCTGAACTCGAAAAGACCGGTGCTCTGGTCGGGAAGCGTGATCTGCACGAGGCTGGTCAAGTGATCGGCCAAGGCCTCGAGGCCGATGTCGGCGTCGAGCGCGATGGCTGCACCGATCGGCATCCAGGTGGTGATTGCATGGGTCAGCAGCTCGGGTGCCCGGGACGCATCGACCAGAAGAGGGCCGAACTCATGGCGCTCGTCCAGCGCGCTGCGTTTCCATATCCAGGCATAGCGTGCCTGACGGCTGACCGCATTGAGCAGCTCGAGGACCGAAGGCGCATAGGGCGAGATCAATGGGCCCTGCCGCGGAATGGGCCGGTACGCCCAGTACTCCAACGTATGGGTCAGCAACAGCAGGAAGCGGCAGTCATGGCGTATGCGTTCGTCTGGCTGGTATCGGCGGTAGGCGGTCATAGGGTCGCTCCTTTGAGGCAGCGGCAATCGGGCAGGCTGCACTGACCGTTCTCCAGGCGTCCGCACGGGCGCTCGAGCGGCGTGCCGGTCGTGGGCGTACTGTCGAGAGAGAAGGGGTTCTTCACACCTCCGGCCGACTGAATCACCTGGCCGTTGAGGCGTATCGTCGGGCTGTCCAGCGTGATGCCGTTCTCGTCGATGCGAATGGCACCGCCCGGCCCCTGGATCACGACGGTTTCCGCCGTTCGCAGCAGATAGCGTTTGGTCTGTCGGCGAATCTCCATGCCTGCATCGAGTTCGGCATGGCCCTCGACCTGCTGCTGCAGGTTGCCGCCGATGCGCACGTGGTGATTGGCGGTGATCTGGTCGTGGCGATGATTGCCGATGGTTTCCAGACGGTCCTTGCCAATGGTGATGTTCTGGGTGCGCCCGATATTGAGCGTGGCATCCTGTCCGATGGTGACGCGCTCGTCGTGGCCGACCGTTTCGTCACGGTCATGGCCGATCAGGATCGACTCGTCGTTCTGGACCGTTTCCCTGCGGTCATGGCCGACTTCGGTGGTTTCATCGTGCCTGACCACGATGTTCTGATCGCGCTGGGCATGGATGAACACTTCTTCCTGCCCCAACTCATCCTCGAAGCGCAGCTCGTTGAAGCCTTCACCCTTGTGGGTCTGGCTCTTGATGGTCATGCGCGTCTTGTGCGCGGGCAGGTCGTAGGGCGGTAGCTGATTGCCGCAGTAGGTGCGACCGATGATCATCGGTTGATCCGGGTCGCCGTTGACGTAGTGAATGACCACATCCTGGCCGATCCGCGGAATGGCCATCGCGCCCCAGCTGCCGCCGGCCCAGCTCTGGGCGACACGTACCCAGCAGGAGCTGAATTCGTTGTCCTGGCTCTCGCGATCCCAAGGAAAGCTGACCTTGACCCGGCCCCACTCGTCGCAATAGATCTCCTCGCCAGGTGGGCCGACCACGGTGGCCATGTGCGGCCCGTCGATGCGTGGCTTGTCCAGGGGAGCAGGGCGCCATTCGATCCTGCCGGGCACCAGTTCGGCGGTCTGGGTATAGCGCGTACTCTGGTCGAGGTTCGCGGCTTCTTCCTGAAGACAGCTGAACTGGCTGCCTTCGTGCACGACCGTGATCGTGCGCCAGTGTGTGTTGAAGTCATCGCGCGGATGGCCTTCGAGGGTAAAGCTCAGACCAGGCTGCAAGCGGACATCGTCGCCCTCGACCTGGGCGACACGCACGTCATGGCGCAGCGCCGTGATGCGGGTCTCGGTGAACGGCTTGCCCACGGCATCGCGCTTGTAGCGGCCGGGATAGTCGAAGCGCTCGTAGTCGCTGGACTGGTGTTCGAGGTACGGACCACAGGCGCTGTGCTCCTGCCGATAGGTGGGGTGCAGGAAGGTATGATCGCGCTGCACCTGGCAGGCCGTGCGTACCTGCTCGCTGTAGCGCAAGCGCCGCAAGCACGGGGTAGCCTGGTCACCCCCGCGATTGGCGTGATACAGCACGCTGCAGGCGTCAGGCTGTTCGTCGTCGTCAACGTCGTGCTGGCTTTCATGCGCACCGTCGGTGGCTTCCTGGCTGATCGTGCCCAGCGCCAACAACCGATCTGTGATGATCAATGTGTGACCGTCGACACTGTGTGCAAAGCGATACACGAAGCCTTCTTCGGCTGCCAGGCGTTCCAGGAAGTCCAGGTCCGTCTCGCCGGCCTGCACGCAGAATTCGCGAACGCCGTGTTCTCGGCCGGACTGTATCTGAAATTGCGTGATGCCTTGCCGCTTGAGCATGAGCTCGAGGATGTGCGGCACCGTTTTCTGCTGGAAGATGCGCCAGTTCGAGCGAAGGCGCGCGCGCGCCAGTCGCGGCTCGATGAGTGCCTGGTAATAGGTACGGTGAAAGCCGCTTTCCAACTGACTGAGACGGCTGACCACGCCGTGCACATGACGCCTCGGGCGACCGCTTTCCCATATGGTGAAGAGCGCAGGCTTGTCGAGCAGGGTGCCGAAATCGATGTCGCTTTGATGACTGACCAGTTGCAGTTCCAGCGCGAACGTCTGGCTGATCGCTTCCTTCAACGAGAACGACACCACATCGAGCACGACATTGCCCACACTCGGTTGGAAGCTGTAACGAAGGTCGGATTGGCGAGGCATGGTGGGGTCCTAGTTCACTGACCGAAGCTCGGAAGTCCGGGCGCTATCGCCCGGACGGTCTTGTTTCTTCAGCCTGCCGCCGCGGGCTGAAGCGTGGCTGCACCTGCCTCTTTCGGTTTACGCCAGTCGTCCGAGCCGGAGGTATTGGCAATGAGGTGCTCCCAGGTGATGCCGCGGTAGGTCATGGACACCTTGAGGAACTGCGTGAAGTCCTTGTTGTTCTTGTCTTGGGCGTGAGGCATGACCAGATCGATATCGACGATGATGGCGTTGGTCAGGATGGTGGTGAAGAACCGTTCCTGCTTGCCCTCGATGGAGGTTCGATACCAGCTGAGCTCCACGGTCGGAAGCATTTCGCCGCTGGTTAGCGCGTTGTACAGCAGGGGTGTTGCCTTGTTGAGGGCGCAGGTGAATGTCAGGGGGCCATGCACGCGTTGTCCGGCAGGCTGACCGCTCTGGGGGTCGGTGGGTACGCTGATGTGATGGCTGATCTCTTGAACCAATATCTCGTCTTCGTGACCCTCCACGAAGATGTTGCCGACAGATTCGGCTGTGAATGCACCTTGAGTGATGTGGCCCTGAGTCTCTCCTCGGATGGAAATGTAGGCGGGTGTTGGCATGGCTTTCTCTCCTGCGCCAGGTGGATAAAACGCGCTCCCAAGAGGGGGCGTGGCCATCGCGATGGATGGCATGTCAGCGAGGCTATGCCTCGCCAGGTTCATCGAGTGTTGATCGGTCACTGCAAGAGGATGCTGCTCAGCGATGCCAACACTTCGGTGGTGATCAGGTGCAGCCGGTAGCTGTAGAACCCGTAGGCCGCGCCCAGGGCCACGCCACACAGCGCCAACGGACTCCACCAGGGCCATTGCCGATCCAGGCGCATGTTGCGCGCAGCGACGTGGGTATAGGGGTCACAGACAGCTTGCGGCGCGGGGCCCCGCAGTTCGCGAATCAGGTCGTGAAGCTGATGGATCAAGCCGTTCAGGGTTTCCTCGCCTTTGGGCGCGATGGCGTACTTGCCCTTCAGGCCCAGGCACAACGCGAAGTACATGAACTCCAGAACGTCCTGATAGCGCCGAGGCTCGCGCATCAGCCGGGAAAGCACGGTGAATACCTTCTCGCCACCCCAGGTTTCATCGTGGAAGATGCTGAGCAGAGGTGTCTGGCTCCAGCAGCTGTTCATGCCCCAGGGCCGCTCCATCACGGCTTCATCGATGTACAGGCACAGGCCGTACGAATAGGCGAGCCAATGGGCAGGCTCATAACCGTGCTGGCGCATCTCTGCTTGCACGTTGTCGATCTGGGCGCGCACCTGCCGATGGACCGCGTCGATGTGGGGGAGCGCATCCAGGGTCCGCAAGCGCATGACCAGCCCGAACAGCGGCATGGCAGCGTCCAACATCCGGTTCTCATAGGCGCCTCTGAGCTGAAAATCCGGATCGGCTGCATAGCGTTCGTGATCGAGCGCTGATGATGGGACGCGCGCGTTTGACGCGGACAAGCTGGGCTCGTGCCGGCTGTCGGCGGTGGGCCTTGCCAGTGTGGAAGGCAGTTGCGAGCCTGCTGCGCCATTGGAGGCAGAGTGCATCCTGTTCGATGGCTCCATGTCATTCACTCCTGATCGCCCAGAGCTGCAGCTCGAGTCCTGGGAACTCCCCGGCGACATGAATCCCGAAGCCATGAGCGGTGCTCATGCACGCCCATGCCGGATCGCGTCGGTCCAGTTCGAAGTAGCTGAAGCCGGCATGGAAGGGCAGGTCGCGCGGCGCCACGGGCAGCGGTAGCAGCGGGATGCCCGGCAATTGCAGAGGGACGAGGGCATTCAACGACTCCAGGGAGGTCACCTTGGCCTTCTGCACGAAGGTCTGGCGCAGGACAGGAGGTGGCAGGTCGGCGCGTACGGCCAGGATGAATTCGGCGTCTTCGATGAGGCGGCGATCGTCCAGGGTAGTGGTCAGGACGCCATAGCCCAGTGTCTCCAGGGGCAGAGAAACGGCACGTGGACGCAGGACGGTACTCAAGGCCCGGCGTAAGGTCTCCTGCAGCGGCTTGAACGAGGTGCGCAGGGCATCGTGTTGATACGCCGGATAGGCGTTCGGCAGTCGGCTGTCATCAGTGAAGGTCACCAGTTCGCCACAGACCTGGCTCATGTACAGGTACAGCTGCTCGGGATGGGTCTGACGGTGTCGGGTCATGTGCTGGAAGCAGGGCCACCACCGATTCAGGGCTTGCAGCAGATTGAAGTCGCGGATGTCGGCAATACCGGACTGGCCCGATTCACCGAGCCGGATTGCCAGGTTGCGTGCGCGCTCACGCAGGGTGTGGGTGATTTCCTCGAGAAAGCGATACAGCGCCGGCGCCGCGCGTACCGACACGCACGTGGGGTAGAAGTCCTCGTCCAATCGCAAGCTGCCATCCTGGCGACGCTCCAGAATGCGGGCCAGGGCCAGGCGGGTGCAGGCGCTGCTGTCTTCGGTCGTGCGCTTGAGTTGCAGATTGGGCACCGCCACGTCGATGGACGCCAGGTCGCCATCGGCACTGTGCGTGTCCTTGATATCCTGTGCCTGAGCGACGTAACGCACGTCTGCAGCGTCCTCGGGCCAGCTCACTTCGCGGCCACCCTCGTTGCGCAGGGGCAGGCACAGGTAGACCTCGCTGTCCTTGGCGCCGTCATCACGAATGTCCAGCGGCGGTGGTGGCGGCAGATCGCCGGGTATGTCGAAGACCGTGCCATCCGGCATGATGCCTCGTGCACGGGTGATGGCGATCTTGCCCAGACTCAGGTACTCGTCGTTCAGCTGCAGCTCGCTGAAGCCATAGAAGTCTGCATCGAGACTGCACAGGCGCTGATGCAGGGCAGCTTCACTGGCCCGAGCGGCCTGCTGAAAGTGTTGCGGCCTGACGAACAGGCCTTCGGGCCAGAGAACGGGATTGCGAGAGCTCATGGGCGCTCCGTATCGACATGAGTGAGCGGAAGGAAAGGGCGCATCCGTGTCATCGGTCTTCTTCCTTGAGCAGGAGTTGCGTGTCGTTGACCAGCACCGAGAGCACGATCTGGTGGCCGCGTGGCGGGACACGCAGCACTTGGCGCCAGGTGGCGTTCTCCTGGTTGCGGTAATCGCCGATCACCGCGATGAAGCGGGTGTCCGGCTCCAAGGGAGCAAAAGGCACGAACTTGAACTGGCCTGGCCGCAGCAGATAATCGTCACCGCGAACGTAGCTGCTGCGCAGGGTCTTGGCCGGGTCTTCATCCAGGGGCTGATACAGGCTGTTGCGCAGCAGTGAGTCATCGCGCAGCTGCAGGATCTTGATGGCCATCGGTGTCGCGACCGGCTCGCTCGCGACAGCTGCCGTATGTGGCAACGTCAAAAGCACCGCCGTGTCCGCGTAGCTGCCAAGCGCTCCTGTCGCGGACAGCGCATGGGCGGGGAGGGCAGATGGGGCGTCGTCCGATATGCCAGGCGGTAGCGCAGGGAGTTGATCCCGCTGGCAATCGAGCGATGGCTGGATGTCGGCCAAGTCGTGGGGATCGCCTGCGCTCAGGCTGACGGCATACGGATCCGACTCGACCGCATGCTCCCACGCAGGCGAAGGCTCGAGGCTGTGCGGGTTGCTGTTGAGGGTCGGGCTGGCGTTGATGCTGAACGCCACCTGGGTCGGGTGATCCCCAGGTGGGCCGATGGGCAGCGAAGGGTCCAAGGCCACTTGGCTCATCCTGCCCAGCGTGGTGCATCCTGTAATGCCCAGCGCAATGACCAGCAGGGGGATCGTCGGCAGCAAACGCATCATGCACATTCTCCCGGCAGCACCCAGTGGTGCGCAGTCTGCGACAACGGCTTCGACGGGGACGACCGTTCGAGCATGACCAGAGGGTCGTTCACGAGGTCGGCCCCGAAGGTCGAGCAGATGTCGGCCCTGATCTCAGTGGGCGCAGAGGCGGGTTGCCAGTCGCCGACCGGCGCATCGTCCAGCCAGGTATCGAACAGCGACCGTTCATGCCCCAGGACCTGCTCCAGCGATCGGGCATCGGTGTGGGAAAGCTGAACCTGCAGTCGGTAGGGTCCGATGCGAATCTGGTCACCTTCGAGCAGGCGCCTGATGCACCCTGCTCCCAGGCTGACACGTTCTTCGTTCAGGAACGTGCGGTGACAGCGGTCGACCACACAGAAGCTGCCCTCCAGCCAGCGAATTTCGCAATGGATGGGGGCGATGGTCTGCTCAGGGTCATCGAGCAGCCAGTCAGCACCTGCGCTGCCCAGCGTGCCGCCTGTGCAGTCGAACAGGCACCGGCTGACGCAGGTGCGCTGCAAGGGATCGAGATCGACGATGCTCAAGCTCAAGGTCTTCATGCGCGCCCCCGGAATCGTACGGTCGGGCCGGTTTCCGTCTGGGCCTTCTCGAGGAAGCTGGTCCAGCCCAGGTAGGCACCTTGATGGCGGTGCAGGCAAAAAGATGGCAATGCATGGCGTTTCAGGCGCAGCTCAAGGTCGTAGGCCAGGCCATCGCGCAGCAGAAAATCGATCAGCGCGCGCAACCGCCCGAACTGGGCACCGCGAGGAAGAAAATCATGCAACTGCGCATGATCGAGTTCGCTGATCACCAGCGTGAACTTGCTGCTGCGCGTGCGTGTGCGGCTGCCCACCAGGAATGTCGTGCCCAGTTCGCCGTTGCGACGGCCCAGGCTCACCCGTTGGGGGATGGCCGTGGTGACCCTGCGCGTTTCGAATTCCCGTATCCGGACATGCTTCAGGTCGAAGCAGTGCGCGATGATCCCCGCGACGCTGCCCGGGGCACGGCTTCTGCTGGCGATCACGCCTGCGAAGCTGAGCAATCGACTCCACGGCAGCGCTGTCTCATCGTGCAGCTGGGTATCGTTCAGGCCCGTCAGGGCGAAGAGATAGCGCGAGAATCCATCACCGGCACCCGGTTGAAAACGGATGTAATAGCGGTACTTGCGCCAGATGCGGTGCAGCAGGCTGAGCAGGTAGTGGTTGAAGAAATCGAAGAACGCTGGGCGCAGGCCAAGCCCGTGGGCATGCTCGTAGGCCACCTGTTCCAGGTAATAGACCGGCAAGGGCGAATCCGTACCGTGCAGCCCCATGAAGGTCGCGCAGACACGGTAACGGTCGGATTGCGCAGGCATGCGCTCGGCCTTGTAGACATCCGCGGCAGGAAAGACCAGACGCGGGTCGTTGGTGAGCCGCACACGCCGCCTCGTGGCCTCATTCGGCCAACGCGCCTCGAGATCGTCGCCATGCAGCCCGTGCAGGCGCTCGAGCAACTGGAAGAAGTTGTATCGATGCGCAGTGGCCAGCAGTGTGTCGGCTAGATCAGCGGTTGCTTGCCGGTCTGGATGGGCCATGTGTAATGCTCATTGTTGGTGATGTTGATCACTTCCAGTCGATGGAAGGAATTGATGCTGGCGTACAAGGCGAAGAAGTGGGCGAGCACGCAGCCGAACAGGTACAGATCGCCTTCGCAGAGAAACGCGGTCTGGTCCAGCTTCAGGCGCGTGCACAGGCCGCGCACGGGCTGCCCTTTGATCAGCCAGTCCAACGGTGCGGTATGCACCTCACGAATGCCGTCGAGACGCTTCTGCGTGGCCCGTGCGTGCTGGACGTCATGCAGCGCGGCGAAGTCGTAGGTGCGGATGATGGCCTTGAGGGACTCGACCGAGAGCAGCGACAGGTAGTTGAGCGACAGGTTGGAGATCAGCGCCCAGTGCGCCTGACCATCCAGTACAGGACGGTAGGGACGGGTCGGTGCACACAGGTTGGTGTAGGTGGTCAAGGGGGGCGTGGATTCGGTAAGGACGTCGATGTCGCCGATCCCCAGGGCCAAGGGCAGGTCGCGATTGGTGCATGTCAGGTCGATGGAGACTGTCTCCAGCTGGCCGATGTACGCATTGGCATCGGCACGCACGAAGGCGATGCGATGGGTCACGCCATCGCCGCGCAGGGACGCGTCGAGTGTGCAGCGGTAATAGAGCGACGTGCGCCCCTGAAGGTGTTCGATCTCGTGCGCGAACGACTCGAACGCTCGGAAGGTGCGCAACTGCTCGCCCGCCTCTGAACCCGCGCTCGTACGCGTGCTGACCACATGATCGACGCTGAAGATTTCATACGCGTGCTGCTGGGTGCCTCGAGGCCTGAGTTCGACTTCGGTGGTCTCGCCAGACAGGTCGATGGGTTCGGCGCTGTGGGAAAACAGATTGACCGCTGGGGTGCAGAACAGACTGAAGTCCGTCTTGCCGATGCGTAGCGTCTCGGGCAGAGGCCGTGTGAAATGAAAGTCGATGGTCACGCAACGGCTGGATTCGTCAGGCCAGGCGGTGTCCAGGCCGATTAAGGCGAAAAAGTGGAAGCGCTGCGCGAAGATGAAGTACTCCTGCAAGATCCGATAACCATCGAAGACGTTCTGTGGGTAGGGCAGCAACGCCTCGTCGGGGCTGAATCCGGGAAAGGCGAGGTTGGTGGCAGGCAGCCGACGGACAGTGCCATTGATCGTGATGTCGATACGGTCGAGGTAGTGGGAAAGCCACAGGTACAGGGTCCGCGCCGTGCCAGTGTCACCGCTCAGGTGAAGATCCAGGCGCTTACAGTCCAGGCTGCTCAAGGGCCGCTCGACCAGGGTGTGCAGGTCGATGCGGACCCTCGGGCTGCCGGGCGTTCGAATGGCTTCGGCAGTGTCGAGCCTGAACGGGTGAAGGTTTACCGGCATGCAGGTGCGAAACTCGCAGGGCATCCCGTCCACGGGCCTGGAAAACAGTCGTGAGCCTTTGGGGATGTGCCGTGATTGACTGAGCGATTGCTTGGAGGGCGTGAACTGAATGACCGTGGCGCTCGGAAGCGGGCGCAGATAGTTGGGCCACAGCAGTTGCAGCATGGGGTGGGTCAGCTCAGGCAGATCATCTTCCAGCTTGAGCCGCAGCTTGGCCGTCAAGAAGGCGAAGGCTTCCAGCAACCGATTCACGTCTGGGTCGCTGCCTTCCTGCCCCAGCAGGCGGGCAAGCTGAGGGTTGTCGTGCGCGAAGTCGCTCCCCAGCTCATGCAGGTAGCGCAGTTCTTCGCTGAATCGATCCTTGAGCGACATGGTTCACCTCACACGCATGTAGCGATCGTGCCCGCTGACGAGCAGCTCCAGCTGAAAGGCTTCGAGCTGGTGATTCACCCGCACGTGACAATCGAGCCTGAAATGCAAGTCCAGTGGGGCATGGGCGTCGGGCAGTGCCTTGAGCGCCTGTACATGAATGCGCGGTTCGAAACGTTGCAGCATGCGACGGATGTCGGCACCCACCTGCAAGAGCAGCTCGCCACGATTCACGTCATGCCCGTTGAAATCGCGCAGGCCCAACTCAGGGCTGCTCTGTGAGCAACCCTGGCGTGCATTGAGCACGGTCTCGAGATGGCGCTTGATGGCCATGAGCTTGCGGTCTGGATGCTCTTGCCTCGACAGCGTTCGAGGGGTGTCTGGAGCCAGGCGCAGGCGTTCGAAAAGTCCCGTCATTGCGTGTCTAGCCGCCCGACCAGAGCGATCTCGAAATGCGCGCCCATGTATTTGAAGTGCGGACGTACGGCCAGGGAGACCTGGTACCAGCCTGGATCGCCTGCCACATCGGACACCTCGATTCTGGCGGCCCGAAGGGGGCGGCGGCTGCGCACATCGGCAGAGGGGTTCTCCTGGTCCGCTACGTACTGACGGATCCACCTGTTCAGTTCCGACTCCAGATCGCGACGCTCTTTCCAGCTGCCGATCTGCTCGCGCTGCATCACCTTGATGTAATGGGCCAGCCGGTTGACGATGAACAGATAGGGGAGCTGCGTTCCCAGTTTGTAATTGACCTGCGCTTTCAGCCCTTCCGGGGTCTTCGGAAAGGTCTTGGGTTTCTGCACGGAGTTGGCAGAGAAGAAGGCGGCATTGTCACTGCCCTTGCGCATCGTCAAGGCGATAAAGCCTTGTTCGGCCAGCTCGAACTCCTTGCGATCGGAGATCAGCACCTCGGTAGGAATCTTGGCCTGCAATTGACCGAGCGCTTCGTACACATGCACCGGCAGGTCCTCGACGGCACCGCCCGATTGAGGCCCGATGATGTTCGGACACCAGCGATAGCGGGCGAAGCTGTCATTGATGCAGCTGGCCAGCAGGAATGCCGAGTTGCCCCACAGGTAGCGGTCATGGCACCCGTCGATGTCTTCTTCGTAATGGAACGACTCGATCGACTGCTCTTGAGGATGGTAGGCGGAGCGAAGCATGAAACGAGGCCCGGTGAGCGCTACGTAGCGCGCATCCTCGCTTTCGCGGAAGGCACGCCACTTGGCATGTCGAGGGCCAGCGAACAGATCGCCGATCTCCTTGAGATTGGGCAATCCCTCGAAGCTGGTGAGGTTGAAGAACTCGGGGGAGGGCGCTGCAATGAAGGGTGCATGCGACATGGCCCCTACGGACGCCACGTAGCTCAGCAGCTTGATGTCCGGGGAGGAGGGGCCGAAGGTGTAGTTGCCGACCATGGCCGCCACCGGCTCGCCACCGAATTGGCCGTAACCTGTGGTGTAGACATGCTTGTAGAGGCCACTGCAGGTGATGTCGGCTGCATTGTCGAAGTCATCCAGCAAATCGGCTTTGCTGACATGCAAGACCTCCATCTGTATGTTTTCACGAAAATCTGTACGGTCGACCAGAAGTTTCAAGCTGCGCCAGGCGGCTTCAAGTGCCTGGAACGCTGGTTGATGCAGAATGGCATCCATTTGCCGGCTGAGAAGACGGTCCAGCTCGGCGATCATTTGATCGGCGCGATGTTTATTGATCAGTTGATCTGGGTCATGACTTTTGAGCAGGTGAGTGATAAAGGCAACGACACCCTGGCGAGCGATGGAGTAGCCCTCTTGCGCAGGGGATAGTTGCGTCTGCGCCATGATCTGGTCGAGCAAGTTTGGCGTGCTCGTAACAGCGTCTCGTGTATCAATGGCAGGTGTCGTGTTCGTCGACGTTGGCATGGGACACTCCGTTGTCAGCGTGGGGCAGGCGCTTCAAGCGCCACGTCAAGTTCCAGGGCGAGTTGTTTGCGCGTGTGTTCGTCACTCAATAAATGGTGCAGTTGCTGACGAAACTTCGGTACGTTGCCCAAGGGGCCTTTCAAGGCGACCAGGGCTTCGCGCAGTTCCAGGAGCGCGTTGAGCTCCGGCACCTGCCGGGCGATCCTGTCGGGGCTGAAATCATCGATCGAGGTGAACCGAAGCTGCACCGCCAGCTCGGCCTCAGAGGGCGCGCCCAGCAGGGAGGGCACGGCCATGCACAGGTTGACACCTGCATCGTTCAACACGCTGTTGAAGGTGTGTTTGTCGATGCGCATTGCCGTGCGATCTTCGAGCGGTCGGTCATCGTCCATGCCGAAGTCACCCAGGACCAGCATCTTGTGCGGCAGCTCTATTTCAGCGTTCTCATTACCTGTCGCAGGAACGTACCTGATGTTGATGCGTTCTTTGGGCGCGACGGAACCTGTGCTTTTTGCCATGGCAGGGCCTTAGTAGTGTGTGGGAAATTTCTACTAACTTTTGCGCACTGTTTGTAGGAAGTTTCCGTGCATTAAGCGTGTGCTCTGATCGAGCGGTGTGGGGTTGGCGTGTTTCTTTAAAACCATGCCGCTGGTGTTGCGCGTTAGTCGAGCGGAAGAATGTAAGTAAATATTTATTTGTGGTCTTCGGTGTTTGTGGCTAGGCTTTCGATCGTTTTCAAAGTTGGACGAGGCCGATGCGCCAAGTGCGTGCCGTAGGTTGTGGAGAAAGTAGGAAGTTACAAGTAGGAAATTACTTACAATGGTGCCCCGATATCTTTTTGGCGCATGTTTTGCGCTGCTGCTCTACTGCTTGTCTGTCTCTGCGTATTCCAATCAGGAGTGTTCGCAAGTCGTGTCGAACCTCGAGCGCCTGGCCTGCTTCGACCGATCAGCAGGAACGCCGGCTCGGCTCGGCACCGCACAGTGGTCGGCGTCCGAGCAGCATGCACCGACCTTGCGCCGTGTATTGGTCCAGGAGGCCGATCGAGCGCCCGATGACCTGACTTTTCGCCTGGGCAAGGCAGGCGAAGGGTTGATGGCGTCCGCACCTGCAATCGCATCGGGCCCACCCCACGCTTACCTGGCCATCAGCTGCGTGCAGAACATTTCCAGGCTGCAACTGGTGACGGCGCAGCCCATCGACGCAGGGCGAGTGAGCGTGCGATTGCAAGGCGAGTCGCGTGCGACCTCCGCCACACCGTGGCAGGTGATGGAAAACGGACAGGTGATCGATGCGGGGCGAGGGTTGCCGGGCATCGAGCAGATCAAGCAACTGATCGGCGCCCACCGCATTCATGTCGAAAGCGATCACCCGGCCGTGAACGGGCTGACATTCGACGCCCATGGGCTGGATGCTTTGATCGACAAGGTCCGTACTGCATGTCGCTGGTAACGAGAACACCTGAACGCACGCTCGCCGAGCTGCTCGCACCGATCGACCCCCAGGTGCCGGCAGGCCTGTTCGACCTCGAGGATGAACTCTACCAGGCCATCGACCAGGAGATGGTCAAGCTGGGTGGGTTGCACGAGGCATCGATCGACTGGACCTACATCGAAGAGGCGTCCTGTCAGTACCTGGAGCGTCAGTGCAAGCACCTGCGGATCGTGGCTCACCTGAGCGTTGCCTGGCTGCGCAGCGGCTGCTGGGTGCGCTGGGCAACGGTCCTGGCGTTGTGGGTGGGGCTGCTCGATCGCTACTGGGAGACGGCCCACCCCAAGCCCGGACCCAAAGGCTTCCTGGGCAAGCGCAAGCTGATCAGCCTGGCGCTGGGCCGGATGGTCGACACGCTACCGCGGCTGGACCGCGCCACCTATAGCCAAGCGTGTGCCGACCAGGCACGGCATGCGCTGTCACGTCTGCACCACCTGCAGGGCACGTTGCAGCTGGACGCAGCGCTGCTGGGTGATCTGGAGCGTCTGCTGGACCGACACAGCACACTCGCCATCGCCGAAGCTGACGCCACGCCCGCGATGGCCACCGCGCCAACTGCCCCTCACCTTGCAGCAGCGCCACTGCCCGAGGTCATCGCTGCACCGCTGCCATCTCCACTGCCAGGTCATGAAAGGGAAACACGCCGAACGCTGCTGACGCTCGCTGAACGCATCAACCAGCAAGACCCCTACGACCCGACGGGTTATCAGCTCCGACGGTTCGGCCTGTGGGCTCACATTCAGGCTGCGCCTTACGCCGCGCAGGACGATCGCACGGAGTTGATGGCCATCCCGCCCGACATCGCCAATGGCCATGAAGAAGCCCTGGCGCAGACCACGATCGACGCCGCCTTGCTCCAGCGCATCGAGAAAAGCGTGACAGCGAGCCCCTACTGGATTCGCGGCAGTTTCCTGGCCGCCTCCGCGGCGACGCGGCTGGCGATGGGCGAGGTGGCCGAAGCCATCCGTGCCACCACTGCCCGCTTCATACAGCGTCTGCCTGCCTTGCAACGTCTGTGCTTCAGCGACGGCACCGTGTTCGTCGACGATCAGTGCCTGGCGTGGCTGCGTGGCATGCCAGGGTCATCCGACTCCGGTGCAGCCTCCCCTGCGTTCGCCAGTCTGCGAGAAGAGCTGGCCAGCCAGATGGAAACCGGCGGGGTGGAGCCGGTCCTGCTCAAGTTGCAGGGCATGCAGAGCGCCCTCGGCAGCCCCCGCGAACGTTGCCACACCACCGTGATCGCGGCCGACCTACTGGCGGCGCGCGGAGTTTCCTGGCTGGCGCAGGACCTGTGCGCCAGTGTCGCCAGGACCATGCAGCAGACGACCGCCAGCGCCTGGGAGCCAGAAGTCTTTCAGCGGCTGCAGCAGTACGGGGCATCCCAGGTGCCTGACAACCATGTGAAAAGGGAGTCCTGATGAATCGACTATGGACGCAGCTCGCGGCGGGGAGCAGGGCGCTGGTGAACCGTGCGAACGGCATGGTGCCCACGCTGCTCGGGCTCGGTGTCGTGCTGACATTGGTTGCAGTCTGGTGGCTGGGCCCGCAATGGACATGGCGTGGACACCAGCCCTTGGCCAGCGTCACCCAACGTGGCCTGGCAAGCCTGGTGCTCATCGTGGTGCCCTTGCTGGCATGGCTCATGGTCTTGCGCCGCCGTGTTCGTCATCTACAGACAGAACGCGCCCGGACCGCTGCCGTTGAGCAGGATCGCACGCTACCGTTCGTTGACGCGCAAGAGAAAGCGTTGAACCTGGCGCTCGGGCGGTATCTCGACCATGCCGGCGGACGGCGTGCCCTGTACCGGCTGCCCTGGTATCTGGTCGTGGGCGATGAATGCGCGGGCAAGACCAGCGTCATCGAACACAGTGACCAGCGTTTCACATTGACCCGCATCGAGCAGGTGCAATCGCGCGGCCGATCGACCCAGGCGCTTGCCTACCCGATCGGCTGGTGGATCAGTGACGACGCCGTCATCATCGATCCGCCGGGCGCATTTATCCGTCAGCCGCCCGGTGAAGCGCCGCCGGCCACGTCCGAGCCTGCCGTACCTCACGGGGGCGCAGCCGCCTTGTGGCATCACCTGTTGAAGTGGTTGCTGCGCCATCGGAGCCAGAAGTCGCTCAACGGCGTCCTGCTGGTCGTCGATCTGCCTGCGTTGCTGCATGGCACGCCTGGCCAGCGTATCGCCCTGGCACACCTGCTTCGCACGCGTCTGCACGAACTGAACAGCCAGTTGAGCACGCGCCTTCCTGTCTATGTCGTGTTCAGCAAGGTCGACCTGATAGAGGGGTTCGACGCGTTCTATGCCGACATGCCCGCCTCGTTGCGCGAGCATCTGCTGGGTTTCACGTTCAAGCTGGAGGAGCGCAGTACGATCGATGCCTGGCTGGATGAGTACAGCGAGCATTACCAGCGACTGGTGCGTCACCTGTTCGAGCAGGTCGTGGACCGAATCGAGCAGTCAGGCAGTGCCGAAACACGAGCGCGTCTGCTGTCGTTGCACGCACAACTGGCCGGGCTGCGGCCGATCATGCTGGGCTTTTTGCGCGAGACACTGGCAGGCGATCGTTTCACCACGCCTGCCCTGGTACGGGGCGTGTATTGGTCGTCCGTCACGCAACAGGGCGACGTGCTCAACGCCTTCGTGCGCGAAGCGGCGCAGCCCTACGGAACGGCGCCCCCGCTGCGCGAAGGCAAGCCCCAGGGCAAGTCACGGGTCTATTTCATTCCCCACCTGTTCAAGCGTGTCGTCTATCAGGAGTCAGGCCTTGCCGGCGACAACGTCAAGGTGGCACGTCACAAGCGTCGACTGTTATGGGCGAGTTCCGGTATCGGGCTGCTGGTCCTGTGCGGCTTCATCGCAGGCTGGCAGCGCTATTTCGAACTCAATGGCGCCAAGGCCGCCAACGTGCTTGCCAAAAGCAGAGCGTTCAGTCATCACGAGGTCGATGCGCGCCTGGATCCGACCGGACGCAACCTGCTCGAGCCGTTGGACCAGATCCGTGACGCTGTCTCGGTGTTCGGTGACTACCGTGCCGCCTGGCCAGGTGTCGCCGATCTCGGGCTGTACCAGGGGCGCGCCATCGGGCCCCGTGTCGATGAGGCCTACCTGACGTTGCTGTCCAGGCGTTTTCTGCCGGCGCTGGCCAGCGGCGTGGTCGAGGCCATGGAAGCCGCTCCTCCTGGCAGCGCACAGCAGCTGGCGGCGCTCAGGGTCTATCGAATGCTGGAGGACCGTCAGAATCGGCGGCCCGAATGGGTCGAGGCGTGGATGGCGCAGCAGTGGCAACAGGCGTTTCCCGGGCAGGGGCAGTTGCAACGAAGCCTCATGGGGCATTTGAGCTATGCCTTGGCCTATGCCGACACCGACCTGTCGCCGTATCGAGAACGCGTCGTGCAGGTGCAGCAAACACTACGCGAGGTACCGCTCGCACAACGGGTCTACGCAAGCCTCAAACAGCAGGCCCAGGCACAGGTGCAGGCCGGTTTGAACCTGCGTCATAAAGTGGGCCCCGTCTTCGACACGGTGTTTCAGTCATCGGGCAGCCACCCATCGCTCGACCAGGCGATCGTGCTGGCGCCCATCCTCACCGCCAAGGGCTTCAACGAGTATTTCGAGCCGCGCAGTCGGTACTTCACCGACATGGCCATGATCGACCAATGGGCGCTGGGCGAACGCGATCGGCTCGATTACTCGACGGCCGACCGCGAAGCGCTGACCGAACGGCTACGCTCGCTCTACAGTGCCGACTACATCGACAGCTGGCGGCAGGCCCTGCAGGCGTTCACGGTGACCGATTTCCGCGATCTGCCCCACGGCCTCACGATTCTGCAGCAGTTGACGGGACCCACGGCGCCCCTGCACCGGTTGCTGGAAACCGTAAGAGACAACACCGTCCTTTCATCGAAGGTCTCTGTCGAGCCTGCAACCGATGTGGCGATACAACCTGTCCATGACGAGGCCGAGAAGCAGCATGCCTGGGCCATCCAGAGAGCCTTTGCCGGGTTGAGCGGCTTGCTGAAATCCAGCGGTGAGCAGCCCAGCTATTACGACGAGACCTTGCAGGCCCTGACTGCCGTACATGACTACGCCAAGGCGGTCCAGGACAGCCCTGATCGAGGCAAGGCAGCGCTTCACGCAGTCCATCAACGCTTGTCGATGACCGGGCATGATCCGATCAGCGCGTTGCAACGCATGGCCACGGGCTTGCCTGCACCCCTCGATCGGCACGTCAAGAAAGTCGCCGACCAGACGGCCCAGGTCTTGAACATCGAGGCGCTACGCGAACTGGAGCGACGCTGGGATGCCGACGTCTATGGGTTCTTCCAGCAGCGTCTGGCAGGGCGCTATCCATTCTCTGCCCAGGCGCCCGACGCCTCCCTGGAGGACTTCGAAGCGTTCTTCGGTCCCAAGGGGCGTCTGCAGCGGTTTCATGACCAGTACCTGAAGGTCTTCCTGAAGGACAATCTCGAGGCCTTCCATACCGGCCAGCCGGGGCAGTCATTGATTCGCCGCGATGTGATCGAGCAACTGGAACGGGCAGAGCGCATCCGCGAGACCTTCTTCGATCAACGCGGCAACCTGAATGTGCAATTCAGCATCGAGCCGTTGGGGTTGAGCGCCAACCAACGCACCAGCTTGCTGGACCTCGATGGGCAACTGATCGCCTATACCCATGGCCCCAGCCAGATCGCCGGGGTCGTCTGGCCCAATACTCTGGGCCGACAGGTGCGCAGCAACCTGACCTTGCTCAGGCAGAACGGCAACAGCAGCAGCCTGGAGTACCGTGGGCCCTGGTCCATGTTCCGCCTGCTCAGCCGCGGCGCGCTCAATGGCCGGACCGCCACCAGCGTGGACCTGAGCTTCAAGGCCGGCGATGGTGTGATGCGTTATCGCCTCAATGCTGAAAAGGCGTTCAACCCCATCACCCAGCAGCCGTTCAAGGACTTCCAGTTGCCGCGTGGGTTGTTGCAGCTACCTGAGCACGTGGCGCGCGTGGCGTTGTGAGAGGGCAGGCCGAAAAACAGGCTGCCCGCGCCAGGGACACCTTCACGTGACGATCGATTCTGCGTTGCTCCTGCTGGGCCTCTTCGCTTTCTGCGGCGGTCTCATCGACGCCGCCGTCGGCGGAGGAGGGCTCATCCAGCTGCCAGCCCTCATGCACGCCTTGCCTGGCACCAGCCTGGCGACGGTCTTCGGCACCAACAAGCTGGCGGTCTGGATGGGCAGCGTGGCCGCACTGCCGCGTTACCTGAAACGGGTGACGTTGGTCTGGTGGCTGCTGCTGCCCATGTTCGTGGCCGCGTTCCTGTTCGCCTACCTGGGCGCGCTGTCCGTTGCACTGATTCCCAAGGCCCTCATGCAGTACGCCGTTTTCGTTCTGCTGGTGGTCATGGCGATCTACACCTTCATCAAGAAGGACCTGGGACGCCTGCACGCCCAGCCTCGCTACGGCATCGGCAGGCTATGGGCCGGTATCGGCTTTGGCGCCGCGATCGGGTTCTACGACGGTGTCTTCGGCCCAGGCAGCGGCAGCCTGCTGCTGTTCGTGTTCGTCCGCGTCTTCGGCTTCGACTTCCTCAACGCCTCGGCCTCGGCGAAGCTCATCAACCTGGGCACCTTCAGCGCCGCGCTGCTGTTCTTCGCGCCGTCCGGTCATGTGCTGTGGCTGATCGGCGGGCTGGTGGGGGTGTGCAACATGGCCGGGGCCGTGGTGGGTGCCTTCATTGCGTTACGCTATGGCAGTGGCGTGATTCGCATACTGTTTCTGGTGCTGCTGGTGGCGCTGATCGTGCGCATGGGTGTTTCGCTGTTTTGGGCGTGAAGTCATCCTTTCGTCTCGCCACGCCGATTGCGCAGTCGCTTGGCAAGAGGCGAGGCTACTCGAGTGCCGGTTCAAGCGTACCGATACGATCCGTAGAATGAGCTGACCGCAAAGCGCGGGTGCTGAATGCGAAGTGAAGACAGAGGTGGATATGAAGGTCTTTAACGCTACCCATATAAAGTGCTACGAAGAAGATGACGTCCTGATCGTTGCAGTGGGTGATGATGCAGCTGATCCCCACAACTTCATCATCATGACCCGTTTGGATGACGAAGACACCCCTTTCACCGACGGCGACGTTGGCCTTCAGACCGAGAGCACAGAGTACGAAATGGCAGGCGCCATACAAAAGATAGGGCTTTCGGAGAGCAGGCTGAAGGTGGAGATAAAATCGAACTTTCAAGAGCATTTCAATGGCGAGGCCATCGTTGCCGAATTTCAAGGAACGGCAGTCGATGGAGAAAGTATCGATCTCTTGAGAAAGTCATTGCACACCCTAGTGGAGGGAAGCGGTATCGAAATGGACTTCTAGTTTCTCGTATTCAATCCACGTCTTCGACGTCAATGCTTGCTGTTCACAGTTGCGAAGCATTACCATTCACGTTCCGGTTGTTGCCCCCTTATCCAGGACCCACCCGATGGCCTCTCGCTTTCCGTCACGCCCGACCCTGCTCGCATTCTGCTGTTCCGCCACCTTCATGACCCAAGCCGCCGAGCCCCTGGAGCTGGAAGCGACCGACGTCAACGCAGAGACCTTCAGGCGCACCCCCAGCACGCCCCTCGAAGCATTCGCGGGCGGCTAGGTGGCCCGCGGCGGTCAACTGGGCGTGCTTGGCAACCAGGACAACATGGACGTGCCGTTCTCGCTCACCAGCTACACCGCGAAGGTGATCGAGGACCAACAGGCCGAGGACATCGGTGACGTCCTGGCCAACGACCCTTCGGTGCGCGAGTCCTTCGGCTTTGGCAACCAGGCCAAGGTGTTCGTGATCCGCGGTCTGCCATTGGCAGGGGATGACATTGCGTTCAACGGGCTGTACGGCATCCTGCCGCGGCAGATCATGTCCACCGACGGCGTCGAGCGGGTCGAGGTGTTCAAGGGGCCGAACGCCTTTCTCAACGGCGTCAGCCCGACCGGCAGCGGCCTGGGTGGCAACGTCAACCTGCAGCCCAAGCGCGCCGATGATGTGCCCACGCGCCGCTACACCCAGGACATCAGCACCGATGGCCGCATCGGCGAGCACCTGGACATCGGCCAGCGCTTCGGCGAGGACAACCGCTTCGGCGCGCGCCTGAACCTCAGCCAACGCGAGGGCGAGACGGCGATCGACGACCAGGATCAACGCACCAAGCTGTTCGTCGCCGGGCTCGATTACCGGGGCGACGACGTGCGGGTGTCCACCGACTTCGGCTACCAGAAGCAGCGCATCAACCACCTGCGCAACTCGGTGCGTCCCGGCAACGCCACCCAGGTGCCGACCGCGCCGGATGCCAGCCACAACTACGGGCAGGCCTGGAGCTACAGCGAGTCGGAAGACACCTTCGGCATGCTGCGCGGCGAGTGGGACCTGAACGACAGCTGGACCGCCTACCTGGCCGGTGGCGCGCGGCATACGCGGGAGCAAGGTACTTACGGGACGCCGGTGCTGACCAGCAACAGTGGCGCGGCGACCATCGCCGCTTCCGATATCGTTCATGGTGAAGACAACACCAGTTTCAGTGCAGGCCTCAATGGGCGTCTGCAAACGGGTGCGGTAAGCCATCAGATCGCCCTCGGCGCCAGCATGCTCTGGACCCAGGCCGAAAACGCCTACGTGTTCTACGGCGCACGCCCGACCAACATTTACGACGGCCTTGCGTTCGCCAAGCCCACGACGCCGACCAGTACCGGCGGCGACATGGGGGATCCTGGCGTCACCGCCAAGACGCGCAACCGCAGCATCGCGCTGTCCGACACGGTTGGCCTGTTCGACGACCGTCTGCTGCTGACCTACGGCATTCGCCGTCAACAACTGCGTGTCGAGAACTACTACTACGACGGCACCTTCCCGGTAACGGCTTCGCGCCCTTATCGCGACGGCAGCCGCAATGGCGAACCCTACGACGAAGGCATCACCACGCCGGTCTACGGCCTGGTCTTCAAACCCACCGACAGCGTCTCCCTCTACGCCAACCGTATCGAAGGCCTGGCCCAGGGGCCGACCGCGCCTGCCAACGTCGTCAATGTCGGCGAAATGTTCCCCCCAGGCCGCACCAAGCAGCTCGAGGCGGGCATCAAGTTCGACCGGCAGACCTACGGCGCCAGCCTTGCCGTGTTCCGTATCGAGAAACCATCCGACGGCTATACCTCGGGTGACCGTTACATCCGCGACGGCGAGCAGATCAACAAAGGCCTCGAACTCAGCCTCTTCGGCGAGCCCCTCGAAGGCCTTCGCGTGATGGCCGGCGGCACCCGCATGACCTCGGAGCAGAAGAACACCGCCAACGGGACCAACGACGGCAACCATGCCATCGGCGTGCCGACCTTCCAGCTCAACGCCAGCGTCGACTGGGACGTGCCCGGCGTCCCCGGCCTGGCGCTCAATGCGCGCATGCTGCGCACCAGTGGCCAGTTCGTCGATGCCGCCAACACCCTCAGCCTGCCGACCTGGAACCGCTTCGACGCCGGGGCTCGCTACAGGATGCGCGTGGCCGAGAAGGACCTCACCTTGCGGGTGAACGTCGAAAACCTTACGAACAAGAACTACTGGGCTTCGGCCAACGGCGGCTACCTGACCCAGGGCGACCCGCGGCTGGTGAAATTCTCCGGCACGATCGACTTCTGATCGAGCGCCTTCACGCGCGCAGGACCTCAAGGTTCTACGCGTGTCGCACGGGGCATGGACGACGTGCGCGGTACTAATTAGAATCACTCTCATTTACCGCTACCCTGATCCAAGGCCCCTGACATGACCCCAGCAGAGACACTGGCGCCGCAGACGGTGCAGACGCTCTACCGCGACCACCACAGTTGGCTGGAAGGCTGGTTGCGCCGGCGCCTGGGCAATGCCTGGGATGCTGCCGACCTGAGCCAGGACACCTTCGTGAAGGTACTGTGCAGCACGCAATCGCTGGCCGACCTGCGCGAGCCGCGTGCCTATCTGGTCACGGTGGGCAAGCGCCTGCTCAGCAATTTCCATCAGCGCCGCAGCCTCGAACAGGCGTACCTGGACGCACTGGCACGGCTGCCGGAAGACAGCGTGCCGTCGCCTGAACAACGTTGGCTGCTGCTCGAAACACTGCATGCGCTCGATGCGCTGCTCGAAGGCTTGCCGTCGGCCGTGCGCCGGGCGTTTCTCTGGAGCCAGCTCGATGGCCTGGGTTATCGTGACATCGCCGAGCGCCTGGCCGTCTCCGAACGGACCGTCAAACGCTACATGGCCCAGGCCTACGAACACTGCCTGCTGGCGGACCTGTGAGCCGAGCGACCACATCGGACGCAGCGCGCGACGTCATCCGCAGCGCCGCACGCTGGCTGGCATTGCTCGAGTCCGGCCAGGCCAGCGAGCAGGATCATGAGCGTCTGCGGCAATGGCGCGAGCACGACGTTGCCCATGAGCAGGCATGGCAGAAGGCCCAGCACTTGCGTCAGCGCTTCGCCGCACTGCCCAGCGGCTTGGCCATGGCCACCCTCGACCGTCCCGGCGCGACCCGACGTCAGGTGCTCAAAGGCGCCTTGGGCGCTCTGGTACTGCTGCCCACTGCCTGGCTGGCGAACAGGCAGTGGCCGCTGGAAACCTGGGGCACCGACCTGCGCACCGCCGTCGGGGAGCAGACCCGACGGGTCCTGGCCGACGGCAGCGTGCTGCAGCTGAACACCGACAGCGCGGCGAACCTCGATCAGGCCGCTCGACAGGTCAGGCTGATCCGCGGCGAGCTGGCCCTGCGCGTACCCGCCGGTGCCACGTGGCATGTCGAAACCGACTACGGTCGCCTCGAGGTCAGTCAAGCCGACGTCTGCGTTCGACTAGCGCACGACCAGTGCCAGGTCTCGGTGGTCGCCGGCAGTGTCCAGGTATCCCCCCTGACAGGATCGGGGCTGACGCTGCGCGCCGGTCAGCAGGTCGACCTGGGTCGTGAAGGGGCAGGGCAGCTCCGTACGTTCGATGCCGCCTTGCCGGGCTGGCGCGAGGCCGTACTGAGCGTGCAGGACCAGCCCCTGGGTGAGCTGTTGCGGGAACTGTCGCGCTATCGGCCCGGGCTGTTGCGTTGGGACCCGGCCCTCGAACGCCTGCGGGTGACGGGCAGTTTCAGGCTCGACGACACCGACCGCGTCCTGGCGCTGCTGGCCGCGACCTTGCCGTTGGAAGTGCAGGCGCGCACGCGCTATTGGGTCACCCTCGTGCCCAAGGGGCAGGGCGCCGCAAAAAAGATGACGTGAGGCTGTCCCCTTTTTTCGTCTCGTCGGTCATTCCAGGCAAGAGCAAAACAACGAGAGCCCCCCGCCATGCCCGCCGTTCGTGTCCCGTCCTTGCATCCTCTGTTGCGCGCCAGCCTGCTGCTGACGCTCAGTGCCAGCCCCTTGTTGATGACCGATGCCTGGGCCGAGCCCGCGGCACGGCGCGCCTATGTCGTGCCGGCAGGCACCCTCGGCATGGCCCTGACCCGTTTCGCTGGCCAGGCCGGTGTCGACATTTCCGTCGACCCTTCGCTGGTCGAGGGGCGGCAAAGCGTCGGCCTGTCGGGCGAGTTCGCGGTCGAGGAGGGCTTCGCCCGGCTGTTGCAGGGTTCGGGATTGCAACTGGTCCCGCTCGGCGCCCAGGCCTACACGCTGGCCCCGGCACCCGAAGGCACCGGCCTGGAACTGGCGCCGATCTCGATCCTGGGCGCAGGTGCCACCACCGAAGGCCAGGCCTATGCAGGCGGCCAGGTGGCGCGCAAGAGCAGCCAAGGGTTGCTGGGGTCGCGGGACTTCATGGACACGCCGTTCAGCGTGATCACCTACACCCAGCAGGCCGTGCAGAACCAACAGGCCCGCACCCTGGGCGACCTGATCGCCAGCGATCCGTCGGTGCGCGCCACCAACCCGGCGGGCGGACGCTTCGAACAGTTCACCATCCGCGGCTTGAGCCTGTACAACAGCGACGTGTCCTACAACGGCCTGTACGGCATCCTGCCGACCTACACCATCGACATGGCGATGGCCGAGCGCGTGGACATCATCAAGGGGCCGAGCCAGCTGATCAACGGCATCTCGCCCCGTGGCAGCGTCGGCGGGGGCATCAACGTGGTGCCCAAACGTGCCACCGACACCCCGATCACCGAGTTCACCACCAGTTATGCCTCCGAAGGGCAGGTGGGTGCTGCGGTGGATGTAGGGCGGCGCTTTGGTGAAAGCGATCAGTTCGGCGTTCGCTTCAACGGCGTCAAGCAGTCGGGCGACACCGAATGGGATCACCAGAGCGTGAATCGCGAAATGGCCGTGCTCGGGCTGGACTTTCGTGGCGAGCGCCTGCGCCTGTCGACCGACATCGGCCATACGGAGCGTGACACCGACGCCCCCCAGGAGCGCGTACTGATCGGCGCCAATGCCAAAGTGCCCAAGGCCGACGATGTCCGTCACAACTACGCCCAGCCCTGGAGCAAGGCGCGCACCGAAGACACCTTCGCTACCCTGCAGGGCGAATACGACCTCAGCGATTCAGTCATGCTCTACGGCGGTGTAGGCGCCCGCAAGAGCGACCACGATTTCCTGCGCCATGCCGTGTCGGTCATCAACGATGCCGGCGATTTCAATGTCCAGCCACGGGATTTCACCCGCGACGAGCGCGTGCGTACGGCCACCTTGGGCGTGCGCAACTGGTTCCAGACCGGGTCGGTGAGCCATGAGGTGAACCTGTCGGCCACGCATTTCTACATGGACTTCACCAACGGTGGGGGCCGCTACGCCACGGCGCGCAGCAACTTATACCACCCCATCGAAACAGCTACGCCGGCCATCCCCACCCGACTCGATTCCAAGGTCTACACGGAAAACCGCTTCAGCGGCGTGGCGCTGAGCGACACCCTGGGCTTCTTCGAGGACCGCCTGCAACTGACCCTGGGCGCGCGTTGGCAGCGGGTCAAGGTCGATGACTGGGAGGACGGCATCAAAGGCGACACGGCCTATGACGAGGAGAAGGTTTCACCCTCCGGTGGCGTGCTGTACAAAGTCAGCGATCAGCTGTCGGTCTATGCCAACTACATGGAAGGCCTGAGCCAAGGCAAGATCGCGCCGTCGGTGTCGATCAACGAGGACGAGATCTTCCCACCGTTCGTGAGCCGCCAGGTCGAGGTCGGCGCCAAGTACGACCTGGGCGACATGGCCGTCACCGCCAGTGTGTTTCGCATCAAGCAGCCGGCCTACGAGACCAACGCCACCTCGCGGGTGTTCGGTCCCAATGGCAAGCGGCGCAATGACGGCGTCGAGCTGACCGTGTTCGGCGAACCGGTCAGCGGCGTGCGCGTGCTGGGCGGGGTGATGTACATCGACAGCCAGCTCACCGGGACCGTCAACGGCACCTTCGACGGCAACCGCGCACCGGCCACACCCGAATACAACGTCAACCTCAGCGCCGAGTGGGACGTACCCGGTGTCACCGGCTTAACCCTGACCGGACGCGGCATCTACACCGGCTCGCAGTACCTGGACCAGGCCAACGGCAAGGAGATCGACGCCTCGAAGCGCTTCGACCTGGGCGCCCGGTATGCCTTCAAGATCGACCACAAGGACGTCACGCTGCGTGCGAGCGTCGAGAACGTGTTGGACGATTATTACTGGAGCTCGGCAGGCGCGCCGGATGACAGCGAACCAGGGCTGACCCTGTCGACACCCCGGACGTACCTGCTGTCGGCGACGGTAGGCTTCTGATCCATCAGCGCTGCGGTCCAGCACGGACCTTCAGCGCTTTCATACAGCCTGTGTGGGAGCGGGCTTGCCCGCGATAGCATTCGGCCCGGCACCGCCTGCATCGCGGGCAAGCCCGCTCCCACAAGGGGATGCGCCGGTCTTCCAGATCAGTGATGCAGCCCAACCACCCACGACCACGCCGCGAAGAGACCGGCCGCCACGGTCTGTGTGGATGTGCTGGTCTGCCAGACAGTGATGCAGCCTAAACACCACCCACGACCACGCCGCGATGAAACCGGCCGCCACGGGCCTGTGGGAGCGGGCTTGCCCGCGATGGCGTCCGACCCGTCACCGCCTGCATCACAGGCAAGCCCCCTTATAGGCACGGCCCTGGTCTGCCAGACCTACCATGGTGTCCAAACTATACGGCCTTGCCGGGCTGCGACAGGACCAGCGGTTTTACAGGAGCGCAGGGCAGCACCCTTCACGCCTCCCGCTTGAACCTCACGCGCCACGCATGCAACAACGGCTCGGTATACCCGCTAGGCTGCTCGCGCCCCTTGAACACCAGGTCGCACGCCGCCCGAAACGCATGAGAGCGCTCGCCGTCGGCTGCCATCGGTCGATAGCTGGGGTCACCGGCATTCTGGCCATCCACCACCCGCGCCATGCGCGTCAATGTGGCGCGCACCTGTTCGGCACTGACCACGCCGTGGTGCAGCCAATTGGCGATGTGCTGCGCCGAAATGCGCAGGGTGGCGCGGTCTTCCATCAGGCCCACGTCATGGATGTCCGGCACCTTCGAGCAGCCCACGCCATGCTCGACCCAGCGCACCACATACCCCAGGATGCCTTGGCAGTTGTTGTCCAGCTCGGCCTGGATCTCCTCGGCGCTCCAGCGTGGCGAGGGGCTGACGGGCACCTTCAACAGGTCACGCCACAGGTCATCGTGCTGCGCGTCCGGCGCTTCGCGTTCCAGCGCGACCTGCACCTGGCGCACGTCCACCTGATGGTAATGCAAGGCGTGCAACGTGGCGGCCGTGGGCGAGGGCACCCAGGCGGTGGTGGCGCCTGCCTGGGGATGGGCGATCTTCTGTTCGAGCATGGCCGCCATCAGGTCCGGCATCGCCCACATGCCCTTGCCGATCTGTCCCTGTCCGCGCAGCCCGCAGCTCAGGCCTACCCGCACGTTGTTGCGCTCGTAGGCCTGGATCCACGGCGTGCCCTTCATGTCGCCCTTGCGCAGCATCGCGCCGGCTTCCATGGCCGTGTGCATCTCGTCACCGGTGCGGTCGAGAAAGCCGGTGTTGATGAACACCACGCGGTCGACGGCCTCGGCGATGCAGGCCTTGAGGTTGACGCTGGTGCGTCGCTCCTCGTCCATGATGCCCATCTTCAAGGTGTAGCGGGGCAGCCCCAGCAGGTCCTCGACCTGGCCGAACAGCTCGGCAGCGAAGGCCACCTCGGCCGGCCCATGCATCTTCGGTTTGACGATGTAGACGCTGCCAGTACGCGAGTTGCCCCGGCGTTGCAAGTCGTGCAGCGCCGCCAGGCTGGTAACCACGGTGTCGAGCAGGCCTTCCGGAATCGGCTGGCCCTGCTCGTCGACGACGGCCGACGTGGTCATCAGATGGCCGACGTTGCGCACGAACAGCAGCGAGCGTCCTGGCAAGGTGAGCGGCGTACCATCATGGCCCTGATAGTGCCGGTCGGCCGCCAGGGTACGGGTGAACGACTGTCCTCCCTTACTGATCGCCTCGGACAGGTCGCCCTTCATCAGCCCCAGCCAGTTGCGGTAGACGAGCACCTTGTCCTCGGCATCGACCGCCGCCACCGAATCCTCGCAGTCCATGATGGTGGTCAGCGCCGCTTCCAGCAGCAGGTCCTTGACGCCAGCCGGGTCGCTGGCGCCGATGGGGCTGGTACGGTCGATCTGGATCTCCACGTGCAGGTCGTGATGAACAAGCAGTACGGCGTGAGGCGCCGTGGCCTCGCCCTGATGACCGACGAACTGTGTTGGATCGCTGAGCCCGACCTGCCGACCATCGCCCAGGGTGACCTGCAAGTGTCCCTTCACGACGGTGTAGGCCGTGGCCTCGACATGGGACGCCGCCTCGAGCGGGAAGGTACGGTCGAGAAACGCGCGGGCAAACGCGATCACCCGGGCGCCGCGGGCCGGGTCGTAGCCGCGCGTGGCGTCGGCCTGCGGGTCGCGGGGGATCACATCGGTTCCGTACAGGGCATCGTACAGCGAGCCCCAGCGGGCATTGGCGGCATTGAGCGCGTAGCGGGCGTTCATCACCGGCACCACCAGCTGCGGGCCGGCCTGCACGGTGATCTCGCGGTCCACGTTGGCCGTGCGCACGCGTACCGAGTCGGGCACCGGCAACAGATAGCCGATATCCTGCAGGTGACGCCGATAGGCGTCCAGGTCTGCTACCGGGCCGGGGTGGGCACGGTGCCAGGCGTCCAGCTCGGCTTGCAGGCGGTCGCGTTCGACCAGCAGCGCACGGTTGCGCGGTGCCAGGTCATGCACCAGCGCGTCGAGGCCAAGCCAGAAGGCCGAAGAGTCGAGGCCGGTGCCAGGCAGCACTTCGGTGTCGATGAATCGCTTGAGAGGGCTGGCCACACCCAGGCGGTGGCAGGTGACGCGTTCGCTCATGGGAAATCTCCGTTCGTTCACATTCCATTCAGGTCGGTACCGCTCACAGGGCCGCGAGGGCCGCTGCCGCGACCTGGGCATCCTGTTCGGCCTTGACGCCGGACACGCCGACCGCTGCGATCACCTGACCATCCACGCGCACCGGCAACCCACCTTCCAGCGAGGTCAGCAGCGGGGCGCTGACGAACGCGGTACGGCCGCCATTGACCATGTCTTCGTAGCCTTTGGTGTCACGCCGGCCCAACGCCGCGCTGCGGGCTTTCTCGGTGGAGATGTAGGCGGCGATGGGGGCGCAGCCGTCGAGCCGTTCCAGGGCCAGCGGGTGCCCGCCATCGTCGACCACGGCGATGCTCACGGCCCAGCCGTGCCGCTGCGCCTCCTCGCGGGCGGCGGCCAGCAGGCGGGTGATGTCGGTGTACTCGAGTACGGCTTTGCGTTGCATGACAAGCTCCTAGGTGAGGGCATCTTCCACGTGTTCGATCCAGTGACGCACGGGCGTACGCCCGGCGCCGTCGAGGTGAACCTGGCAACCGATGTTGGCGGTGACAATCAGGTCGGGTTGGCCGCTTTCCAGCGCATCGAGTCGGTGGTCGCGCAGTTGCCGCGACAGCGCCGGTTGGGTCAGCGAGTAGGTCCCGGCCGAGCCGCAGCACAGGTGGCCGTCGGGCACCGGCGTGAGGCTGAAGCCGAGGCGGGTCAACAAGGCCTCGACGGCGCCGCCGAGTTTCTGGGCATGCTGCAGGGTGCACGGGCAATGCACGGCGAGTCGACCTTCGGCCCGCACCGCGAGGGTCTCCAGCGGCTCCTGGCCCAGCACTTCCACCAGGTCCCGGGTCAGGGCGCTGACCCGTGCCGCCTTGACGGCATACGCCGGGTCGTCCTTGAGCAGGTGGCCATAGTCACGCACGAAGGCGCCGCAGCCACTGGCGGTCTGCACGATGGCCTCGGCGCCGGCCTCCAACGCGGGCCACCAGGCGTCGATGTTGCGTCGGGCCCGTGCCAGCCCGGTGGCCTGGGCATTGAGGTGGTAGTCCACGGCGCCGCAGCAGCCGGCTTCGCGCACGGGCGTGACGCCGATGCCCAGGCGATCGAGCACGCGCGTCGCCGCGGCGTTGGTATTGGGTGACAGGGTCGGCTGCACGCAGCCCTCGAGCAGCAGCACCTGACGACGGTGCAGGCGCTGGGGGCGCGGCTTGGCGGCCTGGGGTGCGCGCGGCAGTTTTTCGCGCAACGGTGCCGGCAGCAGGGGGCGAAAGACCTTGGCCGTACGGGTCAGTGCCTCGAACAGCGCCGGACGCGGCACGACCTGGCGCAAGCCTTCGCGCAGCAGGCGCTCGCCGAGCGGGCGCGGCACCTGCCGCTCGACCTCGGCCCGGCCAATGTCCAGCAGGTCGTGGTAGCGCACCCCGGACGGGCAGGTGGTCTCGCAGTTGCGACAGGTCAGGCAACGGTCTAGGTGCTCCTGGGTCTTGGCGGTGACCGGTTCGCCCTCCAGCACCTGCTTGATCAGGTAGATACGCCCGCGCGGCCCGTCCAGCTCGTCGCCGAGCAGCTGGTAGGTCGGGCAGGTCGCCGTGCAGAACCCGCAGTGCACGCACGAACGCAGGATGCGCTCGGCTTCGTCCGCACGGGGCAGGCACTTGGCCTCGTCGCTCAGGTTGGTTTGCATGGTGGCCTCACCACTCGGCGTAGAGCCGGCCTGGGTTGAAGATCCCTTGGGGGTCCAGTTGCTGCTTGAGGCTGAGGTGATAGCGCCGCAGCGGCTCGGGCAGGGGATGAAACCCCGCTGGCCCCTGACGATACCGAGTGGCATGCCCGCCAAGCCGAGTCACCGCCTGACGGATGTCCTCGGCTGCGGCATCGGAGGTGAGCCAACGCTGGCCACCGCCCCAGTCGATCAACTGCTGGCCGGGGAGGTCGAGTTCACCGCTGCCGCTCGGCAAGGCCAGCCGCCAGAGGGTCGCCGGACTGGCGAAGAAACTCAGGCGTTGCTCGCGCAGGTCGGCCCAATAGCCGTCCTCGAGAGGCTCACCCCCCAGACGATCCGCCGCCGAGGCCACCGAACCTTCACCCCCTTCCAGGCGCAGGTACAGGGCCTGGCCGTCGTGACACGCGGCACTGATCGGCAAGGGCTGCTGACCCCATGCGGTCAACTGCGCAAGCGCTTCGGCTCGGCCCAAAGGCAGGCGCAAACTGCGGCAGGCGCGGGGCACGGGCAGCACCTTCAGCGAGACCTCGGTAAGCACGCCCAGGCACCCGAAGCTGCCGGTCAACAGCCGCGACAGGTCGTAGCCGGCGACGTTCTTCATCACTTCACCGCCAAAGCGCAGCAGCGTGCCGTGACCGCTGATCATCCGAGTCCCCAGGACATGATCGCGCACCGAGCCGGCCCAGGGACGGCGTGGCCCGGACAGGCCCGCGGCGACCATGCCGCCGACGGTGGCGCCTTCACCCAGATGCGGCGGCTCGAACGGCAACCGCTGGCCGGCGGCCGCCAGCACCGCTTCGACCTCTGCCAGCGGCGTACCGGCGCGCGCGGTCAGCACCAGTTCGGTCGGGTCATAGCTGACGATGCCGCGGTGCTCACGGGTGTCGAGCACCTGGCCCGGCACCGCCTCGCCCAGCATGGCCTTGCTGCCGCTGCCCTGGATGCGCAAGGGCGTGCCCTCGGCCAGGGCCTGTTCGACCTGCGCCCGCAACGCGGCGCTGGCATCGCGGTCGACGCTCATCAGAAGCGCTCCAGGTCAGGGAAGGGCAACTGCCCGTGGTGCACGTGCATCGCGCCGAACTCGGCGCAGCGGTGCAGGGTCGGGACGTTCTTGCCGGGGTTGAGCAGGCCGTGCGCGTCGAAGGCCTGCTTGACCGCATGGAACAGGGTCAGCTCGTCGCCGTTGAACTGCACGCACATCTGGTTGATCTTCTCGCGGCCCACGCCATGCTCGCCGGTGATGCTGCCCCCGACCGCCACGCACAGCTCGAGGATCCGGCTGCCCAGGGCTTCGGCGCGCGCCAGTTCACCTGGCTGGTTGGCGTCGAACAGGATCAACGGGTGCATGTTGCCGTCGCCAGCATGGAACACGTTGGCCACCCGCAGCCCGTGTTCGCGCGACAGCGCGGCGATGGCGTCGAGCACACCGGGCAAGGCGCGTCGCGGAATGGTGCCGTCCATGCAGTAGTAGTCCGGCGACAGCCGCCCGACCGCCGGGAAGGCGTTCTTGCGCCCGGCCCAGAAGCGCGCCCGCTCGGCGGCATCCCGTGCCAGCCGCACCTGCGTGGCGCCGGCCGCGCGCAGCACCGCCTCGACCCGCTGGCAATCCTCGTGCACATCGGACTCCACGCCATCGAGTTCGCACAGCAGGATCGCCGCGGCCTCGACCGGGTACCCGGCGTGGATGAAATCTTCCGCCGCGCGAATCGACAGGTTGTCCATCATTTCCAGGCCCGCCGGGATGATCCCGGCGCTGATGATGTCGGCCACGGCGCGCCCAGCCTGTTCTACGGTGTCGAAGCTGGCCAGCAGTACCCGGGCGACCTGGGGCAGCGGCAGCAGCTTGACGGTCACTTCGGTGACGATGCCCAGCAGGCCCTCGGAGCCGGTGAACAGGGCCAGCAGGTCGAAGCCCGGCGCGTCCAGCGCGTCGCTGCCGAGGGTCATGCAGTCGCCTTCGATGGTCATGACCTCCACCTTCAGCAGGTTGTGCACGGTCAGCCCGTATTTGAGGCAATGCACGCCCCCGGCGTTCTCGGCCACATTGCCGCCGATGGAGCAGGCGATCTGCGAGGACGGGTCCGGCGCGTAGTACAGACCATGGGGCGCGGCGGCCTGGGAGATGGCCAGGTTACGCACGCCGGGTTGCACACGCGCGAAGCGCCCGGCGGGGTTGACCTCCAGAATTCGGTTGAAGCGCGCCATCACCAGCAGCACCCCTTGCTCCAGCGGCAAGGCGCCACCGGACAGCCCCGTGCCGGCGCCACGGGCTACCACGGGCACACGCAACGCATGGCACACCCGGAGCAGGGCCTGGACCTGATCGAGCCGTACAGGCAGGGCCACCAGCAGCGGTACCACGCGGTAGGCGGACAGCCCGTCGCATTCGTAGGGGCGCAGGTCTTCCAGGCTGTGCAGAAGGTCGAGGTCCGGCACCGCAGCGCGCAGGCGCCGGAGCACTTCGGCCTGGTCCACATGGGTCAGGGCACCGTCGATGCACTCGTCGTAGAGAAGGTTCATGGCGCTTCCTTGTTCTTGTTATCACGACAGCCTTCTGCCGTGTGCCTGGGCGGCACAGGGCGGATCGGTTTCGATGCCCTGAGGGTGCTGGAGGCGATGGCTGCTGTCGACGCCACCGGCGACTGGTCGGACCAGTTCGTGTCGGCACAGGACCGCCATGCCCTGCGAAACCACGGTTCCTGCGCTACGCTGTGTCCGAACAGCCTGGGGTAACCTGCCACTGGTCCTACCAGTTCACGAGGGTCCGCAATGCTCATTTCGCCTCAGCCAGCACCTGCCAAGACCCAAGTCGCCGAGCAGGTCGCCGCGCGCCTCGAGAAGCTGATCGTCGACGGCGTGCTCAAGGTCGGCCAGGCGTTGCCTTCCGAGCGGCGCCTGGTGGACAAGCTCGGTTGTTCGCGCTCGGCCCTGCGCGAAGGCCTGCGCATCCTGCGTGGTCGCGGCATCGTCGAAACCGAGCATGGGCGCGGCTCTTACGTCGCCGATCTCGACCGGGCGGACCACACCACGCCCCTGATGCACCTGTTCAGCTCCCAGCCGCGGACCTTGTTCGACCTGCTCGAAGTCCGTGCCCTGCTCGAAGGCGAATCGGCGCGGCTTGCGGCCCTGCGTGCCACCGAGGTGGATCGCCTGCTGATCACGCGCCGGTTCGAAGAGATGGTCGCCGCCCATGAAGGCCCGCAGCGTCACGACGCCCGTGAGCAGGCGCGCCTGGATCACGCCTTTCACCGGGCGATCAGCGAGGCGTCGCACAACCCGGTGCTGGTGCACACCTTGCAGACCCTGAGCGACCTGACCTTGAGCACGGTGTTCGCCTGTGTGAACAACCTGTACTGCCGCCCGACCCACAAGCGTCAGATCGACCGTCAGCACACCCGGCTCTACCACGCCGTGATGGCGCAATTGCCCGACCAGGCGCTGCGCGCAGCCCGGGATCACATCCACAGCGTGCGCGACCATCTGCGCGAGATCGAACAGGAGGAACAGCGCCTGGTCCGGGCCACCATGCGCCTGGAAGGCTGGGGCTGAACCACCGGTCGGATGCCCGTGTTTTCAAGCCCGGACGGGCGCGATCCGACCGTCAGCACTTGCATAGGATCGTCTCTGCAAATACTGTATGAATATTCAGTCCAGAGAGTGCGCCAATGCAGCTGATCGCCAAGCTCGGCATCCTCGCCGACGCCGCCAAGTACGATGCCTCCTGTGCCAGCAGCGGTGCGCCCAAGCGCAGTTCGCGTGGGCGCGACGGCATCGGCTCGACCAATGGCATGGGCATCTGTCACAGCTTCACGCCTGACGGGCGCTGTGTGTCCCTGCTCAAGATCCTGCTCACCAACTTCTGCCTGTACGACTGCCAGTACTGCATCAACCGTCGCTCCAGCAATGTGCCCCGTGCCCGCTTCACGCCCGAGGAAGTGGTGCGCCTGACGCTGGACTTCTACCGCCGCAACTGCATCAGCGGGCTGTTCCTCAGCTCGGGCATCATCCGCTCGGCCGACTACACCATGGAGCAGATGGTGGAGGTGGCGCGTCTGCTGCGCGAAGAGCACAACTTCCGCGGCTACATCCACCTCAAGACCATCCCGGATGCCGATCCTTTACTGATCGAAGAGGCCGGGCGCCTGGCCGACCGCCTGAGCGTCAACATCGAGCTGCCGACCGACGAAAGCCTCACGCGGCTGGCCCCGGAAAAGCAGGCCAGCATCATCCGCCAGGCCATGGGCACCATCCAGCGCGGGCAGCTGAACGTGGCGGGCGAGGCGCGGGCACCACGCTTTGCGCCCTCGGGGCAGAGCACTCAGATGATCGTCGGCGCCGACACCACCGACGACCGGACCATCCTGCGCAACGCCGAGTCGCTGTACACCGGCTTCGGCCTCAAGCGCGTCTACTACTCGGCGTTCAGCCCGATCCCGGACAGCCCCAACAGCGTGCCCCTGGCCGCACCGCCCCTGTTGCGCGAGCACCGCCTGTACCAGGCGGACTTTCTCATGCGCGGCTACGGCTACAAGGCCGGAGAGCTGCTGGGCAAGGCCGGCAACCTGGACCTGGACATCGACCCCAAGCTGGCCTGGGCGCTGTCCAACCGCGAGGTGTTCCCGGTGGACGTGAACCGCGCCGAGCCGGCCGTGCTGGCGCGCATCCCGGGCGTGGGCATGCGCAGCGTGCAGCGTCTGCTGGCCCTGCGCCGCGAACGGCGCATTCGCTACGACGACCTCATCCAGTTGCGCTGCGTACTGGAAAAGGCCAGGCCGTTCATCGTCACCAGCGACTACCGGCCACCGGAAGCGGATGTGCGCAGCAGCCTGTTGCGCGCGCGGCTGCGGGAGCCCCAGGCCCCGGTGCAGATGGGGTTGTGGGGTTGATCGCACTCGACTGCGAGGAACGCTTCGCCTGCTGGCGCGACCAGGCGCGCACCTTGCTCAGCCACGGCATCGACCCGTCCCAGGTCAACTGGGCCCACGGGCCGATGGACGACCTGCTGGCCGTGCCGCGCCCGCTGCCCGACGGGCTCGGGCCGTTTCGCGCCCGCATTCCCAGTACCTTGCTGGGTCAGTTGGAACAGGCTTCGCGGTACTGCGGCGAGCAGCGCTGGAACCTGCTCTACGAAGTGCTCTGGCGGGTCGCCCATGGCGACCGCACCGCCATGCTGCCGGGCGATCGCCTGGGCAGCGAGCTGCACCGGCGCATCAAGCAGGTCAACCGCGAGGCTCACCACCTGCACGCGTTCTTGCGTTTCGTGCCCTTGCCCGAGGCCGTTGCCGAACGGCTGCAACTGGACCTGATCGCCTACCACGAGCCGGCGCATGACATCCTCGAAAGCGCCAGCGGGCATTTTGCCGAGCGCCTGGGCCGCCAGCGCTGGCTGATCGCGACACCCCTCGACGGTATCCGCTACGACGGCGCGGCCTTCGATTACCAACGGGTCTGCCCACCGCACTGGCAGGCCTGGGCCCGCCATGCCGAAGATCCAGGCGCCGAGCTGTGGCGCGTCTACTACCGGCATATCTTCAACCCGGCACGGCTTAATCCGGATGCCATGCGCATGCACATGCCCGGACGCTTCTGGCGTCACCTGCCCGAAGGCGACCTGATTCCTCGCTTGGTGGGGCAGGCGCGGCAGGGCAAACAGCGTGACGGGCAAGCCGTGGAGGTCGGGCAGCAGGCGGGCAAGCGAATCCCGTATGGTCCAGCAGGGCGGGAGGGGCAGGCAAAAGCGGAAGAGGGCGAGGCGGAAACGTAACCTGCAGAAAAACGTAACCTGCAGAAAAAAGAAAACCCGCCAGGGCAGCGGGTCAAGAACGTTTCGAAGCCAGGTCAGTGTGCCCAGGTAGATGTCGGAAAAACGTGAAAGGGGTGTTCAGGGTTTGTTGGAGAAGTGAGCTTGCAGCTTATAGCTCACCCGATCGCGAACGGCGCCAGCTGAAACCCCTGTTCGTCCACCTGCAACGCCCAGCCCTGGCGGTCCCAGTCGCCCAGCACGATGCGCCGTGCCGGCTCGCCGTCGACCATCAGCTTGTGGATGGCCGGGCGGTGGGTGTGCCCATGGATCAGTGTGCGCACGCCATGGGCCGCCATCACCTGAGGAATTTCCTCGGGGGTGACGTCGATGATCTCCGTCGCTTTCATTTGCGTCTGCGCCTTGCTTTCGCTGCGCAGCTTGCGGGCCAGGCGCTGCCGGTTGGCCAGCGACAGGTGACGCAGGATCCACAGGGTCAGCGGATTGCGTAACACCCGACGCAGCTTCAGGTAGCCCACATCCCGTGTGCACAGGCTGTCGCCGTGCATCAGCAAGACACGCTCGCCGCCAAGGTCCACCACGCTGGGGTCGCTGAGCAGCGTACAGCCCGCGGCTTCGCAGAACGCCTGGCCGATCAGGAAATCCCGGTTGCCGTGCATCAGGTACACGGCCGTGCCCCGGTCGCTCACCACGCGCAACGCCTGGCAGATCGACTGCTGGAACGGCGACATGCCGTCGTCACCGATCCAGGCTTCGAAGAAGTCGCCCAGGATGTACAGCGCGCTGGCGCTCCGGGCTCGGCCGTCGAGCAACGCGAGAAACGCCCGGGTGATGTCCGGGCGCTCTTCTTGCAAATGAAGATCAGAGATCAGCAGGATCACTCAATGATCTCGGCTTTCTCGATGACCACGTCGTCTTTCGGCACGTCCTGGTGGCCGGCTTTGGAGCCCGTGGCGACCTTCTCGATGGCATCGACCACCTCACGGCCTTCGATCACTTCGCCGAATACCGCGTAACCCCAACCCTGGGTGTTCTTGCCGCTGTGGTTGAGGAAGTCGTTGTCCGAGGCGTTGATGAAGAACTGCGCCGAGGCCGAGTGCGGGTCCATGGTACGGGCCATGGCGATGCTGTACTTGGTGTTCTTCAGGCCGTTGTCGGCTTCGTTCTGGATCGAGGCGCGGGTTTTCTTCTGGCTCATGCCGGCTTCGAAACCGCCACCCTGGATCATGAAGCCCTTGATCACGCGGTGGAACACGGTGCCATCGTAGTGGCCTTCCTTGACGTACTGAACGAAGTTCTCGGTGGTCTGTGGCGCTTTCTCGGCGTTCAGTTGCAGGACGATGTCGCCGTGATTGGTGCTCAGTTTGACTTTGGACATGCTGGAACTCGCTTTTTCAAGACGTTCATGAATAGGGTTCGCCAACGGGCGTACGCAAGACCTGACGCACGTTTCCAGAACCAGGGCACACTTCGCGTCATGCGAGCGGCGTCGGCCTGGCGATAAAACACGGCAGATTCTCGGCGTCCGGCTGTCGGCGACTTGACTGCTTCGGCTATGATAAGCCCTTTGTTTCAGTCGGCCTACCCGATGGCCGTTTACCCGTCTTCAAAGGATCCACATGAGCAAGCCCACTGCCGACAACGCTCCGAATGCCGCTGCCAAAGGGGCGCCTGCCGTCCCTGCGAACTTCCTGCGGCCGATCATCCAGGCCGACCTGGACGCTGGCAAGCACAGCCGCATCGTCACGCGTTTCCCGCCTGAGCCCAATGGTTACCTGCACATCGGCCACGCCAAGTCGATCTGCGTGAACTTCGGCCTGGCCAAGGAGTTCGGCGGCGCCTGTCACCTGCGATTCGACGACACCAACCCGGCCAAGGAAGACCAGGAATACATCGACGCCATTCAGCGCGACGTCACGTGGCTGGGCTTCGAGTGGGCTGGCGAAGTGCGCTACGCCTCGAACTACTTCGACCAGCTGCACGCCTGGGCGGTGGAGCTGATCAAGCGGGGCAAGGCCTACGTCTGCGACCTGACCCCGGACGAGGCCCGCGCCTACCGCGGCAGCCTGACCGAGCCTGGCAAGGACAGCCCGTACCGCGAGCGCAGCGTCGAGGAGAACCTGGACCTGTTCGCGCGCATGAAGGCCGGCGAGTTCAAGGATGGCGAGCGCGTCCTGCGCGCCAAGATCGACATGGCGTCGCCGAACATGAACCTGCGCGACCCGATCCTCTACCGGATCCGTCACGCCCATCACCACCAGACGGGCGATGCCTGGTGCATCTACCCCAACTACGACTTCACCCACGGCCAGTCCGACGCCATCGAAGGCATCACCCACTCGATCTGCACCCTCGAGTTCGAAGGCCATCGCCCGCTGTACGAATGGTTCCTGGACAACCTGCCGGTGCCGGCCCACCCGCGCCAGTACGAGTTCAGCCGACTGAACCTGAACTACACCATCACCTCCAAGCGCAAGCTCAAGCAGCTGGTGGACGAGCACCACGTCGAATCCTGGGACGATCCGCGCATGTCGACCCTGTCGGGCTTCCGTCGTCGTGGCTACACCCCGGCCTCGATCCGCAACTTCTGCGAGATGATCGGCACCAACCGTTCCGACGGCGTGGTCGACATGTCGATGCTCGAGTTCTGCATCCGTG
Organism: Pseudomonas monteilii; assembly: GCA_001534745.1. NCBI lineage: Bacteria > Pseudomonadati > Pseudomonadota > Gammaproteobacteria > Pseudomonadales > Pseudomonadaceae > Pseudomonas > Pseudomonas alabamensis. Next base: position 1,826,790 of record CP013997.1, read on the forward strand.
ACGACCTGGACCGCACCGCGCCACGCGCCATGTGCGTGCTGCGCCCGCTGAAGGTGGTCATCACCAACTACCCCGAAGGCCAGGTCGAGCAGCTCGAACTGCCACGTCACCCCAAGGAAGACATGGGCGTTCGCGTGCTGCCGTTCGCCCGCGAGCTGTACATCGACCGCGACGACTACATGGAAACCCCGCCCAAGGGCTACAAGCGCCTGGAGCCCAACGGTGAGGTCCGCCTGCGCGGCAGCTACGTGATCCGCGCCGACGAGGCGATCAAGGACGCCGACGGCAACGTCGTCGAGCTGCGCTGCTCCTACGATCCGGACACCCTGGGCAAGAACCCCGAAGGCCGCAAGGTCAAGGGCGTGATCCACTGGGTGCCGGCCGAAGGCAGCCTGGAATGCGAAGTGCGTCTGTACGACCGCCTGTTCCGTTCGCCGAACCCGGAGAAGACCGAGGACGGCGGCAGCTTCCTGGACAACATCAACCCCGACTCGCTGCAGGTGCTGACCGGTTGCCGCGCCGAGCCGTCGCTGGCCCAGGCCGCGCCGGAAGACCGCTTCCAGTTCGAGCGCGAAGGCTACTTCTGCGCCGACCTGAAGGACAGCCAGCCGGGTCGCCCGGTGTTCAACCGCACCGTCACCCTGCGTGACTCCTGGGGCAGCTGAGGACTTTTCGTGCTAACCATCTACAACACCCTGACCAAGGCCAAGGAAGTCTTCACCCCGCTCGATGGCAACAAGGTGCGCATGTACGTCTGCGGCATGACCGTGTACGACTACTGCCACCTGGGCCACGGGCGCAGCATGGTGGCCTTCGACCTGGCCACCCGTTGGCTGCGCAAGAGTGGGTACGACCTGACCTACGTGCGCAACATCACCGACATCGACGACAAGATCATCCACCGTGCCAATGCCAACGGCGAGCGCTTCGACGTGCTCACCGCGCGCATGATCGACGCCATGCACGAGGACGAGCGTCGCCTGAACATCCTGCCGCCGGATCAGGAGCCTCGCGCCACTGACCACATCCCGGGCATGCACGCGATGATCCAGACCCTGATCGACAAGGGCTACGCCTACGCACCGGGCAATGGCGACGTGTACTACCGTGTCGGCAAGTTCGTCGGCTACGGCAAGCTCTCGCGACGCAAGATCGAAGACCTGCGCATCGGCGCGCGCATCGAGGTCGGCGAGGCCAAGCAGGATCCGCTGGACTTCGTGCTGTGGAAGGCCGCCAAGCCGGGTGAGCCGAGCTGGGAATCGCCCTGGGGCGCTGGCCGTCCGGGCTGGCACATCGAGTGCTCGGTGATGTCCACCTGCTGCCTGGGCGAGAGCTTCGACATCCATGGCGGTGGCAGCGACCTGGAGTTCCCGCACCACGAGAACGAGATCGCCCAGAGCGAGGCGGCCACCGGCAAGCCGTACGCCAAGGCCTGGATGCACTGCGGCATGATCCGCATCAACGGCGAGAAGATGTCCAAGTCGCTGAACAACTTCTTCACGATCCGCGACGTGCTCGCCAAGTACCACCCCGAGGTGGTGCGCTACCTGCTGGTGGCCAGCCACTACCGCAGCGCCATCAACTACTCCGAGGACAGCCTGCGCGATGCCAAGGGCGCCCTGGAGCGTTTCTACCACGCCCTGCGGGGCCTGCCTCGGGTGCCGGCGGCAGGCGGTGAAGCCTTCGCCGAACGCTTCGCCGTGGCGATGAACGACGACTTCGGCACGCCCGAAGCCTGCGCGGTGCTGTTCGACCTGGTGCGCGAGATCAACCGCCTGCGCGACAGCGATCCTCAGGCGGCGGCCGGTCTGGCCGGTCGCCTGCGCGAGCTGGGTGACGTGCTCGGCGTGCTGCAGCTGGACGCCGATGATTTCCTGCGCGCCGGTGCCGAAGGCAAGGTCGATGCAGCCGAAGTCGAAGCGCTGATCCAGGCACGCCTGGCGGCGCGCGCGGAGAAGAACTGGGCCGAGTCCGATCGCGTGCGCGACCAGTTGACCGCGATGGGCGTGGTGCTGGAAGACGGGAAGGGCGGCACCACCTGGCGGTTGGCGGAGTGAGGCGGCGTCAGGGTCTACGGGGGTCCTGACAGCACGCGGGGTCGCAATGCGGCCCCGCGGAGTGGGTCTGGCGTTCTGGTAGAACCTGCGTTAACGCAGCGACTGCGGTGTGGGCCCTGCGGGCCCAATCGCGGCCGGTCCGGCGCCCCGGCAGGGGCCGCTCCTACACCCGTAGCCCCACCGCGGGGCTGTAGGCTATCGCGGTCACCTGTGGGAGCGGCCCCTGCCGGGGTGCCGGACCGGCCGCGATTGGGCCCGCTAGGGCCCACAAGCTATCGAAGACAGCTCATCACCCCAACGGGCAGCGCAACACCAACCGTGCCCCACCCAACGCGCCAGCCCCCACCTCCAGCTGGAACCCGTGCAGGTCCACGATCGCCGCGACGATCGACAATCCCAGCCCGAACCCCGCATGCCGATGGCCTTCCTCGCTTCGGTAGAAGCGTTTCAACACCGCCTGGCGTTCGCTTTCCGGAATCCCCGGCCCACTGTCCTCCACCGCGATGCTCAGCACCTTGCCATCGACCGCGGCGTCGATCCGCACCTGGCCACCCTCGGGCGTGAACTTGATGGCGTTGCCGACCAGGTTGGCCAATGCCTCGAACAGCAGCTCCCGGTCGCCATGCACGGCGGGCAGTCGGCTCGGCTGTACCAGGCTCAGGCTGATACCGCCGTCTTCGGCCAGCGGCAGGTAGAAGTCGTGCAGCTCCACCAGCAACTCGGTGGGGTCGATGTCGACGAACCCGGCACGACGCCGTCGGTCCTCCAGTTCGCTGATGCGCAGCAGGCCGCGAAAGCGCGCCATCAGGGTGTCGGTGTCGCTGATGGCCTGGTCCAGAGCCGGTGCGTCGGCCCAGTCATCGCCGTTCTGCTGGCGGATCCGGTACAGCTGCGCCCGCAAGCGCGTGAGCGGTGTGCGCAGGTCGTGGGCGATGTTGTCGCAGACCCCTTTGACCTCGTGCATGAGCCGCTCGATCCGGTCGAGCATGGCATTGACGATGGCCGCCAGCATGTCCAGCTCGTCACGGCGGCTGGAGAGCGGCAAGCGGTGGGTCAGATCACCCGCGACGATCAGCTCGGCGCTGGCCTGCACCGCGCGGATGCGCTTGAGCGGCCTGCGGCGCAGCAGGTACCAGCCGGCGAAGCCCGGAATCAGGGTCAGCGAGATGCCCCAGAGCAGGGCGTGCAGGATGATGCGCGTGACCACGAACAGCGAGCCATTGTCGCGCACCAGCACCAGCCAGCGCCCGTCCTGGACCTTGATCGCCACCGCATCGCAGCTGTCGCGCGGAACATGGGGGTCGTCGGCATCCAGGCAGCGGTCGAGTTCGTGCACGCGACCATCGAGCGGCAGCTCCTCGGGAATGGCGCGGATCCGCCCACCGACCGGTCGCAGTTGCGCATCGAACAGGCCATAGGCGTCGAAGCTGCGTTCTTCGAACGCCTGGCTGGCGATCAGCGCATCGTCCAGCTGCTTGCCGCTCATGTGGGTGAACAGGTGCTGACGCTGCAGCATGGAATGCCGGGTCAGCTTGTTCAGGTAGTCAGAGACCTCGTAGTACAGCACCCCCATGAGGATGCAGCTCCAGGTCACGAACAGAAAGCTGTACAGCGCCAGCAGTCGGCTGGTGGACGAACTCCAGCCTTTAGACGGGTTCGGCAATTGCATAGCCGGAGCCTCGTACGGTGCGGATCAGGGGCGTCTGGCCGGGGGAGTCGATCTTCTTGCGTAGGCGTCCGATGTGTACGTCGATCAGGTTGGTGCCGGGGTCGAAGTGATAGCCCCACACTTCCTCGAAGATCATCATGCGCGTGATCACCTGGCCCGCGTGGCGCATCAGGTACTCCAGCAGCTTGTATTCGGTCGGCAGCAGGTTCAGGGTCTGCTCGCCGCGGCGCGCCTCGTGGCTGATCAAGTCCAGCTCCAGGTCGGCGACCTGCAGGCGGGTCTGGGTCATCGGCACGCTGTTGCGGCGCAGCAGCACTTCGACCCGTGCGGCCATCTCGTCGGACGCGAAGGGCTTGGTCAGGTAGTCGTCGCCGCCGGCGCGCAGGCCTCGCACGCGCTCGTCGACGTCCGACAGCGCGCTGATCATCAGGATCGGGGTGGCGATCTTCAGGCCACGCAGGGTGGTGACGATAGTCAGGCCATCGACCTCGGGCAGCATGCGGTCCACGGTAATGAGGTCGTAACCACCGCCGATGGCCTTGGCCAGGCCTTCACGGCCATTGTCCGCCCAGTCCACGTCCAGACCATGGGTGGACAGTTCGGCGACGATTTCCTGCGCCGTAACGGCGTCGTCTTCGATGGTCAGTACACGAGGCATGCGAATTCCTGGGCAGCGAGGGAAAGCACGATTGTGCCAAACAATGGACAGCGCCCAGTTTAAGAAAAATTCATCTGTGTGCGCAGGCTCGATCGGGTCTCGGGTGACGACCCGACCGAGGGCAGGGCAGGTCAGGCGACCTTGACGATCCAGCCGGCAGGCGCTTCGACGTCACCGCTCTGGATGCCGGTCAGCTCGGCATACAGCTTCTGGGTGACCGGGCCGACCTTTTCCAGGTCATGGAAGACGTGCAGCGAACCGTTGTACTCGATCCCGCCGATGGGCGTGATCACGGCGGCGGTGCCGCAGGCGCCGGCTTCGATGAAGCGGCCCAGGTTGTCGATTTCCACGTCACCTTCGATCACTTTCAGGCCCAGGCGCGAGGCGGCCAGTTCCATCAGCGACAGGCGGGTGATGCCAGGCAGCACCGAGGCCGATTTGGGGGTGACGAACTCGTTGTCGGCGGTGATGCCGAAGAAGTTGGCCGAGCCGACCTCCTCGATCTTGCTGTGGGTCAGCGGGTCCAGGTAGATCGCGTCGGCGAAGCTGCGTTGCTTGGCTTCGGCACCCGGTTGCAGGCTGGCCGCGTAGTTGCCGCCGACCTTGGCCGCGCCGGTGCCTTGTGGGGCGGCACGGTCGAAGTTGGAGATCATGAAGTTGTGCGGCTTCATGCCGCCCTTGAAGTACGAACCGACCGGGATGGCGAAGATCGAGAAGATGAACTCGGGAGCGGTCCGCACACCGATGTTGTCACCCACGCCGATGACGAACGGACGCAGGTACAGCGCACCCTTGCCGTGCGGTGGAATGAACCGGTCGTTGGCCTTGACCACCTGCTTGCACGCCTCGATGAACACCTCGGTCGGCACATGCGGCATCAGCAGGCGGGCGCAGCTGCGCTGCATGCGCGCGGCGTTCTGGTCCGGGCGGAACAGGTTCACCGAGCCGTCCTTGCAGCGGTAGGCCTTCAGGCCCTCGAAGCACTGCTGGCCGTAGTGCAGGGCCGTGGAGCCTTCGCTGATGTGCAGGACGTTATCGTCGGTCAGGGTGCCTTGATCCCATTGGCCATCGCGCCAGACGGACAGGTAGCGCTTGTCGGTCTTGATGTAGTCGAAGCCCAGCTTGTCCCAATTAATGCTTTCGTTGCTCATGACACCCTCGATTGTCTTGCAGCTGCCTGAACGGTCAGGTCGCCTCGGTTTGCGCACTGGGCAACGATAATACATCCCGGGGGGATCGGAAACGCTTGGTCGTGAATTGAGAGGAGGGCGCGCACCGTTTATAGGCGGGAGGAGGGGCTGGGGAGGATGACCATGCGGCGCAGGGGCGGCGAGTGGAGGTTCACAGGGAAACTGCGACAGCGTGCATGACTTGCGCTTAACACCTGTTCAAGGGCCTTTGGTGCCCAGGCCCATGGAAGGTGGGAGCTGGCTTGCCAGCGATCGCAAGGGTGCAGGCACCCTTGCTTTCACCGTCATACCAGCCCCATCAGGCACCGTTACAGAATCGGCTTGCCCCCGGTGATGCCATAGCGGCTGCCGGTGATGTAGCTGCTCTCGTCCGACGCCAGCAGCACATAGATCGGCGCGACTTCCACCGGCTGCCCGGCACGCCCCAGCGGCGTCTGTTCGCCGAAGTGGCTGGCCTGCTCCGGCGGCATGGTGGACACGATCAGCGGCGTCCAGATCGGCCCTGGTGCCACGCTGTTCACCCGGATGCCCTTGGGCCCGAGCATTTGCGCCAGGCCTGCGGTGAAGTTGGCGATGGCACCCTTGGTCGCTGCATAGGCCAGCAAGGTCGGGGTGGGCGAGTCGGAGTTGACCGACGTGGTGTTGATGATCGAGCCGCCTTTCTGCATGTGCGGCAAGGCTGCCTTGCACAGGCGGAACATGGCCGTCATGTTGATATCGAAGGTCTTGACCCATTCCTCGTCGGAGATCTCTTCGATCGATTCATGGCTCATCTGGAACGCGGCGTTGTTGACCAGCACGTCGATGCGGCCGAACTGCGCGACGGTCTTGTCGATCAGCTCGTCGCAGGTGGCCTTCTGGGCGATGTCGCCCGGCAGCAGGATGCAGGTACGGCCCGCGTCACGCACCCACTTCGCGGTCTCTTCGGCATCCTGGTGCTCATCCAGGTACGCCACCGCGACATCCGCCCCTTCACGGGCGAAGGCGATCGCCACGGCACGGCCGATGCCGCTGTCGCCGCCGGTGATCAAGGCGACCTTGCCCTTGAGGCGATCATGACCGACGTAGGTCTTTTCGCCACAGTCGGGCAGTGGGTCCATCTGGTGTTGATGACCGGGTACTTTCTGCGGCTGTTCTGGGAAAGGGGGGCGGGGATAGTCGCGCATGGTTGCGTTCCTCGTAACGAATGAACTGGACCTAATGTGTGAATGCACCTGATGGCCGGGGTTGTATCGCAGCGGCGGTACACGCGACGAATGGCACACGCGCTCGCTGGCAGCTCGAACAAGGCACAGGTGCTCTACGTGTATGTAAATATGTCTGCCGGGAATCTGTCTGTTGGAGGTACTGTCCGATGCGGCAAGTGGGCCGCGCGTGCAGCCGAAGACGCAGTCCAACGTTCATCCATGGAGACGATGCTATGAAAGCAGTGCTACTGACCGCCTTGCTGGCCACCACCGGCCTGGCCCAGGCCGCCGAGACCGTCGAACTCAAGCTGGCCGGCCCGGAAGGCGCCGGCAAGTCGATCGGCACCATCACCATCGAGCAGAGCAAGTACGGTGCCGTATTGACGCCGAAGCTGAGCGACCTGCCGCCGGGCGTTCACGGCTTCCACCTGCACGAGAAGCCCGACTGCGGTGTCACCCAGGACAATGGCAAGGCCGTGCCGGCCGGGGCGGCGGGCGGGCATTGGGATCCGGACGCCACCGGCGCCCACAAGGGCCCCTATGATGACAGCGGTCATCGCGGCGACCTGCCTGCGCTCTACGTCGGTGCCGACGGCAAGGCGACCTATCCGGTATTGGCGCCTCGCCTGAAGGCAGACGACTTCAAAGGGCATGCCCTGATGGTGCACGTGGGAGGCGACAACCACAGCGATCATCCTGAAAAACTGGGCGGCGGCGGTGCGCGCATGGCGTGTGGCGTCGTGAAATAAAGCGCGTTCGGCAGATCACGGCACAACGCCTGATCCGTAAATCGTCAATTTAGTGACGAAAATCGCGTCGTTTACCTGGCGCGATTTGAGCAGGCAATGAATTTGTCGGTGAGTTGACGCCGGGCCCTCAGGCTTGCGTTACCCTTGAGCCACATGTCCACGACATGCCTGTCTCGAGGATGCTCACCGCCATGCAACGCACCGCCTACCGCCCCGACATCGACGGCCTGCGCGCCGTCGCCGTGATCGCCGTTCTGCTGCATCACCTCAACGCCGCCTGGATACCTGGCGGCTTCGTCGGGGTGGACATCTTCTTCGTCATTTCCGGCTACCTGATTACCGCCCACGTGTTTCAGCAGGCTCGCGCCGGGACTTTCTCGCTGCGCCAGTTCTATCAACGTCGGATCAACCGTATCGTACCTGCCCTGGTCACTGTGCTACTGGCCACCCTGGGGCTGGGCGCCGTGCTGTTGTCGCCGGTCGATCTGGAACGCTTGAGCGCCAATGCCCTGTATGCGCTGCTGGGCGTGTCCAACCTGTTCATCTGGCTCAAGTACGGCAACTATTTCGCTGCCGATGCCAGTGAAGCGCCGTTGCTGCACACCTGGTCGCTCGGGATCGAGGAGCAGTTCTACATGATCTGGCCCTTGCTCCTGCTGGCCGTCCTGCGCCTGGCTCCACGGCGCTGGCCATGGCTGCTCGGTATGGGCCTGGCGGCGGCGGTCGGGCTGTCGCAGTACGGCACTGGCCTGTTCGTCACGGCGTCCTACTACCTGTTGCCGACGCGATTCTTCGAGCTGATGCTCGGCGGTTGCCTGGGGATCTGGCATGTCCTGCGGCCGCTGCCCGTCGACCGACGCCAGGCCTGGATCAGCCGCGGGCTGGGCGTCGTGCTGATCGCCGGGTCCCTGGCGCTGATCGGGCCAGGCGTTGCGTTTCCCGGGTTGACGGCGCTGGTGCCCTGCCTGGGGGCGGCCCTGTTGATCCATGCCGGGCACGGCGGGCAACGTGCCTGGCTGTTGGGCAGTCGGCCGCTGGTGTTCGTCGGATTGATCTCCTACTCCCTGTACCTGTGGCACTGGCCGTTGATCGCCTACCTCAACTACCTGGCCGTCCCCATCGACCTGATGACAGGCCTGGGCGTGGTGCTGGTGGCCACGCTGCTGGCCTGGCTGACCTGGCGCTGGGTCGAGCAGCCCATGCGGCAAAGCGGCGCGCGGATCGGATTTGCCAGGGTATTCGCTCGGCGCTTCGCGATGCCGGTGGCAGCGTTGGCATTGCTGATGGGGCTGGTTCAGTGGCAGGGCGGGTTCCCGACGCGCTTCGGACCCACGGTCGAGACTCTCGAGGCCATGACCCTCGAGCGCCCCGCCGACAATCGACGTGGCTGCCATGTGCCGAATGCCTTGTACCGCACGGCCCCCGATGCGCAATGCCGACTGGGCGCACCCAAGGCGCAGCTCGACGGCATTCTGGTGGGGGACTCGTTCGCCAACCACTTCACCGGCATGGTCGACCTGCTGGCACGCCCCGATGGCATCAGCCTCATGGACTACACCATGGATGGCTGTGCGCCGATCCTGGGCTACAACGTCGACATGTCCAGCGTCTACGCCGAGCACTGCGCGCAACGCAATGCCAAGGTCTACGCGCTGATCGAAGCCCAACGCTACCCCTACGTGGTGCTGGCGGGCAGCTGGCCGTCGGACGAGGCGGCGGGTGAGCCGATCGCGGCCAGCCTGGAGCGGGTGGTCAAGAGCACCGGCCAGGTGATCGTGATCCTGAACAACCAGGCGATCGTGGATGCGGCGACCTGCCCGGTACGTCAGTTGATGTTCGCCACCCAGCGGACGTGCGACGCCGCCCAGGCCGCGCGGCCGCATTACTGGGCTGAGTTGCGCGCACGTTTCCCGCAGGTGCGGTTCATCGATCCGAACCAAGTCATCTGTGCCGAGGGGCGTTGCCGCTCGCTGATCGACGGCAAGCTGCTGTACCTGGACAACGCCCACTTGAACGAGATCGGCTCGCGGTACATCGGCAAGACGCTGCTGGAGCGCGGTTATTCGCTGCTGAGCGACCCACCGGCGCGGTCCTGAAGCGACAGGTGCACGGTGCGCGCTTGGCGAAGGCGAACCCCTCAATGAAAAGGGCAGCCCATAGGCTGCCCAGTCACGGTCGGAGCAAAGGGGTCAGACGCGATCCGCCCACACGGTCTGCACGTTGCAGAACTCGCGCACACCGAAGTGCGACAGCTCGCGGCCGAACCCGCTCTTCTTCACGCCACCGAAGGCCACGCGGGGGTCCGAGGCGCAGTAGCCGTTGATGAACACCGCACCGGTGTCCAGGGCCGCGGTCATGCGCTCGGCCAGGGCCAGGTCGGCGGTGTAGATCGTCGAGGCCAGGCCGAAATCGCTGTCGTTGGCCAGCTCCACGGCATGATCGGCGTCACGTGCCGCAGTGATCGCCGCCACGGGGCCGAACAGTTCCTGACGGAACGCAGTCATCGAGGGGGTGACGTCGCCCAGCACGGTCGGCGCGTAGTAATTGCCCACGCCGTCCTGCTTGTGCCCGCCCAGCAGCAAGGTCGCGCCTTCGGCGAGCGACGCCTGCACCTGCCCGTCGAGCTCGTCGCGCAGGTCGAAACGCGCCATGGGGCCGACATAGGTGTCATCCTCCAGCGGGTTGCCGACCTTCAATCGACGCGTGGCCTCGACGAACCGTTGGGTGAATTCCTCGAGCACGCTCTGCTCGACGATCATGCGCTTGGCCGCCGCGCACACCTGGCCGGTGTTCTGGTAGCGACCGATGACCGCGGCCTGCACGGCGGCGTCGAGGTCTGCGTCAGCCAGGACGATGAACGGGTCGGAACCGCCCAGCTCCAGCACGCACTTCTTCAAGGCGGCACCGGCCTGGGCACCGATGGCCATGCCGGCGCGCACGCTGCCAGTCAGAGTGACGGCGGCGATGCGTGGGTCGTTGATCGCACGGGTCACGCCGTCAGCGGTGACGTTGATCACTTCCAGCACGCCTTCCGGCAGGCCGGCCGCCTGGCAGGCATCACGCAGCAGGTAGGCGCTGCCCATCACGTTGGGCGCATGCTTGAGTACGTAGGTGTTGCCGGCCAGCACGGCCGGGACGGCACCGCGCAGCACTTGCCACAGCGGGAAGTTCCACGGCATTACCGCCAGGATCGGGCCGAGCGGACGGTATTCGATGCGGGCTTTTTCCACCTGGGTCGCTTCTGGCGCGAGCATCGCCGGGCCGTGTTCGGCGTACCACTGGCACAGGTTGACGCACTTGGCCACCTCGCCACGCGCCTGGGCGATCGGCTTGCCGATCTCGCGACTGATCATGACCGCAAACGCTTCGGCGTTGGCCTGAATCGCCGCGGACAGGCGCACGAGGTGTTCGCTTCGCTCGGCCAGCGAGGTGCGCCGCCAGGTGTCATAGCCGACCTTGGCCCGTTGCAGCGCCGCGTCCAGTGCAGCGTCGTTCTCGAAAGCGTAGTGCCCGATCTGTTCGCCCGTGTGCGGGTCGACGGAAATGGCATGGGTCTGGCTGGTGATCTGGCTCATGACAGGTGGCTCATCGTAGTGGGCGATGGGTTCAGCGTACGGGGCTATCGCGTTGATGAAAACTGAATAATAATGATTGAAACGTTCACGATTGGAGAATGGCGATGGACTTGGTGCAACTGGAGATCTTCAAGGCCGTGGCCGAGCACGGCAGCATCAGCGCAGCCGCGCAGCAGATCCACCGCGTGCCCTCCAACCTGACCACGCGGATCAAGCAGCTGGAGCAGGACCTGGGCGTCGAGCTGTTCATCCGGGAAAAGCACCGGCTGCGCCTGTCCCCGGCGGGTTGGAATTTCCTGGAGTACACACGGCGCATTCTCGACCTCGTGCATGAAGCGCGATCGACGGTCGCCGGTGAAGACCCGCAAGGCACCTTCGCGCTCGGGTCGCTGGAGAGCACGGCGGCGGTGCGTATTCCAGGCTTGCTGGCGGCCTACAACCAGCGTTACCCCAAGGTCGACCTGGACCTGTCCACCGGGCCGTCGGGCACCATGCTCGAAGGGGTGCTGGCCGGGCGCCTGGTCGCGGCGTTCGTCGATGGGCCGGTGTTGCACCCGACGCTCGAGGGCATGGCGGTGTTCGAAGAAGAGATGGTCATCATCGCACCGCTCAACCACCCCCAGGTCACCCGCGCCCAGGACGTCAATGGCCAGAGCATCTATGCGTTCCGTGCCAACTGCTCCTACCGCCATCATTTCGAACGGTGGTTCGTCTGTGACGAGGCGGTACCGGGCAAGATCCACGAGATGGAGTCCTACCATGGCATGCTCGCCTGTGTCAGCGCAGGCGCCGGGCTGGCGCTGATGCCACGAAGCATGCTCGACAGCATGCCAGGGTGCAGCACCGTCAGTGTCTGGCCCTTGTCGGAAGACTTTCGTCTGCTCAAGACCTGGCTGGTGTGGCGCCGCGGCACGGTCTCGCGCAGCCTGAGCACCTTCGTGGCCTTGCTGGAGACCTGGCGCGACGGTCAGGTGGGGTGACGAGGAGACGGGTAGGGTAGCGGGGACACAGGTGCCGGTGCGACCGTCATCGCGGGCAAGCCCGCTCCCACAGGATGCTGAGCGATCACGCTGCTGCCTGTTTGAAAAAAGTACCTGCTGAGTGATCACGTCACTGCCTGCTTGAAACAGACACCTTTGGGAGCTGGCTTGCCAGCGATGACGTCCGGTTCGTTATCGCCAGCATCGCAGGCAAGCCCGTTCCACACAGGATGCCGAGCAATCACACTACTGCCTGCTTGAAACAGATACCTGTGGGAGCTGGCTTGCCAGCGATGGCGGCTGCACCGACACCGCCCAAGGATCAGCTCACCATGGGCCTGCCCGCCTCAAGCCACATCCACCAGCACCACCTCGCTGTCTTCCAGCGCCTGCACCCGGATGACGCTTTCCTCTTCGATGGCCACGCCGTCACGGGCCTGGGCCAGCAGGTCGTTGACCCTGATCTGACCCTTGGCCGGTACCAGGTAGCCGCGACGTCCCGCCTCGAAGCGGTACTCGATCGTCTCGCCCGCGCGTACGGTAGCCGCCACCAGCCGGGCATCGGCGCGAATGCGCAGGCTGTCGACGTCCTCGGCACGGCCACTGGCCAGGGTCACGAACCCCTCGCCACGCGCGCCCTTGGGGAACGGGCGGGTCCCCCAGGAAGGCGTTTCGCCGGTCCGGTCCGGCATGATCCAGATCTGGAACAACCGCGTGTCGACCGTTTCCTGGTTAAATTCGCTGTGCACGATACCGGTCCCGGCACTCATCACCTGCACGTCGCCTGCTTCCGTGCGACCGTGGTTGCCCAGGCTGTCACGGTGGCTGATGGCGCCTTCGCGCACGTAGGTGATGATCTCCATGTCCCGGTGAGGATGGGACGGAAACCCGCTGCCCGCCGCGATCAGGTCATCGTTCCAGACCCGCAGGTTGCCCCAGTGCATGCGCTGCGGGTCGTAATACTCGGCGAAGGAGAAATGGTGACGGGCGTCCAGCCACCCATGGTCGGCATGCCCAAGACTGTCGAACGGACGAAGATGCAGCATGATGGTGCTCCAGGCAATGAAGGAATAGGTCTAGCGTGCGCGGATTCATCATCTAAAAAAAGCGTAAATAATGGCTCGTTATCATCCATTAAATCGATATGGAGAACGAAGCTTTCGGGTTGTGGTGACCCTAACCCTCTGATCTTTCGGCAAACACTGGCCATTTCACCCGCTTGCCGCCACCATGCAGCCTGATTCGTTTCTTGCTCCGGAGTGACCGTGTCCCTCGACCCTGCCCAGACCCCGCCCGATCTTCTGCCTGTGGCGCAGCTGCCCTGGTTGCGTCGTCTTGCCGCGCGGCTGTTCGGTGGAGGGCTCTCCCGGTTGCGCGCCCAGCACCTCGAGTCCTGGCATCTCGGGCACCACGCCGGGCGGCACGAGGGCCAGGCCGAAGGGCAACGACAGGGATTCGAACACGGCCATCGCGAAGGACTTGAGGCCGGTCGCCAGGTGCTAGTGATCCACGATCACCGCCACCAGGCCCCTGCACGCCCTGGCCAGGACGACCACCTGTTCGACGACTGGCGCCTGCCGATCACCAACGAGCTGAAGAAGCGCTTCAAGGCGGACGTGGCCACGCGCCTGGCAGGTCAGGCGCAGCCCAGTGCCGCCCAATGGAAGATGATCTTCAGCGACACGCCCTCCACCTGCGTGGTGGCCGGGGCAGGGGCCGGCAAATCGACCTCGCTGGTGTTGCGGATCCTGCTGCTGCAGCACTACCTGGGCTATGAGGCCGACGCGATGACCGTGGTCACCTTCACCCGTGAATCGCGCAAGGACTTCATTCAGCGCCTGCGCCAGGTGTTCGCCTGCTGGGACGTGGCGCCAACGCCGGCCCAGGCCCGTGACCTGGTGCGCACCTTTCACTCACGCATCTTGCCCCTGGTGCGCAGCCTGCCTGGGTTCGAGCGCCTGAGCGCGTTCGAGATGCTCGGTAGCCCGACATCGGACACGGAAGCGGCCGACGTCGAGAGCAACCCGTTCGATCTGCGCCTGAACGATGTCCAGCGCCAGCACCTCAATCGCTGCTATGGCCAACTGCTGCACAGCAGCCCGCGGTTCGCCGAACTGGTCGCGTCGCTGCGCCAGGAGGCACTGCAGCTCAAGCCCCTGGATCCCCAGCACCCGGACGTGCAGAAGCGCGTGCAGGTGACGCAGTTGGCAGCCGAGCGTGATGAAGAGCTGTGCGACCTGATCGAAGATTTGTGGTACGCCGCCGGTGCCTGGCCCATTCAGGGCATCGAGCCCTGCCGCGACGTGGTGCGCATCCGCGGCTGTGAGTTTCGTGTGCAGGGGCGTCTGGTCGACTCCGGCGCCTGGGTGATGCTCGGCTTCGATCCGCGCGAGTCGGCCCAGCGCCAGCGCCCCGGCGCACGCCTGTCCGCGCGCGCCGAGTGGGCCGTCAAGCGCACGCTGTTCCAGGCCTTCTGCGACCAGCCCCTGATCTGGCTGGACACCTATGACGCCGCCAAAGGCTTCGAACGCGCCCAGGCAAATGAGGCCGTGGCCGGGCCGGGCTTCGACGTCAGGGTCAAGGGCGAGCTGGCGCCTGCGCCTTTGCTGGATGCATTCGTCGCGGCGGCCGGTTTCATCGAGAACCTGGGGCTGGAAGTCAATGCGGCGGTGGCCGACATGACGTTCCCGGCCGGTGACAGCGATGCGACCTTCTTCGAAGCGTTGGCGCTGTTCTGGACGGCGTTCGAAGACCACCTGCTCGACCAGTCACCGCCGGTGATGACCTACAACCGCATGTTCGCCCTGTTCAGCGAGCGCAATGCGAGCAACCTGCGCCTGCTGCCCGACGCGCTGTTGCGCCCGTTGTCGCACCTGATGATCGACGAGTTCCAGGACGTCTCGCCGCAGATCGTCAGCTGGCTGCGCGCCTGCCTGGTCGAGATCCGCCGCCGAGGGCCGACGCTGCAGATCGGGCGCACCGCGCAGCACAGCTCATTGTTGTGCGTGGGGGACGACTGGCAGTCGATCTACGGCTGGCGTGGCAGCTCGCCGACCTATTTCATGCAGTTTGCCGAACACTTCCGCTCGCCGTCCATGACGCGGGTGATGCTGGTGGAAAACTACCGCAGCCAGCAGCAGGTGATCGACGCCGCTCAGCATCTGGTCAAGGGCGCGCCCGCCGTGCCCGGCAAGAAGGCGCGGGCCAGCGGCGCGGCGGCCGATCTGCCACAGGCACCGGTGCAGGTGCTGGACCGGGACGATGCCGCGCTGGCCGCGTGCCTGACCGAGCACTACCGGCGCGGTGAGAGCATTCTGATGCTGTGTCGAAAAGGCAGTGACAAGGCGGCACTCGAGCCCTACCTGAGCGAGGTGATCGATCAGGAGAACCGCCTGCCGGCGGCCCAGCGCCGCCTGCGCCGCTTGACCTACCACAGCGCCAAGGGCCTGCAGGCCGATGCCGTGTTTCTTCTGGGCGATTGCCAGTACCTGACGAGTTCACCGTACAAGAACCAGGTCTATCGCCTGGCGGGGCTGGGGGAAGCAGGCGATCCGCACGCGTTCGACACCGCGCAGCAGCACGAGGTGCAGCGCCTGGCCTACGTCGCGGTGACGCGGGCAGTCAGGCACTGCTACTGGTTCGTCGAACCGGCCACGGGCGAGGCGGGGCCGCTGGCACGCGCCTCGACCCGGGTCGACGGCACGCAGGCGTGTTTCCAGGACGTGCGTGCCGGGGTGGGGGTCAAGGGTTTGGATCCTGCTCGGCGGTGAGCTGCCCGATCAACGCTTCCACCGCTGCCTGACGCGCGGCGCCGATCCGCTCGACGGCCTGGCGGTAGACCTGCTCGGTGAGCGTCAGACGTCGAAGTTGCCCGGCCGCGTCGAGCGGCGAGTCAGGCAGGACGGCGCGCAACGTCTCGATCACGGGTACCTCCAGCGCGCCCACGGCTGGCACATCGGCGTCCAGGCAGCTTTCCAGGTACTCCAGGGCGGCGTACCAGCGGGCATCCACCGCCTCGAACCGAGCCGCCTCGCGCTGGCGCAGGAAACGTTGCCAGGCCGGCTGGGCGGCGATCCAGCGGCGACGCAGCCGTGCCGTGTCATCTCGGACACGTACCGCTTCTTCGACGTTGAACTGCGTGGTCAGCGATACCTGCGCGGTCTCCCGGTACAGCATGTCCTGACTCGGTTCAGGAAACTCCAGCGTTTCGGCCAGGGCCTGACGCAGCGCCAGCCGAATCTCGATATCGTCCACGCCGCCTTCGAGCAGGTGTGCATCATCGATGTCATCCAGCACATCGAGCGGCGGGAGCGCGCCATCCGCCGGTCCGCCCTCGGCACGTGCGATCAAGGCAGCCTGGCGCTCCAGGCGCGCGGCATGCAGACGGGCGGCCAGTGCGTTCACCTGGTCGCGGCGGAACAGCCGGCGGTAGAAATTGAACAGGTAAGGCCCCGGCAGTTCGCTCGTCGCACTTTCATCGTAGGCCATCACCTCGATCTGCAAGGCACTGAATGCATCGGCCCCGGCATCGCCGCAGGTGGCCGGAAAGTCGCCGGCTATTTCGTTCAGGCGTTCGCGCAGGGTGGTGTCGTCGGCAGCGCGCTGCAACACGTCCCAGACCTGGCGGCGTAGCGACCGCAGGTTGTCGCGCGCCTGTGCCGAGCGCCCGACACGTTCGATGACCTCGCGCAGGTCACGGTGGGCATCGTTCTCGAACAGGTCGTGCCACAGCTGTCGCTGCGAGACGTCGGCATCCTCCAGCCAGTTCACGTGCTCGGTGGGTTCGGCGAACGCTCCGTGCTCGAAGACCGTCACGCCCAGCGCACTCAGCCGTCGTGCCGTCTGCGGCGCCAGGTCGTTGAAGTTGAAGCGCCAGTAGTGTTCGACCGGATCGTGTCGCAGGCGCTGCAGATAAGGCGCCTGGATCAACGTGTCCAGATCCGGTACCTGGCGGATGCGGTTGCCGCTCAGCTCGACCTGTTGCAGTGCAGCATCGGGCCGCTGCATCAGGCTGGACAAGCCTGGCGGCCAGGCGCTCAGCTCGCAGTCGTGCAGCTGCAGAGAGGTCAAATGCGTCAGGGCAGTCAGGTCCGGGGCCAGTTGCAACGGGTTGACCGACAAGTCGAGCGTATGAAGGCTGACCATCTGGCCGATGCTCGCCGCCATGGCAGGCGTCAGCGTGATGCGGTTCAGGCGCAGGTCCAGTACGGTCAAGGGCAAGCGTGCCAGGACCTGCCAGTTGTGTTCGGTCAAGACCAGCAGGTTGCGCCGCAACGACAGTTCGGTCAACGAACGCATGCCGGCCAGCGCTGCCTCGGCCTGCGCCGACAGGTGAACGAGGTTGCTCTCCACCACGCTCAAGGCCCGCAACTGAGGTGCACTGCCCAGGGCCTGGAACAGCGTTTCAGGATCCAGATTGCGGTTGAACGCCACGTGCAGGCGTTCCAGTCGCGCGAAGCTCTGCAGAAAATTCGCCGGTATCGTGTGCAGGTCCAGGCTGCGCAGGCTAAGGCTGCGGATATGGTCGAAGCGCGCGGGCAGGGAAGGCAGCGTGCCGACATTCAGGTCGTCCAGCACCAGGTCGGCGCCGCCTTCTCGACGCCAGGCGCTGTTCAGGCGCTGGCTGAACAGGCGACGGGACTCGCGTGCCTCGCCTTCGGCCGCTTCGGTCCAGCGCAGCAGATCCACCGCTAGCGCATCCTGCTCGTGCTGCAGCGCGACCAACTGATCGCTGACGTTTCCCCGGGTACGCAGGTAGGCCAGTATCGCCTCGCGTTCTGTCGCCGTCAGGCTGGGATAGAGGTCTTGCAGACGGGTACGTTCGTTGCGCCGCCAGCGCATCAGGCGTGGGCGGCCGCTGAGCGGGTAGCCAAGGCGGCCATCGCTCAGGCGCAGGGGGGAGCGAAAGCCAGGCTTGATCGGCTGTTGGCCGAGGAGGCGCGCGGCCCAGGTACGGCGGCTACACGCCATGTCGAACACCTGGTCGACCGTCATACCCGGTTCGGCCTCGCGCAAGGCGGTGGCGAGCGTGTGGGTATCGGCAGTGGCCAATGTGGGTCGATGCAGGCCGAGCAGGGCACGCTCCAGCCGATGACGGGCTTGCAGCCGTCGCGCTTCCTCGGCGATGCGCAGCGGGACGCGTCCTGCCTCGAGCTGCCCCCGCTCGGCCTGACTGGCGGCGTCTGCCAGGGCACGCAGGACGTTGTTCGGCAGGCCCGTGAAGTGTCGGCCTATGGACTGGGCGATCGGGCTTGGCACAGGATGGCGCGCCTCATAGAAGCTGTCGAACAAGGCTTGCCGTTGCGCAGTCAGCGCATCGGCCAAGACCGCTTGCAGGGCCGTCACGCGGTCCGTCGCTGCGGTACCTGCTGGCAGCAGGGCGTCCAGTATCGGGTCGTCAAGCTGTTCGACCACCACCCTCGCCAGGGCGCCACTGGCCAGCTCTTCACGTGTCATCTGTATCCTTGCATCGCCCAGTTGGGGCGCTCGTCCGTACACCACCGACGCCCCCCAGCGCTCGCTGCCCTCGAACAGTTCCAGCACATGGTCCTGCGGCCAGCCGGGCAACTGTGGCAGCAGAGCGGCGGCATGGTTCTTGTGCGTCGGTAGAGGCAGGCCGGCGCGCACCCGCCTGATCAGGTCCTCGACCTCATCGTCGACGCTCAGGCACGTGACCGCGTCGATCAGCAAGGCAGGAGGCGGCTCGGAGGCTATATGGCAGCGGCGCAAATGCGCCTCGTCGGTCTCGCTGACGCGCAGGGCCGCCTGCACATCCTCCTGCGCAAGCGTCCGTACCATCGGATCCAGGCGCCGCGCCAGGGTCATCGGCTCCCAGTCCAGGGGCGTCTCGTGGGCCAGGCGCCAGCCGCGCACGCCGTCATGGACGAATGCCGGTGCGTAGGCGTCGGGATCGCTGGGGTGACGCAGGCGCCAGCGCCCCTGCTGGTCCAGGGTCTGCTCGTACCAGCCATCGTCCAGGTGGACATAGTGGCGAGTGTCGCGCACGTACTGGCCGGCTGCATTGAGCCGTGCATCAGGCGGCACCACCAGGTCGCTGCGATAGGCGCTGACGTCCGGATGCCACAGGCGCGGTTGTTCGTCGATGAACACGCTGTCCATGGCGTCGATGAACCCCGAGGCCTTGATGGCCACCGACACACCGCCTATGGCAGCCATGCCAAGGGCGTTGAGCAGCAAGGACTTCACCTGGCCCAGGGCCTCGGCACGCTGGTCAGCTTCCCACGCCTGCAGGCCGTGAAAGAGGCCATCGAGTACCTGGGCCGCGCTGACCGTCAGCATCACCTGGCCAAGGCCGGGCACCAGCATGGCCGCCACGTTGAGCACATCCAGCCCGCGCTCGAGCCAATGCTCGATCAGCGCTTGACGCGCCTGGGCATCCACCTCGGCAGTGGGCACCACCAGGGTTCTGGCGTCGGCCTTGAGCTTGCGTGTGTAGGCCTTGTACAGCGTCTGCCAGGGCGCGGCGGGCAAGTCGTGCAACTCGGCCCTGACCACCGGGGTGGGTTTCGGCATCCAGACCGTGCCACCCAAATGCTCGCGAGGCTCGAACACGGCCGTTTGCAGGTGCGCCGCCAGCGAGGGCTGTTGCGACAGCGGCGCACAGGCCAGCACGCGATGGCGATAATGCGTTCCTTGCAGATGCTGGGCCAGGTACCGGCCCAGCGCCTGGGCCGACACGAACTCGCGCAGCGGCTCGTCGGTGTTCCCCGGCATGTACAGGATGCAGGGGTTGATCTGGCCAGGCGCTGCACGGCTGAAGACCAGGACCTCGTGCAGCGCAATGCCGAACAGCTCCAGGCGGCTGCAGGTGAGCGGGTGTCCCGCATAGAGCACCGAGGGGGCCTGGTCGCACCAGTGCAACAGCGCCTGCCGCGCCGCCTGGCCGATGCGCTCGCTCAGCGCCGCGGTGTAGAGATCGAGCCGCAGCTGATCGAGGCTGGCCTGGATCCACGCCGTTTCGATCCGGGAGGCGCGTGCTCCGTCGTACACCTCGGCGAGGTGATCCTGGTAGCGCCGCCCCAGATCGAGGTGGCGGCAGACGTCGACGAAACGCCCCAGGCTCAACCCAGGCAGTGGTGTTGCCTCGTGTGGTCCGGCATGCAGCATGCTCAGCGGACCGACTGCCGCCATGCCGCTGAAGTTGTGCAGGGCAGCCTCCAGCAGGCTGCTCGAGCGCGCAGGCCCGTCAGCGGTGACCACCGAGGCGGGCGGCAGGGGAATGCTCGAGGGCGGCAAGGTGGGATCGAGCGGATCGACCACCCAGTCGCTTTCCACCTTGAAGGGCTGGAACACGTACTGCGCGGTATCGACTGGAGTCTCGATGGCAAGGGCATGCTGCAGCAGAGGGGTACAGAACGTCACAGGGTCACGCTTGTCGCCCAGTGCGTCGGCCAAGGCCCGGGCACTGGCATCACGGATGCGCAGTGCGGCGCCGATCAGCCGTCGATCATCCTCCGATGCAATGGCATACCAGCTGTAAGGGGCGCCATGCTCATCCAGGTAAGGGGGATGGGCGGCATCGATCAGGCGCGACGCATCCTGTGGATGCAACCGTCTGGACCAGTCGGGAAAGGCACGTGAGATGCGTGAGGCGTGGAACGCGGAAGGAGAGGTGGGCATGGGGTCGGCTCCGACGAGAGAAACCGGCATTCCATCCCATGGTGTATCTGGATACGTGGTGAATAATCACCACGAGCCATGCCTGCTGACGCGCAAGGCCGCAGGGCAGCTTGCGGTGGGTCGTCGCGCAATGGGCAGGCCAGGGCAGGCCTGCCCATCCCGCGTCATGCTCAAGGCTGGGTGGTGGTGGAGCCGTCGCCGGTGCGAGCGCCATCCAGGTCGCTGTTGCGCTCCGAGCCCGTGCCTTTCTGACCTGGCAAGCCGGGGTTATCGTGCTCCTGGCGAGCCGGTGGGGAATCGGGGCCGTTGCCTTGAATGCGCGAGTCCGGGTTGGTCGGCATGGTGTCCTGGGTCGGGTTCAGGGTGCTGTCCACGCCTGGGGTCGGAGCGCCTTTGTGGGGATCGTCCGGATGGGTCGGGCCGGTGCCGACGGCCATGGCCAGCGGCGAGGCGAGCAGGGCGGCCAGCAGGCAGGTACGGGTCAGGGATCGCTTCATGGTCAAGCTCCTTCGAAGACGCATCGCGTACGACGCACGAATCGATGGCCAGGGTGTCCGGCCGGTTACATGATCATTGGTCTCCAGGCACACGGCACGGGTGCCTTCGGTACGACAGGCGGTCATCGGGCACTGTGGTAGGTGGCCTGCGGAGCGGACTTGAGGGTCAGCCAGGCGTCGACCTGATCGGCCAGGGTCGCGGCAGGCTGCAGGGCATCCAGCACCAGGGTCAGGGGCTCGCCGATTGGCGGCTCGAGCGTGGCGAACTGGCTGTCGATCAGGCTCGGTGCCATGAAGTGGCCCAGCCGCAAGGTCACCCGTTCGCGCGCGGCGGCCCGGCTCAGCTCGAGAAATACGAAGCCCAAGCCTGGCATCGCCTGGCGCAACGTGTCGCGGTAACGACGCTTGAGCGCGGAGCAGGCCAGTATGGGCCGTTCGCCGTTGCGTACTGACACCTGCAGCGCCTCGCCTAGGCGTTCCAGCCAGCCGGCCCGGTCGGCATCCTCGAGCGCGATGCCGGCCTCCATCTTGGCGATGCTCTCGGGGCTGTGATACGCATCGCCTTCGATCATGTGGCCCCCGCTGCGCACCGCAATGGCGGTGCCCACGCTGCTCTTGCCGCATCCTGAAACGCCCATCACCACGATCGCCGTCAGCGAATCCATCCTGCCTCCTGTGAAGGTCGCGTGCCTGTGCGTGCGACAACGGGTGCAGGGCGCGCGTTCCTTGTCAGCGGGCCCCCGTACGCTCAGGTAACCCGTTCGGCTGCCAGCCGCTCCAGGTCTTGCTGCAGGCTGCGTACTCGCGCTTGCAGTCCCTTCAGCGCCACGATGTCCCACGGCAGGGGGCTCTGTTCGAGGGCTTCGCAGTCAGCCACCACGCCACGTGCCCGGATCATCTTGGCCCCCCTTTGATCCGATGGACCAGCGCACGCGCCGCCTCGGGGTCCGGCGTGTCGCCCAGTCCCAGCAGGGCCTCCAGGTCCTGGGCGTTGCTCTGGGCCAGTTGCTGGACCAGGCGCAATTCCAGGTGACGATCACCCTGGGTCAGGTGGCGCAACTCGTTCAGGTCAAAGCCGCTGGGCCTGGCGTCGGTGGGGGCTGAGGTGCCAGGCTCGAGGGGCGCGTCTGTCGCTGCGACCGTCGGCAGATGCAGACGCAGCGTTTGCAGACCGACAGGCTTGAACAGGCAGTCGTCCATGCCACTGTCGAGACAGCGCTGGCGCTCTTCGGCCTGGGCATTGGCGGTGATGCCCAGGATCCGGCAGGGCGCACGGCCCTGTTCACGCTCCAGCGCCCGCAGGCGTCGCGTCAAGGCATGACCATCGAGCGCCGGCATGGCGACGTCGGTCAGGACCACGTCGAACAGCTCGGACTGCCAGCGCGCCAGGCCTGCCTGGCCATTCTCGGCCACGGCCACACGGTGACCCAGGCTGGTCAGTTGCTTTTCCAGCAGCATGAGGTTGGCCGGGTAGTCATCGATCACCAGGACGTGCAGCGCCCGCGCGTCCGCAGGGCCCGGTGCCGCCTCCATCGCAGGTGCAGGCACGACCGGGGAGGCCGGTTCCAGCACCAGCCGCACGTCGATCTGGGTACCCTCGCCTGGCGCACTGCGCAAGTCCAGGCTGCCGCCCATCAGCTCGCACAAGGTACGACTGATCACCAGGCCCAGCCCGGCGCCTTGATGCGCCCCGGGCTGCTCGACCTGGGCGAACACCGCGAACAGACGTGCCTGGTCAGCCTGGCTGATGCCGATACCGGTGTCGCGCACCTGAAGATGAACCCTCAACGCCTGGCCCTCCAGCGCGTCCTGCACATCGAGGTACACCTGCACCTGGCCCTGAGGCGTGAACTTGATCGCATTGCTCAGCAGGTTGGACAGCACCTGGCGCACGCGCAGCGGGTCGACCATCACCCACGCCGCCAGCGGTGGCCGGTTGACGGTCAACTGCAGGCCTTTGGCCCGCGCACTGACGGTAAAGACCTGGGCGGTCGACTCGACCAGCTTGACCAGATCGGTCGGCACCGGGTGCAGGTCCATGTGCCCGGCCTCGATCCGTGAAATGTCGAGGATGTCGCCGATCAACCCCAACAGACCCATGGCCGAGTCGTGCGCGGTCTGCAGGGCGCGTCGATCGGTGCGGCCTTGTTCGTGCTCCTGCAATGCCATCTCCAGCAGGCCGATGACCGCGTTCATCGGCGTGCGGATCTCATGGCTCATGATCGCCAGGAAGCTGCTCTTGGCGCGATTGGCCTGTTCGGCGCTGTTCTTGGCCTGCCGCAATTGCTCGAGCAGGTCCCGGCTCAGCGACAGCTGGTTCTGCAACGCGTGTTCGGCCGCCGTGCGCTGCTGGATCAACGTGCGCAACCAGGTGTTCCACAGCAGCACGCCGATCAGCAGCAGGCCTGACAGGACCAGCACCCACAAGGCCAGCGTGCGGTAATCGTGCCAGGGGTTGGCATTGACCAGGGCCGTGCTGCGCCAGGGGCCGAACAGGGCATCGAGCTCTTCAGGGGACGTGCCAAGCAGCGTCTTGTCCAGGATCGAACGCAGGGTCGGCTGTGTCGGCCCCACGGCGAAGGCCGCAGTGGCCGGCTCGTCGCCATACAGCGAGGCGATCTGCAGGCGTCCCTTGAACAGGCGACCGATGAGGTAGCTGGCATTGACCTGCGAACTCAAGGTCGCATCTGCCTTGCCAGTGGCCACCGCCTCGAACATGCGCAACGGGTTTTCCACCTCCACGACACGGGCGCTAGGGTGACGGGCCAGCAGCGCGTCCTTGAGCGGTGAGCCACGCAGGAGCGCCACCCGTTGTCCGGCCAGTGTCGTCTCGGACAGGGCCGTGCCGGTCCGGGTGACCACCACGCGCGGGCTGACCAGGTAAGGGCGTGTGTACAGCAGGCGCGAGGCCCGATCATCGCCATAGCCCAGTGCACCGATCACCTCGGCCTCGCCGCGGGCCACCTGCTCGACCATGGTTTGCACCGAGTCGCGTGCCTCGATCTCGAAACGCAGGCCTGTACGACGACCGATGTGCGCCAGCAAGTCGACGGTCATGCCGTTCAGGCGTCGATCTTCGTCTTCCAGGGCCAGCGGCGGCAGCGTGGGGGTCATCAGGACCTTGACCGTCGGGTGCGCGGCGATCCAGCGGCGTTCCTGTTCGGTCAGCGTGGCCGCGTGCTGCTCGAGCAGGGTACGCGTGGTACCACTGGTCCAGCGTCGCAGGATGTTGAGGCGTTCGCTGTCACCGATGGCCTGCAGCGCCTGGTCGAGCAGCCGAAGCAAGGTCGCCTCGCGGCGGTCCACGGCAAAGGCGAAGGACTCGCGAGGCGTCTGCACGAAGTGGTCGATGCGCAATTGGCCCAGGTAGTTCTTGGTGATCATGAAATCGCTGCTGATGACATCGCCCAGGTAGGCATCGGCCTGCCCGAACAGCACGGCCGACAGCCCGGCAAGGGTCGAGCTGACCGGCATCAAGCTCGCCTCGGGGTAGAGCGCACGCACCCGTTCCTGGGGCAGGTAGTGGTCGACCATCGCCAGGCGCAGTCCAGCCAGCGTGTGCCCTGTGCCCAGGGGGCGAGCGGGGGTGCTGACGATCACGGGCAGGTCATCGGCATAGGCCTGGCTCAGGGCCAGATCGGCATCCGCGGCCTCGAAACCGTTGGAGCTGCCCAGCAGGTCGATCTGGCCGGCGTGCAAGGCCGCAAGCGCCTGTCGGCGGTCATCGAAGCGCCGCACCTGGATCGGGATGCCGAGCAGTTGGCTGACCAGGCCGGCGTAGTCGGCGCTGATGCCTTCGTAGTCGAGGGGGCTGACATTGATGTCGAAGGGCGGGTAATCGGGTCTTGAGCTACCCAGGATCAAGGCTTTGCGCTGCGTCAGCCACTGCCGGTCGGCTTCGCGGATCGACAGCGGTTGGCTGACGCTGAGTGAACGTGACAGCAATTGACGTGGTTCGGATGCATGGGCCCCGGTGGCGTATCCGCCCATGAGCACGCACGTGATCAACAGGATCAGGGCGTTCAAGGCTCAGGCGACCTGGTTGCGCTTGGCCAGGTCGACCATTTCCACCAGCGATTCGGTCTTGAGCTTTTCCATGATGCGCCCGCGATAGGTGCTGATGGTCTTGGCACTCAGGTTCATGCTTTCGCCGATGCTCTTGTTGTTCTCACCGCGTGACAGGCGTCGCAGGACTTCCATCTCGCGGTTCGACAGATAGCCCAGGCGCACGGTCTCGCTTTCCAGCGTGTGGCTGTTGACCGACAGTTGCGGGAAGGTCGAATAGCCCTTGACCATGGCCTTGAGCGCGAAGATCACCGAGTCGAGGTCTTCGTTCTTGTTGACGAACGCCGCGATGCCGGCATCCAGGCAGCGTCGCACGAACAGGTCGGCCGGTTGCCCGCTGAGCACCATGATGCGCGGCGGTGCGTCGAACAGTTTCAGGCGCTTGATCACCTCCATCCCATCCAGGCCTGGCATGCCGATGTCCAGGATCACCACGTCCGGGGCGAGGCGACGCGCCATCTGCACGGCGTCAGTGCCATTTTCCGCCTCGCCCACCACGATGAAGCGTTCACGTTCGAGCAACATGCGCAAGGCCAGACGTACCGTAGGATGGTCGTCCACTATCAATACAGTTGTCATCAGAAACTCCTGCTAGAAATGGGTCCGATTTCCTACAGCCGTAGGAACCGTTCTGTCAGCAAAAGCCGACAGCGGCGGCACAATACGTGGAACATCAGGGGGTTCGTAATAGGCAGTATAGGGGTGTGGAAAAAAGCAGACAGAGTTGTTGAGAATTCCTACATCGCCTTTTGAAGTGGGCGATGTGAACGGGGCATTCAGGCCATGGGCGCTTCGGACCGAAGGGTCAAGGTCTGTACAGATGCGCATGCCCGGCCCGGTACAGCGCCGACTCGGCAAACGGCGCATCCCCCAGCACATGCCCCACCAGAATCAAGGCCGTGCGCCGGAAGCCCTTGGCGTCCACCTGCGCCACGATATCTGCCAAGGTGCCGCGCACCCAGTCCTGGTCGGGCCAGGTGGCGCGGTGCACCACGGCCACCGGGCAGTCGGCCCCGTACGCCGGCAGCAGCTCGTCGACGATGCGCGGCAGGTTGCGTACGCCCAGGTGAATGGCCAGGGTGCTGCGGTGCCGGGCCAGGTCGGCCAGAGCTTCGCCTTCAGGCATGGGCGACGTATCGCCGTAGCGGGTGAGGATGACCGTCTGGGCGATGTCCGGCAGGGTCAGCTCGCAGCCCAGCAACGCCGCGCTGGCGGCGGTGGCGGTCACGCCGGGGATGATCTGGTAGTCGATGCCCAGGGCACGCAGGTGCCGGATCTGTTCGCCGATGGCACCATACAGGCTGGGGTCGCCGCTGTGCACCCGCGCCACGTCCAGGCCTCGGGCATGGGCGTCGGCGATGGCGTCGATGATCTGCGTCAGGTGCAGCTCGGCGCTGTTGATCACCTGCGTGGCCCGGTGACCGTCGAGTACGCCAGGCGGCACCAGCGAGCCGGCGTAGATGATCACCGGGCACTGGCGAATGAGGCGCTGGCCCTTGACCGTGATCAGCTCGGGGTCGCCTGGGCCGGCGCCAATGAAATACACCGTCATGCGGGATCCTTGCGAAAAACGCCGATTATCCCGCAAAGATGGGGTGGCACGCCATGGCCAAGGTCGCCTGGGCACTGCTCACGCGTGGCACGATCAACCGGGCGCTGCCGCTGTGGTGGTGGGCCAGGGCCAGGGCCGCGCTTTCGGCGACGCCCCAGCAGCCGGTCGCACGCCAGGCAGCCGGTGAGCGATGCGTGAGCTGAGGTTCGAAGGCGTGCAGCGCGTGAGGCTCGAAGCAGCGCAAGGGCAGGGCAAGCCGTTCGGCGAGGGCGCGCAGTCCCGGCTCGTCGGCCTTGAGGGTGAGGCTGGCGAGCCCTGCCAGTCGGGCGACCGGCCAGCCCCGGGCCTGCAAGGTCTGCATCAGCAGCAGGGCCAGCTCATCGACCGAACAGCCCCGTCGGCAACCCAGGCCGACGAACAGCGGCGGGGCTGTTCGGTCGTGCGTCATCCGCGCTGACGACCGCGGTACAGCCAGGCGCTGAGCAGGCCGAGGGCTGCCCAGAACAGCGCGTTGGTGGCCCAGGAGGCCAGCTTGAACTGCTGCGCCAGCGCCTCGGGTGCCAGGCTTTCATGCACGTCGGGCTGCGGAGCGCCGATGACGTGAGGCAGCACCAGCAGGGCGAGCGCGATCGGCTTGAAGAGCCAGTGCCGCGTGAATGCCAGCAGTGCCAGGCCCACGGCGGTCGCGGCGGCGGTGCCGATCCACCAGGCCTGGCGCTGGGCCAGGTCTGCGGCAGCGGTACCGGGCAGTTCGGGGGGCAGGCCCAGGGTGGGCGCCAGGCAGAACACCGCAAAGCCCGCCAGGCCCCAGGCCAGGCCGGTGCGGACCCGGGCTGGCTCGCGCAGGCTGTAGAGCCCGGCCAGCAGCAGCGCGAAGCCGACGGCGACCACCAGGTTGCCGCCAGTGGTCGACAGCACACGCTGCCAGCCATCCTCGGGCGACCAGGCTTCGTCGTCATGCGTGTGCGCCGCCACGGCGCCCTCGGCGGTATGCACGTGGGGCTCGGCGTGCTCGTAGGTTTCTGCCTCGAGGATCAAGGGCGTGACCATCAGGCTTTGCAGCGCCGTCAGCAACAGGGCGGCGAGCAGGCCGCTGAAGGCGGCGGTGCGGGCGATACGCGTGATCATGCGAAAGGCCTCAGTGGCAGGGGAAGGCCGCGCTGTGGCGCGTATCGTGGGCGGCATTGTGGACCGCGTCGATGTGCGAGAAGCCGGCGAACCAGACCAGCGCCAGGCCAAGCAGGCCGGCACCGGTGGCGATGACCAGGCGCTGGGTGAGGCTGGCTGGCCGCACGAGGCTGGAAGGGGTGAGAGTCGAAGCCATGGACGCGTTCCTCTGCTACGGATGAGGGCGAACAGGCACGCGTCATGGGCCCTTCGAGCCCGTCGGCCGGTGCGCGAGCGCCAAGCGGCGCCCGAGGTCAGGCTCGGGGCGAATCCGGGATCATGCGACAGCGCCCGCCCACCGCGGGGTGTTTTCAGGCGTGAGGCCGGTCTCCGGGCTGACGAGCGAGAGCAGGCTCTCCTGGCACGCATCGCCTTCCCAGGCCTGAAGGGCCCAGTGGCACATGACGCATGGCTCGCATACCGTTGCGGGGGCAGCACCGGCCTTGTCGTGGCCCCGTGAAGAGCCCGCGACGCACCGGTTTCCCGTTTCACCCCGAGTGGGGCACCTTACGCAGACTCGTAGGAAAGCATGCGCGATCAGGAGCGTCAATGACCGCCTGAAGTGCCGACGCATCGACGAGGGGTGTCGGCGTTCGGCACGGTGGCGGTTGACCGCTTGCCAGGCACTGCGTAGCCTTGCCGGTTCGAGGTTCCTCGACTGCCACTTCAGCGTTGGCGTGCATGCGTCGCTCCAGGCCATTGGTCGTTCGACGCTGCATCCTTCGTCCGGCCGGATCGGGGCTAAGACGGGAACGCGGTCAAAGGCCGCGGCTGCCCCCGCAACTGTAGACACCCCAAGGACGACACGGCCACTGCGCGCGACGCGGGAAGGCGTCGTCCGGCCAGCTTCGGGCTGGCAGGGTGCAAGCCAGGAGACCTGCCTCGAGACGTTTGCGACTTCAACCGGGCGGGGTGTCCCGGTGGCGAGCCAGCCTGGCCAGAGGCCCGTGCTGTCGTCCCGCATGCCCGCCATCCTGCCAAGGGCATTGACATGAAAACACTGGCCAAGCTCCCCGTCACCATCGTCACCGGCTTTCTCGGCTCGGGCAAGACCACCTTGCTGCGGCACATGCTGGACAACGCCCAGGGCCGCCGCATCGCGGTCATCGTCAACGAGTTCGGCGAACTGGGCATCGACGGCGAGATCCTCAAGCAGTGCAGCATCGGCTGCACCGAAGAGGAAGCCATGGGCCGGGTCTTCGAGCTGGCCAACGGCTGCCTGTGCTGCACGGTGCAGGAAGAGTTCTTCCCGGTGATGCGCGAACTGGTGGCCCGCCGTGGCGACCTGGACCACATCCTCATCGAAACCAGTGGCCTGGCGCTGCCCAAGCCGCTGGTGCAGGCCTTCCAATGGCCGGAAATCCGCAACGCCTGCACGGTCGACGCCGTGATCACCGTGGTCGACAGCCCCGCCGTGGCCGCCGGCACCTTCGCCGCCTACCCCGATCAGGTGGATGCCCAGCGCAAGCTCGACCCGAACCTGGACCACGAGTCGCCGCTGCACGAACTGTTCGCCGACCAACTGGCCAGCGCCGACCTGGTGGTGCTGAACAAGGCCGATCTGATCGCGGCCGACGACCTGGCCAAGGTCCGCGCCGCGGTGATGGAAGAACTGCCGCCTGCGGTGAAGGTGATCGAGGCCAGCAGCGGTCGTCTGCCGCTCGAGGTGCTGCTGGGCCTGGGCGCCGAGTCCGAGGTGCACATCGACGGGCGTCGCACCCACCACGACAGCCATCATGACGGCGAAGGCGAGGACGACCACGATCACGATGCGTTCGACTCGATTTCCATCGACCTGCCCGAAGCGGACGAGCACCGCCTGCTCGATGCACTCACCACCTTGGTGGTCGAGTTCGGCATCCTGCGCGCCAAAGGGTTCGCGGCCATCCCGGGCAAGCCGATGCGCCTGCTGATCCAGGGGGTCGGCACGCGGTTCGACAAGCACTTCGACCGCGCCTGGCGTGCCGACGAACCGCGCCTCACGCGCCTGGTGCTGATCGGCCAGGACCTCGATGCGGCGCTGCTCGAAACGCGCCTGCGCCAGGCCCTGGGCGCCTGACCCATGCACCTGCTCAGGACCCAGCCCGGCGGCTTCGTGCCGGACGACAGCATCGCCGACCTCGGGCAGACGCCGGCCGAGCTGGTGATCCTGTGCAGCGGCGATTCGCACCTGGCGCTGTTGGCCGAGACCGCCGAACAACTGCCCGACGATTTCCCGTCACTGCGCCTGGCCAACCCCATGCAGGTGCAGAACCACGCCTCGGTCGACCTGTACATCGACCAGGTCCTGCGCCATGCCAAGGTGGTGCTGGTCTCGCTGCACGGTGGGGTCGGCTACTGGCGCTACGGTGTCGAACAGCTGGTCGAGCTGTCGCGTCGCGGCCTGACGCTCATTCTGGTGCCGGGCGACGATCGTCCCGACCCTGAGCTGACCGACCTGGGCACCGTGCGCGGCGCCGAGGCCGAGCGGTTGTGGCACTACCTGCGCCAGGGCGGTCGGCAGAATGCCCTGAACCTGTTCAAGTGCCTGGCCAGCACCTGGCTCGGGCGCGAGGACGCCTGGGCCGAACCCGAGACGCTGCCC
Organism: Pseudomonas monteilii; assembly: GCA_001534745.1. Classification (NCBI taxonomy): domain Bacteria; kingdom Pseudomonadati; phylum Pseudomonadota; class Gammaproteobacteria; order Pseudomonadales; family Pseudomonadaceae; genus Pseudomonas; species Pseudomonas alabamensis. Next base: position 1,857,360 of record CP013997.1, read on the forward strand.
CGTACCACGGTCTATCACCCTGCCCATGGCAGCACGCGCCTGGACACCTGGTTCGCCCACTGGCAACCGGAATGGCCGGTGGCGCCGATCCTGTTCTACCGCTCGCACCTGCAGGCGGCCAACACCGCCTTCATCGACCGCTTCTGCGAGCGCCTCCAGGCCGCGGGCCTGAACCCGCTGCCGATCGCCGTGGCCAGCCTCAAGGAGCCGGCCTGCCTGACGCAGGTCGAAGCCTGGCTGGACGAGGCGGGCGCCGAGGTGGTGCTCAATACCACCGGCTTTGCGCTGTCCAGCCCGGAGCGGCCGAGCCTGCGCCCACTGCGCCGCGACGTTCCGGTGCTGCAGGCGATCTGCGCCCAGGACAACCAGCCGGCCTGGGAGGCCAGCGAGCAGGGCCTCGGCGCGCGGGACCTGGCCATGCACATCGCGCTGCCGGAACTGGACGGGCGCATCATCACCCGTCCGGTCAGCTTCAAGGACCTGGCCTGGCGCAGCGAGCGCAGCCAGTCGGACGTGGTCTGCTACCGCGCCCACCCCGAGCGCATGGACTTCGTCGCCGAGCTGGCGCGGCGCTGGGTCGAGCTGGCACGCCTGCCCAACGCACAGAAACGTGTGGCGCTGATCCTGGCCAACTACCCGACCCGTGACGGGCGCATCGGCAACGGCGTCGGCCTCGATACCCCAGGGGCGGCGCTCAACATCCTTCAGGCGCTGCAGCAGCAGGGCTACCCGGTCGAGGGCCTGCCCGACAGTGGCACGGCGCTGGTCCAGGCCTTGCTCGGCGGCGTCACCAACGACCTCGAACACCTCGATCAGCGGCCCTGTGCCCAGAGCCTGGCCCTGGACGAGTACGCCCAGGCCTTCGCCGCGCTGCCCGAGGCCAACCAGCAGGCCGTGCTGGAGCGCTGGGGGCCGCCCGAGCAGGACCCGATGTACCGCGACGGTCGGCTGATGGTCGCCGGCCTGCGCTGGGGCCTGACCTTCGTCGGCATCCAGCCGGCCCGCGGTTACCAGGTCGACCCCAGCGCGGTGTACCACGACCCGGACCTGGTGCCGCCCCACGGCTACCTGGCCTTTCATTTCTGGCTGCGTCATGCCTACGGCGCCGATGCGGTCATTCACGTCGGCAAGCACGGCAACCTGGAATGGCTGCCCGGCAAGGGCGTCGGTCTCTCGGCACAGTGCTGGCCAGATGCGCTGCTCGGCCCGTTGCCGAACATCTACCCGTTCATCGTCAACGACCCCGGCGAGGGTGCCCAGGCCAAGCGCCGCACCCAGGCGGTGATCATCGACCACCTGATGCCGCCGCTGACCCGTGCCGAGACCTACGGCCCGCTGCGCGAGCTGGAACAGCTGGCCGACGAATACTACGAGGCGCAACTGCTCGACCCGCGTCGCGCCCGCGAGCTGCAGCGCGACATCCTGGCGCTGGTCAAGGCTAACCACATCGACCGCGAATTGCAGATCGAAGGCGCGCTCGACGACGCCGGCGTGTGGCTACCGCGCCTGGACACCTACCTGTGCGACCTCAAGGAGTCGCAGATCCGCGACGGGCTGCACGTGTTCGGCCAATCGCCTGAGGGGCGTCTGCGCCTGGACACGCTGTTGTCGCTGCTGAGGGTGGCGCGCGGCGATGGCAAGGGCGGCAACGCCAGCCTGTTGCGCGCGCTGGGTACCTGCCTGGCGCCGGGCTTCGATCCGCTGGACTGCGACCTCGGCCAACCCTGGGACGGTGTGCGCGACCCTTGGCTGCAGGCGCAGAGCGACGAACCCTGGCGCACCTGCGGCGACACCCGTGAGCGGCTCGAATGCCTGGCGTCGACCTTGATCGAGCAGACCCTGGCCGGTGGGCTCGACCTGCCGGCCACGTCGAACTGGCAACCCGTGCGCGACGTGCTCGACGCGCTGGCGAACGAAATCGCCCCGCGTCTCGATGCCTGCGGCGCGGCGGAGATGCAAGGCCTGCTGGCCGCCCTGGAGGGACGCTTCGTGCCGGCCGGCCCGAGTGGCGCCCCCAGTCGCGGGCGCCTGGACGTGCTGCCGACCGGTCGCAACTTCTACACGGTGGACGTGCGCAATCTGCCGACCACCACCGCCTGGCGGCTGGGGTTCGCCTCGGCCAACCTGATCCTCGAACGGCACCTGCAGGACCACGGCGATCACTTGCGTCGCCTGGGACTGTCTGTCTGGGGCACCGCGACCATGCGCACCGGCGGTGACGACATCGCCCAGGCCATGGCGTTGATGGGGGTCCGGCCGGTCTGGGCCAATGGCAGTCAGCGCGTCGACGATTTCGAGATCCTGCCGTTGAGCCTGCTCGACCGGCCACGGGTGGACGTCACCCTGCGCGTGTCGGGGTTCTTCCGCGATGCCTTCGGCGGCCTGATTCGCCTGTTCGATGCTGCTGTGCAAGCGGTGGCGGCGCTGGACGAACCGGATGACCTCAACCCGCTGGCGGCCAAGGTCCGTGCCGAACGCCAGGCGTTGCAGGCCACTGGGCTGGACGCCGAACAGGCCACACGTCAGGCCGGCTGGCGGGTCTTCGGCGCCAAGCCCGGCGCCTACGGGGCCGGCGTGCAGAACGCGATCGACGGGCGGCTGTGGAATGACCGCGCCGACCTGGCCGAGGTCTACCTCAACCATGGCAGCTACGCCTACGGTGCCCAGGATGAGGGCACGCCTGCACGCGCTTCCTTTACCCAGCGCCTGGGCCAGTTGCAGGCCGTGGTGCAGAACCAGGACAACCACGAGCACGACCTGCTCGATTCCAACGACTATTACCAGTTCCAGGGCGGCATGCTGGCAGCAGCGCAGACCCTGGGCGAAGGCGCGGTCAGCGCCTACCACGGCGACCACAGCCAGGCCGACCGCCCACGCATACGCACGTTGAAGGAAGAGCTCAATCGGGTGATCCGTGCCCGTGCACTCAATCCCAAGTGGATCGCTGGCACCAAGCGACACGGCTACAAAGGCGCCTTCGAGATGGCGGCCACGGTCGACAACCTGTTTGCCTTCGATGCCACCACCGGGTTGATCGACGATCACCACTACCAGGGGGTGGCCGATGCCTACGTGCTCGACCCCGCGACCCGTGAGTTCCTGCGCGAACACAACCCGCAGGCGCTGCACGACATGACCGAGCGGCTGATCGAAGCCCAGCAGCGCGGCCTCTGGGCCTCGCCAGGCGCGTACCGCGAAGCGCTGGAAGAGCAGTTGATCGCCGGTGAAGAAGAGAACTGAGATGACCGAACCCGTGCAGTTTCCATTGGCGGCAGTGGTCGGCGCGCAGGCGCTGAAGCTGGCGCTGTGCCTGACCGCCATCGACCCGAAGATCGGTGGCGTGCTGATCGAGGGGCCGCGTGGCATGGCCAAGAGTACCTTGGCCCGTGGCCTGGCCGATTTGCTCGGTGACGGCCCCTTCGTGACCCTGCCGCTGGGCGCCAGCGAAGACCGGCTGGTCGGCACGCTCGACCTGGATGCGGCGCTGGGTGAGGGCAAGGTCCGTTTCTCTCCCGGTGTGCTGGCCCAGGCCGATGGCGGGGTGCTCTACGTGGACGAGGTCAACCTGCTGCCCGACGGCCTGGTCGACCTGCTGCTGGACGTCGCCGCCAGTGGCACCAATCGGGTAGAGCGCGATGGTCTGTCCCATCGCCATTCGGCGCGTTTCGTGCTGATCGGCACCATGAACCCGGAAGAGGGGGAGCTGCGCCCGCAGTTGCTCGACCGCTTCGGGCTGAACGTTGTCCTGGATGCCCAGCCGCAGCCAGAAGCGCGTCAGCAGATCATCCGTCGGCGCCTGGCCTTCGACAGCGACCCACAGGGTTTTCTTGCCGAATGGGCCGCTGCCCAGGCTGAACTGCGCGCCCGCTGCCAGGCGGCACGACTGCGGCTCGACGCCATCGCGTTGGACGACGCTGCGCTCGCCGACATTACCGAACGCTGCTTCGCGGCCGGTGTGGATGGCCTGCGTGGCGACCTGGTCTGGCTGCGTGCCGCGCGCGCGCATGCCGCCTGGCGCAACGCAGCACGTATCGAGGAGGAGGACATCGAGGCTGTGGCGGACTTCGCCTTGCGTCATCGCCGCCGGGTCGCCTCGCCACCCGCGCCCGACGCGGCCTCGTCGCCGCCTCCGCAGAACGAGGCCGGACACGATTCGCGCGAGCCGGAAAGCGAGCCTTCACCGGGGCAGGGCACCTGGGGCGCATTGCCGCCTCGACCTGTGGCCAGCGGCCCGCGGCGCGAGGTGCCGACCTGGGCAAAAAAGCCCTGAGCGTCCGCGTCCGGACTGATCGGCCGGACGCGCACCAGGGCGCAGGCACGCTACAGGGCGCACCCCGTGGGCGGGCGCGGCAGGCCAGCGAAGGGCAGGTGGCCTGGGCCGCGACCCTGAGCCAGGGCAGGCCGCGTGTTCGCGAAGACCTGCGCTGGCAGCAACGGCAGGCGCGACCGGTCGAACTCTGGGTGGTGATCGTCGACAGCTCGGCCTCGACGCGTCGGCATGGCGCGCTCGCCCAGGCCAAGGGGTTGCTGGCCGAGTGTTTCGACCACGCGTATCGGCAACGCGCGCGCGTGGCCTTGTTGACCGCCAGTGGTGATGCACCCCGTTGGCAATGCCACGGCCTGAAAGCCTCACACGCGCTGCAAGGCTGGCTGGACGAGCTGGGCGCAGGAGGCGGTACGCCCTTGCTGGCCGCACTGGCGCAGGCGCGGCATTGGCTGCTGGCCCGCCAGAAGCGCCTGCCTGAGGAGCGTCAGCGCTGCCTGGTGCTCACCGATGGCCGTCTACCGCAATGGGCGCCCTTGCAGCCGTTGCCCTGTGCCAGCCTGGTGGTGGACATGGAGCGCTCGCCGGTTCGTGTAGGGCGCGCTCGCCTGCTGGCCGAGCAGTTGGAAGCCGAATACCGCCCCCTGGACGCCTTCACGGCACGCTGACGCCGGCTGGGCTCCCTGGCCCGGCCACCTGGCGCAATGGCCTTACTTCGGCATCACCCACGGCTGCAACGCGTAGCCTTGCTCGCGCAACTCGCTTCTGACCTGTTCGATCAGCCCCAGCCACTGCTGGGCGTCGGTGTACACGCGCGAGGGGACCTGCTTGCTGCCGATGCGGGTGTTGGTCCGGTCGATCACGGCAAGGCTCAGTTCACCGGTCCCGTTAGGCGCATCCCAGGCAACGCACTGGAAGGGTTCGAAGGCATGGTCGGCGATCAGCAACGCATCGTTGACACGGAGCGGGGCGTTCATGGTTTGGCTCTCTATGGTCCTGAACAGCGGAAAAGGTCGACGAAAACCATGGGGTGTGTCGTCGTCGGGTTCTGGGTAGTGATGCACGCACGGCACTACCAAGTCACACCGACGGCGAAAAAATTTCAACATCACCGCGCGCTTTCAAAGTTCCTCAGGATCATGCAAGGCCGACGAACGGTATTCGTTTTTTGACGTTTCATTGCTACTTTTCATTCAGGCGCTGCAACCTACTGTTTAAGAAAGAAAAACCACTCTTTGGCGCCAAGGAAACGTCCATGTCCGACGCTGTAGCCCATCGTCATCTATTGATCATCGACCCCTGCGACGCGTGTCATGCGCTTCTGCCCAGCCTGCGCAGTGCCGGGTGGGCGGTCGATATCAGCGATTTCTCCAGCGCCAGCAGCTTCACGGCAGGCGTTGGCGTGTTACGTCTGCGTGCCGAGCACCTGCAGGAGCCAGACGCCGTCAAGGCACTGATCAAGCACAGCACAGTCGAGTGGATTGCCGTGCTCAGCGCCGAGGAGCTGCGCCTGCAGAACGTCGGTGATTTCGTGTGCGAGTGGTTCTTCGACTTTCACACGGTGCCTTTCGACCCTGCGCGTGTGCAGGCCACACTGACCCGTGCCCATGGCAGCTCACGCTCGCGCGGCAAGGGGGCGGTCAAGGCCGATGAGCCTTCGCACGAGCTGCTGGGCGACAGCCGGTCGATGCGGGAGCTGCGAAAAGGGTTGATCAAGCTGGCGCCCACAGCGTTCCCGGTGCTCATCCAGGGCGAGCCCGGCACGGGCAAGGAGCTGGTCGCACGCACACTGCATCGCCTCTCGCCACGCCGTGACCGTCCTTTCCTGACGCTGCATTGCAGCCGATTGTCGGCGCAGGCCTCCGGGTATGCACCGCCTGCCGCCTCGAGCGAGGTGGGGGAAGTGCCGCCACCGTCGTTGCCTTCGCTGATCCAGGCGGCGTCAGGCGGCACGCTGTTCTTCGACGAGGTCGCCGACCTTTCGCCTGCAGCGCAAGCCGCGCTGGTGTCAGTGATCGATGCCCAGGGTGCTCGTCAGGTCGAGGGCAAGCCCACCGCACACGCCGAGCCACGTATCCTGGCCGCCACCCGGATCGATCTGGAGGCCGCCGTGCAGGCGGGGCGCTTCAACGAAGCGCTGTACCGCCATCTCGCCGACACGCGCATCGTCACCACCGCGCTGCGCGAGCGTCATGCCGACCTGCCGATTCTGGCGGAGCATTTCGCCCGCTTCTACGGGCTGGAAACCGGCCGTACACCGCGCGCCTTCAGCGAGGCGGCCCTGTCCGCCATGGGGCGCCATGACTGGCCTGGCAACGTCCGGGAGTTGGCCAACCGCATACGGCGCGGCCTGGTGCTCGCCGCAGGCCGACAGGTGGAAGCCCGGGACCTGGGCCTTCGCACGCTGGACGGCGAGGAAGCCCCCCTCGCCACGCTGGAGGACTACAAGCACCGTGCCGAGCGCCAGGCGCTCAGCGACGTGTTGCATCGGCACGGTGACAACATGACCCTGGCTGCCAAGGTGTTGGGGGTATCGCGTCCCACGTTCTATCGCCTGTTGCACAAGCACCAGATCCGTTAGTCAGGCCCGCGCCCTTACGCAGGCGGGTGCTCCTCGTCGCTGTACGGGTCGTCGTCCCCCGGCAGGGCCGTGATCACGCTGAAGTCACTGATTTCCACCGCGCCTGTGCCATAGCCGAGCAAGTGAAAGGAAAAGGCCTTGCGCGCCGTCGGGTTGTCGAAGTCGAACTCCATGACCAACGGCTGCTCGGCGCTCACGGTCATCGCTTCAGGCAGACCCAGCGCCACGTCCTGCTCGAACTCCTTGGCCTTGAGCAGGATCTGCGCCGGTGTGTCCGAGGCCAGCGAGCGGATCTTCAGGCGCACGCGGGTGCGCGAACCTTCTGGCATTTCCAGGTATTGGGCGCCGATCAGGTTGTCGACCCAGTCATCGCGCACGCTTGGATTCAAGGACACAGGCGCCGCGCTGCCGAATTGGTAGCGCACGTTCAAGGGTGTACTCACCAACGAGCGATCCAGGGCCGTTGCCATGGCCGTGACCTGTTGCGCGCTGCTGCGATCACCCTGGCCCAGGTAGCGCGCTGCGCTGGCGATGAAGCCTTCGCTGGCATAGCGGCGACAACGCTGCTGGAAGTCGCATTCGGTCAACGTGCCATGGCCGTCGTGGTGGCGCAGTCGACCATTGGTGAACGAGAGCATGGGACGGCCGTTGGCGTAGTCGCGCAGCAACGAGCGCCCATTGAGTTCGGCCGGGACGGGCAGGGCGAAGTAGTCCAGCAGCGAGGCCGTCAGGTCGACATGACCATAGGTGCCTGACTTGAGGTGGGGCAGCGCAGCCTGGTCCGGCGCCAGCATGAGGTTGAATCCCCAGGCCGATGCCAGGCGTACGCCGTCGATACCGTGGGATTCGTCCGAGGTCACGATCACCAGCGTGTCCTTGAGCACGCCCTGGCGCTCCAAGGTCTCGAGAAAGTCGCCAAGGGCGTCATCCAGGTAGGCGACCGCTGCCTGCTTGGCGCTGGGGTAGCGCGCCAGGTAGGCCTCGGGTGCCGAGTAGGGCTGGTGCGTCCCGACCGTCAGCAGCGTCAGCATCCACGGTTCGCGTTGCTGACGCAGCTGGTCGACATAGTGCGCGGCACCCTCGAAGAAGGCCTTGTCGTCCTTGCCCCAGGGGAAGGTGAGGTAGTTGTCGTTGGCGAACCATTCCATGCCGTGCACGGCCTCGAAGCCGATGTGCGGCATGATGCGGTCCTTGGCCATGAACCGCAGGCCGGCGCCTTGCAGATAATGGGTGGTGAAGCCGTGTTGACGCAGCTGGGCCGGGAGGCAGGCCTGGTTGCGCGTCTGCTGGTTGAGCAGCTCGACGCCCTTGGGCGTGCCATTGTCGAACTTGTCGTAGTCGCCGCACAGCATCGCGTAGAGGCCGCGGATGGTCTGGTGGGTGTGCAGCACGTAGTCCGGGGTGTTCATGCCGCGCTCGGCCCAGCGGCTGAGCCGGGGCATGAGGTCCTCGTCGTACGGGCTGTCCAGGGCCTGCCGATTGGCGCGCACATAGGCCCCGGGGATGCCTTCCAGGGTGACGATCAGCAGGTTGCGTGCCTGGCCGGGGCCGTTCAGCAGGCGCTGGCCGTCGAGATCGACGCCCACCAGCCCGGTCATCGACGGTGGGGCCGCCTGTGGTTCGAGTCCGGTCCACCGTTCGACGCGCTGCTGCAACGCACCGGTGCCGGCTGCCAGCAGCTGGTGCGGCAGGTTGAACTGGCGCCAGGGGTCGGCCTCGGAGGGCGCCAGGTGTTGCCCCGCCCAATGGGCGACCAGCAACAGCGCCGGTACGCTCCAGGCGAGGCGCGGCAGGCGCACCGGTGCCTGTGGGCGGCTCAGGCGGCAGGTCAGCAGCCACAGCACGATGCCGAAGGCCAGGGCCCACGGCAGCGCTGGATGCGCCAGCCCGCCGCCCGTGGAATTCGCGACGAACTGCGTATCGAACACATAGGCCAGGTCGCTGCTGGCAGGTAGCCGCCCCACGGCACTGACCAGCTCGACAGCCGCCACGTTCAGGAGGGCCCAGATCACCAGCGCGCCCAGTGCCAGCCAAGGCCGCTGGCGCTGCAGCAACAGGATCAGCGCGCTGCCGATGGCCAGGTCCGACACGTAGCCGAAGGGATCGAACCACCCCAGCAGGCTGCGCGCCACCAGCGGGATCACGATCACCACCAGGGCAAGCGCGATCAAGCGGGCGGCAGGATGGCGCAAGGGGTCGAACCAGTGCTTCACAAAAATGTCCTTATTGTCATCAAACGGTCACGGGTATGTGATCAATGATAACAGGCCTGCCCTGTGAGCCCGGCCGACGACAAGCCTGGTAACGAATGCACGGCACGTTGGCGTCCGAACGCGCCGATGGTGCGTGCGCGGAGGCTGTGTTCACCGTTCGTGAGACGTCTGTGGTCTGTCCATGTGGCAGAGCACCCATGGCGCAACTATGTTCAGTCGTCCAGGTACGTTATCCTGCTGACAGGCTGCATGCCATGAGCCTCCGTGCCGTGTCGATCCGGATTCACTGGCTTTCGCTTTCCCCATCCATTGCGCACGAGATCGCCCATGACCCTGCAGCAACGCCACAATGTCCACCTCTTCGGGAATGGCCCGACGACGATGATCTTTTCGCACGGTTTCGGCTGCGACCAGACCATGTGGCGTTACATGGTCGAGCCGTTCATGGACCGTTTCACGGTGGTCCTGCACGACCTGATCGGGTCGGGGCGATCCGACTTGAACGCCTACGATCCGGCTCGCTACGAAACCTTGGCAGGCTATGCCGATGACCTGTCGCAGCTCATCGATGCCTATGGCAATGGGCCGGTGGTACTGGTCGGGCATTCGGTCAGCGCCATGATCGGCGTGCTGAGCGACCTGGCGGCACCGGGTCGGGTCGCGGCACACGTCATGGTCGGGCCATCGCCTTGCTACATCGATGGTGAAGGGTACGTGGGTGGGTTCTCGCAGGATGACATCCATGCCCTGCTCGATACCCTGGACAGCAACTACCTGGGCTGGGCCAGCAGCATGGCCCCGGCGATCATGGGCGCACCGGGCCAACCGGCCCTGGCCGAGGAGCTGACCCAGAGCTTCTGCAGCACCCGACCGGACATCGCCAAGCAGTTTGCCCGTGTCACCTTCCTGTCCGACAACCGTGAAGAGGTCGCGCGCCTGACCACCTCCACCTTGATCCTGCAGGCCAGTGATGACCTGATCGCGCCGATTCAGGTGGGCGAATACCTCAACCGCACCATCGTCGGGAGTACGCTGTGCGTGGTCGACAACATCGGCCATTGCCCGCACATGAGCGCACCCAGCGCCTGTGTCGCGGCGATGGAGGACTTCCTCGCCCGGCTCGGTAGTCGTGATGACGGTTGACGCCTCCCTGTTGCCCGCCCCGCGGACCCTGTTCGACCAGGCCCCCTGTGGCCTGTTGACCACCCACGAGAACGGCACGCTGCTCCAGGTCAACCGCACCTTCGCCGAATGGTTGGGCCATACCTGCGAAGCCCTCTGCGGTCAGCGCTTCCAGGACCTGCTGACCATGGGGGGACGGATTTTCTACCAGACCCACTGGGCGCCGCTGATGCACATGCAAGGTTCGGTCGGCGAGGTCAAGCTGCAGCTGCTGCACCGCGATGGCAGCGCCGTCACCATGTTGCTCAACGGGGTGCGGCAGGTGCACGAGGGCGTGGCCTATTACCAGTTGGCGGTGTTCACCACCACCGAGCGCGATCGTTACGAGCGTGAGCTGCTCCATGCCCGCAACCTGGCGGAAAACCTGCTGCGGGAAAAGACCTTGGCCCAGGCCAGCCTGCACGAAGCGCAGGCCCAGCTGAACGAGGCGTTCCAGAGCGCCCAGCGCCGCGCGACCTACGCCGAGCAGATGGTCGGCATCGTCAGCCATGACCTGAGAACGCCCCTGGCCGCGATTCAGATGGCGTCCGAAATGCTCGCCCGCGCCGAACGTTCCCCCCGCGAGGCGCGCATGCTGGCGCACATCGGCCAGTCGGCGAGCCGCGCCGAGCGCATGATCGCCGACCTGCTGGACTTCACCCTGGAACGCATCGGCCATGGCATTGCCATTTCACCGGCCCCGCTCGACCTGCACGAGGTGGTCCGCCAGAGCCTGGACGAGCTGCGCGTGGCGTTTCCGGGGGTCATGCTGCTGCATCAAGCCATCGCCCACGGGCGCGCGTCCATGGACGCGGATCGGGTACAGCAGCTGATCGGCAATCTGGTGGGCAATGCGGTCGCCTATGGCGATCCTGCCCAGCCGATCCATGTGATCTCCGATTTTTCCGAAGGACATCCTCAGGTCACCGTCCTCAACTACGGGCAGCCGATTCCCCAGGCCACGCTGGACGTGCTGTTCGAGCCCATGGTGCGCGGCAGCGAGCAGAGCGTGGGGCGCAGCGTGGGCCTGGGCCTGTTCATCGTCAAGGCCATCGCCGAGGCCCACGGCGGTAATGTCAGCGTCAGCTCCGATGCGACCGAGGGCACGCGTTTCACCGTGTGCCTGGCGCAGGTCGAGGACGGTCGGCAGACGGCCTCTCTGCCTCTGACCGACTCTCAGGCGGGCTGAACCCGACCTGCGTCCCCAAGGCTTCAAGGCATCGACCGCCTCGGCACCCGGGTCAGGAGGCCGTGGGCTCCGAGCCCGCCAGCAGACGCTCCACCGCCTCGAAGGCCGCGGCCCGTCGCTGTGCCCAGCTACCCTCGAGCACCTGCACCGACTGCCGGTGGGCCAGCAGCCATTGGCGACTCTGCTCGAAGAAGACAAGCCGTTGCGCCAGTTCAGGCTGACAGCGTTGACCGTCGCCGACCCAGTCCACGCCGCGTGGGTCGAGCAGCAGGTGCAGGTCGTAGTGGCGCGCCAGCAAGGCCTGCTCCAGCCAGGCCGGGCAGTCGTCGAACAGCGTCTGGCTCCAGAGCAGGTTGCTCAGCAGGTGCGTGTCGAGGATCAGCAGGGCAGGCGCCTGCTGACGGGCTTCGTCTTCCCAGGCCAGTTGCCCACGGGCGATGTCCGGGATGTCGGCCAGGCAGGTGTCGCGCTGGTGGTGATCGATGAAATGGCGCACGTACTCCCCGACCAGGCGGCCGCCGAAATGCGCCTGCAGTTCGCCACCCAGCCAGCTCTTGCCGCTCGATTCGGGGCCGCACAGCACCAGGACCTTCATGCGCAGGCCACGCTCGCTGCGCGCCGCCACTCGATCCAGCCGCGCACCGCCAACCAGGTGAACAAGGCGTACAGCGCCGCAGTCAGGTAGAGCCCCTTGTACAGGAACAGGCCGACGAAGACCGTATCCAGCAGCGCCCACAGCGGCCAGCATTGCAAGCGCTTCTGCGCCATCCAGACCTGCGCCACCAGGCTGAAGCCTGTCAGGGCGGCATCCAGCCAGGGTTGCGCGGCATCGGTCCAATGGGCCATCACCGAGCCAAGCGCCAGACTGATCGACACGCCCGCGGCCAAGCTCAGGCCCAGGGCAGGCATGGACAGGCGGCTGACCTGACGGGCACGTTCGACATGCCCAGGGCGGGTCCACTGCCACCAGCCGTACAGCTGCAGCACGGCGTAGACCAGCTGCAGCAGCATGTCGGAGTACAGCCGCACGTCATAGAAGATCCAGCTGTAGACCAGCACCATGACCAGGCCGATCGGCCAGCACCATGGGTTCTGCTTGACGGTCAGCCATACGGCGAGCACGCCGAGTACGGCGGCGAACAGTTCGAGGCCGGACATGGATGATCCTCGGTCAGTGAAGAGGGGCGCGATTGTACGCCAAGTCCTTCGGACACAGGGTATCGCCGTGCGTGTCAAATTCCCGGCATGCGGCAAGACCCTCTGCTAACATGCTGTTCGGATTCAGATGAAACTTTCGCCACTGCTGAACTTTTCGACTGGCTTTACTCCAATCTTCGCTGTAAAACGGCGCGCCGCTCGCGGTAGACACACCACTCAACGTACAGCGGGCCTGGCATGCACCAGCGCCCCGTGGGGGAACGATGGATTTTTGGAGCGCCTTGCAGGCAATCATTCTGGGTATCGTCGAAGGGCTCACCGAGTTCCTGCCCATTTCCAGCACCGGACACCAGATCATCGTCGCCGACCTGATCGACTTCGGCGGCGAGCGGGCCATGGCCTTCAACATCATCATCCAGCTCGGGGCGATCCTGGCCGTGGTCTGGGCGTTTCGCCGCAAGATCCTCGACATCGTCGTCGGCCTGCCGAGCCAGCCCCAGGCGCGTCGCTTCACCGGCAACCTGCTGTTGGCCTTCCTGCCGGCGGTGGTGCTCGGCGTGCTGTTCGCCGACCTGATCCACGAATACCTGTTCAACCCCATCACCGTGGCGGCTGCACTGGTGATCGGCGGGCTGATCATGCTCTGGGCCGAACGACGTGAGCATCAGGTGACGGTCGAGCACGTCGACCAGATGAGCTGGCACCAGGCGCTGAAGATCGGCCTGGTGCAATGCGTGGCGATGATTCCTGGCACCTCGCGCTCCGGCTCGACCATCATTGGCGGGCTGCTGTTCGGCTTGTCGCGCACGGCGGCCACTGAGTTCTCGTTCTTCCTGGCCATGCCGACCATGGTCGGCGCGGCGGTGTACTCGGGCTACAAGTACCGTGACCTGTTCCAGCCCGCCGACCTGCCGGTGTTCGCCCTGGGCTTCGTGGTGTCCTTCCTGTTCGCCATGATCGCGGTGCGAGGGCTGCTCAAGTTCATCGCCCACCACAGCTACGCGGTGTTCGCCTGGTACCGCATCGGTTTCGGCCTGTTGATCCTGGCGACCTGGCTGTTCGGCTGGATCGACTGGACCACGGCGCAGGGCTGACATGCGACGTGAACGCGCTGCGCCGGCGGCGCCTCGGGGGAGGGCGGTCGAGGATCGTCGGCGCGGGCCCAAGGTGGCGCTCCTGCTGGCGCTGTGCGCACTCCCCGCGCTGGGCGTGGTGCAGGCGGTCCTGGCCGGAGCAAGCCCGCTGTGGCTGGCGCTCTATCCGTTGGCCAGCCTGATCGCTTTCGGCTTGTACTGGCACGACAAGCGCCGCGCCCGGACCCAGGGCTGGCGCGTACCGGAAAAATACCTGCACCTGAGCGAACTGCTCGGTGGCTGGCCTGGCGCGCTGGTCGCCCAGCAAGTGTGCCGGCACAAGACCCGCAAGGTGCCGTTCCAGGGGGTCTTCTGGGCGATCGTGCTGCTGCACCAAATCATCTGGTGCGACCGTGTGGTCTTTGCCGGGCAGGGCCTGGCCCATCTGCTTGGCCCATGACTGAGATCGCGACTGACCGTTGGCGCTGACCTGCGCCACCGCGCTGCTCACTGTCTGAAAAACGCAACGCATCCCCGTTGACACGCGTCCTCGGCTGAGCGACCGTGCGCGCCCCGTTTCGCACAGCCATGGCTTCGACGTTCACGTCGATGGCATTCCTGTCGGCATGGCGGTGTCCTAGCCAGACAGGCTTGCCAGACGGCAGGGACTGTGTGGGTGGCAGGTCGCAGTCCGGGACCTGCCTGGATCGAACGCCCGGCCAACGACCGAGCGCCCGCACGGCCACCTTGCAAGCGTTTCCTCAGAACCCCCCAGCCTGGATGTGTGGATTGCCCAGATACAAGAAAAAGCGACTGTCGAGCTTCATCAGGAAGTGGTTCGTCTACATCACCGTGGTCAGCCTGACCGGCGGCTCCAACCGCATCGTCGAGCACCTGTCGAACGGCAAGCTCTGGCAATGGGTGAACTGGCCGGCGATCAAGCGGGTGCTGGTGCACCTCCTCAATCCCTGAGCGCGCGCACCTTGGAGAGACCGGCTGTCGCGCACCTCTGGGCGTGGGCTCGTCCGCGATAGCGTCCGGTCCATCGTCGCCTGCATCGCGGGCAAGCCCGCTCCCACAAGCTGCTTGCGCAGCCATGCCTACACCGACGGCTGCAGAGGTCTGGGTGGGAGCTGGCTTGCCAGCGATAGGGCCCTGTCAGGCGCCGCATGCGTCGCGGGTAGGCCCACACATCAGCCCATTCGGCCGGGCATGACCCAGTAGAAAAAGACAGTTGCCCCACAAGGGGATGTGTCGGTCTGCCAGATCAGTGATGCAGCCCAGACACCCATGACTACACCGCGATGAGCCCGGCCGCTACGGACCTGTGGGAGCGGGCTTGCCCGCGATAGCGTCCGGTCCGTCGCCGCCTGCATCACGGGCAAGCCCACTCCCACCAAGGAGTGAGCCCTCACGCCCCCCTCAAAGCCGGAAGCGGCGCACCAGCTCGTTGAAGGACACCGCCAGGCGCGAGAGGTCCTGCGCCGAGGCGCTGGTCTGTTGCGCGCCCGTCGCGGTCTGGGTCGACAGGTCCTGGATGTTGAGCAGGTTGCGGTCCACCTCGCGGGCCACGTTGGCCTGCTCTTCGCACGCACTGGCGATCACCAGGTTGCGGTCGTTGATCTGGCCGATGCCGACCGCGATCTGCTCCAGCGCATCGCCCGTGGCACGGGCCAGGGTCTGGGTGGTGGCCACCAAAGTCTGGCTCTTGCCCATGGCCACCACGGCCTGGTCGGAGCTGGCCTGGACCGCGTTGATCATGCTTTCGATCTCGCCAGTCGAGGCCTGGGTACGCGCCGCCAGGGCGCGTACTTCATCGGCCACCACTGCGAAGCCCCGACCTTGCTCCCCCGCACGGGCCGCTTCGATGGCGGCGTTGAGCGCCAGCAGGTTGGTCTGTTCGGCGATGCCGCGGATCACGTCCAGCACCTTGCCGATGTCACGCAATTGCGTGGCCAACTGCTCGACGATGGTGGTGGAGGTGCCGATCTCGCGGGTGGCGTCATCCACCGCCGACACCGCATGGCGCGCCTGGCCCAGGCCTTCGCCGGCTTGGGTGCTGGCACCGCGCGAGGCTTCGGAGGTGGACATGGCGTTACGGGCCACTTCCTCGACCGCCGAGGTCATCTCGGTCACTGCCGTGGCCGCCTGCTGGATCTCGTCGTTCTGGCGCAGCAAGCCGCGGCTGCTGTCCTCGGTCACCGCGTTGAGCTCTTCGGCCGCCGAAGCCAGTTGATTGGAGGCGTCGGCGATCTGCTGGATGGTGGTCTTCAGGCTCTGCTGCATGTCGCCCAGCGCGTTGAGCAACTGGCCGGTCTCATCGGCGGCCTCGCTGCGCACCTGTTGCGTCAGGTCACCGCGGGCGATGGCCTGGGCGCTGACCACGGCCTGGGCGATGGGACGGCTGATCAGGCGGCTGATGAACAGGCCGAGCAGCAGTGCAGCGATGAAGGCCAGGGCGACGCCGGTGTACAGCACGATGGTCGCCGAGCGCTCGGTGGCGCTGGCCTGCTGTGCGCCCTCGACGATCTGCCGGTTGTTCGACTCGACCATCACGGTGAGCTCATCGAGGATGGTCCGGTAGTTCTGCTGCAGGTCGGTGCTGATGATGTTTCGGGCGGCGTCGGCATCGCCTGCCTGCAGCGCCGCGAGCACGCGCTGGATCTGCGCCTGGTAGGCAGGCCAGTCACGCTCCATGCGATCACCGGCCGCACGCTCATCGTCCGCCAGGGGCGTTGCGCGGTACAGGGCGAATGCCTTTTCACTGTCGGCCCGATTGTTTTCCAGGCTCTGACGAATCTGGTCGCGGCTGGCCTGCGGCGCGTTGGACGCCGTGGCGCCGATCAGTGCATACAGATCCCTCTGCTGCGCGATGGCCTTGCTCTTGGCTTCGGCGGTCTTGGACACCGACACCAGGTTGTTGGCAAAGACCGACCGCAGGCTGTCCGACAATTGAGAAATGCCCCGACTGCCCAGCACGCCTACCCCGAGGGTGATGAGCGCGCAAAGGCCAAAGGCGGCAATCAGTTTGGTGGAGAGTTTTGCATCACGTAGCCAGTGCATGGAAGCATCCAGGAGAAGAGGACCGATCAGGAAGGGAGCACGCAACGCATGAAATGCATGGGTACTTGTCCCGTTATCGGTCGCCCACCTCGGCGCTTGAGCACCCTGAGTGACTATTTTGCTGGGATGACGAATCTTTCATCGCGCCGAGGCGACACGCCAGCCTCGACCGCTCCGTCAGCGCGTCATGCCTGCGGGCGTGAACGCTCGGCCGTCGAGCGCGAAGGCTCGACCCGGCCTGGCCACATCGCCCGCATCACCCCGTCACGCCGCACCAGTGCGTGCATCAGCGCGGCGCCCACGTGCACCAGGATCGTGGCGAACAGCAGGTAGCCGGCCCAGCCATGGGCCTGGCGCAACACGGCATACAGCCGCAGGTCGTGCGGGGCGATCGCCGGCAGCCCCAGGGGTCGTGGGTAATCGCCTGCCGACAGCATCGCCCAGCCCAGCAGCGGCATGCCCAGCATCAACCCGTACAGGGCCAGGTGCGAGGCTCCGGCTGCCCAGCGCTGCAGCGGCGGCAGGTCGCGCGGCAAGGGCGGGTGCGGCAGGCTCAGGCGCAGTACGATGCGCAGGATCACCAGCACCAGCAGTGCCAGCCCGGTGGCCTTGTGCAGCGTGACCAAGGTCGGGTGCCAGGGCGACAGGTTGCCGACCATGTTCACGCCGATGAACAGCATCGCCAGGATCAGCACCGCCATCAGCCAGTGCAGCGCTCGGCTCAGCGGATGAAAGGTGGTGGGGGTCATGGGTGTGCTCCTGTCTCGAGGCGTTCGCGGCTGCGACGGTTGAAGGATTCGGCATAGGCGGCCGAGCGGGCCGCAAGGATCGGGTCGTCGGACGGTGCGATGCCGGTCGGCAGGATCAACGGGTCGAAGTTGAGGTCGCGGCAGGCGCCTTGTTCGGCTGCCTCGACCCGGTCGATGACCACGGTGCCGGCCTCCACCGTGCGCCGCTGCGCCGGCCAGGCCTGGGCCGGGTCGTCGATGGCATCGCCGGGCTCGGCCAGGGTCAGGCGCAACGTCCAGCGCAAGGGGCCCTGCTTCACGCGGGCCTGAAGGTCATGTTGCAGGTAGTCCGGATCGGCGATGCCCGTGGGCAGGGCCTGAAACGGCGTGTGCGGCTCGAGGCGCCAGCGCACCGGCTGCACCGCGCCCTGATCGTTGATCAGGCGAAACGCATTGATGCTGTTGTAGGCGGTGCTGGCGAAACTGTCGCTGGGCCGGTACTGGGCCGCCCATTGGCGAAACGCGGCGCCTTCCGGGTGCGCCTCGGCGAAGGCCTTCTGCCGCGCTGGGTCGGGTTTGCCGGTCTTGGGGTCGGGGGTGCTCGCCAGCACCTGGTCATAGAAGCCTTCCACGCTGTTGACGGCCAGCACCGGCGGGTTGTTCATGCCGGTGCGCCAGCGCTGCCCGTCATCGGTGCTCAACTGCAGGGCCAGGCTGCGTGTCGGCACTGCGGCATCGGCGACATGCGGGTTGGCGCCACCCAGGGCGAAGCGTCCGATGACCGGCACGCGCGGCTGACTGAAGACGCGGGCGCTCGACAGCGGCGCGGCGAGCCCGGTGCTTTCGAAGTACCCGCTGACGCACAGGCCCTTGGCGTGGTTCTTGCGATACCCGGGGTGATGCCCGGCCTGGGCTTCAAAGGTGTCGATGATGCGCTGCGGGGTCAGCGCCGGGGCGCCGATCCAGCCGGCGGCATAGGCGAAGCCGGCACCGGCCGAGGCCAGTATCGCGCCGATGCCGAGCAGACGCAGGGCCTTGCGGCGCCCGTGCAGGGGAGGGGTCATGGGCAGGTTCTCGTGAGGGGACAGCAGATACGACGTGCGAGAGAAAATTCTATTCCCGAGGGAATGCTTTCGTTCGCCAGGCGTCTGTTGTCAGTCTCTTCTGTCCGAGCTTTGAACCTGAACATGCATGACCTGGATGAACGTCAATGGCGCGACTTGCTCAACAGCCTGCGTCGCTTCGCGCTGTGGCTGGCCCGCGATGCCACCAGCGCCGACGATTTGGTGCAGGCGACCCTGGAACGCGCGTTGAGCCGAGGCGCACAGCAGCGGGAGCGCGAGGGCCTGCGTCCGTGGTTGTTCACCATCCTGTATCGCCTGTTCCTGGACGGCAAACGCCGGGAGAAACGGCACGCCCGCTGGCTGGGCTGGATCGGCCTGGGCACCGCCAGCGAGGCCTCGCGCATGGATGCGACCGAGTCGAGCGTCTTCGCCCAGGCCGACCTGCAGGCCTTCGCCCGCCTGCCGGAGCAGCAGCGCGCCTTGCTGCTGCTGGTCAGCGTCGAAGGATTGAGCTACAAGGAGGTCGCCCAGGCCCTGGACATCCCGATCGGCACGGTGATGTCGCGCCTGTCCCGGGCCCGCGCGGCCCTGCGTGAACTGACCGAAGAAACGCCCGCGCCGGTGGCGTTGCGGAGACTCAAATGATTTTCTCGGCCCCGAGCGAGCACGAACTGCACGCCTATGTCGACGACCGCCTCGACCCGGCACGACGCGCGCAGATCACCACCTGGCTGGCCTCGCATCCCCAGGAACAGGCCATGGTCGACGGTTGGCGTGACGATGCCCGGCGTCTGCGCGTGGCCTTGGCCGGTGGGTACGAGGAGCGGGCCGACGCCGGGCCGTCGCTGGCGACCGTGCGACAACGGCTGGTCAGGCGGCGCCAGCGCCATGTGGCCACGGCCGCTGCACTGCTGCTGACCTTGGGCCTGGGCAGCCTGGGCGGCTGGCAGGCCCGTGAAGCCACCTGGCTGGCCGGCACGCCGCCGATGGCCGATGCCGTGCAGGCCCACCGGTTGTTCGCCGATACGGCGGCCCTGGATATCCAGGCCCATGAGCCGGCCCGTCTGCGTGCCTGGCTCGCCGGGCATTTCACCCAGGTCGGCGAGCTGCCGGACCTGGCCGGGGAGGGCCTGGTTCCGGTCGGCGCACGCTTGCTGGCCAACGAGAATGGCCCGGCGGCCTTGCTGGTGTACGAAGACGCCCAGGGCGGGCGCCTGAGCGTGTTTCTCCGCGCGCCCGGCCGGCATTTCGGCCATATGGCCAGCGGGCAGCGACGCGAGGGTGCGCTCGAAGCCCGTTACTGGTCCCATGGTGCCTACAACTTCGCCGTGGTCGGCCCGGCGCAGGACGCCCAGGGCGAGCGGTTGCAGCAGGCCCTGCGTACGGCGCTGTAGTACGGGGTAGAACGACGCCTCCAGCGCCCGTGTGGACACGACGCGCGAACGGTCGCACGCCGCGCCCGCGGGGCATCAGAAATCGATCGTCGCCGACAGCTGATACGTGCGCGGTTCACCCAGGGCCAGGCTGGCCGTCTGGGGCATGCCCCAGTAGTTCTTGTTGGCGAGGTTCGAGACCTGGGCGCGTACCACCACCGGCTTGCCACTGACGTTCATCGCATAGCGCGCGCCGGCGTCGAAGAGCGTGTAGCCGGGAATCGACTGGCTATTGTCGGCGCTGATGTACTGCTTCGACAGCGACGTGGCGTTGGCGGTCAGGGTCAGGCCTTCGACGAAGGGCGTGTCCCACTCGACGCCCAGCTTGCCTTGCAGTTTCGGCACACCGGTGGCGGTCTTGCCCTCCTGGGTGCTCGTGCTGGCCTTGGTCACTTTCGGGTCCACGTAGGCGATGCCGCCCATCAGGCGTACGTCCATCGTCGGCGAACCGAAGAAGGTCCATTCGACCCCGCGGTTACGTTGCTCGCCGCCGAAGGAGTAGATATCGGTGGCCGGGTCGGTGTAGCCGTTGGGGCGCTTGATCTCGTACAGCGCCAGGGTGTGGGTGAACGTGCCCAGGTCGAGCTTGGCGCCGATCTCGCGCTGCTTGGACTCGTAGGGCGCGAACATTTCACCGGCGTTGGCCGCGGTCAGGGGCGCCGAGCTGCCTTTGCTCAGCCCTTCGATGTAGTTGGCATACAGCGAAAGCTCATCGGTCAGCTTGAACAGGATGGCCCCTGCCGGGCTGGTGGCGTGTTCATCGTAGCCTGGCCGGTTGCGCTCGCCCGTGCCGGTATTGTAGGTGTCGGAGACCACCTCCTGACGGCGCACGCCCAGGGTCAACTGAACACGCTCGTCGAGGAACGACAAGGTGTCGGCGATGCCGTAGCTCTTCAAATCGTTCTCGTTATGGATGATGGAGGGCCATGCTTCCGGCGCCTTGGGGCCCCAGACCGGGTGGTAGAGGTTGGTGACCCAGGTGGTGTTCGGAATGCCGCGACGCCCCCAGTCACGTTCCTTGTCGCTGTACTGGGTCGCGTTGATCGACCACTGGTGGCCGACGCCGAAGGTGTCGAACTGGCCGCGCAGGCCGACTTCGGCAGAGGTCTTGTGAAATTCCTGGCGCAGTTGCCCCAGGGTCGTGGAGATGTCACCCCGGGCGTTGATCACGGTGGCCGACATGGCGCCGCTGTACTGGTAATGGGTCTTGCTGGTGCCCACGGCACCGTAGGCGGTCAGCTGGTCGCTCAAGGCGTATTCACCGCGCAGGATCACCCCCTTGTCCTGGGTGCGGACACGTCCCCAGTCCGGGTTGAGCAGGGTGTCCGCGCTGGGCGGCTTGGGCACCGACACCCCTGCCGCCAGGCCGAGGCCGCGGTTCTGCCCGACGGTGGTGTCGTCGCTGTCGAACAGGTCGAGGGACAGCCGCGCGCGCTCGCCGCGCCAGTCCAGGGCCAGGGCATTCACGCCGACCCGATGGCTCTGGTCATCGGTGGCCGCATCGCCGTCGCGGTAGACCGAGTTGAAACGCACCCCGAACTGGTTGCCCTCGCCGAAGCGGCGCCCGATGTCCACGTGGCCACCGATCTGCGAGTCCGATTCGAAGGTGCCGGTCACGCGGGTCAACGGCGTGTCGGCGGCACGCTTGGGCACCAGGTTGATGGTGCCGCCCACCGAACCGTTCGGCGGCATGCCGTTGAGCAGCACGGAGGGGCCCTTGAGCACTTCGATGCGTTCGTAGATCTCCGGCGAGGCACGGTAGAACGGCGCCATGCCGAACAGGCCTTCGACGGTCATGTCGCTGGGGCTGGTGCTGAAACCGCGGATCGAATAGCTCTCGCTGTGGGTGTTCTTCACGCCATTGGTGAAGACCGACGGGTCGGTGGCGGCGATCACGTCGGTGATGTCCCGGGCCTGCAGGTCCTGCACGTACTGCTCGGTGTAGCTGAGGGTGCTGAAGGGCGTTTCCATCACATCCTTGTTGCCCAGCAGGCCGACGCGCCCGCCCGTGGCCACCTGACCGCCCGCATAGACCGGAGGCAGGTCGCTGGCAGCGTCCTCGGCCGCCTCGACGGTGATGTCCGACAGGACCAGGGGCGTCTGCGCCGACTCGCTCGGCGTCTGGGGAACTGGCGTTTGCGCCAGGGCCGCGTGCGTCGTCGCCCCCAGGCTCAGCAGCAAGGCCAGGCGCACGGCCAGGAAGGTGCGGTCATGGGCCAGGCGCGGTGCAGGCAGGGCAGCGACAGAGGCAGGGCAGGCAAGGGTGCAGCGTGACGACATTGCGGGATTCCTTTCGATTCGACCCAGGATGGAAGTGATGCACTACCTTTCCGAACCAGACACGAAATCCCGCAATGTTAATCATTAGCAATTGATGCGAATCAGACACTCATCAACGGGCGACCTGCTGGTCCTGGGGCAGGTAGCCTTTCACCACGTCGTCGGCGATACGTTCCAGGCAGGTCACGCTGGCAGTGCACAGGTACCAGGTCTGCGCATCGACGAACACCACGCGGCCGGCGTTCCAGGCCTTGGTGCGACGCAGCAGCGGGTTGTCCAGGCTGTCGAGGTTCAGGGCAGGCCGGCGCTCCATCACGGCGGTCCGGTCGATCACGTAGAGGATGTCGGGGTCGGCCTCGCGGATGAACTCGTTGGAGATCGGCTGCCCATGCAGGCTCGCCGCCAGGTCGTTACTGGCCGGCTTGACCCCCAGGGTGTCGAACACGTAGCCGTAGCGCGACTTGACGCCGTAGGAGGTGAAGGCGCCATTGTTGTGCAGCACGATCAGGGCTTTTTCCGGGCGGCCCTCGGTCACCTGGCGGGTGCGGGCGATGGTGGCGTCCATCTGCGCGACTTTCTGCTCGGCCAGGGTCTGCTTGCCGAAGATGTGACCCAGGGTTCGCAGGTGGGCCTTGGCCGTGTCGAGGAAGTCGCTGCGCTGGTTGGTCAGGTCGACATCGTCGTAGAG
Organism: Pseudomonas monteilii; assembly: GCA_001534745.1. Taxonomy (NCBI): domain Bacteria; kingdom Pseudomonadati; phylum Pseudomonadota; class Gammaproteobacteria; order Pseudomonadales; family Pseudomonadaceae; genus Pseudomonas; species Pseudomonas alabamensis. The sequence continues at coordinate 1,880,255 of CP013997.1, forward strand.
GGTCGGCGCGATCTCGCTCAGTTCGGCATAGCTCTGCGCCTGCAGGGGCGAGATCAGGATCAGGTCCGGCTTGAGCGCATGCAGGCGCTCCAGGTTGGGCTGGATGGTGGTGCCGACGTCGGCGATCCCCGGGTCGTCGCGGTAGGGCAGCAGGAACGTCGACACATAGTCCTTGGCCATGCCCACCAGGGGCGCCTGCAACTGCACGACGCTGTCGACCTCGCTCATGTCGAAGGCGACCACGCGTTGCGGTGGTGCCTTGATCACGGTGGTGCCGAGCGCATGCTCGATGCGCACCGGCGCATAGTCGGCGCTGGAAGTGGTCGTAGCGTTCGGCGCGTCGGCCTTGGGCTGGTCGCAGCCGGCCAGGGACAGGGCGATGGCCAGGGTCAGCAGGGACGTGGCGAGAGGATTCATGGCAGCTCCGGCGAAAGCGATGGGTTGAAGTAATTGCAGACGAATCCGCGCCCGGCGGGCAGGATCTCGAAGTCCAGGTCGAACAGTTCGCGCAGGCGCGTCTCGTCGATCACCTCGGCGACCGGGCCGCAAAAGCGCACCGTGCCCCGCTTCATGGCCACGATGTGGTCGGAATAGTTGGCGGCGAAATTGATGTCGTGCACCACCAGGATCACCGTGCGGCCGTGCTCGTCGCACAGCCGGCGCAGCGCGCGCATGATCAGCACGGCGTGCTTCATGTCCAGGTTGTTCAGCGGTTCGTCCAGCAGCAGGTAGGGCGTCTGCTGGGCGATGGTCATGGCCAGGAACGCCATCTGCCGCTGGCCGCCACTCAGTTCGTCGACGTACTGCCCGCGCAAGGCCTCCAGCGACAGGAAGGCGATGGCCTCGTCGATGATCCGCCGGTCGTCGGCGGTCAGCGCGCCCTGGCTGTAGGGAAAACGGCCGAAGGCGACCAGTTCGTCCACGGTCAGCCTGAGGTTGAAGTCCGGCGTCTGGCGCAAAGTCGCCACGCGCTTGGCGTAGTCGCGCACGGCCCACTGACCGATCGCCTGTCCGTCGAGGCACAGCTCGCCGGCCGAGGCCTGCTGGAGCCGGGCGATGAGCATCAGCAACGTGGTCTTGCCCGCGCCATTGGGGCCGATCAGCGACGTGATCCGCCCGGTCGGAAACTGCACGGTGACGTCCGTCAGCACGGCTTTCGGGCCGTAGGCCTTGGACACATGGCTCAGCGTGATCATGCGGTTCCTCGTGTACGCGTCATCAGGGCCAGGAAATACGCCCCGCAGACCAGGTTGATCAGGATGTTGACCGACATGTTGTAGTTGAACGCCTGTTCGACCAGGTACTGCGCGACGATGAACAATGCCATCGCCACCCCGCTGGCCAGCGGCAGCGTGACCCGGTGCCGGAAGGTCCGTGCCAGCGTGTAGGTGAGGTTGGCGACGAACACGCCCATGAAGGCCGTCGGCCCGATCAGGCTGGTGGACACCGCCACCAGCACTGCGATCACGGCCATCTGCACGCTGACCGCGCGCAGGTGATCGACCCCTAGCACGATGGCCTGGTCGCGCCCCAGCGCCAGCACGTCCAGCACCGGCAGCGTGCGCCGTACCACCAGGCAGGCGAGGGCGGCCAGCACGGCGGAGTAGGCCACTTGCAGCGGCTGCGCCTTGTTGAACGAGGCGTAGTTGAAGCCTTGCAGGATCGAGAACTCCCCAGGGCTGACCTTGAGTTGGATGAACTGCGTCACGGTGCTCAGCACCAGGCTCAGCACCAGCCCCACCAGCAACAGCAGGTAGACGTTCTGCCGGCCGTCGCGCAACAGCCAGCGATGCAGCAGCCAGGAATAGCCGAGCATCAGCAGGATCGACAGCCAGACGTTGCCGTGGCGACCGAGCAGGATCAGGCTGTGGGTGCCGATCAGCAGGATCAGCAAGGCCTGGAACAGCAGGTAGACGGCCTCGTAGCCCATGATGGCCGGGGTCAGGATGCGGTTGCCGGTCAGGGTCTGGAAGATGACCGAGGAGCAGCCGATGCACACGCCGGCGACCCCGATCGCCGCCAGGCGCGTCAGGCGCCGGGGAATGACGTAGGCCATGTCCAGCCCCGACCCCAGCAGGACGAAGGCCACCGCCAGGGCGGCGACCAGCAGCCAGATGCCCAGGCGGGCGTCCAGGCGGCTCATGTGGACCTCCTCAGCAACAGGATCAGAAACAGCACGCCGCCCACGCTGCCGGCCACCAGGCCGATGGGCACCTCGAAGGGGTAGATCAACAGACGCCCGAGGATGTCGCAGGCCAGCAGCATCGAGGCGCCGCACAGGGCCACCAGCGGCAAGGTCCGCTGCAGGTTCTCGCCATAGCGCAGGGCGATCAGGTTGGGAATGACCAGGCCGACGAAGGGAATCGCACCGACGGTGATCACGGTGACCGATACCGTCAGCGCCACCAGCAGCAACCCGAGGGTCATGGTCGCCGTGTAGTTCAGGCCCAGGCTGTTAGCCATGCCTTCACCCATGCCCAGGACGGTGAAGCGCTGGGCGAACAGGTAGATGAGCACCACCACCGGCAGGATGACGAAGATGATTTCGTAATTGCCCTGCACGATGCGCGAGAAGTCGCCCATCAGCCAGCCCTGCAGGCTCTGCAGCAACTGGTGACGGTAGGCCCAGAATTCGGCGAGGGCGCTGAGCACGCTGCCGTACATCAGGCCGAGCACCGGCACCAGCACGATGCTCTTGAAGCGGATGCGGCGGATCATCGCCACGTAGGCCAGGCTGGCAGCGAAGCTGACGCCCAGCGCCATCAGCATCTTGCCGGCGGTGCCGACACCTGGAAAAGCGCTCACGGCGATCAGGATGCCGAGCTTGGCCGCGTCCAGGCCACCGCTGGTGGCCGGCTCGACGAAGCGGTTGCGCACGATCTGTTGCAGCACCACCCCGCACACCGCCAGGCCGGCACCGGACAGCATCAGGGCAGCCAGGCGCGGCAGGCGGCTGGCCGTCAGCGTCAGCCAGGCGTCTTCGGACAGGCCGGCCAGGTCGAGCCAGGTCATCCGGCCGACCCCGACCATCAGCGACACCCCACACAGCACCGCGAACAGCACCACGAGTACGGGCGGTCTCAAACGCACCCCTCGTCCACCGGCTGCCCGGCGATACGCCAACCCTTGGCCATCTGGCGCTGGGCCAGAAAGTGTGCGTACCGCCCGCCGGCCTCGCGCAGCGCTGCCGGCGTGCCGTGCTCGCAGACGCGACCCTGGTCAAGTACCACGATGCGGTCGGCCATGGCTACGGTGGACAACTGGTGGGCGATCACGATCACCGTGCGTTGGCCGCGCAGGCGCGTCAGGGTCTCGGTGATCGCGGCCTGATTGTGTGCATCCAGTGCCGCCGTGGCTTCGTCGACCAGCAGGATCGGCGCCGGCTTGATCAGCGCACGCGCGATCGACAGGCGTTGACGCTCGCCGCCCGACAGGCGGGTGCCGCCTTCGCCGACGGGCGTCGCCAGGCCCTGGGGCAAGCGCTCGAGCATCTCCATGATGCCCGCCTGGCGCGCCACCTCGAGCACCTCGTCATCGGTGGCGTCGGGTTTGCCGAGGCGGATGTTGTCGGCGATGCTGCCCTGGAACAGGTAGGCGTCCTGGAAGATCTGGCTGATCTGCCCGGCCAGCTGGGCACTGCTCATCTGCCGGACGTCCACGCCGCCGATGCGCACGCTGCCCTGGTCGGCGTCGAAGAACCGCGCGATCAGGCGCATCACCGTGCTCTTGCCCGAGCCGGAAGCCCCTACCAGCGCGGTCATGCTGCCGGCAGGAAAGGTCAGGTCGATGCCGTCGAGCACCTTGGGCTGGTCTGGGCCATAGGCGAAGCTCAGGCCGCGCAGCTCGACGCTGGCGTCGGCGGGCGCCTGGGTGCGCTCGGGCAGAGGCAGGGGGCGTGCGGCGAGTAGGTCGGCAACCACGGCCAGTTGGCTGCGCGCACCGCGCAGCACGTCACTGTAGCTGGCGACCTCGAGCAGCGGATCGATGAAGCGCGTGGTCAGCAGCAGGGCCATGACCAGGGCCACGCCCGTGCCGGCCGGTACGCCTGTGACACCCAGGTGACCCAGCGTCAGTACGGCGCCGACCAGCAGCAGGGCGAACACCGCGTGCACCGCGCCGGTGTTGAACACCACCGACATGGCCGACACCCGGATCAGGTCCTTGCCGGCGCGCTGCTGCTCGTCCAGGGCGCGTTGCAGAAAGCGCGTGCCGCCAGCGTCGCCATTGAATGCGCGCAGTACCGACTGGGCCTGGGCGAACTCGACCATGCGCTGGCTGGCACGTGCGGTCTGCGCATGGTGTCGGGCATCGGCGCGCTGGCCCAGGCGCGCGGTGACGGCGAACAGCGCCAGCAGCACCAGCAGCGCCACCAGGGCGAGCGTCCCCAGCCGGGCGTCCAGCCCGTACAGCGCCACGCCGACCGTGACCGGTGTGACGATCGCCGTCAGCAGTGGGGTGAACACATGGGCCGGCAACTGCGCCAGGGTCATCATGCCCTGGGTCGTGACATGGCTCAGGCGCGCGGTGTTGGCCGCATCGAACCAGCCGATCGGCAGCTGCGCCATGTGCTCGCCCAGACGGTGGCGTCCCCCTTGCAGGACGGCGATGCCAACGCGGATGCCCAGTTTCTCCACGACCCGGCGCAACCCCCAGCACAGCGCCACGCCGACCAGCAGCGCCACCAGCCAGGCGGCGGCGCGTCCAGGCGCGCCACTCAACAGGTGCGAGAGCACGGGCACCACGGTCACGATGGTCAGGCCACTGAGCAGGCCATAGACCAGGGTCAGCCCCAGGTAGCGGTACAGCACGCGGGCGTCCGCGCCCAGCAGTGCGATGAACGTCTTCAGCATGGCGAGGGCGCCTCCTGGCGAGTCTGCGATTCGTCCCCGAGCGTCCAGAGCCGGGCATAGCGACCCTGGCGCGCCAGCAGCTGCGCGTGGGTGCCGCGTTCTTCGATGTGGCCATCGGCAAGTACGAGGATCTGGTCGGCGTGCATGACGGTGTCCAGCCGGTGTGCGATCACCAGCACGGTACGGTCCTTGGCGAAGCGCGACAGGGCACTCTGGATCTGCACCTCGTTCTCGGCGTCGGCGGCGGCGGTCGCCTCGTCCAGCACCAGCACCGGCGGGTCGAGCAGCACGGCGCGGGCGATGCTCACCCGTTGCAGCTCACCGCCGGACAGGTGCGCGTCCTCACCGATCACCGAGTCGTAGCCACGCGGCAAGGCCAGGATGCGCTCGTGAATGTTGGCGGTACGGGCGGCCGCCTCGATCTCGTCCTGGGTGGCCGTCGGTCGACCGAGGGCGATGTTGTCGCGCAGGCTGGCATCGATCAGGCGCACGTCCTGCAACACGAAACCGATCTGGCGATAGAGCTGCGTGCTGTCCAGCGTGCGCAGGTCCGCGCCGCCCAGGGTGATGCGCCCGGCGTCCGGGTCGAAGAACCGCAACAGCAGGCGCGCCAGGGTCGACTTGCCCGCGCCGGACGGGCCGACCAGCGCGGTGACCGTGCCGGGTGCCAGGGTGAAGCTGACGTCCTCGAGCACCGGTGCGTCGCCGTAACGGTAGCTCACCTGTTCGACCCGAATCTCGTTGCCTTGCGGCGCGCTGGCCGAATCGGCCGACAGGGTCTCGAGTACCGGGGTGCGCAGCAGCGCGCCGACACGCTGCGCCGCACCCGTGGCGTTCTGCAGGTCGTGGGTGATGTAGCTCAGCAGCAGCAAGGGCGCGCACAGGCCAGGCGCCACCAGGACGAAGGGCAGCAGGTCCAGCGGTTGCATCCAGCCCAGGGTGGTGAACAGCAGGCCGGCGGTCAGGATCACGGCCAGCACCACGACCGGGGTCAGCAAGGCATGGGCATTGGCCATGGCGTTGACCAGCGGTCGCGTGAAGTCGGTGAATGCGGCAGCGAAGGCGTCCACCGCGCCATGGTAGCTGGCGTGGGCCTGGCCCTCGGCACCGAAGGCCTTGACCACCGGGAGGCCCTGGACGAACGCCACCACCGCGTTGTTGATGTGCGCCATGCCCGCCCCGAAGGCCGGCAGGTGCGCGGCGCTGGCACGGGTGGCGCGCTGGACGAAGAGGAAGAACAGCGGAAAGGGCAGCAGTGCCACCAGCGCCAGGCGCCAGTCCATGGCGAACAGGTACACCACCGCGCCCAGGACCGCGCCCGAAGCGCGTCCGAGCGTGGTGTAGAAATGCGCGGTCAGGCTGTGCAGGGTATCGATGTCGTCCTGCATGGCCTGCTTGACCTCCCCGGAGGCCTGCTGGGTGAACCAGCCCAGCGGCACCCTGGCCAGCCGCTCGGCGACGGCCTGGCGCAGGTGGCCGGTGATCTGGTTGTCCGCCAGGTGAGCGCGTGTCTCGGCCAGCGCCATCAGCGCCATGCCCGCGAACAGGCAGACCAGGCTGGCGCCGATCACCAGCCAGGTTTCGGCGAGCACGCCCGTCTGGGGCGATGCGGCGGGCTGCCCCAGCATCAGCTGGGCCAGGTGGGCGATACCGGCCAGCGGCACCAGCGTCAGCAGGCTGCCCACGGCTGCCAGTGAGCCGGCCTGGATCAGGCGGCCGCGAACCGGGCGCAGTATCTCGGACACGCCAGGGTGGGCGGGGGCAGTGGCTTCGGGGGGTTCGGTGACGCTCATCGACGCTCCTGTTCATGGCGGCCGGCGTTGACCGGCAGTGTCCTGGGTGCCCGCGCCTGTGGTGACGCTGACGGGTGTTGCGGGGTATTCCGTACGAGCGCGCAGAATCCTCAATGGCGCCGCTTCAGGCGTGCACGCTGCAGGCACGCACGCTGGCGGCGATGTACTTTTCGACCGAGGAGACCGAGACGTTCAGTTCGGCGGCGATCTGCCGGTGCGGCATGCCGGCCAGGCGGTGCAGCAGCAGGGCCTCCCGCGCCTTGGGCGGCTGGGCATGCAGCGTGCGATCGACCTGGGCCAGGCACTCCAGCGCCAGGGCACGGACCTCTTCGGACGGGGCCAGGGGCTCGCTGTGCTCGCGCAGCCCCTCCAGATGGTGGGCTTCCAGGCGTCTGCGGCGGTACAGGTCGATCACCAGGCCCTTGGCGATCTGCGACAGGTGACAGCGCGACTCGGCCGCGCTTGGCACCACACCGCGGCGAATCAGCTTGAGAAAGATGTCCTGGAGGAGATCGGCGGTGTCGATCGAATTGCCCAGCCTGCGGCGCAGCAGCGTGGTGAGCCAGTGGTGATGCTCGATGTAGAGTTGCTCGATCTGTTGCCTGAGCGCGAACGTTCCGTTGTCCACGAGACCCTCCTGGGATGGTGATGAAGCAGGGTGCAAATATGTATGATTTGCATTAAGGTTACGACGTTGGCCGAGGCGATGCAATGCATCGGTCACCTGTACCGGCCCGCCTGCGCGGGCTTCTCGCCAGACCGAGGATGGGTCTGCCGGCACGCTGGCCGTCTCTGCCGATCTTGGTCCCGTTCGACAAGGTGGATATTCCATGATGGAACGCTCTTCGGACACGTCGCCGACGTTGTCCGCCACACCCCACGAAGCCCATGTGTGGCTGCTCCAGACGCAATACCCTGAACTGACCCTCAAGCACGTCACGGCCTGGCGCCTGACCGACGCGCTCGAGCCTGTCCGGCTGGAGGCGGCGCTCGGTGCCGTGATCGACAGCCTGCCGGCGCTCAATGCGCGCTACCGGTTCGACGACGAGGGCGATCTGCTCAAGCTGGCAGGCCAGCACTGGCGCGACTGCGTGCAGGTGTGGCAGGTCTCGGAAGAGGCGCAAGCCCGTGAACGGCTGCTGGCCTTGCAGGCCCACCCCTGGGACCCGGCCAGCGAACCACCGCTCGCCGCGCGGATCGTGCACACCGGCGACAGCCTGTTGCTGGCTTTCGTGCTGCATCAGGTGCTCGACCCCGTCTGCCGCGCCGACGACCTGTACCGCATGACCCTGAACGCCTATGCCGGGCAGCCGATCGGCCAGCCCAACCTGCCTTGGCTGGAAAGGCGACTGGAAACCACGCCCTCCGACGCGCACACGCCCGCTGCGGCGCCGCAGGCCGCTTCGCACGCACAGGTCGAGGCGCTGATCCTCGACGAATTCCGCCAGGCGCTGGCCGAGCCGGGCATGACGGCCAACGACGATTTCTTCGATTTCGGCGGACACTCTCTGCTGGCCACGCGCATCGTCGGGCGGCTCGCCGGCACCCACGGCGTGCAGGTACGTTTCAACGATTTCTTCAGCGCCTCTTCGGCGGCGGCCCTGGCCGCGCGGGCGCACTGGACGCAGACGGCGCACGACGATGCGTCCCTGGACCCAGCGGGCGATGTCCCGGAAGCCCCCTTCGCGCCGGCCCAGGCCTCGCTGGGGCGTGCCTACCAGGCCTTCGACTTCGGCACGATCTTCAACCTGCCGTTCGCCATGGACTTCCTCGACCCAGTGGATGAGGCCGTGCTCGAACAGGCCTTCACCGACCTGCTGCAGCGTCATGCCAGCTTGCGCACCACTTACCATTTCGACACCCCGACGCCGTGCCAGCGGCAGGTACCGGTCGAGCGGCTGGGGCAGTACACCTGGTTCTGGTCGAGCCTGCGCAGCCAAGGCGTGACCCTGGCCAGCGAAGCCACCCACTGCTTCGACCTGTCCCGCGAGTTGCCCCTGCGCGTGCGCGTGCTGCGCAACCCGCAGACCGGCCGCCAGCAGTTGTCCTTGCTAGTGCACCACATGGCCATCGATGAGTGGTCGCTCAACGTGATGATGCAGGAGCTGGCGCAGGCGTATGCCGCCAGGGCAGCCGACCATGCACCGGTCTGGGCGGCGCCGGCGCCGGCGTTCCACACCTATGCCCAGCAGGCCAGTGCCAAAGGGATCGATCCCCGGCACCTGGCGTACTGGACCGACCTGCTGCGCGATGTCACGCCCGGCCTGCAACTGCCTCCGGTGGCCTCGCCCATCGGCGACACCGTGGCGCCGACAGAGGCGGGCGCGACCGATGCACGCTGGTTCGAGATCCAGCCTGACCAGGCCACCGTCGACGGCCTGCACACCTTCGCCCGGCAAAACGACGCGTCGCTGTTCGGCGTGCTCTACACCGGGATCGCCCTGGCCCTGCACACGGTGGGCGACCTGCGCGAGCTGGTGATCGGCACCTCGGCGTCGGGGCGTACCGACCCTGCCTACTACGACACCGTGGGCTACTTCACCACCATGGTGGCGCACCCGGTGCGTTTCGAGCCGCGCCAGCCGGTCGGCGAGCTGATCGAGGGCGTGAGCCGGTTGATCAACGATTCCATGGCCTATGCCGATGTGCCGATGGAGCAGATCCAGCAGGCGCTCGGGCGCACGCCGGAGCAGGGCCTGCTGTTCGACGTGTACATCCAGATCCACGCCAACAACGCGCTCAACGGCGCCTTGTCCACCCCGGCGGGCGAGGCGATCCGCTATCGGCAGATCGATCCGGACAAGAGCCAGTCGATGTTCGGCATCCAGTTCGAGATCCTGGAAAACGTGCTGGAGGGCAAGCGTACGCTGCGCCTGGTGGTGACCTACCTGACGGCACGCTACAGCGACGCGCAGATGGCCCGTGTGCGCCAGGCCATAGAGCGTGTGTTCGCGGCATTCACCCGCGACGAGACGGCCGCGCTGTCGGTACAGCACGTCATGGCGTGAGCAGGAAAGGGCGGCGTGCCCCTGTCGGCGTGGCTTGCCGGCAGGGGCGCTGCGTCAGGCGTCGTGCATGCCGTAGTGCTGGAACGACGAACGCCGGGGCAGTCGGTAATGCGCCCGCCCCAGCAATTTGTTGACGATGGTCGCGTTGCGAATGGCCGCGATGCCCAGGTCGGGCGAGCCAACCCCATGCTGGAAGATCTCGGCGTTCTGTACGAAGATGCGGCCCGCGCCCTCGTCACGTCGGCGGGCGGTGAAGTCCTCATCGACGATGCAATCGCCATGGGCGTCGGTGACCAGCAGCTCATCCTTGAGCCGCTCGAACCAGGCCGGCCAGGCATGGCCGTAGCCCGTGGCCGCCACGAGGGCGTCGGCGTGCAAGGTGCCGGTCTGCTCCAGTTCGCGGTGGCGGTACGCCAGGCGCAACCGGCCATCGACCTGCTCGACACGTTCGATCTCGCAGTTCGACAGCAAGGTCAGGCCCGGCTCGATGCCGCCGATGGAACGTTCGTAGATCAGGTCGTAGATGGCCGCGATCGTCGAGAAACTGATGCCTTTGTACAACAAGCCCTGGTCCGCGACGATGTCCCGCCGCCGCTCGCGCGGCAGGCTGTGGAAGTAGCGCATGTAGGCGGGCGTGAAGCATTCCTGCCCGAGCTTGGAATACTCCATCGGGTGGAAGCCGGGCGATCGCGTAATCCAGCGAATCGACGCCCCGGCGGCCACCTGCTCGGGCGTCAGTTCGCTGAACAAGGCCAGCACGCATTCGGCCGCGCTCTGGCCTGAGCCGACCACCGTGACCTGCTTGCAGTGGGCCAGCTCGGCGCGGCGCTTGCCGAACTCGGCCGAATGCATCATCGGCGCAGGGCCGCTCACGCGTGCCCACTGAGGCAGGATCGGCGCAGTGCCCACGCCAACGGCCAGGTGACGGCTGCGGTAGTGACGCTTGAAGCCGGACAGCGATTGGGTCTCGATCCGAAAGTGTTCCCTGTCGGTTTCATAATGCACATCGCTGACATGTTCGCCGAAACGGCAGGTGTGCAGTTGCTGGGAGGCCCAGCGGCAATAGTGGTCGTACTCCTGGCGTGGCACCTGGAAGTGGTCGTAGTAATAGAAGCCGTAGAGCCGGTCGTGCTGATGCAGGTAATTGAGGTAGCTCAGGCGGTGGGTCGGGTCGGCCATGGTCACCAGGTCGGCGAGGAAGGGGACCTGCAGGGTGGTACCCGACAGCAGCAGGCCTTCGTGCCAGCGAAACTCGACCTTGCGCTCGAGAAAGGTCGCGCTCAGGGTGGGCTGGTCTTCCAGCAAGGCGGCCAGGCCCAGGTTGAAAGGCCCCAGGCCAATACCGGTGATGTCTACCAGGGGTGTGTCGTTCATGCGATCCCTCTCCTTAGGTGGGGTCGGTGTGCGCACCGACCCGTCATGGTCGGTACGCCCGAGACGTCGATGTCTGATGGGTCAGGCGCGCGCGTCGGCCAGCAGCCGCTCCACGTCCCGCGCATCCCGGCAGCGCAGCAGTTGCGCCGGTGACAGGCTGACCGCGAAGCGCTGCTGCAACCCTGCGGCGATGGCCTTGAGGTGCTGGGGGCGCAGGCCCAGGCTGAGAAAGCTCGCCGACGCGTCCGTCGCCTGGCCAGGCGGCAGGGCCAGCACCTGGGCATAGACGTCCAGGACCGGGTGGCCCGGCAGGGGCCGAGGCGCGGCAGGTGGCGCGGCTTCCAGCCACTGTCGCGCGATGGCGCGATCGGGCTTGCCGTTCTGCGACAGCGGTAACGCTGCCACGGGCAGCCACCGGGTCGGCACGTGCGAGCCCGGCAAGTGCTGGCGGGCATGGCCACGCAGTTCGGTCAGGCCTGGTTCGGTGCCGTCGGCGCAGACGTACAGAGCGCCAAGGCCCACGTCGTCCGAACCCGGCGCCCGGTGATCGACCACCAGCACCTGGCGCAGCGCCGGATGGCTGGACAAGGCGGCCTCGACATCCGGCAGCGAGACACGCACGCCACGGATTTTCACGTAGCCGTTGACGCGGCTGTCGAACAGCAGGACGCCATCCTCGCGGTAACGGCCACAATCGCCCGTGCGGAAGGCCCGCACCGGTTCGCCACGCTCATCGGTCACCGTGACGAAGTCGGTCTGCAGCAACTGGCCGTCTTGCAGGTAGCCCAGCGCCAGATTGACGCCGGCCGTGTGAATCCGGCCCACCACCCCGACCGGGCAATGGTCGCCCTGGGCGTCGAGCACCAGATACCGGTTGCCCGGCACGGGCCGGCCGTAGGGGATCTGCCCCTGGTCCTGCGCGGTGATGGCGTGCCAGATGCTCCAGATCGTGGTTTCCGTCGGCCCGCCCAGGGACACCAGGCGAGCGTCCGGCAACCGGGCGTGCAGTTCGGCGATGACCGTGGGCTTGAGGTAGTCGCCACCCTGGGCGATCAGGCGCAGGCTGTGCATCGTGTGTGCGCCACGGCAGGCCAGCAGCATGTCGAGCATGGCCGGGACCGAGCACCACAGGCTGACCCGATGCCGTGCGATCAGGGCGTGCCAGCGCAGCGCGTCCTTTTCCTCGTCGGCCAGCGGCAGCACCAGCGTGGCGCCGGCCGTGAGGCTGCCGAACACGTCGAACACCGACATGTCGTGGTGCAGGGGCGTGACCGACAGCAGGACATCCTCGGCGGTCACGGCCCAGTCGGCCAGGGTATGGCCGATCACGTTGGCGGTGGCGCGGTTGTTGAGCACCACGCACTTGGGCTGGCCGGTGGTGCCGGACGTGTAGAGGTAGTAGGCCGGCGCCTCGCTGAGCGAGAGGTCGGGCAGGTCGGTGGGCAGGGGGGCGGGTTCGGCCAGCAGCCGCTCGACGTCGCTGGCCGGGTGCCCATGGGCCTCGCCGTCGGCCAGCACCACCAGCGCCGGCTGGCAGTTGTCCAGCAGGTACTGACGGCGCTGGGCCGGTGCGGCGGCATCGATCGGCACCCAGACGAGGCCGGTCAGGGCGCAGGCCAGGGTCAGGGTGGTGTGGGCCGGACTGCGGGGCAGGCAGATCGCCACGACCTGGCCCGGTTTCAGGCCACGCCCGCGCAAGGCCGCGATGGCGCGGGCCACCTGCTCGCCCAGCTGGGCGTAGCTGAGCGATTGCGCCCCGCTGATCAAGGCCGTGGCAGCGTTGTCAGGGTCGAACAGCCGGCGTGCGATCTGCTGCAGGAAAGGTGCCTCGCAGGCCTCGGTCCGTGGACTGTTGAGTCGGTAATGATGGGTATCGACCACGGTGCCGGGCGTGATCGCGAACTCGCCGCTGCCCGCGACCTGCCGCAGGGTGCGCTCCAGCGCCTGGCGCATGGCGCTGACGCAGGCAGGCGCCAGCACCTCGACGGCGTGGTCGAGGTCCAGCAGCAGATCGCCAGTGGCGTCGCGGGAGAAGCGCACGTCCAGGGCCACCTGCGGTGTCTGCGTCAGGCCCCCCAGCAGGCGCATGGGGCTGTCGGTCGGCAGCGCCGGCCAGGACAGGCCGTTGGTGATGACCACCGGCAGTACCGGGCCAGGCCCGTGTCGCTCGAACATCAGGCGCGCCAGGTCGACGCCCGAGAATGCCAGGTGCTGCAAGCCTTCGAGCACGTCGGTCTGCAGCGCGGCCGCGCGCACGGCGAAGTCGCCCGATGCCCGGGCCCAGTTGACCGCGAGAAAGCTCGAACGGTTGGCCAGGGCCGCATCGCTTGGCGGCGCCACCGGCATGGCCACGCACAGGTCACCGTCGCGCAGCCAGTGCGACAGCACCTCCAGCACCACGGCGGTCAAGGTGGCGTGGTTGAACAGTCCTTGGCGAGCGCCCAGCCGGCACAGCGCGGCGAAGTCCGCTTTGGGCAGGCGCAGGCGTTGACGCTGGTAGCGCGACTCGCTGACCTGTTCCAGGGGGCGCGTCCAGGGCAGACGAGGAACGCCCGTCACGGTCGCCAGCTTGTGCGTCCAGTAGTCCGCGTCGGCCTGGCGCTGTTCGGGCGTCGGTGACGCGTCCTGGGCGGTGGAAAGCGCAGGGGCGGCGTCGGTGGCCTGGCCGTGCAGCAGCTCCACCAGCAGCGCGGCAATGGCGCGGCCATCGACGATCAAAGCGTCCAGGCGGGCGAAGACGACCTGTTCGTTCGCCGCCAGGTGGAACACCGTGACGTTCCAGGGCGACTGGTCCAGCGCGAACTGCGCATGGGCGTAGGCCTCGCGCCTGGCGGCAATGGCGTCCAAAGCCTCGGCCGTGGGCAGGTGCGAGAGGTCGACCTCGTCGAGGTTGAGCACGACGTCCGGGTGCACGAACTGCACGCGATGGTGCGCATCGATGTGCGTGCGCAGGCTGGGATGCTGCTGCACCATGTGGGTCAGGCGTGCGCGCAGGGCCGTGATGTCCAGGGCGCCGCGGTATTCGCGAAATTCTTGCATGGCGACGCCGCCAAGCGGCACCTGGGTTCCCCGGCCCAGCAGGTAGGCCTGCTGCAGAGGGTTGAGGGGACGTTCGTGGGCGCGTGGGGGGAGGGGGCACGCCAGGGCTTCGGGCTCGGCGCACACCCTGCGCACCAGGGTCATGAAGCGGTCGAACAGCTGCGTCACCCAGGCACGCGGCAACGCATCCAGGCGCACGTCCCAGTTGACCAAGATGCCGTCGTCGGCGTGCGCCACCTGAACATCCAGCGCCACCTGCGGCCCCTGGGAGATCGTCCAGACAAGGGTGCCAAAGAGCCGCTGCACCCGTGGCGAGAACAACGATCCCTCGGGCAGGTCCAGCGCCGCGGTGAAGACCACCGGTGCCATGTGCGGCGCGCCGTGGTGGCGCGACAGTTCGCGCATCAGGTCGACCCCCGACCAGGCGCTGTGTTCGAGCCGCTCGATCAGCTGGCCGGCCAGTTGCTGGCACAGCGCCGCCGGGTGGGCGGCGGCCTCGAGGTCGACATCGACGATCAGGACGTTGGCGAACTCGCCGACGATACGCTCTACCTGCTCGACCAATGGCGCGCGCCAGAAGCTCGGCACGTTCAGGCGCAGCCGGCGATCGCCGGTGTGTGCGCCCAGTACCGTGGCGAACAGGCTCAGCATCAGCGTCGAGAGGCTGACGCGCTGGGCGCGTGCCAGGCGTTGCAGGGCCTGACGCTGCTCAGGCGACAGCCAGGCGTGCAAGCGTTCGCTGTGGGCGCGAGCCGGAGGAGGGCCGTCGAGCCGCGGCAGGCTCGGCGCCGGGGCGATCCGGTCAAGGCGCTGGCGCCACCACGTGCGGTCGCGGTCACGGGCGGCACTGAGCGCCGGGTCGTGTCGAGCCGCGTCCCACCAGTCGAAGAAACTGGGCGCGACTGGCCAGGCCACGTCGGGCGTTTCGTAGGCAAGGGCCAGGTCCTCGACCAGCACTCGAAGGCTCGAGGGATCGACGGCGATCATGTCGGCATCGATATGCAGGCGTGTACGTCGATCAGGCAGGCGGGTCAGGCCGATGCGGACGCCGGATCGCTGGCGCAGGTCCAGTTGCTGATGGGTCCAGCGGTCGCGCTTGCGCAGCAGATGCGCTTCGGCCTGCTCGGCGGGGATCGTGCGCAGGTCTTCCACTTCGAGGGCAGGGCCGGCGTCCGGCGCTGCCAGGGTCTGCGCGCCGTCGGCGGTCAGACGCATGCGCAGCATGGGGTGGCGCTGCGAGACCTGCGCCAGCGCCCGTTCCAGGCGTTCGGCCTCCAGGGCAGGGCCTTCGAACTCGACGTACAGGTGCGCCGCCACGTTCCCCAGTTCAGCGGAGGCGGACCGTCCGCTCCAGCAGGCGGCCTGCATCGACGTCAGCGTTTTCATGACTCACGAGTTCCTTGTGATTGACAAACCAAACATAATGTCGTCACGTATTAAAAACGATTCGTGTTTAGATTCAAACAATTTGTTAAGTTTTTTGCAGGGAGGCAAGTCGTTCGATGAGCACAGCCACGCTCAAGGCTCCGCAGTGGGAGCCGTCACACGCTGTTGAAAATCATGATGTTTTTTCCTTCGTCTCGGGTGAGCGCGAACTGCGCTGCACAGGCGTATTGCGCCGCATCGATACACCCGCAGGCCATGGCCCGCGGGCACGCGACGCGTTCAGCCAGGCGATCACCGAAGCATTTGCGCAGGCACGTCAGGCTGGCCAGTCCAACCCCATCGTCGTGGGTGCCCTGCCGTTCGATGCGAGCGAGCCTTCGTGCCTGTTCGTGCCCGAGCACGCCCAGTGGGCGCCTCTGGCGCCGCCCGGTGATCCTGGGCTGCACGCCTTGCCGAGCCTGCTCGAACAGCGCCCTTGCCCTGAAGCCGAAGTCTTCAAGCGGTCGGTCGAGCATGCGCTGGTCAACTTCCAGCTCAGCGACGTGCGCAAGGCAGTGCTGTCGGTGCAGCGTGAGCTGGTGTTCGCCGAGCCGGTGAGCGTCGAGGCCGTGCAGCACAACCTGCGCGTGCAGAACCCGGTCGGTTATCACTTCCGTGTACCCATGGCCGATGGGGCGACGCTGCTGGGCGTCAGCCCCGAGTTGCTGGTGCGCAAGGAGGGTACGCGTTTTATCTCCAACCCCCTGGCCGGTTCGGCGATGCGCATGGCCGACGCGGACGCCGATCGACGCAGCGCCGACGCCTTGGCGGCGTCGGACAAGGACCACCACGAGCACCGCTTCGTCACCGAAGACATCGCGGCGCGCATCGGTGAGCTGTGCACCACGCTGGACGTGCCGGCACGGCCGTCGCTGATCAGCACGCCAGCGCTCTGGCACCTGTCCACGCGCATCGAAGGCACCCTGGCCGACCCCACCGCCAGCGCGCTGCAACTGGCCTGCCGTCTGCACCCGACACCGGCGGTGTGCGGCCATCCCACCGAGCGGGCCCGGCACCTGATCCGCTTCGTCGAGTCCGGCGAACGCGGCCTGTTCACCGGCATGGTCGGCTGGTGCGATGCCCAGGGTAACGGGGAGTGGGTGGTGACCATCCGCTGCGGCACCTTCAAGGACGAGCGTGTACGGCTGTTCGCGGGCGCCGGCATCGTCGACAGCTCGCAACCCGACGTCGAATGGACCGAGGTGCAGACCAAGCTGCGCACCATGCTGCGGGCCTGTGGCCTGACCCATTGATTTCAACGTTTCTGGAAAACCGACCCATGACCCTCGAGTTCACCCCCTGGCCCGCCGAACGGGCACAACGCTACCGTGACAGCGGCTACTGGCTCGATCAGCCGCTGACCCAGATACTGGCCGACCGCTGTCAGGCGACCCCCGAAGCGCCAGCCATCCTGTGCGGCGAGCGCCGCTTCACCTACGCCGACCTGGACCGGCTGTCGTCCAACCTGGCCTCGCGCCTGGTGGAGCAGGGGCTGGGCGTGGGCGACACGGCGCTGGTCCAGTTGCCCAACCTGGCCGAGTTCTACCTCGTGCTGTTCGCCCTGCTCAAGGCAGGCATCGTCCCGCTCAATGCGCTGTACAGCCACCGCAAGCTGGAGCTGACCGCCTATGCCCGGCAGATCCGCCCGGCCGTGCTGATCGGTTCGCGCGAGCACCCCTTCTTCCAGGACGAGCGCTACCGTGAAGCCCTGGCAGCATGCGGGGCGCAGCCGCGCCTGAGCCTGTTCCTGCACGCCACCACGGCCGATGAAAGCCTGCAGGCCTGGCTCGAGCACCCCAGCGCGCACCCGGTCATCCTGACGCCGACGCCACCGGGGGAGGTCGCGCTGTTCCAGCTGTCGGGCGGCAGCACCGGCACGCCCAAGCTCATCCCGCGCACCCACAACGACTACCACTACAACGCGCGCGCCTGCGCCGAGGTCTGCGCGCTCACACCCGAAACGCGCTTTCTCTGCGCGGTCCCGGCACCGCACAACTTCCTGCTCAGCTCGCCCGGCGCCCTGGGCGTGTTCCATGCCGGTGGGTGTGTGGTGATGGCGGCGAATCCCGAGCCGGCCACGTGTTTCGACCTGGTGCAGCGTCACGCGGTCAACACCGTGGCCCTGGTGCCGAGCGCGGTCGCCCTGTGGTTGCAGGCCGCGCCCCTGCACCGGGAGCAGCTGGCCTCGCTGCGCTACCTGCAAGTGGGCGGGGCGGTCTTCGCCGACTCGCTGGCGCGTCAGGTGCCCAGCGTGCTGGGCTGCCAATTGCAGCAGGTGTTCGGCATGGCCGAAGGGCTGATCAACTTCACCCGGCTGGAGGACAGCGACGAGCAGATCTTCACCACCCAGGGCCGACCCATCAGCCCGGCGGACGAGATCAAGATCGTCGATGCCGCCGGTGCGCCGGTACCGCCCGGGCAGCCCGGCATGCTGGCCACGCGCGGCCCGTACACCTTCTGCGGCTACTACGCCAGCCCCGAGCAGAACGCCAGTGCGTTCGACCAGGACGGTTTCTATTACTCGGGCGATCTGGTGCAGCTCACCCCCAGCGGCGACCTGCGGGTGGTCGGGCGCATCAAGGACCAGGTCAACCGGGGTGGCGAGAAGATCGCCTCCGAAGAGATCGAGAACCTGATCGTGCTGCACCCGGACGTCACCCACGCCGGCCTGGTGGCCATGCCGGACGACGCATTGGGGGAAAAGAGCTGCGCCTTCGTGGTGGCCCGCGACCCGGCCCTCAAGCCGTCGGCATTGCGTCGCCATCTGCTCGAGCTGGGGATCGCCGAGTACAAGCTGCCCGACCGTATCCGCCTGATCGAGCGCATGCCGCTGACCCCGGTCGGCAAGATCGACAAGCAGCGCCTGCGTCACCTGCTGACCGTGGACAATACCCGCACCTGGCTGCAGAGCCGTCTGCGCCAGCTGATCGAGGACGGCGAGACGCTCGACCCGCAGGAAAACCTGATTTTCTACGGGCTGGATTCGTTGAGCGTGATGAAGCTGGCCGCCGAACTCAAGACCCGCGGCGTCGAGGTGAGCTTCGAGGAGCTGGCCCGTTCGCCCACCCTCGACCAGTGGTGGTCGCTGGTCGAATCACGCCAGAAGGCCGCCTGAAGCTTCAGGCCTGAGGTCGGTCGTGCTTTCGTCAGGCACGACCGGCGGGTTCATTCAAGGGAGTTGAACATGATCCTGACCCACGAGGACCAACGCCGACTGGATGCGTTCTGGCAGCATTGCCTGGAAAACCAGTACTTCAACATCGGCTACCCGGAAAACGCCGACTTCGATTATGCGCCGCTGCACCGTTTCTTCCGGTTCTCCATCAACAACTGCGGCGATTGGGGCGAGTCGAGCAACTACGTGCTCAACTCCTTCGATTTCGAGCGCGAGGTGATGGCGCAGTTCGCCGAGCTGTTCCGCATTCCGCTGGCCGACAGCTGGGGCTACGTCACCAACGGCGGCACCGAGGGCAACATGTTCGGCTGCTACCTGGCGCGCGAGCTGTTCCCGGACGGTACGCTGTACTACTCCAAGGACACCCACTACTCGGTGGCCAAGATCGTCAAGCTGCTGCGCATCCCATGCCGGGCGGTCGAGTCCTTGCCGAACGGGGAGATCAACTACCAGGACCTGTTCGACAAGGTGGTGGCCGACGGCGCGCGTCACCCGATCATCTTCGCCAACATCGGCACCACCGTGCGTGGCGCGGTGGACGACATCGCCCGGATCCAGCAGCTGATGGCGCAGGCCGGGATCGCCCGCGACGACTACTACCTGCACGCCGACGCCGCGCTCAGCGGCATGATCCTGCCTTTCGTCGAGCGGCCGCAGCCGTTCACCTTCGCCGACGGCATCGACTCGATCTGCGTGTCCGGGCACAAGATGATCGGTTCGCCGATTCCCTGCGGCATCGTGGTGGCCAAGCGCGAGAACGTCGAGCGGATCTCGGTGGAGGTCGACTACATCGCCGCGCAGGACAAGACCATCAGCGGTTCGCGCAACGGGCATACGCCAATGATCCTGTGGGCCGCGCTGCGCAGCCATTCGCCGACGCAATGGCGCCAGCGCATCCGGCGCAGCCTCGAAGCGGCCCAGTACGCAGTGAAGCGTTTGCAGGCTGGCGGCATTCCTGCCTGGCGCCACGACAACTCGATCACCGTGGTCTTCCCACGGCCTTCGGCCGCCATCGCGCGCGACTACAGCCTGGCCACCTCGGGCGACGTCGCACACCTGATCACTACGCCGCACCATGACGACCGCAGCCGGCTGGACGCGCTGATCGACGCCTTGATCGCCGAGCACCGCGCCCAGACCCGGCCGCCACGCGCGACGCTGGCCGCCCCGGTGGGTCGGCGCTCGGCCTGCGGTCGAGCGACCACGGCCCAGTTCGACGTCATCTGAGGCTTTTTCATGTCAGAGGAATTCACCATGTCCGACCGCAAGGCGCCCGACGCCTGCACCAGCCTGTCCGATATCCGGGTCGGCATCGACTTTCATGACCGGCAGATCTTCGAGGCGCTGTGCCAGCGCCTGAAGTACGTGAAGGCCGCTGCCCGGTTCAAGCCGAACGAACAAGCGATTCCGGCCCCCGAGCGGGTGGTGGCGATGCTCGAGGAACGCTTGGGCTGGGCCGCCGGGACCGAACTGGACGCCGCGTTCGTCGAGTCGCTGTACACCACCATCATTCACTGGAACATCGACCAGCAGATCGCCCACTGGCGCGCGATGCATGCCGCGCCAGAGGGTGACCGGGCGCAGTGACCCGCGCAGGTCCAGCAGGCCAGGTCAGGCCTGGATGCGGAACTGCTTGACCAGCCTGTTCAGCTCCACCGCCAGGCGCGACAGCTCGGAGGTCGCGATCGCGGTCTGGCCGGCCCCTTCCGCCGCCTGGCTGGACAGGTCACGGATACTGATCAGGCCACGGTCCACTTCACGGGCCACCTGCGCCTGCTCTTCCGACGCCGTGGCGATCAGTACGTTGCGTTCGGTGATGTTGCCGATCGACTCGGTGATCTCCACCAGGGCACTGCCAGCGCCTTGGGCGGTATCGCGGGTCTTCTGCGCCTGGGTGTTGGTGTGATCCATCGCCGAGACGGCGGCCTCGGTGCCTTTCTGGATCGAGCTGATCATCTGCTCGATCTCGCTGGTCGATTGCTGGGTGCGGTGGGCCAGGGCGCGCACCTCGTCAGCCACCACCGCAAAGCCGCGTCCCGCCTCACCGGCACGGGCAGCCTCGATCGCCGCGTTGAGCGCGAGCAAGTTGGTCTGTTCGGCGATCGCGCGGATGACGTCCAGCACACGGCTGATGTCGGTGGCCATGCCGGCCAGCCCCTGGACTTCGTGAGAAGCGTCCTGGACACGCGCGACCATCACGTTGATGGCCTGCACGGTCTCGTCGACGCGCTCGCGGCCAGCCACGGCGGCCTCGTTGGAGCGGTTGGCGGCGTCCGACGCGGCCGAGGCATTGCGGGCGACCTCTTCGACGGCCGCGCTCATTTCGGTGACCGCGGTCGCGGCCATTTCCACTTCGTGGTTCTGACGCACCATGCCTTTGCTGGCGTCCTCGGTCACCGCGTGCATCTGCTCGGACGTGGAGGCCAGCTGGTTGGACGAGTCGGAGATCGACGCCAAGGTCGTGCGCAGGCCCTGCTGCATGGCCTTCAAGGCCTGGATGAGCCGGGCCACTTCGTCATGCCCATCGGCCTCGATGACTTCGCTCAGGTCGTTGGCCGCGATGCGTTCGGCGATGGCCAGCGACTGGCTGATCGGCGTGGTGACGCTGCGGGTGTAGAGCAGGGCGAGCACGACGGCTGCCAGCGTGCCGACCAGGATGAACGCGATCACGATGAAGGTGGCCTGCTCGTAGGTACGGGTGGCGTCTTCACCGGCCTTCTTGGCCTTGTCGTTGTTCAGCTGGATCAGGTCCTTGATGTCGTCGGCCACGGTGTCGGCAACCTGCTTCATCGGACCGCTGGCCAGGGTGACGGCCGCATCCAGGCTGCCGGCGGCGATCAGGGCCAGGTACTGGTCCTGAGATTGTTCGTAGGCGGCGAAGTGCTGGGATAGCTCGGCGAACTGTTGCTTGCCGGCCGGCGTGACGATGAACCGCTCCAGCCGCGCCAGCAGTTCCACCATGTTGGCGCGGGCCTTGCGCACGTCCGCCAGCGCCTGGGCCTTGCGGCTCTCGGGTTCGACGGGGTTGCGCAGGCGCGCGTTGTCGCCACGGATGCTGACGAACTCACGGTCGAGCGAGCCCAGCAACGCGATGCTGGGCAGCACGTTGGTCTCCACGAACTTCTCGGAATCGTTCAGGCTCGAGGCCTGCTTGAGGGCGATCAACCCCAGCGCGATGATCATCACGCAGAAGAAGCCGAAGCAGAGGATGGAGCGGGGGGCGAGGTTGAGCTTGCGTAGTAACATGGCGTGAACCCTGAGCGTTTTATATACACTCGGCGCGTTCCCGGCGATCTTTAGGCGCTGCCTATCACCACAATTGATTTACTTGATCCACGTCACGGTTTTTTTGACATTCCGTTGACGTCTTCTCACGGCGCTGGCGCCTAACCTTTGCGGTACCCCAACCCGGGGGCTTGAGCGAGCAGGTGCGCCTTGGCCAGAAAAGCGATGAAACACTCTCATGTCCGACGTGACCTCAAGGCTTCATGCCTGTGGGGACCTGGTCAGGCCTTGGCTCTCCTGCTGACGTTGATTTCGATCAGCGGCTGCCAGAGCACCTCCGAGCGCCTGCTCGCCGAAGGCTATCCACCCCTGTTCGTGGAGGGATTCACCGATGGCTGCGCCAGTGGCCGTCATGCAGCTGGCGAGCTGGACGGGTTTCGCAAGAACGTCCCGGTCTACCTGCAGCAGCCCAACTATGCCCTAGGCTGGGACGACGGGTTTCGCCAATGCCAGGCGCGTGCCGACAGCGAACTCGGACAGCGCCTGGTGCGTGACAGCGAGGCCGATCGGGCCTGGCGGCACAGCAAGGACCAGTCGTGGGGCCAGGCCTTGAGGCCGTCGTCGCGTACGCCGTGACGACGTTCGAAGGGTGAGGTGTGGTGTATTCACAGCCAGCGCGCGATTGACGAAGTCGAAGTTCAGGGAAGAAGGGCGTGTGCCTGGCGTGCCTGTTCGCCATCGAGGAGAGTCCTCATGTCTTCCAGAACACAACAGACGACGCTGAGCATCCGCGGCGTCGAGAACGGCCTGGCGGGCGGCAGACCGGTGCGCAGTGCGCACTTTCTGGTCGTCTCGCCTGCCTGGCGCGACGCCGAAGCGCGCGGGCCTTCGGCGCACCCCTCAAGGGAAGATGATCCGCAGAGGACGATCAGCGACCCCCTGAAACGTTCCCTGGCGCTTGCCGGGGAGTGGCACGGCGTCTTCGCCAGTGCGCTGTTCGTCTCGATCACCGACACGGGCCATGCGCGCGTCCTGGGCCGGATGAATGCCGCCGCCTGGCGGCAATGGGCAGACCACGCAGCCAGCTGAACGGCGGGCCCAGGCAAGGCTTGCGGGCTTGCCTGCCTGGGCCCGAAGGGTGGCTCAACCTGGCGTGATGCCAGGCTGAACGTCAGGTGCCGGTCGCGACCGGGTCTTGCCGTGCCAGGCGAAGGCCAGCACCATCGCCAGGCCCAGGGCTGCCACGCCAGCGCCGGCGAGGGAGATGGCCGGGTAGCCCCAGCCTGCCTTGATCACCGCGCCGCCCAGGGCAGCGCCCACCGCATTGCCCAGGTTGAAGGCACCGATGTTGACCGCCGAAGCCAGGTTGGGAGCGTCCTTGGCCGCTTCCATCACGCGCATCTGCAACGGCGGGACCAGCGCGAAGCTGGCGATGCCCCAGACCAGGATGGCCACAGCGGCCGGCAGCGGCCAGCGCATCAGCACGGTGAAGGCCAGCAGCACCACGATCAGCACGCTCAACGAGGCGATCAACGTACGGTCGATGGAGCGGTCCGCCGCCTTGCCGCCCCACAGGTTGCCCAGGGTCAGGCCGATGCCGAACAGCACCAGCATGGCGGTGACGAACAAGGTCGAGGCCTGGGTTTCACGGGTCAGGATCGGCGCGATGTAGGTGAACACGGTGAACATGGCGCCCGAGCCGACCACGGTCAGCGCCAGCGCCGCCAGCACCGGGCCCCGGCCCAGCACGCGCAGTTCAGCCAGCACACCGTCGCTCGGGGGCAGGGCCACGTTGGGCAGGGCGAACCAGAGCGCCGCCATGGTCAGCACGCCCAGCCCGGAGATGCCCCAGAACGCCTGACGCCAGCCGAGCAGTTCACCGAACCAGGTGGCCAACGGCACACCGCCGATGGTCGCCAGGGTCAGCCCCATGAACATGGCGGCCACCGCCCCGGCGCGTTTGTCGGGCGCCACCACGCTCGCGGCCACCAGGGCACCGACGCCGAAGAAGGCGCCGTGGTTGAGCGAGGTCACCACGCGGGCGATCAGCAGGCTGGTGTAGTCGGTCGCCAGGGCCGACATCACGTTGCCCAAGGTGAAGATGGCCATCAGGCCGATCAGCAGGTAGCGACGGGGAATGCGCCCCGTGGTCAGGGTCATCAGGGGGGCGCCGATCAGCACGCCGAGCGCGTAAGCGCTGATCAGCAGACCGGCCGCCGGGATGGAGACGCCCAGGTCCGCGGCGATGCCGGGCAACATGCCCATGGGCGCGAACTCGGTGACGCCGATGCCGAAGGCACCGGTGGCCAAGGCCAGAAGAGGGGGGTTGATACGCATGTGAACAGCTCCTTATCTATGCGGCGAATGCTAAGCTACTGCCGAGAATGCCGGTAGCCGGTGATTTTGGTATGCACCTGTGCGTGGGAGGCACGAATGGATCTGGGTGGACGGTCAGGTGAGATGGTCGTGTTCGACCGCGTGGTACAGGAAGGCAGCCTGTCGGCGGCCGCGCGGGCGCTGCACGTGACGCCCTCGGCCATCAGTCGCTCCATCGCGCGCACCGAGCAGCGCCTGGGGACACGCCTGCTGTTGCGCACCACCCGGGCCATCGCCCTGACCGCCGAGGGCGAGGCCTACCTACGCGCTGCGCGGCGCATCCTGGCGGACCTGGCCGAAGTGGAAGAGGCCATCGCCGACCAGGGCGTACCGCAAGGGCGATTGAGGGTCAGCGCCGCCCTCGGCCACGGCCGCAAGACCATCGTGCCGCTGGTGGCGGCGTTCAGTGCGCGTTACCCGAACATCGTGGTGGACCTGGCCCTGGGCGACGAGGTGGTCGACATCCTGGCCGGGCAGGCTGACGTGGCGATCCGCTTCGGTCAGTTGGCCGACAGCCCGCTCACCGCGCGCTACCTTGGCGTCACCGGCCAGGTGGTGGTGGCTTCGCCTGCCTACCTAGCACTTCACGGCACCCCGCAGGTGCCAGAGGATCTGCTGCAGCACAATTGCCTGCGCTTCAATTTCCGCCGCGCTGAGCCGGACTGGCCCTTCGTGCGCGACGGTCAGGCGTATGCGTTGAAGATCTCGGGCAACATCCAGTGCAACAGCGGGGAAGCCCTGGCCCAACTGGCCCGGGAAGGCGCCGGCATCGCCCGCATCGGCGCCTTCAGCGTGGCCGACGACCTGCGCAGCGGTGTGCTCGTGCCGCTGCTGGAGGCCTGGAACCCCGGTGATCAGGAGCCTATCCATGCGGTGTTCGTCGGCGGCGCGGCGATGCCGGCACGGGTGCGGGTGTTCGTGGATTTTCTGATGGCGCATCATCGGTGGTGAGCAGAAGAGGCGAGTGTTGAGTTCCGCGTGCAGCGGCATACCACTCTACTGTGGGCCCTGCGGGCCCAATCGCGGCACTGGGGCCGCTCCCACAGGTGACCGCGATAGCCTGCGACCCCGCGGTGGGACTACGGGTGTAGGAGCGGCCCCTGTGCCGCGATTGGGCCCGCCAGGGCCCACATCAGCACTTGGCAGAAACCATAGAATCTCCAACAGGTGACCGCGATAGCCTGCAACCCCGCGATGGGGCCCGCAGGGCCCATAAACTCAGCCATATCATGTGTCAGTCAGGTAGCGTACAAGCAAGTCCCTGGCTCATTCGATGGTCACAGATGCATGACCCACCACTTGTCGCGAACCCATGCAATCCATTCAATCGCTCCAAATCTCTGGCAGTCTGTTGCTTGCAGTCAGTCATTCTGGAGACCCGTCATGACCGATACCACCCTGCGCAACGCCATCACTGCCTGGCGCCTGCTTCTGGAAGACGACAGCTACCGCCTGGACTGGCCGGACGATTACCATGCCACCCTCCTCGAACGCGCCGATGAAATGAAGACCAGCGGCCTGATCGGCGAGCAGGATTGGCAATTGCTCAAGGACGCCGCCGACACGGCCCTGCAACAGACCCGTGCCTCGCTCGAGCAACAGCAGCGCGACTGCCTGAGCATTCGCAAGCTGCGCCTGCCCAGCGTCGACTGACGGATAGCGCCTGGGTCTGCCAAACGGGCCCTTGCTGACCTGGCGCCAGGTAGCGGGTCTTCGAGGCGGCACAGGCGCTGATGCGCAGCCTGGGCTTCAAGCCGAGGTCTTCTAAGGCCGACGTAGCTGCACCGTCAGGCGTTCGACCACCTCGGCTTCCACAGCGCCTTCAGTCACCTCCACCCCAAACACGGCACAACACGCTGAAGCCGTCCCCTCACTGACGCGGTAGACGGCGATGACACTGTCCGGCCCGCACCCCGTATGCCCACAGAGCAAGCGACCATCGGCGATCACGCCCTGCATCACGCCAAGCCCATACCCCGGCGTGACCCAGGGCCGCCCCGGCAAGGGGCCGCCCAGGTGCCGCGCGTCTTGCAGCGCCTCACGCAAACGCGCCGGTAGCAGATCGCCGGCAAGCAGACGGTCCAGCAGAAGCACGGCCTGCGACAGTGGCCCAATCAGCAGACCGTGATAGACCCAGGCAGGATCGTACGACGCACGCAGGCCCAGGCAATGTGGGTGCAGGTCGTCGCGCGTCCTGGCAAAGCGTACGCCTGACACACCCAGGGGGCGTAGGACGCGCTCGCCTACTGCGTCCTCGAGGGCCAGGCCGGTCAGCTGTTCGATGACCTGGCCAACCTTCCAGTACCCGACGTTCGAGTACCGCCATTGCATACCGGGGGCGTACCTGAGGCGCGTGCCCTCCAGTCGCTGCAGCATGTCGGCGACGGGCCAGGCGGATTCGCCCTGGGCGACCGCCGTGTGATACGCGGCCAGTTCACCGTAATCGGCCAGCCCCGCCTCATGCCGCAGCAGTTGGCGCAACGTGAACGGCCATCCTGCCACCGGCGCGTCCAGCGTCGTCAGCCCATCACGCACCAGGGACAGCGCAGTCGCAGCGAGTACGGTCTTGGTGAAGCTCCACCACGGCACGACGGCGTCCGGGGTGTCGGACGGCAGCAGTCGTCCGTTGCACACGAGCGCGCTGAGCATGGTCCTCCCGCATTCGAATGGGGCGGCCGCCGACCTTCAGGTCTGCTGGCCGCCAGGGCGCATGGGCTAGAGCACGAAGTCCGATGCCGTCAGGCTGGTGATGCCCACCATCTGGATGGCGAACTCCGGTGTGCTGTCCGCATCGGTGTTGCCGTACAGCACGCCGTCCTGGAACTTCAGTTGCCCTGCGGTGGTGAACGCCGCCGTGCCCTTGATGAAGGTATGGAACGCCTCGTTGGCCGCCGTCGCGGTGTTGGCGTCCAGCGCCCCCAGGTCGATCTTGTCCTCGCCGCGCTTGAAGTCGGTGATGACATCCCACGTGGCGCGCGTCAGTCCCATGTCGTTCAGCGAGGTGAACACGAAGGCGTCCTTGCCGGTACCACCGGTCAGGGTGTCCTTGCCCAGCCCACCGATCAGCCGGTCGTTGCCAGCACCTCCGATCAGGATGTCGTTGCCGGCGCCGCCGGTGAGGACGTTGTTCGCCGCGTTGCCCGTCAGCGTGTTGGCCAGGGCGTTGCCCGTCCCGTTGATTGCGGACGTGCCCGACAGTGTCAGGTTTTCCTGATAATCGCCCAGGGTGCGGGTCACGCTGGCGATGACCGTGTCGATACCGCCGTTGGCCGAGGTCTCGATGACCTTGTCGTTGGCCGAGTCGACGTAGTAGGTATCGTTGCCCAGGCCGCCGATCATCGTGTCGGCACCCGCGCCGCCATTGAGCACGTTGTTGCCGGCGTTGCCGGTCAGCGTGTTGGCCAGGGCGTTGCCGGTGCCATTGATGTGGGCATTGCCGGACAGGGTCAGGTTCTCTTGGTACTCGCCCAGGGTACGGGTCACGCTGGCGATGACCGTATCGATCCCGCCGTTGGCCGAGGTCTCGATGACCTTGTCGTTGGCCGAGTCGACGTAGTAGGTGTCGTTGCCCAGGCCACCGATCATCGTGTCGGCACCTGCGCCGCCATTGAGCACGTTGTTGCCATCGTTGCCGGTCAGTGTGTTGGCCAGGGCGTTGCCGGTGCCGTTGAGGTGGGCCTTGCCGGACAGGATCAGGTTCTCCTGATAGTCGCCCAGGGTCCAGCTGACGCCGGAGACGACCGTATCTAGGCCGCCCTTGGCCGAGGTCTCGATGACTTTGTCGTTGGCCGAGTCGACGTAGTAGGTGTCGTTGCCCAGGCCGCCGATCATCGTGTCGGCACCCGCGCCGCCATTGAGCACGTTGTTGCCGTCGTTGCCGGTCAACGTGTTGGCCAGGGCATTGCCGGTGCCGTTGATGTGAGCCTTGCCGGACAGGGTCAGGTTCTCCTGGTAGTCGCCCAGCGTGCGGGTGACGCTGGAGATGACCGTGTCGATCCCGCCATTGGCCGAGGTTTCCAGCACGACGTCGTCGACCGAGTCGACGTAGTAGGTGTCATTGCCCATCCCGCCGATCATCGTGTCGGCACCCGCACCGCCGTCGAGGAGGTCGTTGCCATCGCCGCCGTCCAGCCGGTCCTGACCTCCCATGCCCTTGAGCACGTCATTACCCGCGCCACCTTCGACCCAGTCGTCGGCGCCGGTGCCGGTGAAGGTGTCGTTGCCCGCGGTCAGCACCTTCTTGCCAGCGCTCATCAGGATGCTGGTGTTGATGCCCAGGGCGGTCAGTTCGCTCGGGGAGTAGGTGCGGATGTTGCCTTGAAGATCCTCAACCTTGACGCTGGTAATAGTGTAGGTGCCAGGAAGGTTAGTGGAGGCGATGAACCATGTATCGGAGGATACGCCGTCTGACCAAGAGTCGCTATATCCACTGTGGACCAGGAAGTTGTATTTGCTCGTTGAGCGCTCATCGGCTAGGAATGAGTAAGTCAAATCCTTGTCAAAATAGATAACAAGTTGCTTCACGCCTGCCAGATTATCCGATGCCGCGCCGGATACAGTGAGCGCGGCCTTTCCTGAAGACAGATCAACAAAGGTAGGTATGTCCAATGACTTCAGTTGGGGCGGCGTAACATCAGGGGCTGAATTGACGAAATGGATGCTAGTGTTGACACCCAGCTTGGTAAGTTCGCTTGGGCTGTACGTACGGATATTGCCTTGCAGATCTTCAACTTTAACGCTGGTGACATCATAGGTGCCAGACGCATTGGTGGGAGCGATGAACCACGTGTCGGTCGACCTGCCATCCGACCAGGAGTCGCTATATCCGCTGTGCACCAAGAAATTGTACTTACTCGTGGAGACGTCCGTAGGCGTGAAAGAGTAAGTAATGTCTCTGTCAAAGTACGTGACGATTTGCTTCACGCCTGCCAAATCGTCTGTGGCTGAGCCAGAGAGGGTCAAGGCAGCCTTTCCTGCGGACAGGTCTACAACCTTTGGGATGTTGAGGGACTTCAACTGTGGAGGCGTTGTGTCAGGTGTTGAATTGACGAAATTGACGCTGGTGTTTATGCCCAGCTTTGCAAGCTCATTGGATTCATAGGTTCGAACGTTCCCTTGAAGGTCTTCGACCTTGACACGGGTGACGTTGTAGTTGCCGGACGCATTGGTGGGAGCGATAAACCATGTTTCCGATGACGAACCGTCAGACCAAGAATCGCTATAGCTGCTGTGGACCAAAAAATTGTACTTACTGGTCGATGCGTCACTGGATGTAAACGAATAGACGATCTCTTTGTCAAAGTAAATCACTACATTCTTGACGCCCGATTTATCATCGGACGCTTTCCCCGACACCGTCAGGCCTGCCTTCCCTGACCCAAGATCGACAACCGTCGGTATGCGCAGCGACAACAAGGTAGGGGCAAGGGTATCTGCAGTAGCGCTCATTGAACGTTATCCGTAAGCAGTCGAACATCGGGAAGGGTAGGGGACAGCGAGGCTCAGTAGCGCAGGCGCCGGATCGGCATGTTCCCGCGCGTGTATTGTTGGTAACCGGTGTAGGGCAGCAGGAAGGTATCGACGACGCCCGACACGGCCATGTCGACCACGACCGGGTAGGGCGCCCAGTGCTCGCCGGGCCTGACCGGCCCGTTCAGCGTGCAGTACTGGTACGCCACGCCGCTGTAGGCACGCGGCAGGGAGTGGCAATAGCTGTCGTATTGAGCCAGGTCGTCGACGGCCTTCGATTCATTGGACAGGGTCCGAACGGTTCCGCATCCACACAGTGCCGTCGCCAGCACACAGACAATCCATCGTTTCATCAGGCCACTCCAGTGATGGCCTAATCATAGCTCGGGTGGATCCCAACCTGCCACTGGGTGTCGAGCGCTGAATCGCGCCTCCCGACGAACGTCCGCTACCCGCTCAACGGGCCGCCGTCACGCGTCGGCAGCCGGCGAACAGGTCCAGCGCAGGGACGTAGGCCTGGGTGCTCACGTCGAGCAGGCCGAGCAGTGAATGGAACAGGTTGTCCTGGCTGAGCGCCGTCTCCCGTTTGCCTTGCAGGCACGGGGTGTCGACCTGAAACGCCTGCTGGTACCCAGGCGAGAACCACATCAGCATCGGCACGTGTTTCTGTTCGTCCGGCGCCAGCAAATAGGGCGTGCCGTGCAGGTACAGGTTGTACTCCCCGAGCGATTCGCCGTGATCGGAGAGGTACAGCACCGCGCTGTCGACCGTGCGTGCGTTGTCGCGCAGCTGGTCGATCAGGCTCGCCAGCACATGGTCGGTGTAGGCGATGGAGTTGTCGTAGGCGTTGACGATGCTCTCCCGGCTGCAGGTTTCCAGCGCGTTGCTGCGGCATACCGGGGTGAACCGCTCGAAGGCCTGCGGATAGCGCTTGAAGTATTCCGGGCCATGGCTGCCCATCTGGTGCAGGACCAGCACCGTGTCCCGGTCGAGGTGGTCGATCAGCTGCTGCAGGTCCTGAAGCAGTATCGCATCCCGGCATTCCCGGTTGGCACACAGCACCGGGTCCTGGCGCTTGCTCACGTCCTCCAGCGTGACCCGGTCGCAGGTGCCCTTGCAGCCCGACTGGTTGTCGCGCCAGACCACCGCCAGCCCGGCGCGCGCGAGCACGTCGAGCAGCCCCTCCTGGTGGGTCGCACGCACCGCGTCATAGTGCCGGCGGCCCATGTTGGAGAACATGCACGGTACGGACACGGCGGTTTCCGTGCCGCACGAGGTCACGTGATCGAAGGCCACCAGGCCGTCTTCGTGGCTCAGCTCGGGCGTGGTGTCGCGGGGGTAGCCCAGCACGCCGAAATTGGCCGCCCGGGCGCTCTCGCCGACCACCAGGACGGTCAGGGACTTGCGCGTGTGGGTCGCCCAGCGGGCATCGCGGTGCGCATCCTGGGCGATCGGCTCGAGCGGCTGCCGGGTCGCCTGGAGGTCTTCGCGGGCGTAGCTGATCGCGGCGCCGATGACATTGCTGGGCACCACCATCCAGTGCAGCTCGTGGTGGTTGCGAAACAGCGGTGCCAGGGCCTTGTAGTCCAGCAGGCTGACGCTGCCCATCAACGTCACGCAGACCACGGCCATCAGCCCCTTGCCCAACAACTCTCGTGGCCAGGGACGATAGCGAATGGGCAGCGCCCACACGAGACCGGCAGGCAGCACGCCCCACAGCAGCAGGTGGCCGAACAGGGGCAGCGACAGCAGGCCCTGGACTTCACGCGCGTCGGTCTGCGCCACGTTGCGGATCATGCCGACATCGATCAGCACGCCGTACTGGCCCATGAAGTACGTGGCCCCTGCACTGAGCAGGAACAGCAGCGCCAGGGTCGGTTTCAGGGTACGGCCCAGGGTGAACAGGGTCAGCAGCAGGGTGAACGCGCACCCGATCAACAGCATGAACGCCATCCGCATCAGCCAGCCCGACGCATCGGGCGCCGTGATGGCGACCAGATGCCGCCACAGCGTGCCGTTGAAGCCCACCAGCAGAAACACGCTGGCGAACACGATGACCCAGACCGGACGCACCGCTGCGCACTTGACCATGAAACCCCTCCACGCTCGACACCAGAAGCTTCGATGCAGGTGCGCACCGAAGAACGAAAGTGGCGCGCACGCTAGGGCAGCGAGCGTGGTGCTTTTGTGAAAAGCGTCGTCAGGCTTTGTTGGGCGTGTGCTTCACACCTGAAGATCGTGTTCCAGGCCTCGGGCGACGGATTTTTCACATGGCCACGACATTCGCGGCAGGGTGAGCGGCGCAGGCTGCGGGCGCTTGTGGTTCCGGGCCGCACATCCGGTAGCCGTCGCCGCGCAGGGTGTGCAGCAGCTTGGTCGCGAAGGGTTTGTCCACGGCTTGCCGGATCTGGTGAATATGGCTGCGAATGCTGTCGACGTTCTTGTCATGCTCGGTCGACCCCCAGAGCAGCTGCTCCAGGGTCTTGCGCTTGACCAGGGCCGGGCTGCTGCGCATCAGCACTTCGAGGATCTTCAGGTTGGCCGAGCTGAGCTTGATCGGCACGTCGCCGCGGCGCACCTGCAAGGTGTCGAGGTCGAGTTCCAGGTCCAGCAGGGTGAGGGTACGGCCGCGCTGCCCCTTGCGCCGGGACACGATGGCCTCGAGCCGCGCCAGGATCTCGGCCATGGCGAAGGGCTTGACCACGTAATCGTCGGCGCCCACGCCAAACCCCTTGAGCCGGTCCTCCAGCTCATCGCGGGCGGTCAGCATGATGATGGCCGCCGCGCTGTGGGCGCGCTGGCGCAAGAGGTGGCAGATGTCGTTGCCATCGATGCCCGGCAGCATGATGTCGAGAATGATCGCGTCGAAGCGCCCGGTCTCGGCCAGGTGCAGGCCGGTCAGGCCGTCCCGGGCGCCGGTGACGGCATGGCCGCGGAGCTCGAAAAAGTCGACGAGGTTGTCATGGATGTCACGGTTGTCTTCAACGATCAGCAGGTTCATGCAGGCGCGTTCCTAAAAGCCACGATCGAACAGGGGCGGTGGGCAGGCGCGGCGGCGCCGCGACGCATTTGAAGGCCTGGGCGGTCGCGGTTGTGTCGACAAAACGTTAACTATTCGTGAAAGCCCATGCCAGGTGAACGGCGGGTTTCACGGTTTCTGGAGTCCGGTGAATGACCTCTGAATCATGTTCCCTCCACGCGGCCTCGCGGCCCTTCGATTTTCGCCTGGCCATCGGCGTGCCCGTGCTCCTCATGCTGGCGCTGCTGGCGAGCGACGTGGCCGTCATCGACCTGCCGCTGGCACACCTGTTCTACGTGCCCGGCGAGGGGTTCATCGGCCGGCACAGCTACTGGCTGGAAACAGTGCTGCACGAGCGCGTCAAGCAGGCCGTGCTGGTGTTCACCCTGGCGCTGCTGGTCGCCCTGATCGCCAGCCTGTTCAGCGCCGCGCACCGTGCGTGGCGAAGACCCTTGGCCTACACCGTGCTGACGATCGGGCTGTGCACCGGCATCGTCACCCCACTCAAGGTGCTGACCGACGTGCAGTGCCCCTGGAGCCTGCAGGACTTCGGTGCCAGTGAGCCCTACGTCCCGTTGCTCGGGGACCGCGTGGACTCGGCCAAGCCGGGCCGCTGCTGGCCTGGCGGGCATGCCTCCACCGGCTTCGCCCTGCTGGCCTTGTACTTCGCCTTGCGCGACCGGCACCCACGGGCCGGTCGCATCGCCTGCGCCCTGGCCCTGTCGCTCGGCCTGCTGCTGTCGGTCGGACGCATGCTGCAAGGTGCGCATTTCCTGTCCCATAACGTCTGGACCTTGCTGATCGACTGGCTGATCGCGGTGCTGTGCTATCGCTGGCTGCTATATCGGCCAGGCCCGCGTGGCGACGCGCATGCGCTGACGCCAGAACGCTCTCCCGGGTGATGCACGCGTACCCAGGCGTTCAGGTTTTTTTCACATACGCTTCACCACTGCCCCATGGAGCGCTGCCTAGAGTGCCGCCATCCAAAGGTGCCCGTGCCGGGTCGCCGCGCACCTTGTCCACCTGTCGGAGCGACGCCATGCAACCCGCTGTCCTGCCATCTCCCACTGTGTCTCAGTCCTCACCGAAACCCCGGGCCTACGCCCGAGGATGGGTCAAAGGCGTGGTCGGCCTGGCGCTCGTACTGGCTGCGCTCGCGGCCTGGTACGCCTCGCAGACCCGTGTGCTGGAGGTGAGCAGCGCCGCTCAATGGCGCGACAGCGGCATCGCCGCGCAGTGGGCCCAGGGCAACGTGGTCCTGCTGATCCGCCATGCCGAGCGCTGCGACCGCTCCGAGCACACCTGCCTGGCCGACCCTGAAGGGATCACCGTGCCGGGCAGCCAGCGCGCCATCGACGTCGGCAGAGGCCTGGCCCTGTTGCCCCAGGATGGCGCCGAACGCCTGAGCAGTCCGGAGGTGCGTACACGGCAGACTGCCCAGTTCATCTTCGGCCAGCCGCTGGCCACCCAGGACTGGGTGGGCGACTGCGACAAGGACTTCGCCCAGGCGGCGCTCGACCATAAACAGGCCGGTCGCAACCTGGTCCTGGTCACCCACAGCGGGTGCATCGACCAGCTCGAGCGGCGCCTGCACGTACCGGGTGGAGAGCGCTCCAGCGCCTATGCCAGCGCGCTGTTCGTGGCCGTGCCCGAGGCGGGCAGGGCGCGTCTGCTCGGGCAAGTGAAGGCCGGCGAGTGGGCACACTTGCTCGCCGGGGGTGGCCGCTGAAGACCTCGACAGACCGCGAAGGTCTTCAGGAGGCACTGACCCTCTGTCGGTGACACGCCGAGCGTGTGATCGAAACACTCAAGTCTGGGCAGAACGTCACGATAACCCTGCAAGCTTTTTGACTTCGTGCGGGTGACCCATGCTTGCGAAACGTACTATTGCCCAGACCCTCGGCGCCGGCTTCGGGGTCGTCATCCTGATCATCTGCATCCTGATCGGCGTTGCTCGCAACGGCTTTGGCGAGATCAACGACACCACGCGCTGGAACATCCACACCTACAAGGTGCTCGATGGCGCCGCGACGCTGTTGATCAGCCTGACCAACGTCGAGACGGGGATGCGTGGTTTTGCCTTGAGCGGCCAGGACGACTTCCTGCAACCGCTGGCCTCCGGCAAGGCTGACTTCGAAAAAACCTGGAATGAACTCAAGACGCTCACGTCGGACAACCCGGTCCAGCAAAAGCGCCTGGACGAGATCAAGGCCACTCAGCAGCGCTGGATGAGCGACGACATCGACGCGACCATCGCCTTGCGTCGCAACGTCGTGGCCGGTCAGGCGACCCTGGAGGATGTCGTGCAACGCATCACCGCACGCCAGGACAAGGTCAAGATGGATGGCATGCGTGCGCTCATCGCTGAGATGCAGGCCGATGAAGCCAAGCTGCTGACGGTGCGCACGGACACGATGGAAAGGGCCAGCCACGTGGCCAACCTGAGCCTGATGGTGGGCGGCGTCGTGGCGGCCCTGTTGGCGCTGGCCATTGCCGTGGGGCTGTCTTCGTCCATCCGCAAGCGGCTCAATGCAGCCATCGCGGTCGCCGACGGCATCGCCGCGGGTCGGCTCGATGGCCACATCGATACGCGGGCGAGCGACGAAATCGGTCATCTGATGAAGGCCTTCGCCGGCATGCAGGCACGCCTGCGCTCGATGATCACCGACATCAAGGGCGGCGCTCAGCAACTGCTCGAGTCTGCCCGCGAGATCGCGCATACCTCCGAAGCGCTGACGGCCGCGGCCCATGAACAATCGCACTCGGCTTCGTCCATGGCGGCGACGGTGGAAGAACTGACCGTCAGCATCGGCCATGTGGCCACCAGCGCCAACGAGGCCCATGCGATCTCCACCGACTCCGGCAAACTGTCGACCGACGGTGGCGCGGTGATCCAGAACACCCTGCACAGCATGGGTCGCATCGCTGGCACCGTGCAGCATTCGGCGCAACAGATCGGCGAACTGGGGCGGCACATCGAACAGATCACCTCGGTCGTCAATGTGATCAGCGCGATCGCCGAGCAAACCAACCTGTTGGCCCTGAACGCGGCCATCGAAGCGGCCCGTGCCGGGGAACAGGGGCGTGGCTTCGCCGTGGTGGCGGACGAAGTGCGCCTGCTCGCCCAGCGCACCGGGGCCTCGACCTCGGAGATCGGGGAAATGATCGGCAAGATCCAGTCCAGCGCCCAGGATGCCGTCAGCCAGATGGACGTGGGAGTCGAGCAGGTCAACCAGGGGCTAGAGCTGACCCATTCGGCCAACGCCGCGATCGAGCAGATCCGTGGTGGCTCCGGTCGCATCATCGGTGTGGTGGACCAGATTTCCGTGGCCCTGAACGAACAGACGGCGGCCAGTCAGGATGTGGCGCGCAGCGTGGAGCGCATTGCCCAGATGGCGCAAGAGAGCAGCGAGCGCATTCGCGGGGCTTCGCAGAGCGCGGCCAACATCGAGCAGCTGGCGCATGCATTGGACAAGCAGGTGGCCCAGTTCACGTTGTGAGGGCTTGCAGTGTCAGACTGTGGCGTCGAGTACGTAGTACGATGCCCCATTGGCGTCCCCTCAGCGAAGGAACGAAGGCACGGCCACTGCATCGGCTGGAATACGTCTCGCGTCAACGAGCGGCGGTATTTCGGCCGCTCGAACCTTTCAGCCAACGGGGGGCTGCTAACGCTGCCTCCAGAAACCGGCGCTGAATCCACGGAACACGCTGCCGATCAACAGCGCGCCCCAGGCGGGCGTTGTCGGTAGGAACAGGCACTTTGGTCTACAGGATCAAGCAGGGAACATCAGATGAGAATGTATGAGGAGAGGCGTTTGGGCGACCGGATGCCTGACGGGCGCGAACCTTCACCGAACATGAAACCGAACGGCTCGAGCGCATGTGATAGGAGCGTCAGAGCGGGGCTGGCGAGCGTGCTGGCATCGATTGCGCTGTCGGGCTGCGTGGTGAATGGCTATGAGCAATCTTACGTACCCACCAGTCAAACCTATGACCCCCGCGTGGACCGTGTCGCGCCTGCTCCAGAGCAGCCCGAGGTCAGCCTGGTAGCCTCCAGTGACGTCAAGGCAACGAGTGAACGCTTGATGCGCAGGGGATTCGACACGCTTGGCTACTCCATCTTCAAAAGTGCCGAGAGTATGCCGGACAGTATGGCTATCAAGCAGGCCAAGCGGCTCGGCGCCGATCTTGTCATGATCGTTGCTCCCGAATACGCCGGTAGTTATCAAACGACCGACACGGTGTCGGAACCCGTTGGTAGCACGTCGTCCCGTACCACGATAACCGATCGCAAGGGCCGCCCTACGGGTGAGACGGTCACTACTGAAAGTACTATCTACGCGACTCGATATGTGTCCAGAACCGTTGACCTGACCAGTTATGCCGCCATGTACTGGGTGCGTAGAAAAACGGGTATCGGTTTCTTGCTCAAAGAACTGACGGATGAGCAGAGAAGGGCACGTCAAACGAATGCGGGCGTACAGATAACCGTGGTCTTTGATGGCAGCCCTGCCGAGCGGGCGGATTTCATGATAGACGACATCATCGAGTCGATCGACGGCAAACGCATTACCAACGTCCAGTCGCTAGGTGACATACCCTGTGTGTCCGGCAAGACGCTGAAGTTCGTCATCACGCGCGGCAACAAACAATTGGAAAAAACGCTTGTCTTGGATGAGCTGTGCCAACGCCAGCCCTACGTTGGCAGCGCAAGACTCGGGCCTTGGACGGCTTGGGGCAAGAACTTCGTAGGCGAATGGAAACCCTGGCAATAGGGCGATCGCGTCCGCTCGAAAATACATGGATACCCTTGCCCCTGAGGCTGGCGTTCGGAGGTGAGCCTGCCGGACGCTTGCCTTCGAGCTTCGAGAGCGCCATCGGGTAGGGTTACCACCAATTGAGCAGGGGATTGAGTTGGCAGAACGCTGAAAAGAGAAGGGGAGAGGGGGTAGATTGTGATAGGATTTGGCCCAAAATTGGCCCAGACCCTTCGTTAGGCCCGAATCACCCCTCTGAACGCCCCGCAGGATAAGCTCTTGATCTCTACCGCCAACATCACCATGCAATTCGGTGCCAAGCCGCTGTTCGAAAACGTCTCGGTCAAGTTCAACAACGGCAATCGTTATGGCCTGATCGGCGCCAATGGTTGCGGCAAGTCGACCTTCATGAAGATCCTGGGTGGCGATCTGGAGCCCTCCGGTGGGCAGGTGATGCTCGAGCCCAACACCCGTCTGGGTAAGCTGCGCCAGGACCAGTTCGCCTACGAAGACTTCAGCGTCATCGACACGGTGATCATGGGCCACGAGCAGCTGTGGAAGGTCAAGGCCGAGCGCGACCGCATCTACTCGCTGCCGGAAATGACCGAAGAAGACGGCATGGCCGTCGCCGAGCTGGAAACCGAGTTCGCCGAAATGGACGGCTACACCGCCGAGTCGCGTGCCGGTGAACTGCTGCTCGGCCTGGGCATCCCGCTGGAGCAGCATTTCGGCCCGATGAGCGAAGTGGCCCCAGGCTGGAAGCTGCGCGTGCTGCTGGCCCAGGCGCTGTTCTCCGACCCGGAAGTGCTGTTGCTCGACGAACCGACCAACCACCTGGACATCAACACGATCCGCTGGCTGGAAACCGTGCTGACCGCGCGCAACAGCACCATGATCATCATTTCCCACGACCGGCACTTCCTCAACAGCGTCTGCACCCACATGGCCGACCTGGACTACGGCGAGCTGCGCCTGTTCCCGGGCAACTACGACGAGTACATGACCGCCGCGACCCAGTCGCGCGAGCAGCTGCTGGCCGACAACGCCAAGAAGAAAGCCCAGATCGCCGAGCTGCAGACCTTCGTCAGCCGCTTCTCGGCCAACGCCTCCAAGGCCAAGCAGGCCACCTCGCGGGCCAAGCAGATCGACAAGATCCAGCTGGCCGAGGTCAAGCCGTCGAGCCGGGTCAGCCCGTTCATCCGCTTCGAACAAACCAAGAAGCTGCACCGCCAGGCGGTCACCGTGGAGAAGATGGCCAAGGCCTTCGACGACAAGGTGCTGTTCAAGGACTTCAGCTTCACCGTCGAGGCCGGCGAGCGCGTGGCGATCATCGGCCCCAACGGCATCGGCAAGACCACCTTGCTGCGCACCCTGGTCGGTGAGCTGACCCCGGACAAAGGCGCGGTCAAGTGGACCGACAGCGCCGAGGTCGGCTACTACGCCCAGGACCATGCCCACGACTTCGAAGACGACGTGAGCCTGTTCGACTGGATGGGGCAGTGGACCCAGGGCGAACAGACGATCCGCGGCACCCTCGGGCGGATGCTGTTCTCCAACGACGAGATCCTCAAGTCGGTGAAGGTGATCTCCGGTGGCGAGCAGGGGCGCATGCTGTTCGGCAAGCTGATCCTGCAGAAGCCCAACGTGCTGGTGATGGACGAACCGACCAACCACCTGGACATGGAATCGATCGAGGCGCTCAACCTGGCGCTGGAAAACTACCCAGGCACCTTGCTCTTCGTCAGCCACGACCGTGAGTTCGTCTCGTCCCTGGCCACGCGCATCATCGAGCTGAGCCCCGATGGCGTGGTGGACTTCAGCGGCACCTACGACGACTACCTGCGCAGCCAGGGCGTTCTGGTCTGAAGCCCGTCGCCTGGCCGACAGGCGATTCCTGACCCGGCCGGGCGAGGCTGATCCCTCCTGAGGACGCTGGCCCATGTCCCATGCCTTCACCTTGCTGCCGTCACCGGTAGGCGTATTGACCCTGGTGGCGCGTGACGGGTCCCTGGCCGCCGTGCTCTGGGAGCACGAGCGGGCCAACCGGGTGGTGTTGGGCGAGCTGCATCGCGACGATGCAGACCCCGTGTTGCGGGAAGCGAGCCGACAGTTGGGCGAGTATTTCGGGGGTGAGCGTGAGCGCTTCGATCTGCCGTTGTCCTTTGCCGGCACGACCTTTCAGCGACAGGTCTGGCAGGCCCTGCTGAGCATTCCATTCGGCGAGACCCGCAGCTATGCCCAGATCGCCGCGCAGATCGGCAACCCGACGGCGGTACGCGCGGTCGGGGCGGCCAACGGACGCAACCCGATCTCGATCATCGCGCCCTGCCATCGCGTGATCGGCGCGGCGGGCGCGTTGACCGGGTTTGCGGGTGGGCTGGAGGCCAAGCGGTATTTGCTGAACCTGGAGGCGCGGCAGGGGGCGTTGGGGTTTTAGAGGGTTAGGTTGTGGAGTTTGAGCGGTAAGTGGCAAGCTGCAAGCCAGGGTGTTGCACGATTTGCTGCGAGAGGTTGAGCGCTCATGGCTGACCTCGTGGGCCCTGCGGGCCCAATCGCGGCACTGGGGCCGCTCCTACACCCGTAGCCCCTCTGCGGGGTTACAGACTATCGCGGCCGGTCCGGCGCCCCGGCAGGGGCTGCTCCACCCGTAGCCCCACCGTGGGGTTGCAGGCTATCACGGTCACCTGTGGGAGCGGCCCCTGTGCCGCGATTGGGCCCGCAGGGCCCATAAAATCAGCCACCCCCTGGCTCAGGAACTGCACCTCCCTGACCGCACCCCCCAACGACCCCTTACCCTCAAGCCGCCAACGACGCCATGACCACCGCCTGCGCCTCCCCGGTCACGGTATCCAGCAGCACCAGACCCTCATGGGTCTCGTCCAGCGCGACCAGCAACTGCCCCTGTGCATCCCAGGCCGCCGACCGTCCCGCGGCGG
This sequence comes from Pseudomonas monteilii, assembly GCA_001534745.1. Classification (NCBI taxonomy): domain Bacteria; kingdom Pseudomonadati; phylum Pseudomonadota; class Gammaproteobacteria; order Pseudomonadales; family Pseudomonadaceae; genus Pseudomonas; species Pseudomonas alabamensis. The sequence continues at coordinate 1,920,701 of CP013997.1, forward strand.
TGAAGTCTTCCACCGGCCCGACGGTATTGGCCATGATCACCGGCAGGCTCAGGCGCCGCGCCACGTCGGCGTAATGCTCGAACGCCTTCGGCAGCCCTCGCGCCGCCTTGGCCACGCTCACCATGTACAGGTCGGCGCCCAGCGCCTGGGCCTGTTGCGCGTGGTTGAGAAACAGCGACTCGTGGCAGATGGCGGGGGCCACACGGTGGCCGCCGATGTCGATCAGCACGTGCTGATTACCCGGCACGAACCAGTGCAGCTCGTCCTCGTGCAGGCGACGCTTGGCGTAGCTCAGTCGCGGCTGGCCGGCGCGCAGGATCGACATGCCGATGCGCACCCCCTGGATGCCCGAATAAGGCAGGCCCACGGCCACACCGATGGACTGTGCATCACATGCTGCCTGGAGCGTGTCGAGCAACGGCGTGCCTTCAGCCATCGATGCCTGCCGGGCCATGCTCGGGAAGTACCCGGTCAGCGACAGTTCAGGGAACACCACCAGCTCAGCGCCCAGGGCCTTGGCGTGGGACACCCACCACAGGTGACGCTGGAGGTTGCCGGGGACATCGTCGTGGAGCGAGGCCATTTGTACGGCGCATATCTTCATGGTCGGTCGTCCTTGGCGAATGCCGGTGCGAGGGAAAGCGGCGAGCATACGTGGGCACGCCCTCGATCACCAGCGCAACAGGTCGGCCTGTCCGGTGATTCGTCGGTGAGTCAGCGAGGATAGGGGGCCGTAGCGTCCTCACCACACCAGGTGAACCAGCACACCCCCGGCCAGGAGCAGCAACATCGCCCCGGACGCCCGTTCCAGCCAGGGCAAGGCGTCAGTGAAACGGGCCAGCACCCGCTGGTGGCCCATCGTCAGTGCGACCACCAGGTCCCAGACCAATACCGCCGTGAACATCCAGCTGCCGTAGATCCACTTCCAGCCGAGGCTGGCCTGCTCGCCGCCGACCAGGCTCGCCAGGCTGACGTAGAACAGCGCGTTCTTGGGGTTGAGCAGGCCCGAGGCCAGGCCCATGGCGAAGGCCCGCCACCACCCGCTTCGACGACGTGTGGCCGGCGCCTGGTCTTCGAGACTCAGAGGGCTGGCGCCAGCGTGTCGGATGAACAGCACGCCGATGTAGATCAGGTAGGCGCAACCTGCCAGTTGCAGCAGCAGGAACAGGACGCTGTCGGGGTGCAGCAGCGTGACCCCGGTGAAAGCCGCGACGATGAACACCCCGTTGGCCAGCGCAATCCCCAGGCAGGCACCGCTGGCGACCTGCCAGCCGGCACTGATCGAGGTGCGGGCGACCAGGAAAAAATCAGGACCGGGCGAGAGCAGCGCCAGGAAGTGGGCCAGGGCGATCAGGAGAAACTGTTCCATGCAGGGGTCTCGGGCGGTTGAAGTCGCCGAGCAGTCTGCCGTGGGGCTAGCAGCAGGTATTGAAGATTATTGCGCCTGGCGGTACAGGCCTGGGGTCACGCCGGCATGGGCCTTGAACACGCGCTGGAAATGACTCTGGTCGGCGAACCCCAGACGGTAGGCGACCTCGGCCAGTGGTCGACCTTCCCGCAGCCACGCGCGGGCCCGGTTGATCCGGGCGTTGAGCTGGTAGGCATGGGGCGTGAAGCCCGTGGCCTGGCGAAAGGCGCGGATCAGCTGATAACGACCCATGCCGGCCAGTCGGGCCAGCTCGGCCAGCGGTAGCGCAAGCCGGTCATCGTTCATGTGGGCGAGCAGGGTGCGCAGCTTTCCGTCGTCCAGGACCGGCAGGGAGGGCGAGGAAGGCAGGGCGAGCCGAGACAGGTCGTGGTCGCCGAGAAACTCGATGACAGCGGCCTCCTTGTCGTGAGCCGCGGCCTTGGAGAACAGCAGGTCATTGAGCGCGCAGAAGCGCTGGTACACCGCTGGCGCACGCGCGATGCAGACACCGTCGGGCACAGGCGGCAGGTCGGCCCGCCATTCTTCATGCAGCGCTTCCAGCCAGACCGCGTCCAGGTGCAGCATCTGGTAGCTCCAGGCGCATCCAGGCTCCGGGTTGCAGGCGTGCAGACATTGCGCTGGCACGAAGACCAGCGTGCCGGGCGTCAGGCGCTCGCTGCGGGCACCGGCCCCTTCGAAACGACTGCTGCCCAGGTCCACCGCGCCAATCGAATAGGTCGGGTGGCTGTGGGCCTTGTAGCAGGCACGGCTGTGACAGGCGCGACGGCTCTCGATCCACGGCAGGGCCGGATCGCGCCAGAAGGTGTCGAGGGGGGAAGACATTGGCATGGCCTGGTCGAAAAGACCGATGCAGTCTAGCGACGAAGCGAAGGTCCGGCCAGACAGACGATGAACGTTGTCGGCGGCAAGGGGCAGGGCAGGAGACGCCAACCCCAGTACAGAGGCCGGCGTCAGACGCTGCTGCGGCGCACACGCTCAACGGCTCAGAATTGCCACCGCACGCCCACGTTCCCCCCACTGGCTTCCTGCTCCCGTGCATCCAGGTTGGCGCTGTAGCGCACTCCGGCATGCACGCTCAGCGCATCGCTGATCTGCCCCACCACTCCGATCTCCGCCTGTGCCGCCGTCTGCCGATAATCGGTCTTGATCCGGTCGAGCCGATCGAACACCACCGTGTCGCGTCCGCCTGCGGTATGCAGCACGTCCATTTGCAGGTAAGGCTGCACGATACGTTCACGAGTGCTGGCGAATCGCCCCTCCAGGCGCACGCCCAGCCGACCGGTCACTTCGGGCTGACTGTCGAAACCGATGTGCGAGGCACTGTCGCGGGTCGAGTGCAGGTTCGTTTTCTGCGCGATGACTTGGGCCTGAGGCTCGACTGTCCAGTGGTCGGACAGAGGCAGCGGCCGTCCGGCTTCCAGCGAGGCGGTCCAGGCGTCGCCGTCGAGGTCGATCCGCTGGCCGCGGTCGGAGCGGGCGCGACCGTCCAGGTCCGTGTACTGCAGCACGGCGTCGACATAGGCACCGCCCGGGGTCACCAGGGTCCAGTAGAGCCCTGCGCTGTCACCGTCCAGACGCAGATCGCCGACCTGCGTGTCCTGGCGGCCCAGCGCGAAGCCTTTCACGTCGCCCTCGAGACGGCCATGGCCGACGTACACGCCCACCTGCTGGCGGTAACCGCCTTCGGCCCAGGCATACAGGTCCTGACCCACCTTGAACCCGTAGAAGTCGCCGTCCAGGCTCGGCGTGACCGTACCGGACCATTGCTGGCGCAGGGTGCCACCATAGGCCTGCCCCCAGCTGGCCGGCAGTCCGCCGTCACCTTGCAGCAAACGCTGGTCCCCCTGGCGTTGGTGGAAGCTGCCCAGGGTCTGGCGCGCGATCAGGCCGGCGCCGCGTGGGGCGGCTGCATAGACGGCCACTTCCGGTCGGTACAGCGGAACGGCCTGCACGGCGGGGGTTGTGGGCAAGGGTGCTTGCCCGGGCGCTGGCGCCGCGATGGGCGCCTGGACCACCGGGGGTGGGGTAGGTTCAGGATCGGGATCGGTGCCTGGATCGACGGGCTGTTCCGGCTCGGGGGCGACAGGCGGCTCCGTCACCGCCGGCAGGGTCGAGCGCAGGTACCAGCTGTTTTCGCTGCCGGCGGTCACGCCGCCCTTGAACAACCGATAATCATAGGCACCCACCGACAGCACCTGGGTCTGGACTAAGGCGCCCGCCGTGCTGGTGGCACCGTCGCGTGCTTCGACCACCTGGATACCATTGAGCTGGGTGACGGCACCAGCGCCGTTCAGGTTGTCGACCAGCAGGGTGGTGCTGCCGCTGATACGGCCCTGACTCACCACCAGTCGGTCGGAGGGCGCTTCATCGCCTGCCAGCACGCTGTTGACTCGAAGCGTGCCACCGTTGCCCGTGTAGTCGCCCTGGATCTCGAGACGGCCTTGGGCATCGTTGCCGCCCCGCAGGTCGAGGGTCCCGGCGTTCACCACGCTGACGTTGCGACCGGTGGTGAAGGGTCGAAGACTGCCGCTGCGGGACGCCACGGTGCTGCTCGCATCGATCTCGAACGTGCCGCTGCCGGTGGCGGGGTCGCCCAGTACCAGCGCGTCATCCAGGGTCATGCGGCTGGCCTGGGTCAGGGCGACCTGCTCGAACTGCCGGTACAGCCCGCCGCCGGCCGGCTGGCTGGCCTCGAAGGTCAAGCGGTCGTTGCCCAGACCGCCGTCGATGACGGTCTGCAGTGTCTCGCCTGGCAGGCTGATCAGCCGTGCGGTGTCGTCCCCTGGGCCCAGGTCGACGCCGCCGCCGAGGATCCCGCCGTCCCAGGTGAACTGATCGTTGCCCGTGCTGAGCAGGACATCCCCACCGATGCTGCCGCCATGTATCAACACCTGGTCGTTGCCACCACTGACGCTGATGTTGCCGCCGATGCGCCCGTCGAAGACCTCGATATAATCCTCGTCGAAGCCGGTAATCAGGTTCCGCTCGATCTCTCCGCCACGCATGATGAAGCGGTTCTTGTCCAGCCGCATGTTGACGTTGCCGATCTGTCCGCCCTCCATCTCGGCATAGTCGCCGCTGTCGAAGGTGCCGACGATCCGCCCGCCGGTCATGTAGAACCGGTCAAGGCCGTCCCCCTGGTTGACGCCCCCCTCGATGAGGCCAGCGCTCATGCGGAACACGTCGATCCCGGCGCCCTGGTTGACGTTGCCGCCGATCCGCCCTGAGGCGATCTCCACGGTATCGGCGCCTGGACCGAAGGTCACGTCGCCCGTTATCTCACCCGTGCCGTCAGGGGGCAGAACGAGGCTATTGTCACCCGAGAGGGCGGTCAGCGAGGAAGCGCTGCCGCTGTCGCAGCGGTAGGCGTCGTTGCCCGCGCCGGGCGTGAGGGTACAGGCCGCTTCAGCTACGGGCGCTGCGAGCGTGACCAGGGCAAGCGATCCCAAGGTGAGCCAGGCAGGCTTGTGCATCGTGCATTCTCCGTCCGTCCTGCGGCCGTGATCACTGCCGCGCAGCCTGCCGTGAGGGCTGTGGGGATCATGCCGAGGTTGTACAGAGGGCGCTTGAGGGCTGACAACTGACAGAATTGCCTGGTGGCTTCAAGCCATTACTTCAATCGCGGTAGAAGACCTGCACCAAGTGAAAGCCGAAGCGCGTCTTGATCGGCCCGTGGACCACCCGCAGTGGTTTCTTGAAGATGACTTGGTCGATGGCGCCCACCAACTGGCCGGGGCGCACCTCACCCAGGTCGCCGCCGCGTTTGCCGGACGGACAGGTGGAGAACTTGCGCGCCAGCACGTCGAACGCCTCGCCCTTGGCGATGCGTTGCTTGAGCTGTTCGGCCTCGGCTGCTGTCTTGACCAGGATGTGACGCGCTTGTGCTTTCATGAAACGGTGCCTGAGGATCAAAGGGCGCGATTATGCCTGATGGCGCCTGCGGCGGCCTACCTTGCGTCGATTGCCGGCGATAGGAACCCGCCGTTTCATCGTCGGCCCCGGCCCTATCGCTGGCAAGCCAGCTCCCACAGGATGGGGAGTCTCACCCGAAAAATGATCATGGACGCGGGCACTGTGGGAGCTGGCTTGCCGGCGATAGGATCCCGCCGTTTCATCGTCGGCCCCGGCCCTATCGCTGGCAAGCCAGCCCCCAGGATGGGGAGTCTTACCCGAAAAATGATCATGGACGCGGGCACTGTGGGAGCTGGCTTGCCAGCGATAGGGCCCGGCCCGCCACCGCCTCTTTCACCGGCGAGCCCATGCACGCTCAGCCCACCTTCAACTCCGGCCGATCCCGAAACTGCGCCAGCGCCTCCGGGTTGGCCAGGGCGTCGGTGTTTTTCACCGGCAAGCCATGCACCACGTTGCGCACCGCCAGTTCCACCAGCTTGCCGCTGAGGGTGCGCGGGATGTCGTCCACCTGCACGATCAGCGCCGGCACGTGCCGCGGCGTGGTGAACTGGCGGATCACCTGGCGAATGCGCTGGCGCAACGCGTCGTCCAACTGCAGCCCGTCGCGCAAGCGCACGAACAGCACCACCCGCACATCATCCTGCCACTGCTGGCCGATGGCGATGCTTTCCACCACGTCCTCGACCTTGTCCACCTGCCGGTAGATCTCGGCCGTGCCGATCCGCACGCCGCCAGGGTTGAGTACCGCGTCGGAACGCCCATGGATCTGCAACCCACCTTCGGCCTGTTCCTCGGCATAGTCTCCCTGGCACCAGACCCCCGGGCACTGTTCGAAATACGCCGCCCGGTAGCGCGCGCCGTCCTGATCGCCCCAGAACCCCAGCGGCATGCTGGGAAACGGCTGGGTACACACCAGCTCGCCTTTCTCGCCCACCACCGGTTGCCCGGCCTCGTTCCACACCTCGACGGCCATGCCCAGCCCCTTGCACTGGATCTCGCCACGCCGCACCGGCAGCGTCGGGTTGCCCAGCACGAAACAGGACACGATGTCCGTGCCCCCCGACATCGACGCCAGGCACAGGTCGGCCTTCAGGCGGCCATACACATAATCGAAACTCTGCGGCGACAGCGGCGAGCCGGTGGACATCAGCGTGCGCAGGCTGCCCAGGTCGTGCGTGCGCATCGGCTCGAGGCCGTGCTGCTCCAGGCTCGCCAGGTACTTGGCGCTGGTGCCGAAGGCGGTGATGCGCTCGGCGTCGATCAGGTCCAGCAAGCGTTCCGGGCCAGGGTGGAACGGCGAGCCGTCGAACAGCACCAGCGTGGCGCCCACCGCCAGGCCGCTGACCAGCCAGTTCCACATCATCCAGCCGCAAGTGCTGTAGAAGAACAGCACGTCGTCGGCCTTCAGGTCCGCGTGCAGGCCATGTTCCTTGAGGTGTTGCAGCAGCACGCCGCCGGCGCGGTGGACGATGCACTTGGGCACGCCCGTGGTACCGCTGGAATAGAGGATGTACAGCGGATGGTCGAAGGGCAGCGGGGTGAAGGTCGGCTCGCCCCCTGGCTGGTACCAGTCGTCCCACAGGCAGGTCGGGACGCCATCAAAGGCTGCGGCCTCGATCTGGGCATAGGTGTACGGCACCACCACCAGGCGCTCGACGCTCGGCAGCTGCGCCACCACCTGGTTGATCTTCTCCACCTGGTCGATGGCCTTGCCTGCATAGTGATAGCCCGCGCAGGCGATCAGCAGCCGTGGCTCGATCTGGCTGAAGCGATCGACGATCCCGTGCACCCCGAAGTCCGGCGACGAACTGGACCAGATCGCCCCCAGGCTGGCACATGCCAGCATCGCCACCAGGGTCTCCCAGATGTTGGGCATCACCGCCGCGACACGATCCCCCGGCTCGATGCCCGCGTCGAGCAGCGCCCGCTGCACCCCAGCCACATGGGCCGCCAGTGCCTTCCAGTCGAAGGCGCGACGGGTGCCGTCCTCGCGCACGCTGATCACCGCAGGCCGGTCATCGCGTCGACGCAGCAGGTGTTCGGCGTAGTTGAGGGTGGCGCCCGGGAACCAGCGCGCCTCGCTCAGCGTCGGGCCGATCTCCAGGGCGGTGCGCGGCGCCGCACTCCAGCGCACGTCGAAAGACGTGGCGATCGCCTGCCAGAACGCGCCGGGGTGCTGGACGCTCCAGCGGTGCAGGGCAGGGTAGTCGTCGAGCGACAGGCCGTGGGCGTGGTTGATCTGCTTGCGCAAGGCGTCCATCCGGCTCTGGTTCACACGCTCGGCCGAAGGGCGCCACAGAATCTGACTCATGGTCGACTGCTCCATTGACTCGCAGGCCCAGCCTGGCGCTGGGCGAATTATTGTTGTCGTGCGCACTATGCCAGCTCTTTCACTGGGCCAGCCAGCCACCGTCGACGTTCCAGGCGGCGCCACGCACCTGGCTGCCGGCTTCGCTGCACAGGAACAGCACCAGTTCGCCCAGGTGCTCCGGGGTCACGAAGGCGCCGGAGGGCTGTTTCTCGGCCAGCAACGCCTGTTGCGCCTCAGTGACCGTCTGGCCATCGGCGGCGCGGGCATCGATCTGCTGCTGCACCAGGGGCGTGAGCACCCACCCGGGGCAGAGGGCGTTGCAGGTGACCGGGCTGTCGGCGGTCTCGAGGCCGACCACCTTGGTCAGGCCGATCACGCCATGCTTGGCGGCCACGTAGGCGGCCTTGCCGACCGAGCCGACCAGACCATGTACGGACGCGATGTTGACGATTCGCCCCCAGCCGGCGGCGCGCATACCCGGCAGGGCCAGACGGGTGCAATGAAAGACCGCTGACAGGTTCAGCGCGATGATCCGGTCCCAGGCCTCGGGCGCGAACCGCTCGACCGGCGCGACATGCTGGATGCCAGCATTGTTGACCAGGATGTCCAGACGACCGACCTGCTGCTGGACTTGCTCGAACAGCGCCTCGATCTGGGCCGGGTCGGACAGGTCCGCCAGCAGGTGCCAGACCTGAGTGCCATGGGCCGCCACGGCCTCGACGGCGGCCAGGGCATCGCCAAAGCCCGTGAGCACGACGTCAGCGCCCGCCCTGGCCAGAGCGTGGGCGATGCCCAGGCCGATACCGCTGGTCGAACCGGTGACCAGAGCCGTTTTACCGCGCAGATCCATGCCGTGCTCCTTGTGGGCAGAAGGTAGCGACAGCGTAGTCCTTATCGGCAATGGCGGGGGGCGCAGGGCGGGGAGCCGGGGAAGATTGGCGGATCAGGCCGCTGCCAGGGCAAGGCAGCCGTCGCCAAGGCGTGCGCAGGACGTGGCGGCCTGGACCTGGCGAACGCCGAAACGCACGCGGGGCAGGCTGCAATTCCCGTCACCATCCTCCTCCAGGCGAAACTGGAAGAGCGACATGACGAGGTATGCAGACTGCCCCGCGGGTGCAGCGAGGACGGATCAGTCCTGGCGGCTGGTCACTTCCAGCAGGTGGTAGCCGAACTGGGTCTTGACCGGACCTTGCACGGTGTTGACCGGAGCGCTGAAGACCACGGTGTCGAATTCCTTGACCATCTGGCCTGGGCCGAACGAGCCCAGGTCACCGCCCTGGCGGCTGGACGGGCAAGAGGAGTTGCTCTTGGCCACCTCGGCGAAATCGGCGCCTGCTTCGATCTGGGCCTTGAGTTCGTTGCACTTCTCTTCGCTGCTGACCAGGATGTGACGGGCGGTGGCGCGTGCCATGGGAAAGACTCCTTCAAGTAAAACGACAGCCTAGCGCATCTGCGGTGGCGGTGTCTCGTGGCACGTGACACCGCCTGTGCATTCAGCTGCGGCGCGCGGCGTCGAGCAGCGCCGCTTCGGTCGAGGCCCAGCCCAGGCAGCCATCGGTGATCGACACGCCGTACTTCAGCGGCCCCTTGCCCAGCGCCTGGCAGCCGTCGAACAGGTGGCTTTCGAGCATCACCCCCACCAGCGAGCGATCCCCGGCCTCGCGCTGGGCCAGTACCTCGCGCAGGACCGCCGGTTGCCGGGCTGGGTCCTTGCCACTGTTGGCGTGGCTGCAATCGACCACGATGCGTGCCGGCAAACCGGCCTTGGCCAGCCCCTGGCGCGCCTGGGCGACGCTGTCGGCGTCGTAGTTCGGGCCGCGGTGGCCGCCGCGCAGGACCAGGTGGGTGTCCGGGTTGCCGAGGGTCTCGACGATCGCCGGGAAGCCCTGGGCATCGATGCCGAAGTGCCGGTGCGGATGAGCCGCGCTGCGGATCGCGTCGCAGGCGATGGCCACGCCGCCGTCGGTGCCGTTCTTGAACCCGACCGGCAGGCCGAGGCCGCTGACCAGTTCGCGGTGGATCTGCGACTCGGTGGTGCGCGCGCCGATGGCCGCCCAGCTCAGCAGGTCGTCGAAGTAGCCGGCGGCCATCGGCTGCAGCAGCTCGGTGGCCACCGGCAGGCCGCGTTCGAGCAGACCGAGCATCAGCCCGCGCGAGACGCTCAGGCCCGTGTGCATGTCGTCGCTGCCGTCCAGGTGCGGGTCGTAGGCCAGGCCTTTCCAGCCTACCGTGGTACGCGGTTTCTCGACGTAGGCGCGCATGACCAGCAGCAGGCGGTCGCCGAGCGTTTCGCTCAAGGCGGCCAGGCGGTCGGCGTAGTCCAGTGCGGCGCGGGGGTCGTGCAGGGAGCAGGGGCCGACGATCACCAGCAGGCGCGGGTCGTGACCTTCGAGGATGGCGCGCACCGCCTGGCGGTGGCGTTCGACCTGCTGGGCCAGGGCGGTGGACAGCGGCATCTGCTGCTTGAGCAGGTGCGGGCTGGGCAGGCGATGGCTGACGACGGTGTTGGCAGCCTGGGGTTGGGTCAGGGGCAGGGCGGCGGTAGAAGCGTGCATGGCAAGGTTCCTTGGGGCGGACAGCGGGTCATGGCCCGCGCTGTCGGCCCTATCGAGGTGTTCGACAGATGGCCGGTGAGGCAATGGGTGATGAAGTGCCACCTGTGGAGGACCGAACGGAGGCGGCAGGCTGGCCCGAACGGGATTGGCTAAATCGCCAGGCAGAGCGCTGGTAACGGTCGTAGGTGTAGGTCATGTCGGTATCCTCGGTGTGAAACGGTGTGTAAGGGCCTGAAACGCAAAACCCCCGATCGGAGGGCCGACCGGGGGTTGAGTATTCTCGTGTTCGGCGGCCCCTCGAGAGTGGGCGCCGGTATGGGTATCAGCGGCGCCTGTGGCTAAACCAATACCCAAAATAGCTGCAGCCAAGCGTCTCGCGGCCGGCCACGGCCAGCACGGCACGCGCAGGGCGGGCGGTGTGATCGGCGAGGTGGCGAAGGCTGTGGGACATGAATGCGCTCCAGTGAATGAGCCCGAGCTTACGTCAGCGGTAGGGCGGGGATCAATGGCTTTTTGGCCAGAAGCGGTATTTTTCCTACAAATCTAGCGACGGGACAGACGCTATCGCGGGCAAGCCCGCTCCCACAGGCAGCGTCGCCATCGTGCTGATGCCTGCTTGGAGTGAGTACCGGTGGGAGCTGGCTTGCCAGCGATAGGGCCATCTCACTCAACTCAAGGCTGACAGGCCAGCATTCACCTTGTTGGCCATGTGTCGAATCTACTACCGCTATCGCGGGCAAGCCCGCTCCCACAGGGGCGTCGCCATCGTGCTGCTGCCTGCTCGAAAGGGGTACCTGTGGGAGCTGGCTTGCCAGCGATGGGGCCTGCGCATTCACCTCAGGGCTGCCAGGCCAGTGTCCAGCCTGGCAGCCATGTGTTGGCTTTACTACCACTACCGCGGGCAGGCCCCACCCATCAGCCCATGCGGTCGGGCATGTACCAGGTAGAAAAAAGACAGTTGCTCCTACAGGCGGCGTCGCCATCGTGCTGCTGCCTGCTCGAAAGGGGTACCTGTGGGAGCTGGCTTGCCAGCGATGGGGCCTGCGCATTCACCTCAGGGCTGCCAGGCCAGTGCCCAGCCTGGCGGCCATGTGTTGGCTTTATTACCACTATCGCGGGCAGGCCCTACCCATCAGCCCATGCGGTCGGGCATGTCCCCCTCAAGCCTTCGGCACGCCCCGCCCATCACCCCCCGCTCCCTGGCCACCCTCCGCCAACCGATGCCGCAGATGCCCCTGGTCATCCAGCAACCACGCATCCATCACCTCGCGCACCACCGGCCCGGCCACGCGTCCGCCGGCCTCGCCGTTCTCGATCATCACCGCCACCACGATCTCTGGCCGCTCGGCCGGTGCAAACCCGACGAACAAGGCGTTGTCCCGGTGCCGCTCCAGGGTCTTGTCGCGGTTGTAACGCTCCCCTTGCCGGATCGCCACCACCTGCGCGGTGCCGCTCTTGCCGGCGATCCGGTACTGCGCGCCTGCGGCGGCGGCCCGGGCAATGCCACGTGGATCGTGCATGACCATCTGCATGCCCTGGTTGACCTGATCCCAGGCATGGGCGTCGTGCAGCTTGATGTCAGGCATCGGGTTCGGATCGACCGGCGTCTGGCCGTCCACCGTCAAGGCCAGGTGCGGACGGTGCCAGACACCCTTGCTCGCCAGTAGGCTAGTGGCCTGGGCCAGCTGCAGCGGGGTCACCTGCATGTAGCCCTGGCCGATACCGAGGATCAGGGTCTCGCCCGGGTACCATGCCTGGCGCCGGGTCGCGCGTTTCCACTCGGCCGACGGCATCAGGCCGGGCGATTCCTCGAACATGTCCAGCGACACCTTCTGCCCCAGGCCGAAAGCGTTCATGTAGTCGTGCAGGCGGTCGATCCCCAGCTTGTGCGCCAGGTCGTAGAAGTAGGTGTCGTTGGAACGCATGATGGCCGTGTACATGTCCACCCAGCCATCGCCGCTGCGGTTCCAGTTGCGGTACTTGTGATCGTAGTTGGGCAGCTCGTAGTAGCCCGGGTCGAAGACCCGATTGGTCGGTGTGGTCGCGCCGCTGTCCAGGCCAGCGATGGCCACCTCCGGCTTGATGGTCGAGCCGGGGGCATACAGCCCGCGCAGCACACGGTTGAACAGCGGCCGGTCGATCGAATCGCGCAACGCCGCGTACTGCTTGAAGCTGATGCCCTTGACGAACAGGTTCGGGTCGAACCCGGGGTTGCTGACCATCGCCAGGACGTCGCCGCTGCTCGGGTCCAGCGCCACCACCGCGCCACGGCGATCGCCCAGGGCCTTCTCGGCGGCCATCTGCAAGTGCGCATCCAGGGTCAGCACCAGGTCCTTGCCGGGCGTGGGGTCCTGATGGCGCAACACTCGCATGACCCGGCCCTGGGCATTGGTCTCGACCTCTTCGTAGCCGACGTGCCCGTGCAACTCGGCCTCGTAGAAGTGCTCGATCCCGGTCTTGCCGATCGACTGGGTGCCACGGTACTCGGTGCTGTCCAGGCGCTTGGCTTCCTGTTCGTTGATCCGCCCGACGTAGCCCACCGAGTGCGCGAAGTGCTCGGCCAGCGGATACTCGCGGATGAACTGCGGCTCGACGTCCAGCCCCGGCAGGCGGAACTGGTTCACCGCGATCAGCGCGATCTGCTCCTCGCTCAAGCCCACCATCAGGGTCACCGGCTCGAACGGCTTGCGCCCCCGGCGCAGGTCCTTGTCGAAGCCTTGGCGATCGTCGGGGTCCAGCGCGAGGATCTGCGCCAGGGTGTCGAGCACCTGGGCGACCTGGGCCGTGTTGCCGGCGCGTTCGCGGGTCAGGGTCAGGTTGAAGCTGGGTTTGTTGTCGGCCAGCACCACGCCATTGCGGTCGTAGATCAGGCCGCGCTCCGGCGGGATCGGCAGCACGTGCACCCGGTTGTTCTCCGACACGGCGCTCTGCTGGTCATGCTGCACCACCTGCAGCACATAGAGGCGACCGACGAGGGTGGCGGCCAGCAGCAAGACCAGGGTGGCGCACACCAGCACACGGCGGTTGACCAAGGTCTTTTCGGTCTCGTGGTCCTTGAGCGGGATCGGTTGGGGCATCGGTGGCGATGAATCCAGGGTGAGCGCGCGAGCGGCAAGGCGGGCAGGGCGGGTGAACGGGCGGTGAATCCTACGCATCCCGCCCCGGCGGCTCAACGCCGGTACGTCCGGTGCCGGTGGCCTGGGGCGTGAGGTGCCCTGGCGGCGGGCATTTGCGCGGACATGAAGGTTTGTTCATGTGCTGCTGGAGTGGGGGGGGCGGGCGGAGCCTTGGTGAATGACTCGACCTCCGCTTCGGCCCAGACCGCGGTGAATGGCGCTGTGGGCCCTGCGGGCCCAATCGCGGCCGGTCCGGCGCCCCGGCTGGGGCCGCTCCCACAGGTGACCGCGATAGCCTGCAACCCCGCGGTGGGGCTACGGGTGTAGGAGCGGCCCCTGTGCCGCGATTGGGCCCATAGGGCCCACAAGATTCTGAAATTATTCCCTTTAAGATCGACAAGCTATTTTTTTATAGGCGCGCCCTCGCTGGGTCGCCGGCCCGGCCGCGATTGAGGCAGGGCCAGCCCTGAAGCCTCCCCCTCACACCTGCAGCAACAGCAACGCCCCCAGCAGTGCCGGCGGCATCACCACCAGCCCCAGCCGCAAAAAGCGCCAGGCGCTCACCTGTTCGCCTTCGCGGCGGATCGCCACCAACCACAGCAAGGTCGCCAGCGACCCGGTGATCGACAGGTTCGGCCCCAGGTCCACCCCGATCAGCAGCGCTGCCGTGGTCTGCCCTGGCACGTGGACCAGTTGCCCGATCGATCCGGCGATGAGCCCGCTCGGCAGGTTGTTCATCAGGTTGCTGGCGATCGCCACGGTGATCCCCGCCGTCCAGCTCGCCTGGGTCGGCGAAGTCTGGGCCAGGGCCGCCAGGGCGTACGCCAGGCGTTCGATGACCCCGGTGGCCGCGACGGCCTCGACCAGCACGAACAGGCCGGCCACCAGCGGCAGTACGCCCCACGACACGTGCCGTGCCACCGGCCAGGGGCTGCGCTTCTGGTAGAGGTGGACCAGGATGACGGTGGCCACCCCCGCGCAGAACGTCGGCAACCCCAGCGGCACGTCCAGCGCGGACGCCGTCAGCAGCACCGCCGCGGTCACCGCGATCCCCCCTGCGCAGAGGCGTGCGCCGGTCGGCAGGGGGGTGATCTCGATGTCCAGCGCCAGGGGGCGACGCAGCTGGCGGCGCTGGGTCAGGCGCAGGGCCAGGTAGGTCAGGCCGATGGCCGCCAGCGATGGCAGGCTGAACTGCCGCAGCCAGTCCAGCAGCGGCGGCATGTGGCTGCCGAACACCACCAGGTTCGCCGGGTTGGAGATCGGCAGCACGAAGCTCGCTGCGTTGGCGATGAACGCGCAGATGAACAGGTACGGCAGCGGTTCGGCCTTGGCCGCCTTGCACGCGGCGTACACCGCCGGGGTCAGCACCACCGCCGTGGCATCGTTGGAGAGGAACACCGTGACCAACGTGCCCACCCCGAACACCAGGTCGAACAGGCGCTGGCCCGACCCCTTGGCATGGCGCACCGCATACCGCGCCAGCCAGTCGAACAGCCCCTCCTGGCGCGCCAGCTCGGCCAGGACCATCATGCCGATCAGAAACAGGTAGACATCGCCCCCCATGGCCACGGCCTCGAGTGCTGCACGCGGGGTGATCAGCCCAAGCAGCGTGAGCAGCAGCGCGCCGCCCAGGGCCCAGACGTACTCGGGCACGCGCCAGGGCCGCAGAATGACGCCGGCAGTGGCCACGGCGGCCACGCCCCAGATGATCCAGGACGGAGTGATCATCGACATAGGGCCGCTCAGCTCCCTGCCACGGGACGCAAGCCCGGCTCGGTGTCCGCAGACGCGGCGCGCTGGCTGCTTTCCGGCATCGCCAGCCACAGCAGCAGGAAAGCCACCGCCGCAATGCCCGCCAAGGTCAGGAAGGCGGCGTCATACCCGGCCGACTGCACCACCAGCCCGGCGATGCCGGGGCTCAGCGCGGCGCCCAGGCCGAAGATCGCGGTCAGCGCCCCTAGGCTGACGTTGAAGCGCCCCGAGCCCTCGGTCAGGTCCTTGACCACGATCGGGAACACCGCGCCGAAGATCCCGGCGCCTATCCCGTCGAGCAGTTGCACGCCCACCAGCCAGAATGGGTTGTCCGACAGCACGTACAACGCCCCGCGCAGCGGCAGAATCAGAAAGCCCAGCAACAGCAGCGGCTTGCGCCCCCACACCTCGGCCTTGGCGCCCACCAGCAGGGCCATCGGCACCATCACCAGCTGCGCGGCGACGATGCACGCCGAGGTCAGCGGCGTCGCCAGCTTCAGATCGACCTGGGACAGCTTCTGGCCCACCAGGGGCAGCATCGCCGCGTTGGCCAGGTGAAACAGCGCGCAACAGGCCGCGAACACCAGCAGCGGCCGGTTGTGCAGCAGGAAGGCGAAACCCGCCGGATGGGCGCCGTCGTTCTGCGACAGGCCACGGGCGATCTGGTGATCGATGGCCTTGGCCGGCACGCGGCTCACGGCGACCATGCTGGCCACGGTCATCACCGCCATCAGGTAGAACACCACCACCGGCCCGAAGGCGTAGGACAGCCCGCCCGCCAACAGCGCCGAGCAGGCGTTGCCCGCATGGTTGAAGGTCTCGTTGCGGCCGATGCGTCGGGTGAAGGCCTTGGGGCCGGTGATGCCGAGGGTGATCGCCGCGATGGCCGGCGCGAACACCGACCCGGCGATCGCGCTGACCGTCTGGGTCAGGGCCACCAGCCCGAACGAGTCGATCATCGGCAGCAGCAGGCAGCTACCGGTCACCAGCAGGGCGGCGACCACCACCACGGCGCGCTTGGCCGTGATCCGGTCGATCAACGCGCCGGCCGGCGTCTGCGCCAGCAAGGCGGCGATCCCGGCCACGGTCATGACCAGGCCGATGCTCGCCGGTTGCCAATGGTGCACGGCCAGCAGGTAGATCGCCAGGTACGGGCCAAGTCCATCGCGCACGTCGGCGAGAAAGAAGTTCAGCCAGTCCAGAGGGGGATTGCGAGGGGTGGAGGGCGCGGTGTTGTCCAAGGGGGCGGTACTCGGAAAAGGGGTCAATGAACACCAGTGGTCCACCTGCGTGTGGCCGACGGGCGTCGGCAACGGGAGGCTCAGCTTCCTTGGCAATGGGCACGACGGTTCGAGTCCACACGGCCCGGCCCCCGGCATCGCGTTCGAGGCCGGGGAAATCGCTGGAAGGTGGGAGCCTCTGTGCAGAATGACCGTCGCTCGAGGCGTCCGGTTCCAACGCCGCGCAATCGGCAGGCAGGCCCCGCCATCCGTGGCCTGCACGGCCCGTGCCCGAGCCGTCGAACGACGCCGTTCAGCCCGCCTCGGAGAAGTCCGCCACGGCCACCGTACGGCGGAAGCCCGCGGTCAATACGCCCAGGTACGCCACCCCGAGCAGGAACCAGCCCACCCCGATCGCCAGGGTCAGGCCGGACAGGCTGGTCCACAACCACAGGGTCAAGGCCAGGCCCACCAGCGGTACCACACCGTGCAGGCCCCAGCGCCGCGGCTGGCCTGGTGCCGGCGCGGCCAGCAGGTGCGTGCGCAGCACGGCCAGGTTGACCGCGGAGAAGGCCACCAGCGCGCCGAAGCTGATCAGCGAGGCCAGCGTGCCCAGGTCGACGAACAGCGCCGCCAGCGAGACCACCGACACCACCAAAGTGGCGTTGAGCGGTGTGCCGAAGCGCGGCGACAGCGTACCGAACAGCCGTGTCGGCAGCAGCTGGTCGCGCCCCATGCTGTACAGGATGCGCGACACGGCGGCCTGCGACGCCAGCGCCGAGCCCAGGTTGCCGGTGACGAACGCGGCGGTGAAGAAGCTGGCCAGGAAGCCGCCGCCGGCCTTGAGCATCACCTCGTTGGCCGCTGCGTCCGGGTCAGCGAAGTGACTGCCTGGCAGCACCAGCTGGCTCAGGTAGGCCAGGGCGGTGAACAGCACGCCGGCCAGCAGCGTGGTCAGCACGATCGCACGGGGCACGTCGCGGCGTGGGTCGCGGGTTTCCTCGGCCAGCGTCGACACGGCGTCGAAGCCGAGGAACGACAGGCACAGGATCGCCGCGCCCGCCATCAGCGGCGCGAACCCCGGCTGGCTGCCATCGCCCAGCAAAGGGCCCAGGTAGTCGACCGGCGCGGCGTCCAGCGACGCCCAGGACAACGCCACGAACACGGCGATGAACACCAGCTGGGCGCCGACGATCAGGTTGCTGGTCTTGGCCACCGAGCGGATGCCGCCGATGTTGAGCAGGGTGACCACGACGATCGACGCCAGCACGAAGACCCAGGCGGGCACGGCCGGGAAGGCGATGTGCAGGAACAGGCCGATGAGCAGGTAATTGATCATCGGGATGAACAGGTAGTCCAGTAGCAATGACCAGCCGGCCAGAAAGCCGGCATTCGGGCCGAAGGCGATGTGCGTGTAGGAGTAGGCCGACCCCGCCACCGGATGACGGCGCACCATGATGCCGTAGGAAGCCGCGGTGAACAGCATGGCCAGCAACGTCACCAGGTAAGCCCCAGCTGTCCGCCCGCCGGTGATCTGGGTGACGATGCCGTAGGTGGTGAAGACCGTCAGCGGCACCATGTACACCAGGCCGAAGAAGATCAGCGCGGGCAGCCTGAGCACACGGCACAGCTGCGGGTCGGGGAGGGGGGAAGGCGAAGAGGCGCTGTGGCTCATGAGTCGTGTCCCATTCTTGCTTTTTTGTAGGGAAGTGCGCGAAGGCATGGCGTGGCGACGAAGGCATGTCGCCAGGGGCACGCTATCACCGAGTTCGGGCGGGCGTCAGGTTAAACCTGCGTGCACGGCTGCAAGCAGCGCTTGCCCGGCTGCCTGCCTGGCGCCTATTGCGCCCAGGCCGGATCGGTGGTGAACGCGATGGTCAGCCAGCGGTTGGCATCGTCGCCGCCGATGGCCTCGCCGATGCGGTCGCGCAGGGTATCCCATTGTTCGAGGGTCTGCGCGGGCCAGCCGCCGGGGACGATGAAATAGATCTCGATCTGCCGGGCCCGGCCGACCTTGGCCACGTAGGTCTGGTGGCCGATGAAGCCTTCCTCGGCCACCACGCGGGCGGCGATCGTATCGACCTGCTGCTTGAGGTCGGCAGGCGTCAGCATCAGCACGTCGGAGAACGCCCGGTGCAAGGTCTTGAGCGGCAGCGGGACCAGGCAGGCACAGATGACCGCCAGCACCGCCGGGTCGATGTAGGGCAGCAGCCAGGCCCAGGGCGTGTCCTCCAGCAGCAGACCGATGGCGAAGGCCACCAGCAAGGCCGCCGAAATGCTCCCGGACATGATCCAGGTCTTTACGTCCAGGGCGATGAAGTCCGAGCGCAGCGTCTGGTTGGCCTTGTGGGCGTACAGCGTCATGCCCGTGCAGACCGCCACCGCCACCATGGCGTAGAACACCGCGTAGTCGAAGTGCAGCGTCTGGCCACCGTCCAGCAGGCTGCCGATGGCGTTGATCAGGGCATACAGCGAGACGGCGCACAGCAGCGTGCCGTTGAGCATCAGCACCATCGGTTCGAGGTGCCAGAAGCCCATGTTGAAGCGCTCGCCCAGCTTGCGACTGGCCGCGCCAGACCCGGTATGCCGTCCGATCAGCGAGGTCACCGCCAGGGCCAGGCCGCTCATCAGTGCATCGATCAGCGAGTAGAACCCGTCGAAGACGATGGAGAACGAGCCGGACAGCAGCCCGGAAACGATCCCGAACACGGCCAGCAGCACGGTGCAGGCGATCGAGAGCTTGAGGACGGCGGATTCGGTCCACACGGTGGGGAGGTCCTTGTACGGGCGAAAGAAGAGGGGCAGTGCAACGGGGCAGTTTTGGCTGTGCGGGGGGAGGCGTCAATGTGCGTGGTCGCATAGGGTGTTTGCAGGGGTGAAGAGGGGCGATTGAGTGGGGAGGCTATTTGGCACTGCGTTTCGGTCGGAGCGTATAGGCCTGAAGCGACGGCAGGGCGGATTTTACGGGCCCTGCGGGCCCGATCGCGGCACAGGGGCCGCTCCCACACCCGTAGCCCCACCGCGGCGTTGCAGGCCATCACAGCCCCCCTGTAGGAGCGGCCCCAGTGCCGCGATCGGGCCCGCAGGGCCCGTAAAACCCGCCCCGCCGTGCTACCGGCGAACACCGCCCGCCCAGCCTAGCCCCCGCCTCACCGCGCACACTCAGGCTGCCGCGCCACTTCCTCGGTCGCCTGCTGCAACCCCTGCGCCAACGCCTGTCGATCACGCGCCGCATATACCCGCCCACCGGTCGCATCGGCCACGCAGCGCGACAACGGGTTCTCGCTCAGGCTCACCATGTTCACCCGCAACCGCGGCTGGCGCTGGGCGATCTCCCGCGCCACGGCGCAGACGTCCCGGTCGCAGTTGTCCTCGCCGTCGACGAACATCACCACCACCGCATCCTTGTCACGCCCATCGACCTGGCTGGCGGCGCGTTCCAGGCTCGCCGCCAGGGGCGTGGCCTGGTAGGCCGGCAGGCCGTCGACCAGGCGCAGCAGGTCCGTGCGCTGATCGGCCCGGAACAGGCCGTGATCCCGAATGACCTGACAGCCATCGAACGTCAGCACCCGCGTGGCGATGTCCGGGTGCAGCTGCGCCAGCGTCTCGTCGAAGGCCTGCTTGGCCAGGGTCAGGCGCGTGGGCTCAGCCAGGATCCGCAGGCGCCTGGGGTTGTCGGCAGGCAGGCGATCGCCCACCTGGCCGAACCACTCCTCGTCCTGCGCGGTGGCCGACTGGCTGAGGTTCATCGACCCCGAGGTGTCGAGGATCATCACGAAGTCCGGCGCGACCGCGCCCGGCGTGCAGGCGTAGTTGCCCAGGGGTGCCGGAGTCGGCGTCGGCCACCACAGCGCACGCCACCACCACAATGCCCACAGCAGCAACGCCAGCAAGGCCAGCAGCCCGAGCAGCCACCACCCCCAGCGACGCCGAGGCACGATGGGTACCGGCGGCCGCGATGGGGGCGGGCTGACGGGCGGCGCGGGGGTGGTGCCACGGGCCGCGGCGCCAGCGCGCCCCAGCGGATCATCACCGGCTCGTCATTGAGGCTGTACAGGTGCTCCAGCGCCACGGACCCGGTCAGGCCTTCCAGGGCCTGCGCCGTTTGCGTGTCCCCGCGCGCGCCCAGGCGCTCGGCCAGCTGGGCGATGGCCTGCTGGCGTTGCGCGACCCGGGCCAGCAGATCGGCCTGGGCCTTGACGTTCAGTTCCGCGTAGGGCGTGGGCTGGCCTTCGAGCGGGGTCCACCACTGCACACCGTCGCCGTCCCGCCGTGGCTGGCTGAACAGGTGGACGATGCTGGGCGGAAAGTGACGCTCGAGCTGCGTCAGCGTTTCGCCGAGCGTGTCGAGCTGAGCCGCGGTGTAGGGCCCCGCGTCATGGGTGATGCGCTGCATGAAAAGACATCCGGTGGATACCGGGGTCGTGCGACCCCGGTCGAGCGAGTGTTAGTAGCCGAGGCTCATCTGCAAGAGCGAGACCTTCTTCTGCAACGCCTTGAGCTCTTCCTGGCGCGCCTGGACCTGCGCCGGGTTGGCCGCCGGGACGGGCTGCTTGGCCGCGCTGAGCTGGCGTTGCAGGTCGTCGATCTGGCGCTGTACGCCGGCCTTGGTGCCATGCCGGGCCTTGAGCTGGCCCAGCAGACTGTCCATGGAGGCGTTCAACGCCTGTTGCTGACGCTGCTGTTCGGCCAGGGTCTTGCCGGTGGCCTGCTGCTGCGCGACCAGGTCATCGTGCACGCGCCGGAAGGCGGCGTTTTCGGCGCGCGCCGCCTCCAGCGACTGCTGCTGCTGATCGACCTGCTGCTGATAGCCACCGCCCAGGTCGCAGTGCATCTTGGTGAACAGGCTCGGGTCCTGCACGGTGCTGTCGCATTCCTGGGCGGTGCTGGCGCAACCGGCCAGAATCGCGGCGCCGAGCAGTGGCAAAAGGTGTCGGATGTTCATCGTGGCTTATCCCAGGGTGATGGCCGAGCGCTGGCTGTAGAGCCCGTCGACTTCGCGTTGCAGGTTGGCGACCTTGGTGTTCATCTTGGCGATCTCCGCCTCGACGGCCGCCACGTCCTTGCCGGCGCCGTTCTGCCGCTCGAGCTGAGCGGTCTTCTCGTACTGCGTGACCTTGTTGCGCATGTTGCCCACGTCGGCACGCATCTGCTGAAGGTTGGCGTCGATCTCGGCCACCTGCTGGCGCGCGGCCGCCTGGTTCACGGTCTTGCTGCGAATGGACGTGCGCAGGGCGGCGATGCGTTGCTTGTCGTCGTTGATCACCTGCTGCAGCGTGGCGCTGCGCAAGGCCACCTTCTCGGTGTCGGCCTTGACCTCGTCGTTCATCTTCTGCAGGCGCTGGGTGGTGTTGGCGTACTGGCTGCGGCGGTAGTCGTAGTAATAGTTGGCGCCCAGCGCCACGCCGCAGGCACCGATGCCGGCGATGACCATGCAGCCGACCTTGTTGTCGGCCGCCACCGCGCAGGCCAGCATGCCCACCCCGGCCGCGGCGGCGCAGGCGGTCAGGCCGGAACTGGAGAAGAACTTCGCGTCCTGGCCCTGGGTCAGGCGCGGGTCGGTCTTGGCCTGTGAGGTGCCGAACAGGCTGCCGGCGCCCTGGCCGCCCGTCGATTGGGCGCACCCGCCAAGCACCAGGCTCACGGCGAGCACCGCGCACCACCACCGGTTGGGGAAAAGCCTTTTCATGTGTTGCTCCTGCATCGATGTGCGTCAGTCAGTGTCGAAGGGGCGGTCACGGCGTCTTCACGCCCTTGCAGCGGCCCAGCCAGCCCTCGGTGTCGATCTTCTGGGTCTTGAGGTAGCCCTTGAGGTTGCCCCAGTGCGTGCCCAGGAAGGGTTTGAGGTCCTGCAGCTGCGGGTTGCGCGTGAGGATCTCTTCCTGCACCGGCACCTGCTTGGCGAGCAGCGGCTGGGTGTACAGCGTGGCGGCGTCGACCAGGGTGCTGGCGTAGTAGTTGCTCAACTTGTGCAGGCGGTCCTTCTGCTCGTCCAGCTTGCCCTGGCGCATCGGGCAGGTGCTGTCGTCGCTGCCGGCGGCGCAGGTGAGCGCGTAGTTCTTTTGCAGAAAGTCCAGGTAGCGGCCGTCGTCGAGCAGCTTGGTGCACAGGAACGCGCCCAGGTTCAGGCTGGCGCGGATGGCCTGGTCACGGCTTTCCTCCTGCTGCTGGTTGCTGGCACGCAGCTGGTTCTCCAGGGTCTTGAGCTGGTCCTTGAGCGCCTGGTCCTGCACGCCCGAGGCCAACTGGCCGAGCGCCTGCACCGTGGAGCCGTCCGCCTTGCCGGCGCCCTCGGCCTGGCCCAGGGTCTGCCACTGCTGCTCGATCGCCTTGATACGTTCGCGCGAGGTCAGGGCCGGTGCCACCAGTGCCAGGCGCAGGCCGGTGCCCTTGTTGCTGGCGGCATGGTCGCCATCGTAATAGTCGCGCTCCTGGCGCAGGGCGGTGCGCAGGTCGCCCTGGGCCGTGCGGAAGTCCCCGCCACGGACCACGAAGCCACCGGCCTGGCCATGCTGGCGGTCGAGCTTGTTCAGGCGGAAGGGCTCGAACATCATTTCCGCTACGTTGCCGAGCATGTCGTGCAGGCCCAGCGGGTTGGGCTTGAGCAGGCCGGTCAGCTGCGCCTGGCCGTTGGCCGACTGGCTGCCGGCAAACCATTCGTAGGCGCCGATACCGTCGGGCATCGGGTAGCGGCCATCGCGGAACTCTGCGGCGTTGACCTGCAGACCACCGCGCGCGGCGAACTCCCACTCCACCTCGGTGGGCAGACGCAGAAAGCCGGCCACGCCGTCCTCCTTGGGCAATTTGTCCTTGGCGTGCTGGCGCAGCCACAGGTTGTAGCGGTCGCTGACCTGCATCGCCTGCAACCAGCTGACCCCGGTGGCCGGCAGGCGCGTCTTGGTGGCCGGCGTCGGGCATGCTTCGTCGGTCAGCGCCCGGTACTGCAGGTCGCTCATCTCGTACTTGGCCAGCAGGTAGTAGCGCGACTTGGCCGCCTTGCCGTCGGTGAAGCTGCCGGCGACGAAGGCCGGACGGGTCTGCTCCACGTAGCCCCATTCGGCGCTATCCTGGCCGAGCTTGACCGGGTAGTCGTCCAATGGGCCACCCAGGGGCACGAAGACCTTGCGGAACACCATGGCGCCGTCACAGGGCATCGGCAGCACCACGTCGCCCTCGGCCGGCTTGGGGTTGTAGTACTTCTCGTCCCAGCCGGCCTGGGCCTGCAGGCTCACCGCCAGCAGGGGCATCAGGCACAGGACACGTAGCGAGTTACAGTTCACGCAGGCTCTCCGCAGGTTCGATATGGATGGCGCGGGTCGCGCCGATGAGCGCGACCAGGGCCGCCACCAGCAGCGCCAGCAGCAGCGCGGCCAGGGCATGCCAGGGGGTGATGTGGCAGACGAAGGCGCCGGTGGCCCGGGCCCCGCCGAGCAGGTGGTCGAACAGGGCGCTGCCGGCCAGGTAGCTGGCCAGCCCGCCGACATAACCGGTCACGGCCAGGGCCACGGCCTGCAGGACGATGAAGCCGGCCGCCGCGCCGCGAGGGAAACCCATCAGGCGCAGCAGCGCCAGGCTGCGACGCTTGCGTTCGATGTTGGCCAGGAAGGCCCCGGCCAAGGACGCCAGGCAGCCCAGCAGCGCCGCACCGGCGATCACCGCGAAGATCACGCCCAGTACATGGTTGATGGCCTTGACGTTGTCGATGTCGGCCAGGCGGCTGCTGGTCTCGATGTGCTGCGCCTCCAGCCAGCGTGCCAGCCCAGCCACCTCGTCGATGTCGCGGGCATACAGCCGCGCCTTGGCATAGCGCGGCGCCAGGCCGTCCTGAGCGGCGCCGTCGAGGCCACCGAACAGCGGCACCTGATAGCCATCGCGGAAGCGCTCGAGCTGTTGCAGCAGGGTCGGCGTGACGAACACGGCCGGGCGGGCGAAGCGTTCGGCCGGCAGCACGGCGCTCACCTGCAGGCGCAGCTCGCCCCGCTGCTCATGGCCGTCCAGGCGCCGCTGCACGCGCAGGCGAATCCACTGTCCGGCACTGGCCTCCAGGCGCCGCGCCGCCGCCGCGCTCAGCACCGTGGTCGTGGTCGAGGCGGGCACCGGGGCATCGACCAGCAGCGGATCGCCAGGCCCGGTCGGCACCACTTCGGCGTTCTCCACGAAGCGCCCGTGCTCGCCTAGCAGGTCCGCCTGGGTATTGAGCGAGCGCGTCAGGCCGACGACAAAACCGGTCTCCTGCCGTGCGCGCAGGGTCTGCAACCAGGTCTCGTCGAAGCTGCCACTGCCCAGCAGCTTGATCTCCAGGTTGCGTGGGTCGCTCAGCAGCTGCGCCTGCAACTGGCTGACCACCCCATGCTTGAGGCCGAACAACAGCAGCAGCGGCGCGATCACCGCGACCAGCGCCGCCGCCACGCACAGCGACACCTTGCGGTCGTGCCACAGGTCGGCGAGTGCCAGCTGCGTCAGCAGGCGCAGACGTTCAGGCCAGCGTGGCAAAGTGCGTCTCCCCAGGGGTGCTGTGGGCGCGCAGGCTCGGCAGGCCGAAAGCCTCGACCAGGGCCCAGTCGTGGGACACCAGCAGCACCGCCAGGTGCAGCTCGCGGGCCAGCTCCAGCAACAGGCCGAACAGGCGTTTGGCGTTATGCGGGTCGAGGGCGGCGGTCGGCTCGTCGGCCAGCAGCAGGCGTGGCTGGTGGGCGATGGCCCGGGCGCAGGCCACGCGCTGGCGCTCGCCGATCGACAGGGCCTGGGGCAGCTTGTTCAGCAACGGCGCCAGGTTGAGCACCTCGATGGCCCGCTCGGCGCCGGCGCCGAGGCCAGGCAGACCCAGCAGCTGGCGCGGCAGGCGAATGTTCGCCGCCACGTCCAGAAACGGCAGCAGGCCGCCGTTCTGCAGGATGAAGCCCAGGCGCTGCGCGCGCAGCTCGGCCAGGCGCGCCTGCTCACCCTGGGCCAGCAGCGCCGCCACATCGACCTCGTCGAGGCGATAGCGTCCCACCTGGCTGGGCGACAGCAACAGGCCCAGGGCCTCGAGCAGCGTACTCTTGCCACAGCCGCTCTCGCCGGTGATCGCCAGCACCTGGCCAGGGGCCAGGCGCAGCGACGGCAGGTGCACCGCATGGCCGTGGCCAGGCACGCCGCGCTGCACGCTCAGGGCATCGACCTCGAGCATGTCAGGGCATCATTTCCAGCGGCACCGGGTACACGTAGTCACGTGCATCGCTGCCTTCGGCCAGGGACACCCAACGGTCCACGTCGGCGTTGTAGCGCTGGTAGTGGCGCAGCTTGGTGGCCAGGGTGCGGATGAATTTCTCCTGGGCCAGGCCGTCCCAGCTCTTCCAGGTCTCCTCGTCGAGGTTCAGGACTTCGCTGTGGTAGGGCAGGTCGTCGAGGTATTCGCCGAGCACGCCCAGGTCGGCCACCTTGGCGTTGCCGTTGGCCTTGAGCTGGTTGGGATCGGTGCCCATGGTCGCGGCCACGTTGCGCAAACGCTCGAACATGTCGCTGGGCGAGATCAGCCCTTCGTTGGCGGCGTCGAGGATCTGCTTGAGCACCTCGGACAGGTCGCTCAGTTGCGCCTTGGTCAGCAGCACGCGCACGTCGGTGGTTGGCACGTTCTGCTTGATCGGGTCGCGGTCGGCGATCCAGGCCTGGAACACCGGCGGCGCCTGGGTGCCTTGCTGCTCGCCCAGGTAGGCCAGGCGCATGGCGTGACCGATCAGCGCGGCGTCATCGACCAGCTTCTGCTCCTCGGGCGTGGCCTTGGCGTTGAGCGCGCTGCCGATGGCTTCGTCGCCCATGTAGGCGGCCTTGACCTGACCGGTAATGGCGCTGGCCAGGGCATCCACCTTGCGCCCGTAGGCCTCCACGTCGCCGGCATCCACCGGGTAATACAGCGACGTCTGGGTGCCGGCGTAGGTCGACAGCGCCTGGTACTGCGCCTCGGCCCGGGCGTGGTCCTTGGCCCCGGCCGGAGTCTTGAGGTGCAGGGTGTACAGCGCCACGCCCGGGTTGGCCGCCTCGATGCGCACCTGCTCGGCGCTCAGCCCGGTGGACGAGAGCTTGTCGTCGCCGTCCAGCGCCCCGGCGTCGGTGATCAGCACCACGTAGCGGGCACCGAAGGGTTTCCAGTCGATCGTGTCGATGGCCTGCATCACCCCAGCGTAGGCGTCTTCGTCGAAGGCCTTGCTCGACACCTTGGCCTGCTTGAGGTCGGCGACCTTGGCCAGGAAGTCGTCGCCGTCCTTGACCGTGTTGGGGTCGGCGTACAGCTTGGTCAGGTATTCCAGGCCTGGCACCGCCTGGGTGCTGGAGCGGAAGGCGACCAGGCCGAACTTGACCTGGCGGCCCAGGTTCTCCTTGGCGATCTGCGCATAGACCTTACGGATCGCTTCGCGGGTCCGCTCGATGTAGGGGTCCATGGAGATGGTCGAGTCGATCACGAACACCACTGCCGCGCTGAACTCCTTGAGCTGGCTGGCGCTGCTGGCCGCGCCCGCTGCGCCCTGGGCGGCGGCGTTGGCCGGGGCGTTTGCCGCCTGGGCATCGGCCTTGCTGACCGAGGCCACGTCGAGGATGCGCGTGCGAAAGCCCGCTTCGGTCATGACTTCTTCGCCGCTGAGCACCGGCAGCAGGTAGAACTGCTTCTGCAGGTCGATGAAGTACTCCGGCTCCTGGGCCAGCACGCCCGGTGCGGCCTGGCCCTGCTTGAGCTTGGCGCGCAGGGGCGCGATGTGGCTGACCGGGTCGGGTGCGTCGAGGATGCCTTCGAGGGTCTTGCGCTCCTTGAAGAACAGCAGGCGGTCGCGGTTGGCCGGGTTGGTGAAGGCCAGGGTGAGCTGCATGCGCCACTCCACCGTGCAGGCCGCCGGCAGCCAGCCGAGGGTCTTGCCGAAGCTGTCCGGGCCGACCTTGAGCCATTCGGCGTTGCCGGCCTGGCTGCGTTCGTACACGTAGAACCGGCTGAAGGCCGGCTGTTCGGCCCCGGCCGGGGCGCCCGCCGTCGGGCTCAGGTGGCAGCCCGGCGTGGTCAGCACGCGCTGGAACAGGGTCTTCTTGCCGGCTTGCAGCAGCGGTTTGTCGGCGGCCAGTACGGCGCCGTTGGCCAGCACGAGGCCGGCGACGAGGGCGATCAGGCGCAGCTTCACTTCTTCAGGTCCTTGAGGCGCTCGGCGGCCTCGGCATTGTCCGGGTCGAAGCCCTGGATGGTTTCGTACCAGTACACCGCGGTGGCGTCGTCGGGCGCCTTGAAGCAGTCGCTGGGCTGCAGGAACTTGGGGTCGTACTCGTGGGCATAGGCGCTGGCGATGGCCAGGTCGCCGGCCTGGGCGCGGTTGGCGTACAGCCGCTGCGCGACGCCGCACTGCTTGGCCGCCTTGGCCTGGGCGATGGTCTCGAGCAGGGCCTGGCTGCCGGGTGCCTGCTGGATGCAGGCCTGGACGAACTGCAGCTCCGTGTCGCTGGCCAGGGCTTCGCGGCTGCACGGGGCGGCCGTGGCTGCAGCGGGTGCGGGTGCGGGCGCTGGTGCAGCCGATTCGGCGCCCGGCTTGAGCAGCCACCAGGCCAGGGCGGCCAGGGCCAGCAACGCCAGCACCAGGGCGATCCACAGGCCGGTCTTGCTGCCTTTGGCAGGGGGTGCGGGCGGCGGCGCGACAGGTGGGACGACCGGTTCAGGGGCCGGCTCAGGTGCGAGCACAGGCTCGGGCTCGACCACCGGGGCAGGCGCCGGGGCCGGTTCGGGCGCCGGTTCAGGCGTCAGCACCGCGCTGCGTTCGGCCCCTGCCGGGCCGGTGGCCGCCGCAGCGCTGGAGGGCAGCAGGCCATCGGCCAGGCGCAGGACGTTCTCGTCCTCGCCGTCCGGGCCGCGCAGGCGCAGGTTGTAGAGGTTGTTTGGCTGGCTCAGCAGCGGGTCGACGATCTGCGCGCCCAGGGGGCAGGTCATGTGCTCGCCGCTGGCGTCTTCCTCGAACACCTGCTCGAACCAGCAGGGCGTGTTGCTCCAGCGCTGGTCGGCCTGCAGGTAGTGCTCGTCCTGGTTGCGCTGGATGGCGAAGGACAGCGCGCCGCTGTCGTATTCCCAGCCGCGCACGTGCAGCAGGGCACGGCCGGGCGTCGACGGGAGCAAAGGCTGCAGTTTGGGGGTGATGGCCATCGTTTATCTCGCTGTGAGCCGGTTCAGGGCCATGCCCAGTCGTTCGTTCTGTTCGGGGCTGATCGCCAGGCCCTTGCGGTGCCCGGCGTTGTTCTGGGTATGGATCGCCACGCCCGAGATCCAGCTGTCGGCGAAGGTCACTGCCTGGTCCTCGGCCTGCGCCGCCAGCTCCGGGAAGCGCCCCGGCATCGGCCGCTGGTAGAAGGCGAACAGCGGCTCGCGGCTGCCCAGCAGGCTGTTGGGGCGCTGGGCCTGGGGCTCGCCCAGGTGGCCGAACCAGGCACTGAAGTCGTTGAGCACCAGTTGCGCGGTGAGCACCTGGCGCTGCACCAGCGACTCGCGCCGCACGCCGCTCTGGGCCCGACGCAGCAGAGCTTCACTGAGCTGGCGCGGCAGTTCCAGGCGCTCGGCGCAGACCACCAGTTCGTTGACCAGGGCGGCGACCGTCTCGGCCGGCAGGTCGAGCATCTGCAGCACGTAGTCGCGGCGGCTCAGGGTCCGCAGGTGCGCCGCCCAGAGGTCGAAGGCGGCACGGGCGAACCGGTGCTCGTGACTCTGGTATTCGGCGACCACCGGGGCGGGCGCGGCATCGTCGGGCGCCTCGAAGATGTCGAAGTCGTCCACCGGCGCGCTGGCCTGCTCGTTCGCGGCCTGGGCGCTGTCGGCGCTGTCGAAGTCGCCCGACAGGTACAGGTCGCGCAGGGCGCTTTCCGGGACGGCCATGTAGGCCAGCAGCTCACCGAGCAGGTGCTTGCGCTGCGCCTGGCGCACGAAAGGCGCGGCGATGCGGTTGGCCAGCTCCTTCTTCTGCTGGCGCTCGTCTTCGCCACCGGCCTGGTAGTACTGGGCCAGGCGCGGCAGCAGCTGCGCGAGCAGGTCCTCGTACTGCTGGGCGATGCGCTCGAGCTTGCGTGACAGCGGCGTGGCGCGGGCGAACGCGGCGCTGAAGCGGGCCAGGCCGCCGTCGTTGAGGGCAAGCATGGCGTCCCAGGCGGCGTCGGCGTCGGCCACGTGGCGGCGGCTGAGTTCGCTGCCGACGAAGCTGGCCTTGAGCTGCGCCAGGTCGGACTGCTTGTCGGCCTTCAGGCTCAGCTCCTGACGGGTGCCGTCGGCCGTCTTGGCGCTCAGGTCGATGAAGGTGTTTTCCAGGCGCGGCTTGCGCACCAGGTAGGTGTTGTTGAACGGCTGGCTGCCCCATTCACGCATCCACGGCTCGTTGCCGAAGCGCTCGATCAGGGTGAGCTTGAGCATGTTCTCGCAGGCTTCGGGATACTGCGCCGCGGACTTTTCCAGGGCACCGGTGATGAAGCCGTCGCTCATGGTCAACGCCCAGACCAGGCCCGCGTCCTTGCCATCGCGCTGCTGCGGGCTGGCGCCCTGGGTGCGGTCGATCCAGTCCTGCAGGACCTTGCCGACGCTGACCACCTCGCTCTGCTTGAAGGTGCTGGTGCACATCACCAGCGCGTTCATTTCCTGTTCCTGGGTGTAGCGCTCGAACAGGTAGGCGACCTTGCCGCGCAGCAGCAGCTTGGCCACCGGGTTGCCGGCCTGCTCGGGCAGCCTGAGCAGCTTTTCGCGGCTGCGGTAGCCGGGGAAGTCCAGCACGTCCACGCGGTTGACGATGTCGTTGGCCGGCGCGTTGAGCAGGCCGAAGATCAGCTCGCTGGTCAGTGCCGCCAATTGCGCGGTCTGCACCCCGGCCGGCGCGCCCAGCTCGCCGCCGGCCTGCACCGGGCGGACCTGCA
This sequence comes from Pseudomonas monteilii, assembly GCA_001534745.1. Lineage (NCBI taxonomy): Bacteria > Pseudomonadati > Pseudomonadota > Gammaproteobacteria > Pseudomonadales > Pseudomonadaceae > Pseudomonas > Pseudomonas alabamensis. The sequence goes on from CP013997.1 coordinate 1,950,889, forward strand.
ACAGGCCGTCGTCGGCCGCGCCCAGCTGGCTGAGGATATCGACGTTCATGATGCTGTTGCTCTGCACCAACTGGCCGTCGCGTTCGCTGACCAATGCGGTGAGCGGCGCCATCACGGTCTGCGCCAGGCCCAGCCGGTGCAGCGCGCCGGCCAGTTGCTCGTAGGTGTCGGTCATCGGCCCCAGGTTGCCCCACAGGGGCGCCAGCAGGCGGGCGCGATCACGCACCGACAGCTGCGGCGCGATCTCCAGCACCCGTGGCCAGTAGCGGGCCGCCAGCGGCTGCACCGGGTGGCGGTAGTGGTGCTCCAGGTAGTCCCACAGCAGCACCAGGTCGTCACGGTCGACCCCCGGCACGGCCGGCCCGGCGACCACATCGGCGAACGGCGCCAGGGCCGCGTCGATGCGTGCCTCGGTGAAGGCTGAATCGAGCTGCTGGTGGTCGAAGTCCTCGAACCAGGCGTTGGCCAGGATGATCGCGATCTCGATCTCGCGGAACAGCCGCAGCTCCACCGGGAAGGCAGGGTCGGGGCTGGATTGGGCATGCCGGGTGAAGCGCGTGACCAGGCCGGTGGCTTCCTTGCCGCCGCCGACCGGATTGACGTGCTCGATGAAGTCCAGCGTGCGCGGGCCGAAGCGGGTTTCCAGGCGGCCTTGCGTGTCGGCGGCCAGGGCCGAGATCAGGTAGCTCTTGCCGGCCTGGGACAGGCCGAAGAAGCCGGCGGTCATGGGCGTGGCGCTGACCCGCTGGAGGCTGCGCGCCAGGTTGCGGGCGCGGTGCAGGTCGCGGTTCAGGCTCGGCGCGCGCTGGGCGATGTCCTCGACCGCCGGGGCGACCTCGGCGATCCAGTCCAGGGCCAGGCCCGCGCCGCTGTAGACGTTGGCCCAGGCCTGGGCGAGCGCGGTGGGTTCAGCAGTCAGCTTGCTCATTTCGGACTCACGCTCCCGCTGTCGAGCCAATAGTTGGAGGCGCCGCCTTCGGCGCTCAGCATGGTGTACAACTGCAAGCGCACGTCCTTGCGGGTGAAGGACTCGCCTTCCACGTTGCTCTCGATGTTCTCGTCGATCAGCAGCTTCTCGGCGACGATCTCCGCCTCGGCGCGATCGCTGTCGGCGGCCTCGACCCGCAGGCGCAGCAGCAGGCACGGCTCACGGCCGTCGCTGGTGCGCTTGTTGGCCAGCTTGCGGGTGCCGCTGTCGGTCAGCTCGATCAGGTACAGCGGCGCGGCCACCCAGCGCTGGGCGGCCAGCTGGCGGTAGCCCAGGCGGGTCTTGCCGAGCACGCGCAGCACCGGCGCTTCCACGTCGGGCGCATGCAGGCGCAGGCTTTCGTTGCCCTGGGCGTCGGTGTGGATCACGTCGCGGTAGAGCAGGTCGTGGTCGATGATCAGGTTGTTCTCGTCGAGCTTGCCGATGTGGCGCACGGTCGAGTACGGCTTCAGGCGCGCGACGCTGAAGTAGAAGTTGGAGATCTTGCGCTGCTCGCTCAGCAGGCACAGCATCGCGCCGACGGCGGCGGTAGTCTTCGGATCGTCGATGCGGCCGTTGCGGTGGAACGGGTACCAGCCGCCGACGCGGTAGCCGTCCATGGGCACGATGCGCCCGGGCGGCAACGGCACCTTGCGCCGCAGGTAGGCCAGCACGCCCGGCAGCCGCGAGGGGCGGCCCGTGATCAGCAGGGCATCGCACGGGTAGTGGAAGACCACCTCGGTCAGGGCGTCGAGTACCTTGCACAGGTTGATCTGGCCCTTGAGGAACGCCTGGTGGATGGCCACCAGGTCCACGCGCAGGCGCACCTGGCCCAGGTCGAACTGGGCGCTGCCGCCATCGGCGCGGCGCACGTTGCTGGCCACGTATTCGCGCACGCGCTCGCCGATTTCGCCGTGGGTGAGCGCCAGCACCTCGGCGTAGCTCGGCTCGTGCACGGTGCACGGCACCTCGGGGTCGAACCGTTCGTACAGCGCCAGCAGGTGCAGGCCCAGTGGTGTGAACACCTGCAGGTTCAACTGCTGGCGCAGCACCGCGTCCTGGGCGCTGGTGCTCTCGTCGCCGCACAGGCGCGAGAGCAGGGCGCGTGGCGCCTGGACCCCGGCCTCGGCGAAGGCCTGCTCCAGCCCCGGCAGGACGAAGCGCTGGATCACGTCGAGCAGGATGTCGTCCCCGGCGATCTTGAAGCTGTCGCGAAAACGCTGCGCCGGCAGGATGGTCACGTTGCTGCCGCCGGAATGCTCGCTGGCCCGCTCCAGGCGGTAGTCGGTGATCACCAGGTCGCTGGTGCCGCCACCGATGTCGATGCTGGCCAGGGTCACCGCCTCACGGTCGGTCTTGTCCGGGCGGGCGAGGGTGTCGAAGAACTCCTGCGGGTGGCCGGCGAAGTTCTCGCGGATCTCGGTGTACAGGTACACCAGCTGGCCACAGGAGGCTTCGTCCCACTCGACCTTGACCTTGGGCAATGGAATGCGCGGCGCCGGGATGTCGTTGCTGGCGCGGGCCTTGGCCGGGTCCAGGTCGCCGTCGTGCCAGCCCATGCACTTCCACACCAGGGCGATGGCCTGCAGCAGGCGGTCGTTGAGCAGGCTGCGCTCGACCTGGGGCATGCCCGGCGGCACGGTCAGGGTCACGCTGGACAGCTGCCGCGGGCGCTGGGTGTGGCCCATGCGCGTGCGTTGCGCCGGGCTGTTGATCTGCACCAGGGCCTGGGTCAGCACCTCGGCGAGCATAAAGGTCATCAGCGAGCTGCGCGAGTACTGCGGGGTGAACGCCGGCAGCCGGTCGTCCTCGTGCTTGAGCTTGTAGAAGGCCTGCCCGAGCTTGGTGACGCGGTGCGAGAACGGCGCCGCCGTGGCCTTCGGTTCGCTGTCGCTGCGCACGTAGGCGCTGTTGAAGCGCCAGCCGTGCAGGTAGGCGTTCTCGTCCCACAGGTAGCGCTTGGGGCTGGACAGTCCGGTCGAGCCTTCGGTGCCCTTGCGCCGCCCCGACAGGCGTCCGGCCTCGGCGCCGACCCGGGCGATGGTGGGCCACTGGAAGGCATCGTGGCGGCCGCTCTGCACCGAGAAGTTCTCTTTGCCGAAGCTGGCCTGGGCGAACTCCACGCGGCTCTCGAACGGCTGGCTGTAGACCTGCTCGGGGCAGGTGAGGTCGCGGATCTGCAGCACGTAGTTGTGCTTGAGGCCGTCGCCGGACTGCCCGTGGTTCTCGATCAGGATGCCGCAGGTGCGCGAGTTGCCCACGTCCAGCACCAGGTCCACCGGGATCGGCGGCTCCAGCGAGGCGACGCCGTTGGCGGCCAGCTTGATGTCCGGCACCGGGAGGCGCGCCGGCGCCTGGGTGTACTGCTCGGGCACCGGGCGCGCCATCAGGCTCAGCAGGTTGAGGTAGTGGCCCAGGTGGCGCTGCTCGTCGATTTCCTCGTCGACATCCTCGCTGGGGCGGGCCTTCTGGCTGTCGCGGTAGACCTCCTCGAGCCACAGGCGCACCCATTGCTGATCGAGGAACCAGCGGCTCTGGCGGGCCTGGCAGGCCAGGCGGAAGCTGGCGCCGGCGTTGATGTCGTCCTGGGTCGGCGCCAGGTACTGCATGCCCTGGCTGCTGGCCATGGCACGGGTGTCGAAGGCCAGCGTCAGGCGATGGGTGTTGCCGTCCACGTCCGGCTGCGCCAGGCGCACCAGGCGCATGCGCGCCCAGTTGGTCGGGCCTTCGTCGAAGCGTTCGGGGGGCAGGAAGCGGAAGAACGGTGCCGGCAGCCACAGGCCATCGAGCAGGGCCAGGCTGCTCTGCAGGCTCAGGGTCAGGTCTTCTTCGTCGACCACGCTGACCAGCCGCTCGTGCTGGCCGGCCTGGCCATTGTCGTTCACCGGGCCGAGGTGGAAGTACTCGCGGGTCTCGTGGTTGAGCAGCAGCCGTGCGATCAGCGTGTTGCCCATGCGCGCGAAGCGTCCGGCGGGCTCCTTGGCAGGGTCGAGCCGGACGGCGAAATCGAGGAACTGCAGGCCGCTGTCGTTGACCAGGTGAACGGTATCTTCGAAGGGGGTGAGCTCGGGCAGCATGAGAGGAGGCCTTTATTCGCGGCGCATGGAAATGGGGAACTGGCTAGAGCCGTAGTGGCCCTGGCAGTCGGCGATGCGTTGCGCGCCAGGGGCGCAGCTCACCGTGGGCATGTCGTAGCGACCACCATCGGTGCAGGTGGCCTGGTCCTGGCTTTCGATGCCCAGCTGGCCACCGCGCATGGCGGCATTGACCGCACCGGTGCAGCTCACGCCATCCGGACGGCGGATGGTGACGTTGCCCTGACCGTTCTCGAAGGCGTATTCCAGGCGCAGCGGCTTGGCGGTACTGGCGTCGAGGATGCCGGCACCGGCGCGGTAGTTGCCGTTGAGAAAGTCCGCCGGGCCTTCGCCCGCATCTGCCGGGATGGTCAGGGGCGGCGCGTTACCGGTCGTGGGCGAAGAGGGCGCGCCCGGTGCGGCCGTGGCCTGGGCATCGGAGGGCGTTGGCGCTGGCGTCGCTGCCGCTTCGGCTGGTGTGTCGGTCGTCTCCGCGGCCGGCACCTGTGGGGGCACGGGTGCCGCTTCATCAGCGACGGGCGATCCGGCTGCATCAGGGGCCGCAGCGCCTGTGTCGGGCAAGGCAGCGCCCGCCGAGGCGCCGGGTACGCCTGCGTTCGCGCCGACGCCGGTGCCGGACGTCAGCGCCGGGGCGCCGAGGGTCGGGGCGCCTGGGCCGGTCACGGCGGGCACCTGCGCGGTGGGGCGATCCACGTGCGGGGTATCGACCGCCAGCGTCGGCAGGCCGAGCTGGGGTGCGCAGCCGCGCAGCAGGCCGAACAGCAGGGCCAGCAGCAACAGCGCCAGCAGCAGCCACAGCCACCACCAGCGGCGCCACCAGGGGCGCGCCCGTTCGACGGGCACGCTCAGCGGCGGTGGGGTGAGCACCGGGGCAGGGGTAGGTTCAGGGGCGAGCGGCGCGGCCACGGGCGGCGGTGTCGGGGCGGGACGCGGCGTCAGGAAGTACAGCGGCTCGCGCTGGCGATCCTGCTCGTGGGCCACGAACCCCCAGAAGGTCAGCACCGGCTGCACGCCCTGGTCGGTCTGCACCAGGTAGACGTGGTCGTCGCTGGGGCAGAAGGGCACCAGGCCCAGCAGCTTGCCAAAGATCACCTGATCACCCTGGCCACGCTTGCCGGCCGACTCGACCAGGCTCGAGGCACTGGTCAGCACCGCCTGGCGAAAGGACTGCAGGCGCTCGCGGGCAGCGTCGCGCTCGGACTCGGTGGCCGCGCGCCAGGCGATCACGTCGCCGGGCACCGGGCTGTACCAGTCGAGCACGTTGCCGTGTTCGTTGCTTTTCGGAATGGCCAGAAAGCGCGACAACTCGGGGTTGCGGCGCTCCAGGGCGGCGATCAGTTGCAAGGCGGCCTTGAACACCGGCTGGCCGGTTTCGCCCATGGCAATGAATTGGTCACTTTTGCCGGTGCGAAGCAGTGCGCCCTGCATGGGTTCGGTCCTTGAAAGAAAGTCAGTGCCATCGATTGGCGAGGGGTGCAGACCTTACTGAAAAGAGGGCCATGGCGTCAATTTGCCAGCGCTGTTTTTTTGCGCGTCAGGCGCCATTTGGCGCGCCCTGCACGCACCGGATCGTCTGCTGTCGATGCCAGCACGGGCTGAGCCATGTATCCTCGCTCGCATTACCGAAACGCCTCCTTTCTGTCAGGACCGCAGGCGTGCCGTTCAAGGAGACGTTGCATGAGTATCAAGATCGAGGCCGTGGTCGCACACAAGATTGGCTTTGCCTCGCACCAGAACGCCGTGCCGCTGTTGCGCGAGCTGGCACTGACCCACGACGGCGAGACCCCGTACCACGACCTGACGCTGACCCTGGACACCGACCCGGCCTGCGTCGAGCCGCGCCGCTGGGTCGTCGATCGGCTGTTGCCGGGCGATCATCTGGTGATCGGCGAGCGCGACCTGCGGCTCAATGCCCAATACCTGGCCGGCCTCAACGAAAGCCTGAGCGCCGAAGTGCTGCTGCGGGTCTGGCAAGGCGAGACGCTGCTGGCCGAACGACGCGTGCCCACGGCGCTGCTGGCGCGCATGGAGTGGGGCGGCCTGAACGCCATGCCGGAGCTGTTGCCGGCGTTCTGCCTGCCCAACGACCCGGCCGTGGACCGGGTGCTGAAAGGCGCCTGCGAGGTGTTGCGCCGCGCCGGCAAGCCCGAGGCCATCCAGGGCTACGAGGGTCATTCGCGCACCCGTACCTGGGAACTGGCCTCGGCCCTGTGGTCGGCGGTGTGCGACCTTCAGCTCAGCTATGCGCTGCCCCCGGCCAGCTTCGAGGCCCATGGGCAGAAGGTCCGTTCGCCCAGCCAGGTCCTCGACAGCGGTCTGGCCACCTGCCTGGACAGCGCCTTGCTGTTCGCCGCCGCACTGGAGCAGGCCGGGCTCAACCCGTTGCTGGTGATGACCCAGGGCCACGCCTTCACCGGCGTCTGGCTGCAGCCCCAGGAATTCGCCCAGGTGCTGACCGACGACGCCTCGGCGCTGCGCAAGCGGGTCGATCTCAAGGAACTGGTGGTCTTCGAGACCACCCTGGCCACCCAGGCGCCGTTCCCCGGTTTCAGCCAGGCGGTGAACGAGGCGCAGCGGCAGTTGGACGACGACCGTTTCATCATGGCCATCGACGTGCGCCGTGCGCGCATGCAGAAGATCCGCCCCCTGGCCGCCGCCACGGGGCCCGAGCCGACGGCGCTGACGCCTGACCCGTCGCCGCGTCCGCACAACGCGCTGGAAGAGGCGCCGGTGCTGCCGGGCTTCGATGTCGACGTCCCGACGACGGCCGAAGGGCCGGCCGACCGGCTGATGCTGTGGCAGCGCAAGCTGCTCGACCTGACCACCCGCAACCGTTTGCTGCACCTGCCCGACAGTGCCAAGGGCGTACGGCTGGTGTGCCCCGACCCGGCGGCCCTGGAAGACCTGCTGGCCAGTGGCAAGCGCATCCGCGTGCTGCCGGTGCCCAGCCTCGACAGTGGCGGCCGCGATCCGGCGCTGTACGAGCAGCAGCACCGCGAGCGTCTGCTCGACGAGGTCGCCCGGCAGGCCTTCGCGCGTGGCGAGGTGCTGGCCAGCCTGGAGAAGAGCAAGCTCGAAGCCACGCTGATCGACCTCTACCGCAAGGCCCGCACCGACCTGGAAGAGGGCGGCGCGAACACGCTGTTCCTGGCCGTCGGCTTCTTGAACTGGAAGAAAAGCCCGGACGACCCCAAGACCTACTCCGCGCCGCTGGTGCTGCTGCCGGTCAAGCTCGAGCGCAAGAGCGCGCTGTCGGGGGTGACGCTGAGCCTGCTCGATGAAGAGCCGCGCTTCAACCTGACCCTGCTCGAGCTGCTGCGCCATGACTTCGAGCTGGTGGTGCCGGGCCTGGACGGCGACCTGCCCGCCGACGAGAACGGCGTCGACGTGACCGGCGTGTGGGACACGGTGCGCCGCGCGGTACGCGATGCGCCGGGCTTCGAAGTGGTCACCGACGTGGTGCTGGGGACCTTCTCGTTCGCCAAGTACCTGATGTGGAAGGACCTCGCCGCCCACGCCGAACAGCTGACCCAGAGCCCCCTGGTCAAGCACCTGCTCGAGCGCACCCCCGGCAGCCCTGGCTTGCCCCGAGGCGACGACTTCCCGCGCCCCGAGCGCCTGGACGAGGTGGTCACCCCGGCGCAGCTGTTCACGCCGCTACCGGCGGACTCTTCGCAGCTGGCAGCGGTGATCGCCTCGGCCGGCAGCCACAGCTTCGTGCTCGATGGCCCGCCCGGCACCGGCAAGTCGCAGACCATCGCCAACATGATCGCGCACAACCTGGCGCTGGGCCGCCGCGTGCTGTTCGTCGCCGAAAAGCGCGCGGCCTTGGAAGTGGTCTACCGGCGTCTGGCAGAGAAGGGCCTGGGCGAGTTCTGTCTCGAGCTGCATTCGAGCAAGGCTTCCAAGGTCGAAGTGCTCAAGCAGCTCGAGCGGGCCTGGGACGTGCGCGACACCCTCACGACCGAGGAATGGTCTCGCGAGGCCGAGCGCTTGCAGGCCCTGCGCGGCCGGCTCAACCAGCTGGTCGAAGTGCTGCACCGCCGGCACCCCAATGGCTGGTCGTTGCACGAGGCGATCGGCCGTACGGTGCGCGACCATCAGCCCAGCACGCCACGTCTGGCATGGCCCGAGGCGACCGTGCACGACCGGCCCGCCTACGAGGCGCTACATGATCTGGCCCGCCGCCTGGGCCTCAACGGCCAGGCCGCCCATGCACTGGCGCCGGTGTTCGCCGGCCTGGCGCAGACCGACTGGTCCAACGCCTGGCAGTCCCAGCTGGTGGCCTGCGCCCGCGAGGTGCCCGCTGCCCTGGACGCGCTGGTTGCGGCCTGCGAGCGGTTGCAGGCCCTGACCGGGCTGGCCGTGCCGGGGGACGAGGCCGCCCAGTACACCCGCCTGGTCGCGCTGGCCACGCTGTTGCTGCGCTGCCACGGCCTGGACCTGGGCTTCGCCTTCGCCCTCGATGCGAGCACGCGCATCGAGCACGCCCGACGCGCCGCCGAGCGCATCGCTCGCTACCAGGCCCTCGGCCAGGACCTGTCGGTGGACTATGCCGACGAAGCCTGTCGTCGCGTGCCGGTGGCCGAGCTGCGCGAGGCGTGGCAGGCGGCCAGTGGCAAGTTCTGGTTCTTCGCCACCTGGGCCAAGAAGAAGGTCGCCCAACGCCTGGCGACCCTGGGCGGTGCCAGCGGGCTGCCGGACGTTCCGGCGGACCTGGCGCTGCTCGAGCAGCAGCAGGCCCTGCTGCAGGAGCTCGACACCCTCGGCGCGACCGTGCAGTCAGTACCGGGCTGGCAAGGCAGCCACAGCGCGAGCGAAACCCTCACCCAGGCCGCCACCCTGGCCGACCAACTGCGCAAGGCGATCAGCGCTCTGGCCGATTCGCCCGAAGCGCTGATTGCCCTGCGCGCCGGGGTACAGCGCGTGGTGGTCGAGGCCAACGACATGCTCGCGCCGGGCGGGCAGATCGCCGCCGCCATCGATACCGTGCAGCAGGCCCAGGCACGCTTCGAGGCGTGTTCGGCGCAGTTCGATCAACTGACCGCCCGCCTCGACGACGCCACGCCCGTCACGCTCGCCGAGCGACGTGGGCTGGCCGACCGGATCGTCGCTCAGGAAGGCCAGCTCAAGGCCTGGTGCGACTGGTGTCGGGTACGCGACCAGGCCCGCCATGCCGGCTTGCAGCCCCTGGCCCAGGCCCTGGAGCAGGGCAGCCTGGCGGCGGACGCCGTCGTCGCCACCTTCGAGACGGCTTACGCCTATGACTTCGCTCGCCAGGGCATCGACCGCGAGCCGGTGCTGCGCACCTTCGTCGCCGCCGAACACATGAGCGACATCGCCACCTTCGGCCGCCTCGACGATGCGCTGGCCGCGCTGTCGGTGCGTTACATCCGCGCCACCCTATGCGGGCACATTCCGGCGAAGAACGACGTGCCCAAGAGCAGCGGCTTCGGCGTGCTCAAGCACGAGTTGCAGAAGTCCCGGCGGCACAAGCCGGTGCGCCAACTGGCGATCGAGATGGGCGAGTCGCTGAACCGCCTGGCCCCGTGCATGCTCATGAGCCCGCTGTCGATCGCCCAGTACCTGCCGGCCGAGCTGCCACCGTTCGACCTGGTGATCTTCGACGAAGCCTCGCAGATCGCGCCCTGGGACGCGATCGGCTCCATTGCCCGCGGTCACCAGGTGGTGATCGCTGGCGACCCGCGGCAGATGCCCCCGACCAACTTCTTCAACCGCGGCGCCAGCGCCACCGACGACGACACCGCCGAGGACATGGAAAGCATCCTCGACGAATGCCTGGGCGCCGGGGTGCCCAGCCACAGCCTGAGCTGGCACTACCGCAGCCGCCACGAAAGCCTGATCGCGTTCTCCAACCACCAGTACTACGACAGCAATCTGATCACCTTCCCGGCTGCGCAGACCCGCGACAGCGCGGTGGAGTGGCGGCGCGTCGAGGGTGTCTACGCCAAGGGCAAGGGGCGCCACAACCAGGTCGAGGCCAAGGCCATCGTCGCCGAGACCGTCAAGCGCCTGACCGACCCGGCCTTCATCGCGGCAGGCCACACCCTGGGCATCATCACCCTCAACAGCGATCAGCAGCAGCTGATCAACGACCTGCTCGACGTCGCCCGTACCCAGTACCCGCAGATCGAACCGTTCTTCCAGGAAAGCCACCCTGAACCGGTGGTGGTGAAGAACCTGGAGACCGTGCAGGGCGACGAGCGCGACCTGATCATCCTCGGCATCGGCTACGGCCCCACCGAGCCGGGTGCGCCGAGCATGTCGATGAACTTCGGCCCGCTCAACAAGGAAGGCGGCTGGCGCCGGCTGAACGTGGCGATCACCCGCTCGCGTCGCGAGATGCTGGTGTTCACCTCGTTCGATCCGTTCATGATCGACCTCAACCGCACCAATGCCCGCGCCGTGCGCGACCTGAAGCACTTCATCGAATTCGCCCAGCAGGGCCCGAAGGCCCTGGCCGCTGCCGTGCGGGGCTCGGTGGGCGGCTACGACTCGCCGTTCGAGGAGGCCGTGGCCGACGGATTGCGCGGCCTGGGGTGGCAGGTGGTGCCGCAGATCGGCGTGTCGCGCTTCCGCATCGACCTGGGGATCGTCCATCCGGACCGCCCCGGCGATTACCTGGCCGGGGTCGAGTGCGACGGTGCCACCTACCACAGCGCCGCTACCGCCCGTGACCGCGACAAGGTGCGTGGGGCCATCCTGCGCGGGCTGGGCTGGAACCTGGTGCGCCTGTGGTCCACCGAATGGTGGGTGGACAAGACCGGCGCGCTGCAACGCCTCGACGCGGCGCTCACCGAGCTGCTGGAAGCTTCACGGGCGGCGCAGGCGGCCGTGGTGGAGGCCGAACCTGCACCTGAGGTGGCGCTGACGTTCCCGGTGCAAACGGAGGAAGAAGACGACCGCGCGCTTGAACCCGCGTCCGCCTGGGTGGCTGACGAGGCTGTCGTCCCTGAGCCGGAGGCGCTGCCCGTGCAGGCCCTGGCGCCTGTCACCGAAGCCAGCACGCCCCCTGGCGTCTACCGCGTCGCCGACCTGAGTGCGCTGGCGGCCGAGATCGACGCCGAGCGTTTCTACCAGGCCGAGTACGACGCGGTGCTGCAACGGGTGATCGCTCAGATCGTGGAGCAGGAAGCACCGATCCGTGACACCGTGCTGGTGCAGCGGGTCGCGCGCGCCCATGGCTTCCAGCGCGCCGGGCGGTTGATCCGTGATCGGGTGCTGGGTCAGGCCGAGCGGGCGCACCATGTTCAGGCGACGGCAGCGGAGGACGTCTTCGTCTGGCGGTCGATGGTAGACATGGAGACATGGGCGACCTACCGCGTGCCAGCCAGCGAGGCCGACGTGCGCGCCCTCGAAGACATCGCGCCGCAGGAGGTGCAGGCAGCGGCGCTGGCGGTCGGCGAGGGGGACACCGTTGCGGAGGTGGCCAAGCTGTTCGGGGTCAAGCGCCTGACCGCAGCGGCGCGGGCGCGACTGGCGCAAAACGGGGGGCGCGCTTAGCAACGGCCCAGCGCGCAGTTTGATCTGCGCTGCCCCTTGCGTACCGACTCGCCTGCGATTGGGGTCGGTACTTTTGGCGTCGGCATCACAGGCACACCTGTCCCCATACCGTGGAGCAACGTCTTTTGCCACGCAATCATACCTTGCTGCATCGACGGTTCGTGAACCCGGAGGACCCAGGTTTTCGTCAAGACGCAGCAGTACGAATCGATAGCCTCGCAGAGGCGAAAAAAGTTCATTATGAGGTCATTCAGATGATCGTCGAACTCCACGACAGAATGCAGGCGGGTCACCTCAGTTGTGTCATGACGGTCAGGATTTCCAAGCCGCTGACTCGAGCCCAGGGAGATGCCCTCAATGCTTAGCGCACCAGTCTCATACAGATTGCATCCAGTGCCTCGGGTAGTGCTGCTGGCACGGTAGGATCGCTTGGCGGGCCATACGTGAGTTCATTAAGCGCTTATGCGGTTGGCAAGAGCATAGGCAGGCACATGGGCAATGTGCTTCCCACGTTTCATGCAGGTGATGTCATTGTGACTTTGGACGCGCAGGTGCAAGGCGGTATAGGTCCTCAGCGTTCTACCCTTTCATTGGTCGTCAAGTCCTGAGAGACCTCCATGCCTGAACTTATCCAAAATCTCATTCTTGTAACGTTCGGTTTCGTGCTCTTGTGGCTTCTCAAACCCTACCCGTTACGCAAGTGGTCAGGGGTTGGTTTGCTGATGGCTGGTGTGGCGGGTCTGTTTACGGCTGGACAAGAACATTGGCTGGGCTTCGAACAGGAGTCGTTGGCCTTATTGGCGCTGTCGGTGGGTCTCGCGCTGCTGTTGACGCGCCGACGCTATGCAGCGGTAGATTGAGATGAGCGGGGATGAGCGCGACCCTAGCCAATACAATCATCCACATGGACCGTGATGCCTGCACGACTGCGGCAGGCGTGAGCGGCACTGAATCGTTCAGCGATAAAACCGAAGATCCTGCCACCTATCGCCATGTTCTCTGCGCGGCACCCCGGCACCAAAGCGGCGGACGGATTTCCACCGTCCCATTGGCCTATGCACAGTCATGTCATGTGCCGCGTCATCGGCTGATACACCAACCCACCGTGTTCGCTCACGTCTCCGGCAAGCACGAAGCCATAACGCTGATAGACGGCCACCGACGGCAGGGAAGCGCTGACGGTGATTTCGCCTGCCTCGGCATGCGCCAGGGCAACCTCCATCAGACGGGCACCCACGCCCCGGCGCTGCCAACCGGGCGCGACGAACAGCAGGGCGACATGCCGGTGCTGCTTGAGCTCCACCATCCCCCTGACGGCACCGTCCACCACCGCGACCCACATCCGGTTGTCGCCGGCCAGGCGCTCGCCGAACGCGGCCGGCGTCACCACGTCAGCGAAGTGTGCCACGCCCTGGGCGGACAGCGACGAAGCGATCGCCTCGCTGAAGGCGTCGAGGCAGAGGGCGGAGACAGCGAAGGCATCGTCGTGCGTCATGTCGCGTACGTGCATGGGGTCGTCCTTGAGTGCAGGTCATGGGGATCGACCTGTGCGGTGGTCAACTTTTTCCGGACACCTTGATCGGTGATTTTCAGGCGGCCTTCAGCTCGTATTGATTCGGAGCCAGGTAGCCTAGTGTCGAGTGCAACCGTGTCCTGTTGTAGAAGCGCATGATGTAGTCCGTGATGTCCTTGATCGCCTCGCCATGATTGGCGTAATCCTTGCGCCAGACGCGCTCCATCTTCAGGTTCAGGAAGAAGCGCTCCATCACGGCGTTGTCCCAACAGTTCCCCTTGCGACTCATGCTGCAGTGCATGCCGTGCCGCGCCAGCAGACTCTGATAGGCAACGCCGGCGTACTGGCTGCCGCGGTCAGAGTGGGCAATCAGGCCCGGTGGCGGCTGCCGTTGCGCAATCGCCAGTTGCAGGGCATTGCATACCAGGTCGGCACGCATGTGCGGCGCCATCGCCCAACCCACGATCTTGCGCGAGAACAAGTCCATGACCACGGCCAGGTACAGCCAGCCGCTGCGGGTACGGATGTACGTGATGTCAGCTACCCAAGACTGATTGACCCCTGCTGGCGTGAACTGGCGGTTGAGCAGGTTTGGGGCGACCGGGTAACTGTGCTTGCTGTTGGTAGTATGAACAAACTTGCGTTTCCAGACTGGGCGTAAGCCCTGTTGTTTCATGAGGCTGCGGACCTTGAAGCGACCGATGACCATGCCCTCATTGCGCAGTGCGCCGAGCAGGCGGCGGCTTCCGTAGCAGCGCTCCGTGGATTCGAAGGTGGCCTTGAGCCGGGCAGTGATCGGACAGGCCGGACGCGGTCTGGCTTGTTGCTGACGGGCTTCGTAGAACCTCGAGCGACTGATCCGCAGTACCCGGCAGACACGTGCCACCGGGTAGGCCTTGCGTTGCAATTGGTGAACCAGCTGGTGGATCACTTCAATTCGCGGGCAAAGAAGGCCGTAGCTTTTTTTAAGATGTCGTTGTCCATCTTCAACTCGCGAACCTGCTGCTCCAGCTGGCGAATCCGCTGCTGCTCACTGGTAAGCGGCTTGCCGATGCCCGGACCACCCAGCTGCTCGGCCTTGTACTGCTGAACCCAGCGGCGCACGGCCGTGTCGCTCAGGCTCAGATCCATGCACACCGAGTTCACACTCTGGCCCTGGTCGACGATCAGCCGGCAAACCTCCAGCTTGAACGCAGCATCGAATTGTCTGTATTTCTTGGTCATGAAAACTCCTCAGTAGGGGTATTTTCACCTATTGAGGTGTCCGGGGCCATTAGACCAGCTCACTGTATAGCAGCCTAATAGCTCAGGCGGGAAGCAAAGGCGATAGGGGGCCTTTGTGGGAGCGGGCTTGCCCGCGATAGCGGTAGTAGATTCGACACATGGCCAACAAGGTGAATGCTGGCCTGCCAGCCTTGAGATGAATCCCGGGCGGTGGGGCTACGGGTGTAGGAGCGGCCCCTGTGCCGCGATGGGCCGCAAAGCGGCCCTAAAATCGATGAGCAGTAAAGCCGCGGACCCTGCTAACTACCGCCGTGTTCTCTGCGCGACAGCGCGGCGCCAAGGCGGCGGGTGGACTCCCACCGGTACTCACTCCAAGCAGGCGTCGGCACGATGGCGACGCCGCCTGTGGGAGCGGGCTTGCCAGCGATGCAGGCGGTGAAGGAGGGGAGGCTGTCGCGGGCTGCGACAATCGGTTTCACTGCGGTATGACAATGAGTGAAAAGCCCTTGCCGGGGCATTGGACTCGAATCGAGCCTGACAGACGGAGTACACAAAAGACGAGCCTGCAACCAGGCCAACCTGCACGGCAAGCGCCGCGCAGGCCGTGGCTGGCTTACAGCACGCTGGCGAGGAACTCGCGCAGGCGGGGATGTTGCGGGTTGTCGAGCAAGGCGCGTGCATCGCCGCTCTCGACCACCTGGCCTTGGTCCATGAATACGATATGGTCCGCCACTTCACGGGCGAAGCCGATCTCGTGGGTGACCACCACCATGGTGATGCCCGAGTGCGCCAACTGCTTCATCACCTGCAGCACTTCGCCCACCAGCTCCGGGTCCAGGGCCGAGGTCGGCTCGTCGAACAGCATCACGTCCGGTTGCATCGCCAGGGCCCGGGCGATGGCCACGCGTTGCTGCTGCCCACCGGACAGCTCGCGCGGCCAGGCGTCGGCGCGGTGGGCCAGGCCCACTTGTTCGAGCAGACCCATGGCCCGTGCCTGCACGTCACGGCGTGTGTGCCCGAGGATGCGCAGGGGCGCATCGACGATGTTCTGCAGCACGGTGCGGTGCGGGAACAGGTTGAACTGCTGGAACACCATGCCGATGCGCTGCCGTTGCTCGGCCACGCGCGTTTCCGGCAACTCGTGCAAGGTCTGGCCCTTGCGCTGGTAGCCGATCAGCGTGTCGCCGACGTGAACGGTGCCGCCATCGAGCTTTTCCAGGTGGTTGATGCAGCGCAGCAAGGTCGACTTGCCCGAACCCGAGGGCCCGAGAATCACCGTCACCGAGCCGGCCGCGATGTCCAGGTCGATGCCCTTGAGCACGGTGTTGCCGGAGAACTGCTTGCGCACACCGCGCAGGCGGATGGATTCACTCATGCTTCGGACTCCTGCCGGGCCACCGGACGGCCCAGCCAGTTGCGCCGCCCTGGGGTGTTGCCGCGGCTGAAGCGCACTTCGACCAGGTGCTGCAGCACCGACAGCACCGAGGTCATCACTAGGTACCAGGCGGTGGCCACCAGCAGTAGCGGGATCACCTCGTAGGTGCGCTGGTAGATGATCTGCGCTGAATACAGCACGTCCTGCAGGGCGATCACCGACACCACTGCCGTGGTCTTGAGCTGGCCGATCACCTCGTTGCCGGCTGGCGGCAGGATGGTGCGCATGGCCTGAGGCAGCACGGTCTGGCGGAAGATCTGCCCAGGCCGGTAGCCCAGCGCCTTGGCCGCTTCCAGCTGCCCGGCGCCGACGCTCTGGATGCCGGCGCGGATGATCTCGGCGGCATAGGCGGACTGGTGGATCACCAGCGCCAGCACCGCCGCGCTGAACGGGCTGATGACGTCGTTGGTGGGGGCGCTCCAGAGTTCGCCGACCCAGGGCAGGCTCAGGGCCAGGCGCGGGTACAGCGCGGCGATGTTGTACCAGAGGAACAGCTGCACCAGCATCGGCACGGCGCGGAAGAACCAGGTGTAGGCCCAGCTGACGCTGACCAGCACCGGGTTCGACGACAGCCGCATCAGGGCCAGCAGCGTGCCGCCGGCAAAGCCGAACACCACCGAGATCAGGGTGAGCTTGATGGTCATCAGCACACCGTCGAGGATCGAGGCCTCGGTGAGGTTGGCGGCCACCACGTCCCACTCGAAGCGCGGGTTGTCGAGCATCGAGTGCAGCACCAGGCCCAGCACCGCAATCACCACGGCGGCGCTGGCCCAGCGCCCCCAGTGACGGTTGGCGACGATGCGCAAGTTGGCGCTCTCGGCGTCGAACGCTGGCTTCATCGCAGGTTGTCTTCGTTGAGGCCGGCCGACTTGACCGCACCGAAGCCGATCTCCCACTTGTCGAGGATCTGCTGGTAGGTGCCGTCGGCGATCAGCGAATTGAGCGCGGCCTGGATCGGTTTGCCCAACGGTGACTGCTTGGGCAATGCGATGGAGACGATGGTGTCCTCGATGGTGATCTCACCGGCCAGGGTCATCCCCTTGAGACGGTTGGCCTGGTAGCGCAGACCCTCGTAAGGACCGAAGAACATCGGCACACGGCTGCTCATCACCGCCTGCACGCCGGCAGGGCGGTCTGGGAAGATCGGCACGGTGATCGGCTTTTTGCCAGCGGCCACGCAGGCCTCGCTGGCCTGTTGCAGACGGGTCACCTGGGAGGTGCCGGCACCGGCGCCGACGGTCTGGCCGCACAAGGCGTCGAGGCTGTCGAAGGTGCCGAGCTTGGCATCGGAGCGCGCGACCAGCGCCAGCTTGGAAGCGTTGTAGTAACCGACGAAGTCGACCTGTTCCAGACGCTTGGCGTTGGCATCGATATTCGCCAGGGCGGCGTCGTAGCGGCCTGACTTGAGCCCCGGGATGATGTTGTCGAACCCACCGGTGTCCTTGAGCTGCAACTGCACGCCCAGGCGGTCGGCCACGGCGCTGATGATGTCGATCTCGCGCCCGGCCAGGGTCTTGTTGTCGGCCTTGTAGAAGGTCGTCGGTGGGGTGTTGGGGTTGGTCCCGGCGATGATGTAGCCACGCTTCTGGATGGCCTCGGGCAGGGTCGCGTGCAGGGCGGCGTCCGCGGCCGGCGTGGCGGTGGCGTCGAACGGCACGCTGCCTGGGGCAGGCGCGGCGAAGGCGCCGGGAACGGCCAGCAGCGCGGCGATGGCGCTGATCAGTGCAGGTTTAGTCATGGCTCATTCCTCGTGGGCGGCCGCCGGAGCGACGGCGGCGAAGTTGTCGGTGACGCTGGGCAGGCCCAGGTTTTCACGCAGGGTGGCGTGCGCGTATTCGGTGCGGAACAGGCCGCGGCGCTGCAGCTCCGGGATGACCAGCTCGACGAACAGTTGCAGCTGCTCGGGCAGCACCGCCGGCATGATGTTGAAGCCGTCGGCGCCACCCTGTTCGAGCCAGGTCTGGAAATCGTCGGCGATGTCTTCGGCGGTGCCGACGATCACCCGGTGACCGCGGGAACCGGCAGCCACGGCAGCCAGCTGGCGCAGGGTGAGGTTTTCCCGCGCGGCCAGTTCGGTGAGCAGCTTGACCCGGCTCTGGCTGCCTTCGGTGGGGGCGACCGGCGGCACCGGACCGTCCAGCGGGTAGACGCTCATGTCGGTGCCGAAGCGTGCCGACAGCTGCTCGATGCCGTTGTCGATGTCCACCAGCTCGTTGAGCTGGTCCCACACAGCCTGGGCCTGCTCGCGGGTGCGCCCGACGATGGGCATCACGCCCGGCAGGATCAGCAGGTGGTCGGGGTTGCGCCCGGCGTCGCGGACGAACTGCTTCTGGCTGCGGTAGAAGGCCTGGCCTTCCTCCAGCGATGCGGCGGCGGTGAACACCACTTCGGCGGTCTGTGCGGCCAGCTGCTGGCCGGCCGGGGACGAACCGGCCTCGATGATCACCGGGCGGCCCTGGGGCGAACGGGCGATGTTGAGCGGGCCCTGGACCTGGAAGTGCTTGCCCTTGTGGTTGGCCGGGTGGATCTTGCTTTCGTCGCTGTAGCGACCGCTCGCCTTGTCGCGCACGAGGGCGCCGTCTTCCCAGCCGTCCCACAGCTTGAACGCCACCTCGAGGAACTCGCGCGCCACCTCGTAGCGGTCGGCGTGGGAGGGCAGGTCTTCGCGGCTGAAGTTGCGTGCAGCATCGGCCGAGAACGAGGTGACCACGTTCCAGGCGGCACGGCCGTGGCTGATGTGATCCACCGAGCACAGGGCACGGGCCAAGTGGAAGGGCTCATCGAAGGTGGTCGAGGCGGTGGCCGCCAGGCCGATGTGACGGGTCTGCACGGCCAGGGCCGAAAGCAGGGTCAGCGGCTCCAGGCGCGACATGGTCGACGGCAGGCGGTGCACGCTGGTGGCCAGCGCGTCGCCGACGAAGAACATGTCGAACTTGCCCTGTTCGGCAGTCTTGGCGATCCAGCTGAACCACTCGATATCGGTGGGCGAACCTTGCGCACCGTCGGCGCGCCAGCCACCGACGTGGTGGCCCAGGGCTTGAACGAACAGGCCCAGGCGCAGTTGACGGGAAGGCGTCTGTTGCAGGGACATGGGGGAATCCTTAATGACAGCGAACGAGGGCGACCAGACGGTGCAACGCGGCATCGTCGGTCAGATGAAGGTAGGCGCAGAGTGCGTCGAGGCGCTCGACAGGCCAGGCCTGCAGGTTGTCGCGCAGCTTGGCCAGCACATCGGTAGGCGCGGCGGCGGTCTGCTGGCGGGTCACGCACTGACTCAACGAACGGCCGTCCGCCAGGTGCAGGGTGACCCGGTGGAAGCGCAGGTCCGGGTCCAGCTCGTCGGGCGGTGCCGTGAGGTCGGGCACTCGCTGCACCTTGGCGGCCAAGGCGGCGATGTCCGGGCGCACCGGGTCTTCGCCGTAGCGTTCCAGCGCGATGGCGCCGTTGAGCAGCGCATCGGCGATCACGTATTCCAGGCTGAACCGGCCTTGCACGCCAGTCTGCGGGGCGCGGATCGACGGCGCGGTGTCGGCGCCAGGCGGGAAGCTGACGTCGATGGACTGCACCTGCGCCAGCGAGAACCCCTCGCGCTCGCGCAGGGCGAACGCCGCCTCGATAGCGCTGTGGGTACCGCCGCAGGTGGGGTAGCGCTTGAACTCCAGGCCCGGCGCGCTGATCCGCCAGGGCGCGCCCCAGTCGGCCAGCAGGTCGTCAGGCCGGGCCTGGCCCAGGCCAAGGATGTCCAGAAATGCTTCCAGCACGCCATCGGCCTGCGCCGCGAACCCGGCCTGCGCCAGCTGCACGGCATTCACCGCCTGCCGCGCCGCAAAGCCTGCGTGCAGGGCCTTGCCCGCGCTGCCGAACTGCGCGCGCAGGCCGGCGGCTTGCGTCGCCGCCAGGCCGAGGGCGATCTGGGTCTGGCTTCGGTCCAGTCGTAACAGGCGACAGGCCGCGCCCGTGGCGGCGATCACCCCAAGGGTCGCGGTGCTGTGCAGGCCTGCCGCGTAATGCCGCGTGCCGATGGCCTTGCCCAGGCGTCCGGACAGCTCCACGCCGATGACGTAGGCATCCAGAAACGCCTCATGGCTCAGGGTGTCCAGGGACTGCGACAAGGCCAGCAAGGTCGACAGCACCACCGTGCTCGGGTGGCCGCGGAAGGTGGCGTGGTAGTCATCGAAGTCCAGCGCGTGGCTCATGTAGCCCAGCTGCAGGGCCTGGTTGTCCGCGCCGATGGCGGCAGGGAATGCCTGACGCACGGGTGCCAGACCGCTGTCGTGCAGCAACCCGAGCTGGATCGGCAGCAGGCAGGCGACGTAGTCGATGACGCCCTCGCGTGCCCGCTGGCGGTGTTCATCCCGGGGTCGGGTCTGGAGGAGCGCGTCGGCCAACGATCCGCTCAAGGAGATACTCACGAAGCACACCTCTGGATGCAAGGCTTTGACAGGCATCAAAAAAATGGATGAAGGTGAGATTTTCCGGTTCTATAAAGACTTTTACCAATAACCAAAGGTTATGGGTTATTCCAAGGGGTTCTATGTGTGGTGCTTATGGAATAACGCGGTCGGCTGCTGCGGGTCACGTATGACGGCCCTGTCACTCCGTTAAACTAAGAGCGTAGGGAAGGCTGTGCGGTTCCGCTGGGTCCCCAGACTAGGGCTTGCGGACGAACGAGGTGCCTGGGCGGGCGTATGGCGTTGAAGCATACCTGGCAAGGATCAGCCTGACGCGCCAGGCTGCGCTGAACGACCGAGGACAAAGGAGACGTGACATGTTCAGACAATGGATGGGGGTGACAGCCGTGGCGTTGGCGATCCTCTTGGCGCCGTACTCGTCCCTTATCCTGAAACTGGGAGAAGACGGGTATCTGACCTTGCTGTTCTGCTTTGTCGTGGTAGACGCAAGGTTAGGGCTGTATGCCTGGCGTAAGTCGAAGGGCAGAAAAGATCCGTTGGACAAGGCCCGTTGGGATGACGTGTTTTAGCGATGACCGCCGATTCTATAGCCGAATGCGAGCGGCCGGCTGGGCAGGAGTGAGAGGCCTTCCGATGGTCAGGTTTAGGCTCGATACCCTTATGGTGATGGCAGGCTATTTCAACTGCAAAGTGCTTTTCGACAGCAAAGGACATGTTGATCAGGCGGCCTAGAAGGCCGCGCTTTGAGTATCGACTGGCCGGGAGATCTCGGTTTAATGCGCAGACGTGTCCGCTCCGGTGACAAACGGGATCAATGAGAATGTAAAACAGCCTGGGCAATGATATTCTAGCCAATCCTTGGCGCGCTGGCTTACGAAATACCCTGTGTGTTCATGACCATGAAAGAAGTCGATAGACGGGTCAGCTTGTATTATCTGTAGGCGGTTAGAGGGGTCTTTGCTTTGTGCGGTTCTGTCTATCTGCACGGATAGCGTTGCGTCGACAGAAACAAGCCAATATTCGGGCATGCGCTTTGCCAGCCATTCATCATGAGGCAATGAAGTAATAATGTCGCTGGGTTCACCATCGAGTTCAAGATGGTGGGTGATGTCCTTGGTGGTATCCCATGTTTTCCAATCAATGTCGACGATGTGGGTTTTTTCCAAGTGAACAAGGCTGCCTGTTCCCTTTAGTCCACTGTTCTCAAAAAGCTCTTTGATGGGCTGAGTAAGAATCAAAGCATCCCAGCATAAATAAGCAACTGGCGTATACGGCCCGCTACGCTCGATACTTCTGGCGTCGGTTTCTTCATCCCAATCAACAAGCCCATACTCGAGAACATCGCTCCAATCGCCCCAGGGCGTTTTGGCGCAGTCAAGTAAAAAAATACTCATGTCAGCCTCCGCAGTTCTTGCTATTTTTGCCGTAACGGCGTATATGGTTTCTCGTTGCTTTAGACGCATTACATTTTTTGCATCACCACTCGTATTGTTTCTGTCAATTTCGTTGGGTAAATTTTGGATTCTCGCCACGCCATGCTTTCCATTCTGGACTCCATCCGGCTTTATGGATGTCGCCATGTGTAGCATTAGGTATATAAGAAATTGGATTATCCATATAGCGCTTCGGATCAGCGATACCAGCGGCCTTCATCTGATGCTCTCGCATGGACGCCGGCCCATGGAGCGAGTGCCACTCAGGGAAACTCGATTCATGCCGTTTTTAGTTTTGCCCGTCAAGGTTCGCCACCCCAGCGGATCAATCCAACTCTCCGGATTCGGCGCATACCCATACAGCTGATGCCCGCCCGACAACTCGATCGGATCCGGCTGCATGAACCGTCCCACATCCGGATCATAAAACCTGAACGTGTTGTAATGCAGCCCCGTCTCACGGTCCAGGTATTGTCCCTGAAACCGCAGATTCTGCTCCTGTAGACACCCTGGCTCCCGCGCCTCCACGAGCGTCGACCCCCATCCCAGGTAACGGGCCTGCCACACCACACGCCCTTGCTCGTTGGTCAGCAGCTCCGGTGGCCCGCTCAAGTCATTGTGAAAGTGCAGCACGTGCTGGGCTGCGCCATGTCCGTTGACACGGACCAAGGGCTCATGGCCTTAACCTTCGTACACGTAAAAGCTCACCTGCCCATGACGCTGCTCCTGCAACAGGCGTAGCCCGTTCCTGGCAAAACGGATCTGCCCCAGCAAGTGTCCGTTATTGTCGTATTCGCTTTTTTCGACACGCCGACCTAGAGGGTCGTAGCGCATGCGCAAGCGGCGTTCCCGGCCGGCCTGACGTGTGCGTACTTCGATCAGCCTGTGCTTGGCATCGTAACTGAACGCTTGCATTCCACGTCGGCTGCTGCATTTTTCCACCAGGCGACCGAATGCATCGTAGCGGTAGCGCTTGTTCTGGTACGTGCGCATTCGGTCATGCAGGACCGGCGCAGTGGCCATTGCATCGAGCAAATTGCCCGCTATGTTTTATCAGTAGGTGTCATGGTTGCCGGTGGTGTCCTCGAACTGGAGATTGGTTAGGTTGTCAAGCCTGTTGTAACCATAGATCGTGACGTCGTTAGGCCGGATTTTGTCAATTAGGCGGCCGAGAAGGCCACGCTTGGCTGGCCGGTATAGCTCTGTCATTGACAGTAGAGGGGCGCTTAATCAGCAAACGGGATCAGTGAGAATGTAAAACACCCTGGGCAGTGCCGTTCCAACCAGGTCTTGGCTCTCTCGCTTACAAAGTAACCTCCATGAATGTCGCCTTTGAAAAAATCCATATCATTGTCCGCCTTGATTACTTTTAAGTAGTTACCAATGCTCAGTGATTCATTATCAGGAAGCATGGATAGCGACAATTTTTTACTCACAAAAGCCTGCCAGTAGTCAGGCATTTGTTTTGAGAGTTCGGCATCATGTTTATGGTTTTCGATGATGGTGCTAGGACCACCCGCTAAATCCAAATAGTCAGTGATTGGCTTTTTTGCGTCCCAATGCTGCCACTCGAGGCGTACAATCCGAGTTTTTTTCAAGAATTCATAACGATCAATGCCATTTAAGTTACTGCTTTTCAGTGCTTCTTTGGCGGGATGGGTAAATATTAACGATCCGTATGAAATATAGGCTGCTGGTGTAAAGGGGCCCACGCGCTCAATGCTTCTTTCTCCCGTCTTTTCATTTCGAGCGAGTGTTCCGTGGATCAAAGATTCACCCCAGTCTCCCCACGGGGTGGGTGTATTTCCGCAGTAGTATATAGCCATGTTAACCTCCATATCCTTTTCCATTTTTCCCGTAACGACGTACACTTGATGATGATCAAATATTGAAGAAAGTTTTATTCCTTGGACATGGGTACTTGGAAAAAATTAAAGCATCCCGGACAATGTTTTTCTAGCCAAGCTTTGGCTCGCTCACTTACAAAATAACCTCCATAGAGATCGCCTGTGAAAAAGTCTATGTGTTCCTCTGCTTTAACAACTCGTAAGTAAGCGGTCACGTCCCTTGGATTTTTGCTAGCGTCTGTGCTGAGTATGAGCTCGCTATCTATAAAGCTACGCCAGTAATCAGGCATCTGTCGAGCTAATTCTAGATCATGTTTTAGAGAGCTAATAATGGACGATGGGCCGCCTGCTAAGTCTATATAATCTGTAATGCATCTATTTGGGTCCCATCCTTGCCAGTCGATACGGACAATGTGCGTTTTTTCTAGGCGCTCATAGCGTGCGATGCCTTTCAAGCCGCTGCTTTCCAGTAATTCCTTGATTGGATGGGTCAGTATGAGTTCGCCAGAGCATATGTAGGCTGGTGGAGTAAATGGACCTACACGTTTTATGCTTCTTTTGCCACTGTTTTCATCCCGTGCAACTCTGCCTCGAATAAGAGCTGCCCCCCAGTCACCCCACGGGGTAGGCGCGTCGTCACAGTAGTAGATTTTCATGTCATCCTCCGCATCTTTTTCCATTTTTACCATAACGGCGTATAAGGTTTCTGGTTGCTTTAGGTATATTGTATTTTTGCATCATCAATTTAATCTGTTTTTGCAGGTCTTTAGTTGTAAATTTCTTATTGTAACGAAACCACGTCTTCCAATCATCGTTCCAGCCTTTCTTATGTATATCAGCGTGAAATGCATGAGGAATACGAGCGATCTGCTTGTCAATGTAGCGCTTAGGCTTGGAAATGCCAGCAGCCTGTATGCGATCAAAAAAGCCAGGTTCATCAAGCATTTCCTGCGGATTCATATGGTGATCCCGCATCGCAGCCGGTCCATACCGCTTACGCCACGCACCAGTGGTTCGCTTGATACCGCTCTTGTTGTGGCCAGCGATCCACCCCAGCGGATCAATCCAACTCTCCGGATTCGGCGCATACCCATACAGCTGATGCCCGCCCGACAACTCGATCGGATCCGGCTGCGTGAACCGTCCCACATCCGGATCATAAAACCTGAACGTGTTGTAATGCAGCCCCGTCTCACGGTCCAGGTATTGTCCCTGAAACCGCAGATTCTGCTCCTGTAGACACCCTGGCCCCCGCGCCTCCACGAGCGTCGACCCCCATCCCAGGTAACGGGCCTGCCACACCACACACCCTTGCTCGTTGGTCAGCAGCTCCGGTAGCCCGCTCAAGTCATTGTGAAAATGCAGCACGTGCTGCAACTGCGTTTTATCAGTAGGTGTCATGGTTGCCGGTGGCGTCCTCGAACTGGATATCGGTCAGGTTGTCGAGCCCGTCATAACCATAGATCATGATGTCCTTAGTGCTGAATTTGTCAGTCAGGCGGCCAAGATGGCCGCGCTTCAAGTATTTGACTAATCGCTGCACTCTACCGTTGCGAGCAGATTTTCTGTTTAATTAGCAAACGGAATTAGCGAGAATGTAAAACAGCCTGGGCAGTGATGCTCAAGCCAATCTTTGGCGCGCTGGCTTACGAAGTACCCCGTGTATTCGTCACCCTGGAAAAAATCGATAGCTGGGTCAGCCTTTATAATCTGTAAGTACTCAGAGGGTTCTTTATCCAGATTGTTTCGGCTGACACTGACTGAAAGCGCGGTCTCTATAGATGCCAACCAGTATTCAGGCATACTGTTGGCCAAGGACTCATTATGCGGTCGCGAAGTGATAAGGTCTTCAGGTTCTCCATCTAACTCAATGTGATAAGCTATATCCTTGGTCAAGTCCCATTTCTTCCAATCAAGCTCGACAATGTGCGTCTTTTCTAAATAATCAAAAGAGCCTATGCCTTTGAGATTGCTAACCTCAAATTTTTCTTTGATCGGCTGGGTAAAGATAAGAAAATCCCAGCATAGATAGGCGGGAGGTGTATAGGGGCCACTCCGCTCAATGCTTTTGGCGTCTGTTTTTTCATTGCGTCCAATAAGGCCATATTCAAGAGCTTCACTCCAGTCGCCCCAAAGGGTTCTTACGCTGTCTAACAAAAAAATATTCATACTAACCTCCGCAGCTTTTGCTGTTTTTTCCGTAGCGACGCACGTGATTCCGCGTTGCTCTAGGTATGTTGTATTTATGCATCATTGTTTTTATTTGAATCTGCAGGTCTCGTTGAGTGAATTTAGGATTTGCTTTAAACCATTTTTTTCACGCTGGATTCCAGTCTACTTTATGGATGTCAGCATGCGTGACATTAGGTATATATGCGATCTGCTTGTCAATATAGCGTCTAGGATTATTGATGCCGGCGGCTTTCATTTGATTTTCAAAAGCATTATTTTTCAACATTTCCTGAGGAATCATATGATGCTCTCGCATGGACGCCGGCCCATGGAGCGATCGCCACTCAGGAGAAACTCGATTCATGCCGTTTTTAGTTTCGCCCGTCAAGGTTCGCCGCTCCAGCGGATCAATTCAATTCTCCAGATTCGGCGCATACCCATACAGCTGATGCCCTCCCGACAACCCGATCGGATCCGGCTGCGTAAACCGTCCCACGTCCGGATCATAAAACCTGAACGTGTTGTAATGCAGCACCGTCTCCCGGTCCAGGTATTGTCCCTGGAATCGCAGATTCTGATCTTGTAGACACCCTGGCTCCCGCGCCTCCACGAGCGTCGATCCCCAGCCCAGATAACGGGCCTGCCATACCATGCGCCTTCGCTCGTTAGTCAGCAGCTCTGGTAGCCCGCTCAAGTCATTATGAAAGTGCAGCACGTGCTGGGTCGGTCCCTGTCCGTCGACACACGCCAACGGCTCATGGCTCTCACCTTCGTACACATAAAGGCTTACCTGCCCACGACGCTGCCCCTGCAACAGGCGTAACCCGTCCCAGATAAGGCGGGTCTGCTCCAGTGCATATCCCATGTCTTTGGTATAGATTTAATCTGGTACCTCAGTTATGGTCTACTGCGTCAAATATAATGACGGCCA
This sequence comes from Pseudomonas monteilii, assembly GCA_001534745.1. Taxonomy (NCBI): domain Bacteria; kingdom Pseudomonadati; phylum Pseudomonadota; class Gammaproteobacteria; order Pseudomonadales; family Pseudomonadaceae; genus Pseudomonas; species Pseudomonas alabamensis. Next base: position 1,977,442 of record CP013997.1, read on the forward strand.
AGCTGTATTAATAGCCTGCTAGATCATATGGGGAGTTGCTAGTGGCAAGATGCAACCGTGCACCTTGCGCGGCTAGTTGTTATGCGATCGTAGGAATCAGAGTGAAATCAAAGCATGTCGGGCAGTGTTGATCGAGCCAGGCTTTTGCTCGCTCACTTACAAAGTAGCCTCCATATATATCGCCTTTGAAGAAGTCGGCTTTTTTGTCAATTTGCACGACCTGAAGGTACTTGCCAAGTTCGGAGGGGTTGTTCTGTGGGTTTTTGTACAAATTAATCTTACCTGTGATGAAGGCTTGCCAGAACTCAGGCATTTCATTCGCCAGTTCGGCGTCGTGAGCGCGTGAGTAAATGATGGAGGAGGGCCCGCCCTCTAAGTCAAGGTAATAGGTAATATCGTTGTCAGTGTTCCACTGCGACCAATCTATTTTAACAATATGAGTTTTTTCTAAATGCTCATAGCGGCTGATACCTTTTAATTCGCTATCTGCAAGCTTCTTTTTAATGGGATCGGTGAGTACCAGTACACCTGAGCGGATATAAGCGGGTGGTGTATAGGGTCCTACTCGCGCGATACTATCTACATCAGTGTCTTCGTCCCAGTCAATGGTGCCGTGGACTAAGATGTCTCCCCAGTCTCCCCAAGGAGTGGGCGTATTGTCAAAGTGGTAGATGCTCATGTTAGTCTCCGCAGTTTTTGCCGTTCTTACCCTAGCGGCGTACGTCGTTTCTCGTCGATCGAGGCACATTGTACTTGCGCATCATGTTACGTATCTGCCTTTGCACATCTCGCTGGGTGAAATTCGTGTTGTCCTTGAACCAATTTTTCCATTCATCACTCCGGCCGCCTTCATGAATGTCGACATGGAATGCATGTGGTAGATGCGATATCTGCTTGTCTATATAGCATTTCGGGCTTTTTATTCCTGCTGCCCTCATTTGAGTACGGAAGTTACGGTCTTCCCTTACCATTTCTTGGGGTATTAAGTGGTATTCTCGCATTGAAGCAAGGCCGTATCGGTTTCGCCAAGAGGCGGAGACTCGATTAATTCCACCTTTTGTACGGCCTGTAACAGTAACCTATCCCAGTGGATCAATCCAACTCTCCGGATTAGGCGCATACCCATACAGCTGATGCCGGCCCGAAAACTCGATCGGATCTGGCTGTGTAAACCGTCCCACGCCCGAATCGTAAAACCTGAACGTGTTGTAATACAGTACCCGTTTCCCGGTCCAGGTATTGTCCTTGGAACACAGGTTCTGCTCCTGTAGGCATTCTGGCTCCAGCGTCTCCACGCGTGTCACAGCCCCCAATAACGGACCTGCCTCGCTACACGCTCTTGCTCGTCGGTCAGCAGTTCCGCATGTTTAAATGACACGCTACCCTTTAAGCGTTTGGAATCGGCGGCATTTGAATTATTGTTCTACTTTGCAAGATGGATGGGGAGAAAGTTAAAGCATCCCGGGCAGTGTCGATTAAGCCAGGTTTTAGCTTTTTCGCTGACAAAATAGCCGCCATGGACATCGGCTTTAAAGAAATCGGCATGGTCAGCTTTCAGTAATTGAAGGTAGCTGCTGAGGCCGCTGGCTTCTTGTTCAGGAACTGTGCGAAGAGTGAGTCTGCCTGTCACGAGTGCTCGCCAGTAATCGGGCATCTGGCGTGCAAGACTGGGATCATGCTCGAAACCTTCAATGATAGAAGAGGGCCCTCCATCCAAATCGATATAGTCAGTAATTGGTTTGTTTGCATCCCAGTCCTGCCAATCAATACGAACAATATGGGTCTTTTCTAAGTGCTCATATCGGATGCCTTTTAGCTCGCTGGCTTCCAACGCTTCTTTAATCGGGTGAGTGAAGATTAGCGATCCCCAGCAAATGTAAGCGGAGGGTGTAAAGGGGCCCGCGCGTTCGATGCTGTCTACATCAGTGGTTTCGTCCCACCCTATTAGCCCATGGATGAGCGCTGAGCCCCAGTCTCCCCAAGGAGTTGGTGCATTTTGACAGAAGTAAATAGTCATTCTAGTCTCCGCATCTATCAGTGTTTTTCCCAGGGTGACGTATAGGGTTTCTTGTAGCTTTCAGTACGTTGTATTAATGTATCATTTTCTTTGTTTGCACCTGTAGGTCTCTAGTTGTAATGTTCTGTTTTTATCAAGCCAATTTATCCAGGCCTCATTCCATTTTGCTTCATGGATATCCTGGTAAACTGCATGGAGAATACGTGAGATTTGCGTGTCAATGTATCGTTTAGGGTTGGCGATACCGGCCAATTTCATTTGATTTCGAAAGTCTGAAATTTTCAGCATCTTCCTGCGGAATCATAGGGTGATCCCGCATCGCAGCCGGTCCATGCCGCTTACGCCACGTACCAGTGGTTCGCTTGATACCGCTCTTGGTGTGGCCAGCAATCCACCCCAGCGGATCAATCCAACTCTCCGGATTCGGCGCATATCCATACAGCTGATGCTCGCCCGACAACCCGATCGGATCCAGCTGTGTGACCGTCCCACGTCCGGATCATAAAACCTAAACGTGTTGTAATGAAGCCCCGTTTCGCGGTCCAGGTATTGGCCCTGAAACCGCAGGTTCTGCTCCTGCAGGCATTCTGGCTCCCGCACCTCCACGAGCATCGCTCCTCACCCCAGATAACGGGCCTGCCACACCACGCGCCCTTGCTCGTTGGTCAGCAGCTCCGGTGGCCCCTCAAGTCGTTGTGAAAGTGCAGCACGTGCTGGACCGGTCCTTGTCCATCGACACGCGCCAACGGCTTATAGCTCTCACTCTCGTACGCATAAAGGCTCACCTGCCCATGACGCTGCTCCTGCAACAGGCGTAACCCGTCCCAGGCAAAGCGGGTTTGACCCAGCAAGTGACTGTGGCCGTCGTATTCGCTTTTTTCGACACGCCGATCCAGAGGGTCGTTGCGCATGCCCAAGCGGCGTTCCCGGCCGGCCTGACGTATGCGTACCTCGATCAGCCTATGCTCGATGTCATAGCTGAACGATTGCGCTCCAAGTTGACTAATACCTTAGGTAACGAGACGAAAAATGCATGAGCTGGAGATGTTCTTAGAGTGCGTCAGATACTGGCGGGGTGTACATAGACAGCCCCGCGCAGTGGTTTTTATTTGGCTGTAGGGATTATAAGAAAGTTAAAGCATTCTGGGCAGAATCGCTCGAGCCAGATTTTTGCTTTTTCACTTACAAAGTAGCCGCCATAGAGATCGCCTTTAAAGAAGTCAGTGTTTTCGTCAGCCTGCAGGACTCGGAGGTACGCGCTCACGTCCCGAGGGTCTTTATCAGAGTTAATGCTTAGTTTAAGCCTGCCTGCAATGAAGCCTCTCCAATATTCAGGCAGTTGTCTGGCAAGCTTGGTATCATGTTGAAGGGAGTCGATAATTGACGAAGGACCTCCGTCGAGGTCTAGATACTGAGTGATTGGTTTGCTATCGTCCCAGTGCTGCCAATCAATGCGTACAATGTGTGTTTTTTCTAAGTGTTGATAACGGCTAATTCCAGTAAGGTCGCTACTTTCGAGCGCTTCTTTAATGGGGTGTGTAAGTATGAATGCACCTGAGCAGATATAGGCCAGCGGAGTAAATGGGCCGACGCGCTCAATGCTCCTGATGTCAGTATCCTCATCCCATGCGAGCGAGCCTCGAACAAGAGCAACGCCCCAGTCTCCCCACGGTGTCGGTGCGTCATCGCAGTAATAGATTTTCAATTAGCCTCCGTATCTCTTCGCATTTTTTCCATAGTGGCATATGGGGTTTCTAGTTGCTTTGGGTTATTATACGGGCGCATCATGAATGTCGGCATGAAAAAACGTTCGGAATTCGCGAATAGAGGGTCGCTTAATCAGCAAATGGAATCAATGAGAATGTAAAACATCCTGGGCAGTGATGTGCTAGCCACTCCTTGGCGCGTTGACTTACGAAGTGTCCGGTGTATTCATCGCCTTGGAAAAAGTCGATAGTGGGGTCCGCGTGTAAGATCGTGAGAAAGTCAGAGGGGTCTGTGCTTGAATGACTTCGGTCGACGTAAACGGAAAGTACAGGTTCTATAGAGGCTAGCCAATATTCAGGCATATGTTGTGCCAGAGACTCATCGTGAGGAAGCGAGGTGATGAGGTCTTCAGGCTCTCCATCCAGCTCAGTGTGATAAGTAATATCTCTAGTGGTATCCCATGCTTTCCAGTCAAGGTTGACGATATGAGTTTTTTTCAAGTGTGTGAAAGCGCTGATACCGGTTAGCTCGCTTTTTTCAAGGGCGTTTTTGATGAATTGAGTGAATATTAGTGCATCCCAGTATAAATAAGCGGGTGGTGTGTATGGGCCGCTTCGTACAATGCTTCTGGTGTCTGTCTCTTCGTCCCAGTCAACGAACCCATATTCAAGAGCGTCACTCCAGTCACCCCAAATCGTTCTAGGGCTGTCTAGCGAAAATATACGCATTCTAACCTCTACGGCTGTTGTCATGTTGTCAATGCTTCAATAATGGAGTTGCCTACGGTAGGGCGCCCCTACGGGCTATCGTCTTTGCTAGGGTCACCACTCAAACAGGCCCGTAAAATTTTTTGTATCTTCCATTTCTATGCTGCAGGACGAACTCTTAGCATAATCAGACAGGCTTAGGCCGGCGGCGGTCCAACGGAGCGCGCGCGAAATCTTCACGCAGTCACCACGGGAGCTAGGATCAGATTCAACATGTGTCACCAAGACAATCGGTATACCATTGAAATACTCAATTCTTGCTTTGCCTGCCCGGTCTTGGCTAAATCGACAGGGTGCTGGCATGGCGAGTGGGAATTCTTGAAAGCCATCTTTGAGGATGCACTGGCCAGCGTGTTCTTCTAGCTTCAATACCTTATCACCCAGCGTGACATCAGGCAGGGAGTCGGCGGAATACGTAACCAACATTGCGATGGCAACAACTGTTGGAAGCCGTCGTGTCAAACTGAACGAACTGTTCGGTAACACGTATTTGGTCGAGTCATGCCTTTGACTCATTTTAGGGGCATTATACCATTTCATAAGCCTGCACCGCCTCATGTGTGAACAGTAGTCATTCACTTTGATACCGTCGCGAATGACGTTGGATTAAAGCGTGAGTGTCTCGGGTTCAATGATTCCTGTAGAGGACTTAAAGGCGGTGACTGCATGACCGCTTTCTCCGCCTCAAGACCTTGCTGCCTTCAGGTATAGGGCGCCTGACGATCAGATGAATGACCCTTCAGTGTTCGAATCACGCTGATTGCATTACGGACGCCCCCCCAAATGAAGACCAATGCAAACAGGCTTGCGAACACAGGTTCCGCCCATAACGCACCTCGATCCTTGATGACTGCGCTACTGGAAGGCGCCTCGGCACGGTAAAGCACTGTCACCGTATCGCCAACGGCATATCCGTTGATAAGTCCATTCTCTGGGTAGCTGTAAGCCTTGCCTGTGGCATCGACAAAGTCAATTTGCGGATGACGGCTTCCTGCATTCAGCGAGCTGACGCAACCCTCTACCGATTGCGCATGTGCCAGGAAGTCAAGTCGCGCGTCCACCAACCAAAAAGTCATAAGCAGACAACACAGGCCAATAGGAAAGAAAATAAGCGCGCGAAGCAGTTCGCTTGAACAATCGTATGTCGGCGTAGCCATGACGAATCCTTATGTCACTCATGAAGGTGCGAGCGAGGCAGACAGCTAGCTGTGTGGGAACCGACCAACAGGGGATTTCTTTGACGTCCCACAGATCGATCATGCCTTCTTATCCTTGACGCCAGCCTATCGCGAATGCTTTCAACTACGCTGCTATTCTTGATCACATCGCGCTCTAATGGGATAGCCCAGACATTAGGATTCAGCTGCATGAAGGCTTGTCTTGTCATGGGCTAGCAAAAGGCAACAGGAAAAGGCCAGAAAAGGTGTCGTGAGCTTCATAGGCGTTCCTTGAGGTATCTGTGTCAATGCTGCGCTGGCAACGATCCGTGTTTCAAACTGCGTTCAAGCTCGGGGTGCCGCACGCCATCGGAGTCATAGATCTCAAGCGTGGTGAGTGTTCGAGGCGGTGCGGGTTGCTTGGCCAGGCGTGCCTGATGCTCGGCGCTTCTGCGTTCTGCCATGGTGGTGTAGGGCAGTCCAAACAGGACAGCCGTGCCCTTCAGGAGGATGACAGGGGCTGCCACCATTGCCAGGATGCCCGGCAGGCTGAGCAATGATGTCATGCGTATCGGGCGTTTCATGTGATGTCCTTTCTAAGTGCTGCTGCAACGATTTTCCTGCGGGTGCTCATCGAAGCCGATGGGTTTTGTGCAGAGGCGTGCGTCATGCGTCGGGCGACTGTTCGTCGGCCCGGGCTCAGATCATCCAGATCAGTCCCACCAGCATGATTACCAACTGAAGCCCGAGCATGGCCAGAAGTCCTGTGGGCGTTCTGCGTATGAACCAGTAGAACGCGTTCAACAGCATCGAAACGAGGTTGGTGATCCACAGTACGACCAGCACGGGGAAGGTCCTGCCGATAGGCCAGGTCGATGGCATCTGGAGCACATAAATGACAAAACCCAGGCCGATCATGAGGGTGGCGACGGACATGAGCGCCACCGCACGGGTCAATCGCAGTGCTTCATCGGGCATCATGGCAAGGCTCCCATCAGTTGGACTGTGTGGCTGTTCTGATCGCCACCGCAAACCTATATGGGAGCGGCTTGCCCGCGATGCAGGCAGTGACGGACCGGACGCCATCGCGGGCAAGCCCGCTCCCACAGGGTGCTTGCGCAGGCATGCTTCCACCGACAGACTGCAGAAATCTGGGTGGGAGCTGGCTTGCCAGCGATGAGGCCCTGTCCCATAAGGTGCTTGCTCAGGCATGCCTGCACCAACAGGCTGCAAAGATCTGGGTGGGAGCTGGCTTGCCAGCGATAGGGCCCTGTCAGGCGCCGTCTGCATCTGGACAAGCCTGCTTCTTAACTGATCGCCGCTACAACCTCAGGCCAACTCACGTCCTGTCCTTGGTACCCAGCACATCACGAATGCTGTCTACCACGTTGCTGTCCTTGATCACATCGTTCAGCCAACCTTCCAGCGGCATGTTGCCCCACTTGATGGCGCGCTCGATCAGGTACGGCACCGGGCTTTGCGGTTCGCTCTGCTTGAAAAACTGGGCGACCCCGGACAGCATCGTGAAGGCTTCGTCGCGGGTAAGCGGTGTGGTGCGCAGGGCGGCCGGGGCGCTGGGCTGGGCGGCCACGGAGGTGGGCGCGCTGGCGACGTCGGCGGGTGCATCGGCCACGTCGGCCTCAGGTGTGGCGGCCACGGGGTTGAGCTCGACGCCGCGGTCCTTGAGCAGCTTTTCGGTCAGCTGATTGGCGCGCGAGAGCATGTCGACCAGCGTGGCGAAGCTCGGCGCGTCGTGGCCGAACAGGCGGTCGGCGGTGGCTTGCAGGCGCTGGCAGGCCTGCAGGCTGCCGGCCACTTCCACGGCCTTGGTGCACAGGTGCTCGGTCTCGCTGAGCGCCACCGAGCGCTGGAAGATCTCGGCGTTGATCTTGCCCTCGTCCAGGGCGATCTGCATGGCCTTGGGGTTCTGCAAGGCCAGGTTCTCGACATGGCGCGACTCGTCGTAGCGCAGCACGCCGAAGCCTTGCCCCTGGGTGATGGGTAGGCCGCCGACGATGTCGGTCAGGGTGTTCTTGAGCCAGGACAGGCGCGCGGCACGCTCGTCCAGGCCGTCTTCGAATGAGGGGTGAAGCGTCTCCCAGAAGGTGTCCAGGATGCGCTCGGCCAGTTCCAGGCCAAAGCTGATCCCGTTGAAATGCTCACGCTGCGCCAGGCCTTCGGTGAGCCAGGCCACCAGCATCAGGTCCTTGCTCTGCCGGGCCAGGCCATGGGCGGCCAGGGTGACGACCTGTTCCCAGTCGGCGGTCTTCAGATCGGTCTGCCAGTCGCCTTGCGTCAGGTAGTCAGGGTCGGCGCGGCGGGCCTCCTTGATCTGGTCGAACAGGGCGGAGAAGCTCAAGTCTTCGCCACTGCCACCGTCGATCGGGGCGGCCAGCTCGGCCAACGAAAGGTCATTGAGGGTTTCAGGCATGGGACACTCGGTTCAAGGGGAGGGGCGCGACGCGCCGGACGAGCCGGCGGCCGCAGGACACGGGCCGCGGCTGCGGCCCGTGAACGGAGCAGTGTTTAGGCAAACACTTTGTTGGCGGTACGGTCCCAGCCGCCGACGATGTTGCCGCCGGCCTGGCCATCGGAACGCTTCTGCTGGGTGTAGGTGGTCTTGATGCGAGCGAAGTTGAAGCTGATTTCTTCGATCGGCAGGTCGCTGACCGACTTGTCTTCACCGGACTGGTTGCCACCGGCGACGAACTTGACCGACGACACCACGACTTCTTCCATGTCGATGGTCAGGTAGGTGACCTTGTCACCACCGGCGCGGTTGACGTTCAGCTTCAGCTTGGCGATGTGCTTGCCGGTGCAGCAGTGCTCGAACAGCTTGGCCGAAGCCTTGTCGACCGCCTTGCGGATCTTGAAGTCGCTCAGGGCGACACGCTCGGAGGACGCACCGCCCGAGGAGCTGGCGGTCGCCGAGGTGGCCTGGGTGGCGCCGTACTCGTAGCCCAGCACTTCGATCCAGTCTTTGTGCTTGTCGTCCAGTACTTCGCCTGGGATGCCGTCGATTTGGATATACGCGTCAAATGCCATGGTTAAAGCTCTCCATTTACAACTGATTAAGGGTGCTTGCGCAGCCCTTGGTTTCGACCTCGCCACGTGCATCGGCTGAGGCAACTGTCCGTCCGCCAGGCTTCATCCAGTAAAGCCCGGCGGACCGGTTCCGTGTACGTCGGCTCAGTTGAGCCCACGCACTTCGATTTCGACCCGTCGGTTGGGCTCCAGGCACTTGATCAGCTGTGCCCGGGGTTGCTGCATGTCGCATTTCACCAGCGGCTTGTTGCTGCCTTCGCCCTGCGCCTCGACCAGTTCGGCCGGCACGCCCTTGCCGACCAGGTAAGTGCGGATGGTCTGCGCACGCTGCTTGGACACCTGCAGGTTGCCCTGGCGGTCGCCCAACTGGTCGGCGTGGCCAGAAATCACGATCTTGCCGATGTTCGGCGTGTTCAGCAGCTTGGCGGCGATCGCGCTCAGCTGGTTCTGGCCCTCGCTCTTGAGGCTCTGGAAATCGGCGCGGCCGAAGGCGAACAGCGTGTCGGACTCCAGCGTGATGGTCTCGATCGAGCGCAGCGACTGGGCGCGCAGGCTGTCGATGTAGTTGCGCGAGCTGGAGGTCAGGAACGCGTTGTCGAGGATGCGTGGTACGTCCGGCTCGCGCAGCTGCTCGCTGTAGAAGGTGATCTGGCGGCTGGCGTAGGTGTAGTCATGCTGGCCCTCGGCGTCGCTGTTGGCCTGGTCCAGGCGCTTGCCGGTCTGGCGGGCGATGGCCGGGTACCAGTAGTCCGGGATGCGTGCGTTCAGCAGCGCCGGGTCGGTCTTCTCGCGGGGCGTGGACGACAGCATCACGTAGGTGTCCAGGGTCGCCTTGCCGAAGTCGGCAATCGACTGGGCCCGGTTGTCGCGGGGCAGGGCCTCGGCCTGGACGCTGTCGACGCCGGTCACCGGTTGCAGTTCGCGGGCGTTGCGCTGGTAGACCTTGAGCGTAGTGAGCAGGTACAGCGTGCGCGTCAGGTTGTCCGCGGTCGGCTTGAGCATCACGTTCTGCAAGGTGGCGAAATAGCGCTCGCGCAGCACCGGCTCGACCGCGTGACCGGTGTACAGCCCCAGGCGCATGCCCAGCGGCACGCCCTGGTCGTGGTGCTGCTGGTAGTAGTGCGAGGTCCAGAAGCGCAGGCGGTCCAGGCTGCGCCAGGCGGTGTACTGGCCCTCGCTGGCGACATCCTCGGTCCTGGCCTGGGCCAGTTCTTCACCGATGCGCGTCAGCGTGCTGCGGTTGTTGACGTAGGACCAGCCCCACAGGCCGCACAGGAGCAACCCGGCCAGGCTCGCTGCGCCGACCCAGGCGGCCTTGCGCCGACGTTCGCGGTGGTTGCTGGTGTACAGCGCCACCAGGTGCTGGTCGGGGATGATCACCTTGCGGAACAGGCTGTTGATGAACAACGGCGCCGCCTGGCTGCCCAGGCTGGCCTCGCCGGTGCCTTGCTCCAGGGCGAAGCGTTCGCTCACCTGCTGGCCATGGCTGCCCCACTGGGCGTCGTCGGCTTGCAGCGCGGCGGTGAAGTAGAAGCCGCGCAGCAGCTCGGCGGACTGGTACGGGTTGGCGCGCAGCAGGCTGTCGACGAAGGCCTGCAGGCGCGGCTTGAGCGCCGCCAGCTCCAGCGGGAAGCGGTACACCGCGTCGTTCTGACGGGTGACCTGGATGTCCTGCTGGACCAGCTGCTGGCTCGCCACGTGCTGCCAGTACTGGGTCAGCTCGTCCATGGCCACGCCGAAACGCTGGCCCCAGTCGGCCCGCTCGTAGTCGGTGTGCGGGAAGGTCTTGCCGACCACTTCGCCCCGCGCCGCATCGTCCAGCTGGCGGTAGAACGCGGTGAAGCCGGGGATCAGGTCGCACTTGGTGAACACCAGGTAGATCGGCAGGCGCACTTCCAGCAGGGCGCCGCTTTCCTGGATGCGCTCGCGCAGGCGCTTGGCCACCCGCTCCTGGTCTTCCAGCGAACCGTGCAGCAGGTCGGCGATGCTGACGCTGACGATCAGGCCATTGAGCGGGCGACGCTGGCGGTGCTGGCGCAGCAGTTGCAGAAAACCGCGCCACTTGCCGGCTTCTTCGGGGCTGTTGACGTAGCGCCCGGCCGTGTCCAGCAGCACCGCCTCGGAGCTGAAGAACCAGTCGCAGTTGCGCGTGCCGCCCAACCCGGCCACGCGCACGCCTTCGCGTTCGGCGTAGGGGAAGTTCAGGCCCGACTGCACGATCATGGTGCTCTTGCCTGCCGCCGGTTGGCCGATCACCAGGTACCAGGGCAGGGCGTAGAGGGCATCCTTTGCCGGGGTGCCACGGGGCGAGGTGCTGTGCAGACGCTCGATGCCCTGCAGCAGGCGCTCGCGCAGTAGGCTGATCTCTTCACGGTCGGCGGGCGTGGCGTTGAGCACGGCCTGGTCCGCGTCGTCGCGCAACAGGCCTTCGAGGTCGTGGTGCTGCCCGGCGCCGCGGTACAGCAGCAGTACGTAGCCGGCCGACAGCAGCAGGAACACACCGATCCCGGCCAGCAGGCTGTGCAGCGAGGCGAAGCCCAACGCACGACCCAGGGCCCAGACCAGGAAGATCGCCAGGAAGAACGCGATGCCCAACAGATAAGGCTGGTATCGCAGGCAGTAGTACTTGAGCTTGTTCATACAGGCGTCGTATCCAACGCATCGACGAACCGGTCGATGACATGTTCAAGAGGTCGGTCGTTATCGTGCACGCGCGGTGCCGATGCCAGTGGGCTGAGCAGTTCCAGGTGTTCGCAGGCCGGGGCCTGGCCGCTGAGCAGGCGGTAGGCGTTGTGGGCATGCCGTGAAGGGAAGCAGTACAGCCGCGGCAGCATGAAGTCGTCGGCCAGCAGGCTGACCGCCGGCACGCCCAGGGCCGGGTTCATCCGCGTCAGCCAGGTCAGCCAGAGGTCGGCGGTCGGGTTCTTCAAACCGCGCTCGGCCGGCAGCGGCAGCTCGATGCCACCGGCGAAGTCGCCGTGCAGCGACGGCCCGGCCTGCCGCAGGCGGGTGAGCGCGGTGGCGCTGTCGAAGGCCGGCCACGAGCCGTGCAGCGCCCGGGCGACGTCGGCGAAGCTGAAGTCGCGCAGGAACTTGGCGTGCACGCGGCGGAACAGGTCCAGGTCCTGGGCCTTGAGCGGGCGCAAGGCCTTGATCCGCTCGAACAGCGGACCGCGCTCGGCGCCTTGCACCGCCTGGTGCAGCAAGGGCTTGATCTGGGCGCTGAACAGCTCGCCCAAGGTGAACGGGTTGATCAGTGGCGCCGCCTGCTCGCCCTTGATCAGCTGGAAGATGAAGAACGGGTAGCGTCGCTGGCTGGCGTCGCGGGAGCTGAGCAAGCCGCCCACCAGCCAGTTGCCCGTGCGCGCACGGTAGCTGAAGAAGCACATCGGCAGCGGGTCGAACGACGCCTGCCAGTGCTCGACGTGGCGCAGGGCCGCGAGCGAGGACTGCAGCCAGGCGTCGAACTCGCAGACTTCCTCCGCCGCGCCATGCAGGCTGACGAAGTCCGCGCTCGACGGGAGCTTGCCGAAACACCCGATCATCGTGCGCCCCGACCACTGCCATTGAGCGCGCTCAAGGCCTTGACCTGATTCAGGTCGGTGAGCTTCACGCCGCCGAAGTTGCGCACCACCAGGCTCACGCGGCCATTGGGTGTATTCCAGCTGAAGCGCTGCTGCACGCCGTCGAGGTCGTCGACACGGGCGCTGTCGTTCATCCGCAGCAGGCCCCAGCGGCCCGGGAAGTCGAACACCGTGAAGCGGGCGCCGCTCAGGGTGACCACGTCCAGGCGTGCGCCCGGGGCGTTGCTGGTGCCTGGCCAGGCGAAGCGGTTCCAGCTGCTGCGCCCGTTGCGGTAGTGCTGCTCCTGACCGTCGAGGGTGAAGACGATGTCGGTGAAGTTGGCCGACGGCTCGAGCATGATCTCGAACCCGTTCTCACGGTCCGACAGGCTGGCGATGACCTGGCCCACGGAGCTGGCCTTGTCGATGCTGTTGAGCATGCCGGGGTTGACCAGCGACGGCGCCTTGCCATTGCCCATGCCCAGCCCTTCGCCATCGGACAGGTTGCCGATCTCGTTGCGCTTGAAGGTCGGCAGCAGGCCGGTGTCGGGGTCGACGAAGCGCTGCAGGTCTTTCACCGAAGCCTCGTTGCGGCTGGTGCCGGCGATGGGGTAGCGGTGCGCCATGACCTGCTCCCACGGCTTGGCGATCTGCTGCGCCCAGGCCTTGGCGATCTGCTGGCCGGCCGGGTCGCGCAAGGTGTCCCAGGCGTACTGGATCGGCAGCACGAACAGGCCCTGCAGCGAACGCGACAGGCCGTCCTGGCTGGTGTCGATGCTGCTTTCCACGTAGTTGCGCACGGTGGTGACTTCGCTCGGCCGACCTTCCAGGGTCTCGCTGATCAGCTGCTTGCTGCCCTTGCCGACGTCCTGGGAGCGCTGGATGTTGTTCATGCGCACCTTGAGGTTGCGCAGGGCTGCCAGGTAGCGGTCCATCAGCGTGCTGTCCGCGCCTTCGGCGTTGTTCTGCGCGAACATCCGCGCCACCGGCTCGAAACGCTTGGCCAGGCTGCCGTCGTCCACCGCCGGCAGCGACGGAGCGACGCTGGCCGACACCGCGTCCTTGCTGTCGAACAGCCCGCTCACCTTGCTCCAGAAGCCATCGTCGCGCACCGCGCCCGGGGTGGGCAGGTCACGCTTGAGCGGCACGTCCCACTGGGTGTTGTCGTTGACCGCCGCCAGCAGGTTCTTGACCGGCGAGTTCTGCACGTCGCTGAGCAGGCCCAGCTGGGTGGTGGCCGTGTTCAGGTCGGCGAAGTGACGCACGCCCACGCTGCTGACCATCTTGTACCAGGCCTGGGTGTAGTCGCGCTTGTAGCGGGTCATGAACTCGCGGATGAAGTTGGCCTTCTGCACGATGGCGTCGCCGCCATTGCCGTCGAGCACCCAGTCCGATTCGTTGCGCAGGTTGCCCGAGACCAGCTTGATCAGCTCCGGCTTGACGAAGGTGTCCCAGCCCTGGCGGGTGTAGATCGCCGGTACGCCGGCCGAACCGTACAGCAGGGCACGGCCCGGCTGCGGCACCAGGTCATTGAGGCTCAGCATCGGGAACTGGCGGCTGGATTCGAGCTGCAGGCGCAGGTATTCGCGGTCGACCAGCGAGCTGGAGAGCATGAACGACTTCAGGTGCTGGCGGGTCTCGCCGACCAGCTGTTCATTGACCGGTAGGCCAGGGGCCTCGCCCTGTTCCAGCAGCTTGACGTACAGCGGCACGTTTTCCTTGATCACGTTGGCGTCGGCGGGGGTGCCTTCGCCGGCCGCGTTGGCCCAGGCCTGGGGCAGGCTGGCGGCGACGAACGCAGCGTCCGGGTGCGCCTGGGGTTCGGTCAGCATCAGGTACAGCTTGAGGGTGTTGTAGGCCTCGATGATCGACGCGACCTGCTGCTCGTCCAGGCGCCCCAGCATGTCCTCGGACAGCGACAGGCCGCCGGTGGCGGCAGACACGTCGGCGCCGTCGTTGGCGGTGGCCAGGTTGACCTTGCGGGTCAGGTTGCCCAGGCGCGAATTGTCCAGCGCCTGCTTGGCCTTGGCGGCGGCAGCGGCCTTCAGGGCCTTGCCGTTGCGGGCCTTGGGCGTGGCGGCCGGGGTGAAGTCCAGGGACTGGTTGACGTCGGCGGCGAAGGTGTTGAAGGCGCGCATCTGCACCTGCAACTGCCGCGCGATCGGCTCCAGGGCCTGGCTGCGCAGTTGCGCCAGGTAGGCGGCGCTGGCCACGTCGTGGATCGCCTCGCCATGGTACAGGCCGGCGCTCAGGCGCAGCGGCACGCCGTGCAGGCGATGATCCTCGACCGTCGCCATCTGCTCGCGCAGCACTTCCAGGCCCTTGCCCGAGGCCAGCTGCGCATCGCGGTCGTCGGCCTGGTCGATCTGCGCCAGCTCGCCGCGCAGGCTCTCCAGCCACTGACGGTTGTTGGCGAACGACAGCGCCTGCCAGCCGATGAACAGCAGGCCGGCGATGGCGGCCAGGGTCAGCAGCGCCGGGTTGACGGCGGACTGCCGGCCCAGGCGGGACTGGTACAGGGTCAGGTCGCGGTCGGGGAAAATCACCCGGCGGAAGGTGTCGGTGATGAAGAAGCTGCGGTTGCCGGCCGGGCGGGCAGGCGCGGTGCCTTCAGCGGCGGCGTCGAGGGCGAACTCGTCGGCGATCATGTCTTCGTAGACGCGCTCGAGCTGCTGCTCGGTCTGCAGGGCGCTGGTGAAGTACACCCCACGCAGCAGCAAGGCACCGCCGCGCTGACCGCGGATGAAGGGGTCGAGGAACTGCTCGAGCACATCGCCCAGGGCCGAGAAGTACTGCGGGAAGGTCAGCAAGGTGCTGTCGGCTTCGGCACCCAGGGCGATCATCTGCGCGTCGACGTGCTGGCGTACATGGCGCTGCAGGTTGGCCAGGCGCGCCTGCAGCACGTCACGCAGCCCTTGGGTGCGGATCTCCGAGAGGCCGAAGGTCATGCCCAGCGGCTGCTGGCGCTCGTGCAGGTCGAGGCCCTCGAAGGCCTGGTCGAAGCCCGGCAACTGGTCGACCTTGCTCAGCATCAGGTAGATCGGCGGGTTGGCGCCCAGGCACTCGGCGTATTCCTCGACCCGTGCCACCAGCTGCGCGGCCATGGCGCTACGATCCTCGATGGTGGCCGCCAGCAGCTCGGGCAGGCTCACCACCAGCACCAGGCCGTTGATCGCCGCCTTGCCACGCTGCTTGCGCAGCATCTTCAGGAAGGCCGCGAACTCGCTGGCGGACTGGTCGTCGCGCAGGTAGCGGCCGGCGGTGTCGATCATCACCGCGTCGGGGCTGAAGTACCAGTCGCAATGCTGGGTGCCGCTTTCGGTGTCGTTGGCCGTGGCGATGCTGGCCGACAGGCCCGAGTGGGTCAGCAGCGAGGTCTTGCCCGCCGCCGACATGCCCATCACCAGGTACCACGGCAGGTCGGACAACGCCGCCTTGCCGCCACCGCCGGCGGAACGGTCGGTGCGCAGCATGGCGATGGCGTGCTTGAGGCGCTCGCGTAGCACCTGCTGGTCACGGAACTCGCCGGTGGCGCTCCAGGAGCGGTCCACTTCGATCTGCAGCAGGTTCTCCAGGTTCTGCTCGGCGCGGATGCGCTGGTACTGGCGCAGCACGATTGCCAGCAGGAAGCAGGCGGTGATGATCGCCAGGGCCTCGGGCACGTGCAGGCGCAGCCCCGGCACCAGCGGCGCGACCAGCCAGCAGACCAACAGGCTCAACAGCCACAGCAGTGGCAGGAGAATCCAGAAACTTTTCAACGAACGCAGTAATGTCTTCATGTCTTCCTGACTCGGCTACCTGAGGGCTCAGGCACTGAACAGCTGGCGGATTTGGTCGGAGAGGGCAGCGACGTCCTTGTCCAGCAACCAGTCGAGCGTCAGGTACACCACGACGCTGACCAGCGCGATCAATGCCAGGTAGACCCACAGCGGCACCTCGTGGCGCAGCATCTGCGAGACCTGGTCGGGCAGGGCCCAGTCGGGCGCCAGCGCCTTGGGCGGCTTGCGGTAGCGGGCGATGTCCTGGCCCAGGGTATTGGCCAGGTAGCGCAGCTGGTCCTTCTGACCCAGGCCGAACTTGCCTTCGAAGCCCAGCGCCAGGCACAGGTGGTAGACCTCCAGCACGTCGATGTTCTGGCGCACGTCGGCGCGCAGGGCATCGATCTTTTCGAAGAAGCCTTCACCGGCCAGGTGCACGCCGAAGTAGCGGAACTGCAACGGTTGCAGCTCGAAGTGCTGGCGCAAGTCGTTGTCGCCCGAGCGCAGCACGCTTTCGTCGAGGAAGGCGCACAGCGCGTACTGGGTGTCCTTGACCTGCTCGACGCTGTAGTTGGCCGCCCGGGCATCACGCTCCAGGTTGCCGAAGAAGCGCTCGACGCTGGCATCGAAGGCCGGGACCGAGATGACCTGGCGGCCACGGCGCAGCATCAGCGCCATGCTGATGAAGTCCTTGACCAGGTCTTTGAGCGTCGGTCGTTCGCTGGCAGCCGCCACGGCGCCCTGTTGCAGTACGGCTTCGGTCATTTGAGCACCGCCATCAGTTCAAGCTTGAGGTTGGGAAGGGCACTGGGTGCGTAGAAGCAGATGGTCTGCGACTCCATCATGCGGTCGTACACGTGCCCGTGGGGTTCGATGGCGAAGTACTGGTTGTCCAGACGCACCGGGATCGCGTTGGGCAGGCGCGAGGCGTGCACCAGGGTCACGCCGGGCATGGCGCTGTTGACCACCACTTCGATGTCTTCCGGCGAGCCGATCTTGATCGCCCGTGGCGCCATGTCGAGCAGGGTCGCGCCGGCCATGTCGGCGTGCACCGCGATGTAGAAGTCGGCCTCGGTCAGACGCTGGTCGTGCAACTGGCCCTGCCAGTAGGACGGCTTGGTCTGGGTCAGCTGGATGACCACGCACTGGTTGGGCACGACGTTGTCGAGCATCACGCGGATCATCTCGTCGAGCCGCACCAGCGACGCCGCTGGGTCGTGGTGGTCGTACTCGGGAATGTCGCTGAGCTGGGTGTCGAGGGTGAAGGTCAGCAACCCGCCGGCCAGGTCGGCAAGGAACAGGTACAGCCGCTCCGGGTGCAGGCGCGGGTGGGTCAGCAGGTGCGCCAGTTGCGGGTGGGCGCGGTTGACGGTGTTGAGCAGCCAGAACAGCGTCACGTCGCTGGAGCCGAACTCGGCGATCTGGTCGGCCCGCTCGCGGCGGCGACCGGAGAGCGACTTGCTCTTGGCCTGCAGCGCGCCGAGCAGCCGCTTGCCGATACCGGCCAGGGTCTCGTGGCTGCCCAGGTGCAAGGTCGGGTGCACGAAGTGCGGGTCGAGGTTGAAGCCGCCCATGCTGTTGCGGGTCAGCTTGGCCAGCGCGCAATGGCTGAAGCCGTCGAGGCTGTCGCCGTCGACCAGCAGCACCACGTTCAGGCGCAGGCTGGTGATCTCGTTCTCCAGCTCGCCTTCGTTGAGGTCGGGCAGGGTGTCGAACTGCTTGCGAAAGCGCCGAGCGGCCTGGTGCACCTGGCCGTCCTCGACGTAGTTCAGGCCGAACGGCTCGGGCAGCTTGAGCGCGGCGTAGACCTTGAGGTCGTTGGCCTTGAGCAGGTCCTTCAGGTCGCGCGCGGCCGGCAGCGGGTCGTGCTGCGGGGCGTCGTACAGGCTGCCGTCGGGGAACACCAGCTTGAGGCGCTTGAGTTGCAGGGAGCCATTGGACAGCGCGTCCTCGTCCACTTCCAGCAGCTGCACGCCCCAGTGGAACGGGGTGCTGCGCAGGGTGGCTTCGGCCAGCTGGTGCTGGTGGAACTCATCCTGATACTGGAAGTGCTGGGGCAGCAGGAACATGCCTTCCGACCACATCACTCGGCTCTGCTTGCTCATTTGACGCTATCCACTAGAGAGTTGAAGGAGGTGTCCGCTGCGTTGCGGGCCGAGGTGCCTGCCGCGTCGGTCGCCTTGTCGATGGCCGCGTCCTGCACCTTGTCGGTCAGGGGCTTGGGCACCCAGGCCGGTTCGCCGGGCACCGCCAGGCGGTCTTCGGCCGGTGGCTTGTTCAGCACGTCCACGCCGCGCATGGCCTCGATGCGCGTCTGGTCCACCAGCACGCGCAGGCCGTCGGAGGAGAACCAGATGCCTTCCTTGCGCAACGAATTGGCATCGAAGGCGACTTTCCAGCGTGCGTCCTGGTCCTGGCGGAAGAACGCCGCCACGCCGACGTACCGGGCGTTCTTGGCCAGCGGCCACTGGTCGATCTGGCCCATGCCGGGCAGCAGGGTGATCTCGCGGGCTTCCACCAGGGTGTTGCCCAGGGCTTTTTCCGGCACGTTCCACAGGGTGTCGGCGTCCGCCGAGGCGAAACGCTCCAGGTCGGTCAACTGGTACACGCGCATGACCACCGACAGCGGGTGGCCCTCGGCGTCCGGGTTGAGCTGGTTGCCACCGTCGGAGGTCAGGATCAGGTTTTCATGGTCGGCCAGCATGTCGGCCGCCCAGCTCTCGTCCATGCGCTTGCCGATGCGGTCGGTGACCCCGCAGCCGACCAGCGCCAGCAACAGCGCGGCGGTGGTCAGGTGCTTGAGGGCGGTGTAGGTGTGTGACGTCAAGGCTCGCTCTCCGGGTGCGTTCAGGCCAGGCGATAGGCGAAATCGCCATCGCTGTCCAGCTCGATCGTGATGCGCTCGATCGGCGCGTCCTGGGCCATGCGCTCGAGCACGCGCTGGGCGAGCTCGGGCATCAGGGTCTGGGACAGGATGTTGTCGATGTTGCGGGCGCCGCTGTCGACCTCGGTGCAGCGCGCGGCGATGGCCTTGACCAGCGCCTCGTCGTAGGCGAGTTCGGCATGGTGGTTGCGGGCGAAACGCTTGGCGATGCGCGCCAGCTTCAGGCCGACGATGCGCTCGAGGATCTCGTCCTGCACCGGGTAGAACGGCACGATGCTCAGGCGCCCGAGGAAGGCCGGCTTGAACACGCGGTTGAGCTCGTCGCGCAGGTCTTCGACCAGGGCCGCCGGGGTCGGCAGCTCGACGGCGTTCAGGCAGGTCTGCATGATGTGCTCGGTGCCGGTGTTGGAGGTCAGGATGATCACCGTGTTGCGGAAGTTGATCTCGCGACCTTCGCCATCGTCCAGCACGCCCTTGTCGAACACCTGGAAGAACAGTTCGAGCACGTCGGGGTGGGCCTTCTCGACTTCATCGAGCAGCACCACGCTGTAGGGCTTGCGCCGTACCGCCTCGGTCAGCACGCCGCCTTCGCCGTAGCCGACGTAGCCGGGCGGCGAGCCCTTGAGGCTGGAGACGGTGTGCGCCTCCTGGTACTCGGACATGTTGATGGTGATCAGGTTGCGCTCGCCGCCGTACAGGGTGTCGGCCAGGGCCAGGGCGGTCTCGGTCTTGCCCACGCCGCTCGGGCCGAGCAGCAGGAACACCCCGATCGGCTTGTTCGGGTCTTCCATGCGCGCCCGGGAGATCTTGATGCGCTTGCCGATCTCGTGCAGGGCATGGTCCTGGCCGAGCACGCGTTCGCCCAGCAACGCCGGCAGGCGTTGCACGGTGTCGATCTCGTCGCGCAGCATCTTGCCCAGCGGGATACCGGTCCAGCCACTGATGACCTGAGCGATGGCGCCGCCGTCGACCAGGGCGTGAACCAGCGGCTGATCGCCCTGCACGCGGGTCAGTTCGGCGCGCAGGGTATTGAGCTGCTCGGCGTCGGTGTCTTCGGTGGCGTCGAGCGCCTTGAGCTGCTCGACCAGCGCCAGCTCCTGCTGCCACTGGGCGTTCAGCTGCTGCTCATGGGCCTGGGCGTCCTCGAGGACCGTCCGCAACTCGTCGAGGCGACGCGTGTGGTCGTGGCCCTTGCCGGCCTCGTGATCGAGCACGGCGATTTCCGCTTTCAGGTTGTCGATCTGCCGACGGCTGTCTTCCAGGGCGCCAGGTTGCGAGGACTGGGCCAGGGCGATGCGCGCGCAGGCCGTGTCGAGCACACTGACGGCCTTGTCGGGCAGCTGGCGCCCGGTGATGTAGCGGCTGGACAGGCGCACGGCCTGCACCAGGGCTTCGTCCATCACCGCCACCTTGTGGTGCTCGCGCATCTTGCCCAGCAGGCCACGCAGCATGTGGATGGCCTTGTCTTCGTCCGGCTCCTCGACCTTGACCACCTGGAAGCGGCGGGCGAGGGCGGCATCCTTCTCGAAGTACTTCTTGTACTCGGCCCAGGTGGTGGCGGCGATGGTGCGCAGCTCACCGCGCGCCAGTGCCGGCTTGAGCAGGTTGGCGGCATCGTTCTGCCCGGCCTGGCCGCCGGAGCCGATCAGCGTGTGCGCCTCGTCGATGAACAGGATGATCGGGTGCAGGCTGCGCTTGACCTCCTCGATCACCGCCTTGAGGCGGTTCTCGAACTCGCCCTTGACCCCGGCGCCGGCTTGCAGCAGGCCGAGGTCCAGGGTGTGCAGGGCCACGTCCTTGAGCACCGCCGGCACGTCGCCCTGGGCGATGCGCAGCGCCAGGCCTTCCACCACGGCGGTCTTGCCGACCCCGGCTTCGCCGGTGAGGATCGGGTTGTTCTGGCGACGACGGGTGAGGATGTCGACCATCTGCCGCACTTCGAACTCGCGGCCCAGCACCGGGTCGATGCGGCCTTCGCGGGCGCTCTGGGTCAGGTTGACGGTGTACTGGTCCAGCGCCGGGGTCTTGCCGCCGGCCTTGCCGGTACTGGCCACGGGGGTGGCCGGGCTGGCGAGCGGGCTGGCCAGTTTCGATTCGGGGCTGCTCTCGACCAGGGCGGCCAGGTTCAGACGCAGGTCGTCGGCATTGATCTTCTCCAGCTCCGGGGCCGAACCGATCACCACGCGGCGCAGTTCGGCATCGTCGAGCAGCGCTTGCAGCAGGTGGCCGCTGCGCACCTGGCCGACGCCGTACTCGATCGACGCCAGCAGCCAGGCCTGCTCGATCATGCGGGTGATGTGCGGGGAGAGCGCCGGGGTGCGGGTATTGCCCTTCTTGAAGGTGCCCAGCGCGGTCACCAGCTGCGCCTGCAGGCGCTCGCTCACCACGTCGTAGTGACGCAGGATCGGCGCCAGGTCGCTCTCGCCATTGTCGAGCAGTTGCAGCAGCAGGTGCTCGACCTCGACGTCGTAGTGGTGCTCGGACAGGCACAGGGCCGCTGCGCTTTCGGTGGCCGCGCGGCTGGTTTCATTGAGCTTGGCGAACAGAGACTTCAGGTTCACAGGGCGACCCCATCGTAAGGAATGTGGAAGACGGCGCAACGCGAAGGCTCCGCGTCGCGGCCGGGACGTTTGAGCCAACCCAGCCAACCCAGGGCGACGTTGCCCTGGCGGCCCAATTGTGCGCGCGGTACCGCTTCGCGCTTGATGCGCGGGGCGATGTCGAAATCGAGTTCGGCGCCGACGTAGAAACGCACCAGCTCCACCAGCTTGCGGTAGCACGGGCTGCCGGGCTGGAAGCGGCGGTAGTCGGCCAGGTCCAGCGGGCCCAGCTCGATGCGGATGCTCGACTGGTAGTCCCAGACCCGGTTACCGGCCACCGCGCTGTGGCCGAGCTGGGCGTTTCTGCGCCCCAGTTGCGTGCACTGCTCGGGCTGCAGGCGCAACCAGCGCCCGGCGAACTGCTTGACCTGGATCGGCAGACCGAAATAGAAGCCGAGCATGACTTCCAGGTTGAGCGCGTTGCGCGGCTTCTGGGTGAACAGCCCGGCGAAATAGCTGAACAGGTCGCGGCGCAGCGGCGAGGGCTGCTCTTCGAACTTCAGCGCACGGGCGCGCGGGCCCAGGCCGATCAGGCTCAACAGGTAGCCCTCGAACGCCGAGCTGTCCTTGCGCTCGTGCTCGATGTGGAATTTGTACTTCTGCCACGCCTCGTAGAACAGCGTGGTCATGCGGTGCGAGAAGATGTCCAAGAACGCATGGGCGGCATCGTCGCGGTACTGCACGTGGCGTTCGAGCAGCAGCTCGGTGTACGGGCGCGGCAGGACCCCCGACGGACCGACTAGCCCCATGAAGGTCACCTGGACTTCCGACAGCGGCAAGCCGGCCGGCGACACCTTGCCTTCGCGTTCGAAGTGCAGGTCACTGACCTCGCTGGCGGGGAAGGCCAGCGACAGCTGCGTGCGAAAACGCAACGGGTCTTCGTGCGGCCGGGTCGCCAGGTCCATGCGCCCGGAACGGCTGTAGTGCAGGCGGAGCAGACGCACCAACTGGAAGAACTCGAAGCGGTGCGGTTCGGCTCGGGCCTGATCGATCAGACCAGGGGCTGATCGCCAGTGCGGGCTGGCCATTGAACGACTCTCTTCTCTCGTTGTTGGGTGCGTAGGGTCAATTGGGTGAAGCTGTTCATCGAGCAGTACTGGCCGAAGAAATGGTCCAGCACCTTGCCAAACAGGAACACGCCGCTGCCGATGAACTGGTTCTCGTCGAGGGTCAGGGTGATGCCCACGCCGCGCACGAAGTTCGGCCGCGGGTGACCGATGCGCGCCACTACTGGCTCGCTCTCGATGGCTTTGATGCCATTGATCTGTTTACGGATGGCCGAGACGTTGCGGTAGTTGTACAGCGACAGCAGCTCGAGCAGCACCTCGCGGCCCTGGCTGACCAGCGACAGGTGGTTGAGCGACAGGTGGGCGATCAGCCGCCAGATCAGGCCCTTGCCCAGGGGCACGCGCATGCTGGGAGTAGGCTTGCGCAGGCAGCGGATGTCGTTGATCACCGAGTTGGCCGGGATGCTGAAGTCGCCCTGGTCGCCCCCGAACGGCAGCATCAGCGGCACGTCGCGGTTGCTGCACGTCAGGCTGATGCTGAGGGTGTCGCTGCCGCCGTTGATCAGCTCCAGATCGCGGTCGACCACACGGATGCTCATGGCCGTGGCGTCGGCCTGGTTACGGCGTCGGGCGATCCAGAAGCTGGCGTGCGGGTCGTGCTCGCCACGGGGCTCGAAGAAGGGCTGGCAGGTGGCGACCTGGTCGATGCCACCGAGCTTGCGCACCCGCCGCACGCGGTCGATCGACACCACTTCGGCGGCATTGTGCAGGCGCGTGTCGGGGGTGACCGGGTACTCGTGCTGGGTGTGGGTCAGCTTGATCGGCTCGGCCTGCTGGCGGAACAGGTTGATGATCGGCGTGCAGTTGAGCTTGAAGTTGTTGCGCCCGATGGTCTGGGTCAGACGCGCCAGGCGGTCGTTGAGGTGGTAGTCGGCGAAGTAGAAGTTCAGCTCGACCTGTGCCAGGGCCTTGTCGCGCAGCGGGCGCGCCAGGCCGGTGAGGTCGAAGAACATGAACTTGTCGGGGAAGGTGAAGTACTCGTGCAGCAGGCGATAGCCCAGGAACGAGCGTTCGGAGTAGTCCACCAGCCCTTCGTCGCGGCCATAGCCGACGCTTTTCAGGGCATCGGCGGGCAGGGCGATCTCGCGGCGCCGGCCTTCGTCGTCGAAGCTGAGGGTGACCTTGGCCAGGTTGTTGAACAGCAGCTCGTACAGCTGCAGCATCAAGGTCGCCTCGCCGTCGAGGAAGAAGCGCAGCTGGTCCAGCGCCATCTGGCCGAACAACGCCTCGCCGCTGGCCTGCAGGCCGATGCGCAGGCGCGCCACCAGGTCGGCGCTGTGGCCGTTGAAGGCCGAGCGTTCGAGCTCCACGAAGGAGGCCTGTTGCACGGTGATGGGCCAGAGCGACACCGGGTAGCAGGTACGGAACCGGCACACCACGCCGTCCACGGGATTGGCGTGTAGTTCGGTGTGGCGGGGCACCTCGTAGGCTTCGGTGACCTTCTCCTGCTTGCCCAGGCTCAGCTCGACGATCGACATCGACGGGGTCGGGCGCAGGTAGTGCGGGTACAGCACCTCGAGGAACGACTCGACGATCTCCGGAAACTCGTCGTCGAGCTTCTTGTGCACGCGGGCCGAAAGGAACGAGAACGCTTCGATCAGCCGCTCGGTGTGCGGGTCTTCGCAGTTGTCACCCTCGATCAGCAGGCGCGAGGCGATTTTCGGGTACTGCGCGGCGAACTCCTGGCCGAGGAAGCGCAGGTGCGACAGTTCCTTTTCGTAGTAGGGCAGCAGTTCGTCGAGCATCAGTTGAGGTTCTGCACTGTGTATTCCTGGGTATTGACCTGCAGCACGGCGTCGAAGGACACCTGGCGGCTGATGTCCTGCAGACGCAGCACGGCGTCCACGCGGAAGGTCAACATGCGGTGGCCGTCTTGCTGGGCCAGCAGCTGGACACGGACGCGATGAAAGCGCCGGTCCCCGGTGGTGATCGCCCGCTCCAGCTGCTGCTGGATCAGCCGGCGATCGTGTGGGTCGAGCACGCTGCGGCTGGTGAAGTCCGGCATGCCGTACTCGAGGATGGACCCCGCCAGGTGCGGGAAGCCATCGAGTTCCTCGGCGACCAAGGATTGACGCGTGTTCACCAGCACCTCCAGGTCGCGCACGATGCTGGCCTTGTACTCGGCCAAGGAGAACGTGCGCAGGCCGCTCGGCTCGGTCGACTGGTGCGGACGGTCGTCCAGCAGTCGATCGAGCAGCGAGGGCAGCAGGCGGGGCGGGTTACTCATGTGTCGTCCTTGTACACACCGTTCGGTCAGCTACGCGCGCCTTGGGGCAACTCGGCCACCAGGCGCAGCGACGCGGTCAGTTCGTCCAGCTGGTAGTGCGGACGCAGGTAGGTCACGGCCTTGTACACGCCCGGTTTGCCCGGCACCTCGAAGACCTCGGCGCGCGCCTCGCGCAGCGGGTACTTGGCCTTGGCTTCCTGGCTGGCGGTGTCGTCCAGCAGCACGTAGCTGGCCAGCCACTGGTTGAGGAAGTTCTCCACGTCCATGCGCGAGGCGAAGCTGCCGATCTTGTCGCGCATGATCGCCTTCATGTAGTGGGCGATGCGCGAGGTGGCGAAGATGTACTGCAGCTGCGCCGACAGGCGTGCGTTGGCGTTGGCGATGTCGGTGTTGTACTGCTTCTGCTTCTGCGCCGACTGGGTGCCGAAGAACGCGGCGTAGTCGGTGCCCTTGCAGTGCACCAGCGGGATGAAGCCCAGGTCCGACAACTCTTTCTCGCGGCGGTCGGTGATGGCGATCTCGGTCGGGCACTTGAGGGCGATTTCGCCGTCGTCGGTCTTGAAGGTGTGGGTCGGCAGGCCTTCGACCAGGCCACCGCCTTCGACGCCGCGAATGGCCACGCACCAGCCGTAGCGCGAGAAC
Source organism: Pseudomonas monteilii (assembly GCA_001534745.1). Taxonomy (NCBI): domain Bacteria; kingdom Pseudomonadati; phylum Pseudomonadota; class Gammaproteobacteria; order Pseudomonadales; family Pseudomonadaceae; genus Pseudomonas; species Pseudomonas alabamensis. The sequence goes on from CP013997.1 coordinate 2,002,876, forward strand.
GCGTCGGTGACGCGGGTGCCCAGGGCGTAGGCGGCGTTCATCCACAGGTACTTGCTGTGGTCACGGCCATCGACGCTCTCGACGAAGTTGAATTCCTCCACCGGCGTGGTATCCGGGCCGTAGGGCAGGCGACCGAGCACGTGCGGCAAGGTCAGGCCGACGTAGCGGGAGTCTTCCGAGGCGCGGAACGACTTCCACTTGGCGTATTCGACGGTGTCGAAGATCTTCGCCAGGTCACGCGGGCCGGACATCTCGGTGAACGAGTCCCAGCCGAACAGCTCGGACGAGGCCGCCGAGATGAACGGTGCGTGGGCCGCGGCGGCCACGTGGGAGATCTCCTCGAGCAGGTACATGTCCTCGGGGCTGCGCTTGAACTCGTAGTCGCCGATCAGCATGCCGAAGGGCGCGCCACCGAAGGTGCCGTACTCTTCTTCGTAGACCTTCTTGAACAGCGCGCTCTGGTCGAATTCGCTGGCGGACTTGAGGTCGCGCACCAGGTCTTTCTTCGAGGCGTTGAGCAGCTGGATCTTCAGGTTGGTGCTGGTCTCGGTCTGGTCGACCTGATACTTCAGGCCGCGCCAGGAGGCTTCCAGCTGCTGGAACTCGCTGGCGTGCATGATCTCGTTCATCTGTTCGGAGAGCATCGAGTCGATCTCGGCGATGCGCGCGTCGAGTACGGCGATCAGGTCCTTGCTCGGCGTCACTTCGCCTTCGAGGACCTGGTTGACCAGTTCGCCGATCAGGTCGCGGGTGCGATCACGCTCGGTGTCGGAGCGGGCCACGCGGCTCTGCGAGATGATGCTGTCGAGCAGCGACGGCTGCGGGGCGAAGTGTTCGACTTCGACCACGTCGCTGGCCGGTTGGGATTCGGTGTGCTTGTCGGTCATGGTCAGGCTCCTCAGGCGCGATCGTCGCTGGACGGGTCTTTCACTTCGGCTTCACGGCCGAATTCCTTGCCCAAGGTCTTGAGCTTCTCGGTGTTCTGCAGCACGTCCATCAGCAGCTCTTCGAGCTTGTCGTTGCCGCCCATCTTGTTGCGCAGGTCGGCCAGCTTGTTGCGCACTTCCAGCAGCTTGCGCAGCGGCTCGACCTGCTTGACCACGTTCTGCGGCTCGAAGTCTTCCAGGCTGTTGAAGTTCAGCTCCACGCCCAGCTGCGTGCCGTTCTTGGCCAGGGTGTTGTCCACGCGGTAGGTCAGGCGCGGCTTGATGCCCTTGAGCACACCGTTGAAGTTGTCGCGGTCGATGAAGATGAACTTGCGGTCCTTGAGCTTGGGCAGCGGCTCGAGGGGGTTGCCGGAGAAATCGCCCAGCACGCCGACGACGAAGGGCAGTTCCTTCTTCTCGATGGCATCGCCGATGTCCACGTCGTAGGTGATATGGACCCGAGGCGCGCGAACGCGGTCGAGTTTGTGCTGGGTGCTTTCCTTCTTCGCCATCGTGTTCTCCAATGCGAGCGTTTCGCTACGAATCATGGCGCCGCCCCTGAACGGGGTCGCGCATTACAATCCTTCGATCGTCAGCAACAGGCGCTGACGGATGTCGTCGTTCATGTCCAGAATGTTGTCGCGCCCGACCAGCTCCTCGAAGCTGGTGTTGCCGGCGATCTGCGTGCTGCTGCGGATGACCGCGTCGTCCGGCAGGGTCGAGCGCACCGGCGAGCTGAGGATGCAGAAGGGCAGGTCGCCCAAACCCTTGAGACGCTCGAAGCTCAGCGAGAAGCGCAGGCCCTCGAACAGACGGCCCAGACCGGGGGATTTGCTCAGGCAGTAGAACAGCACCAGGTAGTGCACTACGAAGCGGTACAGCTCGGCGCTGCTGCGGTTGGGGTCCTTGACGACGTCCCGGAACTTGGCCAGCTCGAAGGCGCTGAAGCCCACCACCCAGCGCGTCGGGCTGGTGATGCGAATGACCTGACCGCTCGGTTCGAGGACCTTGTCGTATTCCAGGGGGAAGAGTTCGGGGGTGGTGCTGATCAGGTTGAGCGGCACGTCCAGCTCGCTGACCAATTGGAAAGGCGCGGCCGAACCGACACGCTCGTAGAGTTCGATAAGCGACTGGAAATGCCCCTGGGTCTCGCGACCGCTGCCGCGCTGAGCACCTTGCAGGTACTCGCCGAACAGGGTCTGCGGACGAATCAGCGGCGCCACGGTCGCAAGGTAGTCCGCCGCCTGCGCCTTGAGCGCATCGGAGATCGCGCGCGTCTGGCTACGCAGCTTGATCAGGGCTTCGACATCAAACGTCTGTGTCATTCGTACATCGTCCATGAGCCTGCATGAGCGTCCTGAAACGCCGGTGGCGTGGACCCGAAAACGCACCACTCGGCCCGGTGCGTCTGGTGCTGGCACATGAATATCGTGTTGCCAGCAATGCCGAGTAGGGCACCCCGCTGTGGAAGAAGTTCCTGCGAGGGGGGCGATTTTTTCCCTGTTCGAGGGGGTTGCGCAATGGTGGCGTGGTGCTATCTATGGGCGGTTTGTGGTCCTGAAATTGGGGGTTTGGGCCTAAAGACCTTGGGCGATGCGGGGGAAAGAGGCGGTTTTGAGCGGTTGCAGAGGATTTTTTCAAAATGTGAACTGTGTCTCAAATGTGAGACGCGTCATGGAGTTGTCACTGGGGCGGTTGGAGGGTGGAATGATGGCATTACAGTGACGGGATTGAGTCGCCATGTCGTGGCACGGCTTGGGGGCGGCATGCTCAGTTCCGACCACCCACTTGAGTGCACACCTTGCTTGCCATGAGCCGGAGAGGGATAGCTCATAGACACATGTCATGACCGTGTTGAGTCTTGCAGGGTCTGCCATCTTCTGTAAAACGGTCAGGCGTGAAGCAGAAATCAGGGCTCGATACCCAAAATGTTTGCCAGCTTGAGCCGGATTTTCTGAGCGCTGGGCAGCTTTCGTAATGTTGCAGCTTCAGTGCCGCCGTCGTCGATAATGCGGCCAAAGGGGTTAAGGCAATCAAGGCGCACGCCGTTATCCATAACATGGAATATTCGAACCTTCCAAGCCAGGATTTGGATTTGGGTGCGAACCGTTTGCCTGTCAAGGCTGCATAGAAACCTCCTGTTATGCCGTACAGCAGTATGGAAGGCGCGCCGATGAGTCCAAACGCCATGTATTGAACTTCTACCATATGGGTGTGATGCCAAAGGTTTTTGTAGATGGGTAGTATAAGGGTGGCGATCCAATAGACTGAAGTGGGGCCCATCACCGAGCAGGTCAGTGCTAAAAGAGCACCGCTGATTCTATAGTGTGTTGACTGTGAAGGAGGATTGTCTAAAAACATCGGTCGCTCAAATATCTAGGAATTGAACCGAAGAGGGCGTGGGTTATCGAATGCTCACTGCCGAAGGAATCGGTATGGCGTGTAGCGGTTTTTGGGAAGGTTTCGATGTTCGCTGAAGGGGCGAGCAGTCGCTTTTATTGTGGGTCCGTGCTAATTCAAACGCAAGCACATCCGTTTTCCATTGAGGTGTTTGCAAGGCCAGTTGTCCTTAGTGAAGCTGTCAGGCTTGAAGCAGAAGGCTGGATGCGACACCCAGAATGTCTGCCAGGCTGAGCCTGATTTTCTAAGCTGTGGGCAGCTTGTGTAGTCATGTTTGTTGAGTGCGATGGTTGTAATGATCGAGGCCAGGGGGGTAATGACACCTAGGCCTATAAGGGAGAGGTACAGCGTCATAGTTTGAAAATAATGTAGAAACGTTTTAGGGCGAGGCGCAAAGCGTTTGCCTGTGATGAAGGCTGATAGGCTGGCAACTGAGAAAAACAGCATGGCAGGTGGAACTGAAAATAAGCCAAACGCTAGGAACTGTACTTCTATGATTATGGCGTTTTCCGAAAGGCGGCCGTAGATAGGTAGTACATGGGCTGTAATCCAATAGACTGCAAATAAACACATGATTGTAGAGGTGAAAAAAATGCTAGCGCATAAATTTTAAATTTTAATGGTTGTTTTTCAAGATCAAAAGGTGACATTTTCAGTAACTCAAGGCTTAAGGGTTCTCTGCTGAGTGGTTCAGGCAGTTTGGAAAGGGCGGGGCAAGTGAAGTCTGAGGTTGTAGGTATACAATACGTTGGGCATGGGCTCTGTCTAGGCGGATGCTTTTTCTTAGCGCTTTCGATCACGGTGCCCGTAAACTTAACAGCTAATCTAGACTCAAGCATATCTTTTTTCCGTTCATGTGTTTGCAAGGCCAGTTGTCCTCAGTGAAGCTATCAGGCTTGAAGCAGAAGGCTGGATGCGACACCCAGAATGTCTGCCAGGCTGAGCCTGATTTTCTGAGTTGTGGGCAGCTTGTGTAGTCATGTTTGTTGAGTGCGATGGTTGTAATGATCGAGGCCAGGGGTGTAATGATAGCTAGGCCTATAAGGAAGAGGTACAGCATCGTAGTTTGAAAATAATGTAGAAACGTTCTAGGGCGAGGTGAAAAGCGTTTGCCTGTTATGAAAGCGGATAGGCTGCCAATCAAGCAAACCAGCATGACAGGGGGGACCGAAAATAAGCCAAACGCTGGGTATTGCACCTCTATAACGATGGCGTTCTCCGAGAGGCGACCGTACAGGGGTAATACATGGGTTGCAATCCAGTAGACTGCAAACCCACCTATGAGTATTGAGCTAAAAAACAATGCTATTGCATTCAGTTTGAATTTAAGTGGCTGCTTTTCGAGATCGAAAGACGACATTTTCAACAACTCTAGGCTTATGAAGGATTGGTGCGGACAGTTCGAATGGGTAGGTTAAATGAAGTCCGCTATTACATAGGTCAAGTGAGCTGGGCTTTTCTTTGGCCAAGCAGGCACTTCTTCCTTGGAGGTTTCAATGGCTGCGGCAGTAAATGCATACGCTAATCTAGGCTCAAGCACATCTGTTTTCCTTTGATATGTTTGCAAGGCCAGCTTTTTTCAGTAAAACTGTCAGGCTTGAAGCAGAAGCCTGGGTGCGATACCCAAAATGTCTGCCAGGCTGAGCCTGATTTTCTGAGCTGTGGGCAGCTTGTGTAATCATTTTTCTTGAGTGCTAGGGTTGTGAGGATCGAGGCTAGCGGGGTCACGATAATTAAGCCTGTAATGGAGAGGTACAGCATCGTGCTTTGAAAGTAATGTGGGAAAGTCTTAGGGCGAGGTGAAAAGCGTTTGCCTGTTCTAAAAGCGGATAGACTGCCCACCAGACAAAGCAACATGACAGGTGGGGCTGCAAACAGGCCAAACGCTACGTACTGCACTTCTATGGCTATTGCATGTTCCGAGAGGCGGCCGTAAATGGGTAATACGTGAGTTGCAATCCAGTAGACTGCAAATCCACCCATGACGATAGAGGTAAAACATGCCGCTACTGCATTCAGTTTAAATTTAAGTGGTTGGTTTTCGAGGTCAAAAGAAGACATGTTGAGTCACTCAAGGCTTAGGGGTTGATGGCGAGTGGCTCAGGCAGTCTGGCGATAGGCCATGTGAAGTCCGAGATCGTCGGTATAGAGCCACACGTGGTGCAGCAGGGCGCCAGTCGATTGGTTCGCTCAGCTCCGTCCATCCACTTGGATACACATATCCTTCCCATCGACCCGTTTGCAGGGCCAATGATCCTCGATGTAGAAGTCCGGCTTGAAGCACAGCCGATCGTCGTTGACCCAGAACAGCTGCCAGGCCGAGCCTGAGATCAGCAGTTTCGAGCAGGGCGAATAATCACGTGCCAGCAGTATCGCCGTGGTCAGCACCGCCAGCGCCGGCGACACGTACAGCATGGACTTGAGCGTGGCCTGCAACGACTGGACCTGGAAGCGGAACAGCCGCGACCCTCTGGGCGGGTCGAACTTCTCGCCGCGCCAGAGCGCGCTCGCGCAGGCGACGACGATGAGCGGTGTGATAGCCAGGGGCGCCAGCAGGAAGAACCCCAGGTAAGGCGTCTCCACAATGGGCGCATGACGGTAGATTCGCCCGAACAGCGGCAGCACATCCATCACCAGCCAGTAGGCCGAGGCCGCGCCCACGGCGAGCATGCCCAGGCCCAACGCGCCTGCGATCAGGCGTAGGCCCAGCGGGGATGGCTGCGAGGAGGGCGACGAGAAACGCGCGGGCATAGGATCAGAACCCGGGCAGGTTGAACGTGGGCAGCTTCGGCAATTTCGGCAGGCTGGGCATGTTGGGCAGCTCGGGCCGTGGCCATCCAGGCAGGTTCAGATCGCCCGGCTGAAGCTTGCGCAGCACCCACGACTTCGCTTCGTCGTACAACTGCTCGGCGATACCGTTGGCGATCTCGGCCACGCTCTGCTCGGCGTACTTGCGCAGGTCGTCCACCTTGATCTCGGCCAACTGCTCCTGCAGCGCTTGAATGTGGTCGACGGCATAGCGCAGGCCGGCCTTGACCGAGTTCTTGATGCCGTAGTGGTTATCGAGCGCGTTCAACCCCCAACCAATGGCCAGGACCACGGCAGCCCCGGCAATGGCGGGCGCGGCCGCAAGGGTGAAGACACTGCCGACCGCCAGCGCGGCCGCATAGCCGATGGCCGAAGCGATGCCCGCCTTGACCAGCTCGACACCCACTCCGGCAAACAGGTCGGACCAAACGCTCTCATCGTTGAAGAACCACTCGACCGCCTCGATGCCGACCGAGACGTAGCACGACAAGCGAAACCCCGACAGCGCAGAGCCACGGATACCGTAGCGACCGATGCCCATTTCGACGATTTCTGCGTTCCTTATGCTGTAGCGCGTGCCGTTCAAGGCGCGGCGCAGGCCAGGGTAGCCCGACAGGATCACGTACTGTTTGCCATTGCGCACGGAGATACGTGCCTTGGTGCCGATTCCGCCAAGATCGCGGGCCATCTTGACGATGTTCTTGAGGTCCAGGGTGGACATCGCCAGGGGCACGCCCGCATTGGTGTTGACGAACTCGTGCACGGTCGCGTCGTAGACCGATTTCACCGGATCGTAGACGCCGCTGAGTATGTCGGCCTGGCGACGCGAACAGACCTGAGGTGATTGCGTGCCAATACCGGCGGCCTGCAGCCCGACGCCGGGCATCATGAGATCTGCCACCGCAAAGATCAGCACTTCACGGTGGTTCTTGTCCATGTCGCATTCGACGCGGCTGAGTTGTTCTTCGCTCAGGCTCATGGCGATTCTCCCTATGATCGCGAACGTCGAGCCTTGCGCTCGACGGCGGGAGCCTACACCGGGCCAAGGGCTCAGGGCAAACCGACCTGCTCCACGGCAGGCGTGGCCTGGACGCTGCCGTGCTAGAGCCTGTCAGCCCTGAAGGGGAGGTGAAAAGAAGGCGTCTCGGGCGGCTTTATGGCTTAGTGCTATCATTTGACAGCGGGACGCGTTGGCGTTTTCATTGGATGCTTTTCCGACCGCTGCAGGATGCTTGGAATGATTATGGATGCTGTCACGTCGATGCTTAGCCAGAACAAACGGCTATTCACCTTCGACTCGCCGCTGCCACCCGAGCAGGAGCTGCAACTCCTGAGTTTTTCCGGCCGCGAAGCCATCTCCGAGCTGTTCAGCTTCCAGGCGCACCTGATCTCCCAGGACGCGCGCATCGAACTCAAGAAGCTGATCGGCAAGAAGGTCACCTTGGGCATTGCGCTGGCCGATGGCAGCACACGCTACATCAGCGCGCACGTCTCCGACTTCGTGCACACCGGGGCCGACGGCGGCATCGCCAACTACACCGCCCAGCTGGTGCCGTGGATCTGGATCCTCAGTCGACGCCGCGACTCGCGCATCTTCCAGGACAAGACCACCGAACAGATCATCAAGGAAGTCTTCGAGTACTACCTGACCCTTGCCGAGCACGAGTTCCGCCTGAGCAAGCCGCTCAAGCCCATCAGCTACTGCACCCAGTACCAGGAATCGGACCTCAACTTCGTGCTGCGCCTGCTGGAGCAGGAGGGGCTGTTCTTCACCTTCGAGCACAGCCAGAAAGGCCACCGGATGATCATCAGCGACGACAGCAGCGAGCTGCCGCCGCTGGAGCGCCAGCCGGTGATCCGCTACCACAGCGCGTCGGTCACCGAGACCGCCGACTCGATCACGGCGTGGTCGTCCAGCCGCCGCCTGCAGCCGACCCGACTGACGCTCAAGTCCTTCGACTACAAGCAGCCGCGCAACCCGCACCTGGTTCAGCTCGACTCGATCAACCAGCAAGGCGAGATCGGCCAGTACGAGATGTTCGAGTACGAGGGGCTGTACGGCTATTCCGACCTCGACGAAGGGACGCGCAAGGCCCGTCATCGCCTCGAGGCGATGGAAGTGCACGGCAAGACCTTCAGCGGCGAGAGCAACTGCCGCGCCATGGAGCCGGGCCGTCATTTCCAGCTCACCCAGCATTACGACCATGACAACGATGCCCCGGAAGATCGGGCGTTTCTGCTGCTGTCGGTCAACCACTGGGGCCGCAATAACTACTCCAACGAAGGTGAGGCCGGTTACCGCAACGCCTTCACCTGCATCCGCCGCAAGATCACCTTCCGGCCTGTCCAGCAGACCCCACGCGGTGTCATCAGCGGCCCACAGACGGCCATCGTCGTCGGCCCGCCGGGTGAAGAGATCTACACCGACGCGCTGGGTCGGGTGAAGTTGCAGTTCCACTGGGACCGCAATGGCGAGTTCAACGACCAGAGTTCATGCTGGGTGCGGGTGGCGCAGTCTGGTGCCAGTGGCGGGTTCGGCAGCATCCTGATTCCGCGCGTGGGCGACGAGGTCGTGGTGGTGTTCCTCGACGGCAATCCGGATCGGCCGTTGATCATGGGCAGCCTGTACAACAGCAACAACACGCCACCGTGGTCGTTGCCGGCGAACAAGACCCAGAGCGGGTTCCTGACGCGATCGATGAAGGGGGATGGTGCGACAGCCAACTTCTTCCGCTTCGAGGACAAGGCGGGCGCCGAGCAGATCATCATGCATGCCGAGCGCAACATGGACACGGAGATCGAGCTGGATGAAACCCACGACGTGGGCAACAACCGGACCATCACCGTCGGCGGCACGCACACCGAACAGATCAAGAAAGACACCGTCGTCCAGGTAACCGAGGGTTCCTACACCTTGCAGGTCGACAACCAGTTTGTTCAGGTGTCGGCCAATGAGCACATCATCCTGAAAGTGGGCGACAGCAGCATCACACTGACCCCGCAAGGCATCGAGATCAAGGGCAAGGTCATCGTCACCACGAGTACCGACACCACGCAGATCACCGGCGGCGCCGTGCGGATCAACGACTGAGGCCAGGCGCATGTACAAGCCTTCGATCTACGACCGTATCTCTGCCAAGCGCGCCGCTCAGGAAGAGGCCGCACGTCTGGCCAAGCTGGCAGAGGCCGCCAGCGAGCAGGAAGCGGCTGTCGAAGCCGCCGTGCCCGTACCCGTGGCGGCGCTCGATGTGGCTAGCAGTTTCACTTTCGCCGGTTTCAACCTTCAGTTTCCACAGCGCTTCCGTTTTCGCGATGTGCAGACGACGCTCGAACATGAGGGCGAGCTAATCGCCTTGAGTATCCGTCGGCGTGACGTGCGTGCTGCACAGACGCTGGAGCAGCTGTTCGAGGCAGCGATTCACGCCTTGCGCGAACGGCATCCGCAAGTGCGCGTGATTCGGCAACGCGACGGCCATCTAGCAGGGAACCCGGCCAAGGTGCTGGACTTTCATTTTCAAGCCGGCAGTGAGCCCCGCCATGGCCGTCTGGTCGGCGCGCTGGTGCCGGTCGAAGGCGCGCAAATGCCTCAGTGGCTGGATGTGTCCACCGTGATCGACCCGACCCGCCCCGGTTTGAGCCAGTGGCTGGCCGAGTTCGATCAGGTGCTGGACGGCCTCGCGCTGCGCTGACTTCTTTTTCGTTATCAGGAAATCCCATCGCATGGATTACGAGTTGCAGGAAGGCAGCATCGCGCTGCCAGCAGGGTTCGACGATCGTACCGTCAACATGTTCGTGCTGGGGTCCAGCATCCCGGCACCACTGAGCATTACCGTCTCGCGCGATACGCTGCTGCCGGATGAAACCTTGCAAGCCTACGTCGATCGCCAGATCAAGATGCTCACGTCCAAACTGCGCGGCTACACACGCATCGGCAACACGGCGGTTGCACTGTCGAGCACCGCGCCCATCCCCGGCATCCAGATCGACGCGTACTACATGAACCAGGGCCGCCCGCTGTACCAGCGCCAGGCAGCCTTCATCACCAGCCCTGGGCGTGCCTTGATCTTCTCCACCACGGCCCAGGCCGATTTCAGCGCCGAGCAGACCCAGGACTGGAACAACCTGCTGGCCAGTTTCACCCCCCGCGCCGCGGTCACGACCGGCACCGAGCCAGGCGAGCAGGAGTAACGCCCCATGTTCGAAGCGGCCCGGTTCGGCGACGAGATTTCGCACACTGGCGCGCTGGGAGGTTTCCTGATCGGAGCCGCCCTGGGTATCGCGCTGGTGGCCACGGTGGCGATCGCCACGTTCACCTGCGGGTTCGGCGTGGCTTTGCTGGCCGGCCTTGCAGCTGGCGTCGGAGGCAGCTTGCTGACCGCCGCCGGAGAGGCGCTAGGCAGTTTGTTGACGTCCCCCTCAGGGACGATCACCACTGCCTCACCGAACGTCTTCATCAACAGCCGCAAGGCCGCGCGCGTCGAGAAAAGCATCGGGGCCTGCGACAAGCACCCAGGGCCGGTACAGATTGCCGAAGGCTCGACCAACGTCTTCATCAACAGCGTCGCCGCAGCCCGCAAGGGCGACAAGCTCACCTGTGGCGCCACCATCACCAGTGGCTCGGGCAACGTGATCATCGGCGGTGGCACCTACCGCTATCTGCCCGTGGACGACGAAGTGCCCGAGTGGCTGCGCACCACGGTGGACGTCCTGATGGCCGTCGCAGGCGCGGCGGGTGGTATCGCCCAGTTGATCAAGGCAGGTACGCAGGCCGGCATGAAGGCCATCATGCCCTGCGCATTGAAGTTCACCGCAGGCTTCGTGGCCGGTGAAGTCGCCAGTCGCTACGTGGTCGAGCCGGTGGCACAACGCGCCATCGGCGGCCTGGTCGGCAACCCCGTGGACCTCACCACGGGCCGCAAGGTCATCCCTGACGAGCTCGATTTCAGTCTGCCCGGGCTGATGCCGATCGAGTGGACCCGTTTCTACGCCAGCGACCTGACCGTCGACAGCGTGCTGGGCCGCGGCTGGGTCTTGCCGTGGGAACAGAGCCTGCGTCGCCAGGACAGGTTCATCTACCTCACCGACAACCAGGGTCGTGAAGTGCCGTTCGTGGCCCTGCAGCCAGGCGAGCGCATCTACAACCCGCATGAGCAGGTGTACCTGGTCTGCACCGAGGGCGGTCATTACATCCTGCAGACGCTGGATAATCTGTTCTTCTACTTCGGTGAAGTACCGGACACCAATACCAATGTTCCTCTCGAGCGTATCGAAAATGCGCTGGGTCACTTCCTGCACTTCACTCGCGACAAAACCGGCAGGCTGACCGACATCAGCGCCACGGGCGGCATTCGCGTGCACCTGCACTACGACCACCCCCTGGGACGCCTGACCGACGTCAAGCGCGTGGTGAACAACCAGGCGGTCGAGACGCTCACCCAGTACCGCTACGACGAACACGGCCAGCTCAACGCCGTGGTCAACCGCAACGGCGATACCGTGCGCACCTTCAGCTACAGCGACGGGCTGATGGTCAGCCACAGCAACGCACTGGGCCTGACCTGTCATTACCGCTGGGACACCCTGGCAGGCAAACCCCGCGTGGTCGACCACTGGACCAGCGACGGCGAACACTACCGCTTCCGTTACGATGTCGAGGCGCGCACCAGTTGGGCCACCGATGTGCTCGGTCGCGAGCTGCAAGTGCACTACAACGCTGACCATCGCGTCATCGCCAGTCGTGATTACGGCGGTGAGCGCTACGCCGTCGAGCTGGATGAGCAAGGCAACATGGTCGGCCTGGACCTGCCCGACGGCAAACGCCTGACCTTCGTCTACGACGAGTACGCCCGTCTGCTTGAAGAGGTCGATCCGCTGGGGCGCAAGATCACCTATGAATATCACCACCTGACCACGCTGGTGACCCAGGTCAGCTATCCCGACGGCAGCACCTGGAAGGCGCGCTACGACGACAAGGGCAACCTGCTCGCCGAGTTCGATGCCCTGGGGCAGATGACCGAATACCTCAATGGCGAAGACGGCCTGCCGCACACCATCATCGATGCGACGTATAAGTCCAAGTACCTGTGGTGGAACACCCGCGCCCAGGTGGAGCGTTTTCAGGACTGTTCGGGCAAAAGCACTTGGTATCGCTATGACGAACGCCAGCACTTGGTGGCGGTGACCGATGCGCTGAACCAGACCACGACGCTGGAGCGTAAGCCCGATGGCGAAGTGACTCGGATCATTCACCCGGACGGTACGACGGAGCGCTTTACCTACAACGTCCATGGCCAGGTCCTGAGCCATACCGATGGCAAGGGTCAGACCGTCCAGCTGATGCGCACAGGGCGTGGCTTGCCGAGTAGTCGGCAGGATGCCAAGGGTCAACGAGTTCGCTACGAGTACGACAAGGCCATTCGCCTGACGGCGTTGGTTAACGAGAACAATGCCACCTATAGCTTTGCCTACGATGCCTCGGACCGCCTGACTGAAGAAGTGCGGGTCGATAACCTGACTCGGCGCTTCAGCTACGACATCGCCGGTCATCTCACCCGCCTGGATGAGATTGGCTACGGTGAACGAGGGGAGCGCCCTGAGCGCCAGACACTGTTCGAGCGCGACAAGATCGGTCGGTTGATCGCCAAGCTCAACGGCGACGCCAAACAGACATACGCCTACGATGATGTCGATCGGTTGTTGAGTATTGAGCGGCACCCGACCGATACAGGCAAGCGGCTAGGGATCACCGCAGAGAAGCTCGAGTACGCCTACGACGTGCTGGGCCGACTGACGCAAGAAGCCACAGCCGACGGCACGCTGAGTTATGACTACGATCCGCTGAGCAACCTGACCACGCTGACCTTACCTGATGGCCGCAAGATCAATCACCTGTATTACGGCAGCGGTCACCTGCACCAGTTGAACGTGGACGGCCAGGTCATCAGCGACATGGAGCGAGATGACCTGCACCGCGAGGTATATCGCACACAGGGCAAGCTCACCAGCTGCTTTGGCTACGACGCCATGGGCCGCAAGGCTTGGCAGTATGCCTCGACACTGCCTGCTGACAAGCTTTCGCAGGTTCATAATGCGGGGATTCAGACGGCGCTGTATGTGGAGCATGCGTACAACCCGATCCATCGGCGTTACGAGTACGATCCAGCCGGTGAGCTGGTGCGCACGCTGGACAAGCTGCGCGGTGAGATCACGTACGAGTACGAAGCCAATGGCCAGTTGCGTAGTCGCAATACCGGTTCGATCACCACCAGTGAGAGCTTCCGCTACGACCCGGCAGCCAACCAGCTGGACTTCAATGCGCGGCAGTTCGACAAGGTCAAGGACAACCGGATCCGGCAATGGCGGGACCAGGAGTATCGATACGATCCATGGGGCAACCTGATCGAGAAGCGCTCGGGGCCGAGCAAGGTGCAGTACTTCAGCTATGACTGCGAGAATCGGCTGGTGCGGGCGGAGACGTTCCAGAGTGGGCGGTTGGAGAGCAAGGGTGAGTACCGTTACGACAGCCTTGGACGGCGGGTGGCCAAGCGGGCTGAAATTGAGGGTGTGGTCGAGCAGAAGCGCTTCCTTTGGCAAGGGTTGCGGATGCTGCGCGAAGAAACGCCTGGGCAGAACATCGTGTACCTGTACGAGCCGGGCAGCTATGCGCCGTTAGCGCGGATCGATCAGGTAGAAGGGGAAGGGCAGGAGATCTATTACTTCCATACGGATCTGATTGGGACGCCTCTGGAGTTAACGGATTGTCGAGGAGAAATACTTTGGCAGGCGACATATAATTCGTGGGGTGGAATTGAGCTCGTTCACGTAAATAAGATTCAGCAAAACTTGCGGTTCCAAGGTCAGTATAGCGATAGTGAAACCGCATTGCACTACAATACCTTCAGGTACTATGATTTTGAGGGGGGGCGATTTGTCACTCAGGACCCAATCGGATTAGAAGGTGGCTTTAATCTCTATCAGTACGCCGCCAACCCATTGGGTTGGTTGGATCCGACCGGCCTAGCAACTTATAATACTATGCCTGGTATTTCGGGTTTCCAAAAGCATCATATTATTCCGCAACAGCTACGTAATCATCCGGTTTTGAGAGCCGCGGGCATGAATATTCATGAATCGAGAAATATAATTTATCTGCCCAAGTATGCTGAAAATCATCCAGTGAGAACCGTGCATAGAGGATCCCATCCAGAATACAATGCAATGGTCCGGGAAGGTTTAGATGAAATTGAGTTAAAAGGCATAGAGAGTGGATGGGGAAAAGAGCAATATCGTAATGCGGTTAATAAGCTTGTAAGTCAGAATCGTCAAGGGTTGAGGCGAGGAAGAGTAGTTTTAAACAAAAATTCGATAAGGAGCACCTGTTAAATGAAGCTAAAAGTTCCCGATGATAAGTACCCCGAAAAATACTGGCTTAAATATAATCATGAAGTCAATCCGCGACATGTTGAGTTTTTACTAGGGAAAAAAATTGATACAAAAGACAAGACTATTTTATTTTCTCTTAAAAATAAAGTCAGTGTAGCAGCTATTAGTAAATACGATTTTCTTTATAGTGATGGCGCTGATGTGGTCAGTGAAAAGATCGTTAGGGTACTCAATGAGATTTGTCCTAATGACATTCAGTTGTTGCCCGCTATAGTGAATGTAAGTGGCGTGATTCTTTCAAATTATTACGCTTTAAACGTGCTAAAGTCAGAGCATGCCCTCGATTTAGAAAAATGTGTCTATTTTCCTCTGGGGGAAGATGATGATGCTCCAAAGAGATTTGAAAAAATAGCTCTTTTAGACAGGGAGCCTTCGTCCGATATTTTTAGAGCTTTGGAAAAAAGGTCTAGCATTATTTTATCGGATCGACTTGCACAAGCGCTTGAGGAAACCTCGGTAAAAGGTATAAGGTTCGTATCGAAAATTTAAGTGTTTTAGGATGTGATTGCAACTCAGGCTTAATGCCAAGAGAGGTGGGGTTCTCTATATTTGAAAGAAAATCCGAAAGGAAATTTGGTTGCTAATCTGCAGGCCGCTAGGGCTATATAAATTTTAGAAACCTAATCCGGCTTCCTGATGAGCTAAGGTTTTGTAGAGTTTTCGGCCGTCTGCAGCAATGGATTCTGTGTGATGGTAAAGCGTTATGAACTCTCAGACAAAGCCTGGGCCATGGTGGCTGACGTGTTCGTTAAAAAGCGCAATCGAAGCCGGCCATGCTTGAGCGACTCGGTGTCTGGTCCACGGTGTATCAACGGTATCGGACGTGGCGAAATCGAGGCACTTTCGACCAGATACAGACGATTGCATTTGAAACTCAAGGATCACGGCCTCATAGACTTACAGGTCTGGATGATCGATTTGACCGGTGTACGTGCTACCCGAGCCTCTTCAAAGGCCAGGAAAAAAGGGGCCTGAAGAGCCCGCCGGTCACGCTCTAGGCCGCAGTCGTAGCGGACTGACCACCAAGATCCATATGCTGCGTGATGCCCAAAGCGTACCGTTAGGCTTCCTGCTCTTCGGTGGTCAGGCCAGCGACATCGTTTATGCTCAGCCGCTCTTGGACGACGTTAGTGTCTCTTCGAGATAAGACACATTGATCCTAGCGATAATCGAGGTGCAGGGTCTAGCATAGTCAACATATTGTTTGATTTGTCAAACGGTACCAAGATCAAAGTGGAGGTGTATTAATGGTTGTCTCGAGTCAAAAATTTGATTTGCTCATATCTCATAGCCAAATTCAGGTGCGCTCTCGCCCCTATGACGAGTCGGCTAGTCAGTGGGGGCAAAAAAATCTTGAGCAAGGTGCAGTTTTACATAGCGACTACGTAGTATTTGATCCGCTCCCGGATGATGCGTTTGGCGCTAATGTGAAACTGTATCTTCTCGAAAGCTTTTCACTGGATGAGTTGTCCCAGCGCTGTATTGTTGTCCCTTTCAAGATAACAAATTTAGAACATGTTGAACTCGCCTCAGCTACCGAAAAAGCCAAAATTACCTTGAGTTTGGAACAGCGACAGTATTCCTTGTACTTCGAGGTCTGTGAGGGGGATGAGGTTTTTTATAAATTAACTTTTGTCCCTTCAGTGACTGAGGTCGATGCGGAGTTTTTGATTGACGATCCGTGGGGCGGCGTAAAGAGTCGGCGGCTGGTGCAAGGCGTCGTTTGAGCGTGGACTTTGTGTTCATTCTAATAACAAGCCTTTGCGGGGACTACCGAAAAAGTGACTGTAGAATCTCTGTAGCCACGGCGCCTGCGCCAACCGCTCTTTTACAATCTGCTAGGTAGATGACTGACACCAAACCTCAGTCATCTCTCTTCAAGTTTCTCTAGTAGCCGAGGCTGCGATCGCTACTAGATCGAACTGGATACGAATGGCAACATGACAGGACCCATCCTGCCTAATGCTAACGCTAATGTAGGCATCTTCGTCTATTGATCAGTACTCGCGACTGATCAATAGGCCGAGCCTCTAAAGTGCACAATCCTCTATTAGCATTACCATCTCGCCTCACTGGTCAAAAATAGGGTCAGTATCCTAACGGCAGCGTCTGGAAAGCCCACTATGACGAGAAGGATAATCGAATCGCTGAAACAGATGCCCTCGCCCACAAGACCGAATACCTCAACGGCGAGGACGGCCTGCCGCATACCATCATCGATGCGACGTACAAGTCCAAGTACCTGTGGTGGAACACACGCGCTCAGGTCGAGCGTTTTCAGGACTGTTCGGGCAAGAGCACCTGGTATCGCTATGACGAACGCCAGCATCTGGTGGCGGTGACCGATGCGCTGAACCAGACCACGACGCTGGAGCGTAAGCCCGATGGTGAGGTCGTGCGCATCACCCACCCGGACGGTACGACGGAGCGCTTTACCTACAACGTCCATGGCCAGGTCCTGAGCCATACCGATGGCAAGGGTCAGACCGTCCAGCTGATGCGCACAGGGCGTGGCTTGCCGAGTAGTCGGCAGGATGCCAAGGGTCAACGAGTTCGCTACGAGTACGACAAGGCCATTCGCCTGACGGCGTTGGTTAACGAGAACAATGCCACCTATAGCTTTGCCTACGATGCCTCGGACCGCCTGACTGAAGAAGTGCGGGTCGATAACCTGACTCGGCGCTTCAGCTACGACATCGCCGGTCATCTCACCCGCCTGGATGAGATTGGCTACGGTGAACGAGGGGAGCGCCCTGAGCGCCAGATACTGTTCGAGCGCGACAAGATCGGTCGGTTGATCGCCAAGCTCAACGGCGACGCCAAACAGACATACGCCTACGATGATGTCGATCGGTTGTTGAGTATTGAGCGGCACCCGACCGATACAGGCAAGCGGCTAGGGATCACCGCAGAGAAGCTCGAGTACGCCTACGACGTGCTGGGCCGACTGACGCAAGAAATCACGCCCGATGGCACGCTGGGTTATGA